>DASYHC010000054.1:0-51062 GCA_035998995.1 Allobosea sp.
AGCACGCTCCAGTGCCTCGCCGAGCCGCGGCTTCAAGCCCGGATTGTCGGTGAGGACCTCGGCGAGCTCGCCGCGCTGCACCACGATCGAGACGACCCAGCTGCGGCTGCGCTTCTCCGGCTGTTGATCCCATTTCAACAGATGCAGCATCAGTACGCGCAACGCGCTGACCAGCGAATTGAACTCGGCGCGCCCCAAGGTATCGAGCTCCTCGGCAATGTTGGCGATATCGAGCTCGGCGAAGCGGCCAGCGCGCAACAAGGCAGCCTGGCGAAGTGCCCAGGAATAGAAATCCTGTTCATACTGCTGATCGGCCGGAGCCGATTGGGGTGGAACCTCGAAGACGCTCATCGCGTCATCATATCACGATCCGAACGGAGCGTCAGACTTCGGCAAGCCGCGCTAGCGCCGCGGCAGGATCGATCCGGCCGTCATAGAGCGCGCGGCCGGTGATCGCGCCTTCGAGGATCGCGGCATCGGGCGCGCAGAGCCGCTCGATATCGGCCATCGAGGCGAGGCCGCCCGAGGCGATCACCGGGATCGTCAGCGCATGGGCCAGCGCGATCGTGCCGTCCCAGTTGATACCCTCAAGCATGCCGTCGCGGGCGATGTCGGTGTAGACGATCGCGGCGACGCCGGCATCCTCGAAACGGCGACCAAGATCGTCGGCGGCCAAGGCCGAGGTCTCCGCCCAACCTTCCACAGCCACGAAACCGTCGCGCGCGTCGATGCCGACAGCGACCTTGCCCGGAAAGGCTTTCGCCGCCTCGCGGACGAAGCCGGGATCGCGCACCGCCGCCGTGCCGATGATGACGCGGGCGACGCCCTTGCCGAGCCAGCCCTCGACCGTCTTCATGTCGCGGATGCCGCCGCCAAGCTGCACCGGAAAGCGGACACGCTGCAGGATCGCCTCGACGGCGGCCGCGTTCATCGGCTTGCCGGCGAAGGCGCCGTCGAGATCGACGACGTGCAGCCACTGGAAGCCCTGCGTCTCGAAGGTCCCGGCCTGCGCGGCGGGATCGTTGTTGAAGATCGTCGCCTGGTCCATGTCGCCCTGTTTGAGGCGCACGCACCGGCCTTCCTTGAGGTCGATGGCGGGGAAGAGGATCACGGCGCCCACCTCAGGAAATTGCCGATCAGCTTGAGGCCGAGCTTCTGGCTCTTCTCAGGATGGAACTGCGTGCCGGCGATGTTGTCGCGCACGACGATCGCAGTGACCGGGCCGCCATAATCGGTCAGCGCCAGAACCTCCTGCGGCTTCGCCGCCGTCAGCGCATAGGAGTGGACGAAATAGGCGTGCCAGCCGGACGGGCCGGTCTCGATACCGGCGAGCAAAGGATGCTCGTCCTGCGGATGCAGCGTATTCCAGCCCATGTGCGGGATCTTCAGGGCGTCATCCTGCGGGCGGATCAGCGCGACGTCGCCGGCGATCCAGCCGAGGCCCTCGGTGGTGACGTATTCGAGCCCGCGGCTCGCCATCAATTGCATGCCGACGCAGATGCCGAGGAAGGGCCGGCCTTTGCCCCGGACTGTTTCCTCCAGCGCCTCGACCATGCCGGAGACGGCGTCGAGCCCGCGCCGGCAATCGGCGAAAGCGCCGACGCCGGGCAGCACGATCCGATCGGCGGCGCGGACCTCGGCGGGATCGCTGGTGACGCGGATGGTTGCGGCGATGCCGGATTCGGTGGCGGCGCGCTCGAAGGCCTTGGCGGCCGAGTGCAGATTGCCCGAGCCGTAATCGACGATGGTGACGGTCTGGCTCATCGCCCGTTCGCCTCGGGGAAGAGACCGATCACCGGCGCGGAGCTCGGCGCGAAGCGCGCGGGGGCCGGCGCCGCCTCGACGACGCGCGGCGGCGCACCGGCCGGCAAAGCCCGCTCGAAGAAGCGGCGCTCGGCGCTGGAGAGGTCCGGCGCCTCGATCACGTCGACCAATCGCCAACCCTTTCGCAGGAGCTTGCGCGCGATCAGGTTCTGGCCCTCGAAGCCGAGGAAGACCGCAAGCGCGGTATGCGACAGCATCACCGCGAGAAAGGAAAAGCCGATCTGGCGTTGCAGGTAGACCAGTCCGCCCCAGACCAGCGCATAGAGGATGAAGGCCAGCCAGAGCCGCTTGAACAGCAGCCAGACGCCGCCGAAGATCAGCGCCGAAAAGGTGAAGCTCTCGGGCAGGAGCCGGGCCTGCTCGACCTCCTCGCGCAGGCCGCCAGCGCCCGGCGGCGGAATCAGAGCCTGATAGAACGCCATGATCGTCGTCCCTTACAGTGCGCCCTTGGTCGAGGGCACGCGGCCGCCCTCGCGCGGATCGACCTCCAGCGCCTGACGCAGTGCCCGCGCCAGGCCCTTGAAGCAGCTCTCGGCGATATGGTGGGCATTGTCGCCATAGAGCGTCTCGACGTGCAGCGTGATGCCTGCGTTCATGGCGAAGGCCTGGAAGAACTCGCGCACCAGTTCGGTGTCGAAGGTACCGATCTTCTGCGCCTTGAACTCCGTCCGGAAGACCAGGAAGGGCCGGCCGGAGACATCGACCGCGACGCGGGTCAGCGTCTCGTCCATCGGCAGGTGGACGTCGGCATAGCGGCGGATGCCCTTCTTGTCGCCGAGCGCCTGCTTCAGGGCCTCGCCGAGCGCGATGCCGGCATCCTCGACGGAATGGTGGTCGTCGATATGGGTGTCGCCCTTCACCTTGACCGTGGTATCGATCAGCGAATGGCGCGCGAAGAGGTCGAGCATATGGTCGAAGAAGCCGACGCCGGTCGCAATCTCGGCCTTGCCCGTGCCGTCGAGCACGAGCTTGACCGCGATGTCGGTTTCGTTGGTCTTCCTGCTGACGCTAGCGGTTCGCATACGCGCACTCCATATCTTGGAGCGGCTATAGCCGACGAGGCGTGGCGCAGCTAGACAGCGAATCGGAAATGAATCATAAGTTTGAGTGGTTCGGGGGCTCGGGTTCGAACCGAGATCTCGTGGGTGGAGAGCCGACGCGTCATACCGGTTAGACTACCCCCGACCATTCTGAAGAGGGCGCTCGTTGCCGCGAGCGTCCTCTTTTTATTCATAGTTCAATTTCCAATATGGACTTTCATGGCTAATTATTCCCTGTTGCTTTAAACGAGACAATTGAGGCGATAAGGAAGTTCTATCAAATTTTTGGTCGTTTATCCTATTCAATTCCTCAAGAATCTGTAACGCCTCTGCTTTGCCATCCTTTTTAGAACTTAGAATACCAATTACTTGGGCCTTAATTGTATTATTATGCTTCCTTAGATAGTCAAGGGTAACCCTCGGAAGCTTTTTTCTGGTGCTATCGACCGCCGCAGGGCTCCTACCGCCCCCTGGCATCTGACGTCTTCTCAATTCTCGCATGGCTGCGAGCGCGCTCTCAGCCAAATTTATCTGCTCAAGAAGCTCCCCAAGCTCAATTTCCAACGCTTGCCGGCGTGTTTTCAGCCGGTCGAGCTGGGCGCTTAGGGAAGCCACCGGATCAGTCATGCCTTCTTATAACTCCGCGCAAGGCTCTCGTCAAGACTCCATTAACTACGGCTCTGATTCTTGGTTAACGACTCCATTTCGACTGGCACGCTTGGAAGACGAGCCGTTCGAGCATAAGTGGGCGAAAGCGAGGTAGTTGATGATAACCGAAAACCAGACTCCCGTGATGCACGCGACCACCATCCTGATGGTGCGCAAGGGCGGCCGGGTCGTGATTGGCGGCGACGGCCAGGTTTCGCTCGGCCCGACGATCATGAAGGGCAATGCCAAGAAGGTGCGCCGCCTCGCCAAGGGTGCGGTGATCGCGGGCTTCGCCGGCGCGACCGCCGACGCCTTCACCCTGTTCGAGCGGCTGGAGGCCAAGCTGGAGCAGTTTCCGACGCAATTGCTGCGCGCCTGCGTCGAGCTCGCCAAGGACTGGCGCACCGACCGCTATCTGCGCCGGCTGGAAGCGATGCTGCTCGTCGCCGACAAGGAGGTCTCGCTGCTGATCTCCGGCACCGGCGACGTGCTCGAGCCCGAGCCCTCCGAGCACGGCTCGGTGATGGCGATCGGCTCCGGCGGCAATTATGCGCTCGCCGCGGCGAGAGCTCTGGTCGACGGCGAGGCCGATGCCGAGGTCATCGTGCGCAAGGCGATGAAGATCGCCGGCGACATCTGCGTCTACACCAACCATTCCCTCGTCATCGAAAGCCTGGAGAACGCATGAATTTCGTCGCCGACGGCTACGCCTTCGCCCCCGCGACGCCTGACGATTTCCCGATGCTGGCGCGCTGGCTCGAACAGGACCATGTCCGGCGCTGGTGGGGCGACCCCGACGAGGAACTCGCCGAGATCGCGCGCATCCTCGGCGACCCCAGCATGGAGGCGCTGATCGTCAGCCATGACGGGCGGCCCTTTGCCCATCAGCAGAGCTGGGATCCCGCGCTCTGGCCGGACTATCCGCTGCAGGATCAGCCGGTGGGCACGCGCGGCATCGACCAGTTCATCGGCGAGGCCGGCATGCTCGGCCAAGGCCATGGCACGCGTTTCATCGGTGCCTTCACCCGGCACCTGCTGGCGCAAGGCGCGCCGCGAGTGGTGATCGATCCCGATCCGGAGAATCTCGCCGCGATCCGCGCCTATGAGAAGGCGGGCTTTACGCCCCTAGACATCCGCGAGACCGGCGACGGCCCCGCGCTGATCATGTTCCAGGAAACTGTTTGATGACGTCGTTTTCCCCCCGCGAGATCGTCTCCGAGCTCGACCGCTTCATCGTCGGTCAGAAGGACGCCAAGCGTGCGGTCGCGATCGCGCTGCGCAATCGCTGGCGCCGGCAGCAGCTCGAAGGGCCGCTGCGCGAGGAGGTCGCGCCCAAGAACATCCTGATGATCGGACCGACCGGCTGCGGCAAGACCGAGATCGCCCGCCGCCTCGCCAAGCTGGCGAATGCGCCCTTCCTCAAGGTCGAGGCGACCAAGTTCACCGAGGTCGGCTATGTCGGTCGCGACGTCGAATCGATCGTGCGCGACCTTGTCGAGGTGGCGATCGGGCTCGTGCGCGAGAGCCGGCGCAAGGATGTCGAGGCCAAGGCGCATGTCGCCGCCGAGGAGCGTGTGCTCGACGCGCTGGTCGGCGCCACCGCGAGCGCCAGCACCCGCGACGCCTTCCGCCGCAAGCTGCGCGCCAACGAGCTCGACGACAAGGAGATCGAGATCGAGGTCGCCTCGGGCGGCTCGACCCAGCCGATGTTCGAGGTGCCCGGCATGCCCGGCGCCTCGATCGGCGCAATCAACCTCTCCGACATGTTCGGCAAGGCCTTCGGCCAGAAAGGCAAGCCCCGGCGCGTTCTGGTCAAGGACGCCTATGGCCCGCTGCTCGCCGAGGAGAGCGACAAGCTGATCGACCAGGATGCGATCATTCAGGCAGCGATCCGCGAGGTCGAGGACAGCGGCATCGTCTTCCTCGACGAGATCGACAAGATCTGCGCCCGCGAGGGCCGCGGCGGCGCCGACGTCTCGCGCGAAGGCGTGCAGCGCGACCTGTTGCCGCTGATCGAGGGCACCACGGTCGCGACCAAGCACGGGCCGGTGAAGAGCGACCACATCCTGTTCATCGCGTCGGGCGCCTTCCACGTCTCGAAACCATCCGACCTCCTGCCGGAACTGCAGGGGCGCCTGCCGATCCGCGTGGAACTCTCGTCGCTCGATGTCGAGGATTTCAAGCGCATCCTGACCGACACCGAAGCCAGCCTAATCAAGCAGTCGGTGGCGATGCTGGCGACCGAGCAGGTCGCGATCGAGTTCACGGCGGATGCGGTCGCGGCGATCGCGCGCATCGCGGTCGAGGTCAATTCGACGGTCGAGAACATCGGCGCGCGCCGGCTCCAGACCGTGATCGAGCGCATCCTCGACGAGATCTCGTTCACCGCGACCGATCGCGGTGGCGAGAGCGTGACGATCGATGCCGCTTACGTCGAAGCGCGCATCGGCGACCTCGCCAAGAATGCCGATCTGAGCCGGTTCATTCTGTGAGCCCTGCGGGCGAGGCCGAGACATCGTCCTCCCGCCTCGCCCGCGACTCGCTCGTCGTCGGCGCGGCGACGATACTGTCGCGCCTGCTCGGCTTTGCCCGCGACGTGCTGATCGCGCGCCTGCTCGGTGCCGGGCCCGTGGCGGATGCCTTCCTGGCGGCGCTGAGACTGCCGAACCTCGTCCGGCGCGTGCTCGGCGAGGGCGGGCTGAACGCACCCTTCGTGCCGCTCTATCTCGCGATCAAGGCCGAGCGCGGCGAGGAGGAAGCCAAGCGCTTCGCCGGCGCGGCAGCAAGCCAGCTCGGGCTTTTGCTGATTGGATTCGTCGTTCTGGCCGAAATCTTCGCGCCCTGGGTCGTGCTCGGCCTCGCCGGCGGCTTTGCCGACGAACCGCAGACGCTGGCGCTCGCTGCCTTCTATATCAGGCTGATGCTGCCCTTCGTGCTGCTGACCACGCTCGCCGCTTTGCTCGCAGCGCTGCTCAATGCCGAGGGGCGCTTCACCGTGGCGGCGCTGGCGCCGGCGCTTATGAACGCGATCCTGCTCGCAGCCTTGCTGTTCGAAACGTTCCGCGGCAGCGACAACCATGCCAGCGCAACCTTGCTCGCCGCTTGCCTCAGCCTGACCGGCCTCGCCCATCTCGTCATGATCCTGTGGTGCCTGCGCGGCATGAGCCTGCCGCGCCCGAGCCTGCGCTGGTCGCCGGAGATGACGCGGCTGGTCAGGACCGGCGGGGCGACCTTGCTTGCGGCCTCGGCAGCACAGCTCGTCTTGCTGATCTCGACGCAGATCGCCTCGACGGAAGCCGGCTCGGTCTCGGCGCTGTACTATGCCGACCGCGTCTTCCAGCTGCCGCTCTCCTTCTTCGGCGTCGCCATGGGCACGGTCGTGCTCACGGCGATGGCGGGCGAGATCTCGCAGGCGGACCATGACGCCCTGCTCGGCCGGGCGCTGGCGCTCGGGCTGGCACTCGCGATCCCGGCCGCCACGGCGCTGTTCGTATTGGCCGAGCCGATCGTCTCGGTGCTGTTCGAGAATGGCCGCTTCGGCGCCGCCGATCGCGAGCGCACAGCGGCGGCGCTCGCCGCTTTCGCCTGCGGCCTGCCCTTCGCGCTCGCCGCCAAGGTCTTTGGGCAGGTCTATTTCGTGCGCCGCCTGCCACGCCTGCCGCTGATCGCTGGATTCGCCGCGGTCACCGTGGCGGCGCTCGCGGGCTTTCTCCTGCTCGGCTGGCGCGATGCGGCGATGATCGGAGCGCTGGCGGCAAGCCTTGCCTTCATCGTCCAGACGGGGCTGCTCGGCGGTCATCTGCTGCTGGCTGGCCTGTGGCGGCCGCGCTGGGCCGATGCCAGGACGATGCTGGCCATCATCATGGCCGCCGTGCTCATGCTCGCGGTGCTCGAAGCCACGATCAGGCCGCTCCTCCCTGCCCTGAATCCGGACCAGCCGGCCTTGTGGCGGGCCGGTGCGCTGGCCGTACTGTGCTGCACGGGGGCGCTAACCTATGCCGTCGCAGGCTTCCTGCTCGGCGCGTTCGACGCTGTCCTGCCGCCACGGCTCTTGCGCCTTCGCGGCGCATCCGTCAGAACGCCGCGTTCCTGAGCGGATCGACCCCCGACTCAAGACTTTTTCCGCCCTGACGACGGAGCGCCCCATGGCCGCTTTCACTCCCCGCGTCTTCTCCGGCATGCAGCCGACCTCGACGCTCCATCTCGGCAATTATCTCGGCGCGCTGGTGAACTGGGTCGCGATGCAGAAGACCCATGACTGCATCTATTGCGTCGTCGACATGCACGCGATCACGCAGGGGCTCGACGTCTGGGGTGGCCCGGTCGAGCTGACCCGCGCCACGCGCGAAGTCGCGGCCGCCTATATCGCCGCCGGCGTCGACCCGAAGAAGAGTATCATCTTCAACCAGAGCCAGGTCTCCGGCCATGCCGAGCTCGCCTGGGTGTTCAACACGGTCGCTCGCCTCGGCTGGCTCAACCGCATGACCCAGTTCAAGGAGAAGGCCGGCAAGGACCGCGAGAACGCCTCGGTCGGGCTCTACGACTATCCCGTGCTGATGGCGGCCGACATCCTGCTCTACAAGGCGACCCATGTCCCGGTCGGCGAGGACCAGAAGCAGCATCTCGAATTGACCCGCGACATCGCCCAGAAGTTCAACAACGACTTCGCCGAGCGCATCGCCGAGCTTAACCTCGGCACCGGAGAGCTCGGCTATTTCCCATTGCCCGAGCCGATGATCCAGGGCCCGGCGCCGCGGGTGATGAGCCTGCGCGACGGCACCAAGAAGATGTCGAAATCGGACCCCTCCGATTATTCGCGCATCAACCTGACCGACGATGCCGACATGATCGCCCAGAAGATCCGCAAGGCGAAGACCGACCCCGAGGCGTTGCCCTCCGAGGAGAAGGGGCTGGAGGGCCGGCCCGAGGCCGAGAACCTGGTCGGGATCTATGCCGGGCTCTCCGGCGAGAGCAAGGCGCAGGTGCTGGCTGAGTTCGGCGGCAGCCAGTTCTCCGGCTTCAAGGCGGCGCTGGTCGAGCTCGCGGTCGGCAAGCTCGCGCCGATCGCCGAGGAGATGCGCAGGCTGCTGGCCGACCCCAGCCATATCGACGGCATCCTCAGCGACGGCGCCGACCGCGCCGCCGCGATCGCCGCGCCGATCATGCTCGACGTCAAGGACATCACCGGCTTCGTGCGCCGGCGCTGATCCGGCAGGCGTCGTGAGGGAGGCTTGCGCTGACCTTGCGACGCCTGTCACCAT
Source organism: Allobosea sp. (assembly GCA_035998995.1). Classification (GTDB taxonomy): domain Bacteria; phylum Pseudomonadota; class Alphaproteobacteria; order Rhizobiales; family Beijerinckiaceae; genus Allobosea. Next base: position 8,774 of record DASYHC010000054.1, read on the forward strand.
GGCACGTCCTGAAATCGGCGGCAGGCAACGACAATGGTCAAGAGACGGCGGTCCTATGAGACGGGCCATCGCCCAAAATTCCTCGCTGTCGTCGACGACAGTGAGGAATGCGCCAAGGCGGTGCGCTTCGCGGCGCGGCGCTGCGCCCGCCTAGGGGCTTCGATCGTGCTGCTCGGCGTGGTGACCCCACCAGCTGACGAGACCTGGCTCGGCGTCGGCGACATGGTCCAGGCCGATGCCGAGGCCGAGGCGCAGGAGCTGATCGACGCGGCCGCTGCCTCCGTGCGCTCGCTCGCCGGGCTGGAGCCCGAGAAAGTCGTGCGCACCGGCATCAAGGCCGACGAGATGGTCAAGCTGATCGAGGCCGACGAGGACATCTCGCTGCTGGTGCTCGCCGCCGGCACCGGCCGTGATGGGCCAGGGCCGCTGGTCAGCGCGCTCGCCGGCAAGGGCGCCGGCACCTTCCCGATCCCGGTCGCGATCGTGCCCGGCCATCTCGCCGACGAGGAAATCGACGCACTGGCGTGAGCTGAAGTCACGACTGCTGGAATCATTCCAGCGTCCGGCCTATATCGGGAACAGGAACGGCGGCCTTGACCCGCCGGCGCCGGAGACAAGACATGTTCATCCAGACCGAAGCCACGCCCAACCCCGCCACCTTGAAGTTCCTGCCCGGCCGCAGCGTCTCGCCGGAAGGCCCGATCGAACTGCGCGACCCCGCGCTTGCCGAACGCTCGCCGCTCGCCACCCGCCTGTTCGGCGTGAAAGGCGTCTCGGCTGTGTTCTTCGGCTCGGATTTCATCACCGTGACCAAGGCCGAGGGCGAGTGGCCGCATCTCAAGCCCGCCATCCTCGGCGCGATCATGGAACACTATATGTCCGGCGCGCCGCTGATGAGCGCCGGCGCCCCGGTCGACGAGCTCGCCGAGAGCGAGGACGAGTTCTTCGCCGACGAGGACGCCGAGACTGTCGAGACAATCAAGGAATTGCTCGAGACACGCATCCGTCCGGCCGTGGCCGGCGACGGCGGCGACATCACCTTCCGCGGCTTCAAGGATGGCACCGTCTACCTCGTCATGAAGGGTTCCTGCTCGGGCTGCCCGTCCTCGACTGCGACGCTGAAGCACGGCATCCAGAACCTGCTGCGGCATTTCCTGCCGCAGGTGCGCGAGGTCGAGGCGGTTTGATCGCCGCCCGCATCGCAGACCGGACCTAAGCCCTGATGCGCATCCTCGCGATCGACACCGCGCTCGGCGCCTGCTCGGCCTGCGTGCTCGATACCAGTGACCCCGCTCCCCTCGCGATCGAGCAGACCGCGATGGAGCGCGGCCATGCCGAGGCGCTGATGCCGATGATCGAGCGCGTCATGGCCAAGACCGAAGGCGGCTTCTCCGCGCTCGACCGCGTCGCCGTGACCATCGGCCCCGGCAGCTACACCGGTCTGCGCGTCGGCATCAGCGCGGCGAGGGCGATTGCGCTCGCCGCCGGCATCCCGGCGATCGGCATCTCGACACTCGCGGCAAGCGCGGCGCCCTTCATCGGCCGCGAGGGCGGGCGTGTCGTCGCCGCCGCGGTCGACGCCAAGCATGGCCAGGTCTGGTTCCAGGCGATGAACGCGCAGGGCAAGCAGCTCGTCTCCGTCCGCCAGGTCAACCATCGCGACGCCGCCCGCGCCATCGGCGCCGGCCCGGTCTCGCTGGTCGGCTCGGCCGCGCTCGCCGTCGCCAACGAGGCCTGGGCGATCGGGCTCGACGCGCTCGTCGTCGACGACGCCAAGGCGCCGGACGTGATCTGGGTGGCCCGGCTCGGCATGATCGCCGATCCCGAGAGCGCGCCGCCGCGCCCGCTCTACCTCAAGGCGCCTGAAACGACGCCGCAGGACCGCGCCCGGCTGCCGCGGCGCTAGAGCAGGATGCGAGAAAGTGGGAACCGGTCCTTCGCAGGAATCCTGCTCTAAACTCTTAGAATCGATCACGTTTTATGATTTTGGATCGAATCGATCCAAAACCATCGTGATCTAGCAGGCGATGGATTGGTTCCAGTCCCTGTTCGGGCGTCGGCCAGCGACCGGCCGCACCGGTTTGCTCGATGTCCGTCATGCCCGCCAGGTCGCGGCCCTGCATCACCAAGGCGGCTTCGCGCGATTGTGGGAGCCCGGCGAATGCGCCGCCCTGCTCGCCGATCCGGCAGTGGTGACCGAAGGCGTGTTCATCGGCAGCGCCGGCGAGCCCTGCGGCTTCGTGATGTCGCGCGTCGCCGCCGACGAGGCAGAGATCCTCAGCATCGTCGTCGCCGGCGGACGGCGCCGGTCCGGGCTCGGCCAGGCGCTGCTCTGCGCCCATCTCGCGCAGCTGGCGGCGCGCGGGGCGGCACGGCTCTTCCTCGAGGTCGAAGAGGGCAATGCCCCGGCGATCGGCCTCTATCAGCGGCTCGGCTTCGAGATTGTGGGCCGACGCGAGGGCTATTACCCCAAGCCCGACGGCAGCCGTGTCGCCGCACTGGTGATGCGGCGCGGTCTCGGCTGAACGGGCGGCACGCAGCGTAGACGCCCATGGAAAGCCCGATTATAGCCGGTGCCGCATTTTAGTTTGCGCGAATTCTGTCGTTCAGCCGATTCCGGTTGAACGGAATGCGCGCTAGCGGAGCGCCAGCGCAGAGAATGAACGGCCCAGCATGAAAGGCCTCCGTCCCGGCGCCATGGCGCGGCTCGCGTTGCTCGTCCTCGGCACGCTCGTCCTGATCCCGCCGCAGCTCGTCGCGATGCGATTCGGGCGGCCTTTCTATTTCACCTGGCTGTTCCAGAAGCTGGTCTGCCGCAGCTTCGGCGTGCGAATCACTGCACACGGCGAGGCTCCCCGGCCCGGAAACGGCGGGTTGATCGTCGCCAACCATATCTCCTGGCTCGACATCCCCGTCATCGGCACGACCGGACCGCTCTCCTTCGTCGCCAAGGCCGAGGTCGCGACCTGGCCGGTGATCGGCTGGCTCTCGACGCTGCAACGCACCGTCTTCATCGACCGGATGCGCCGCGGCGCCACCGTCGGCGTCGCCAGCGAGATGGGCAAGCGCCTGCAGGACGGGCAGTCGGTCGTGCTTTTCGCCGAGGGCACGACCGGCGACGGCACGCGCATCGTACCGCTGCGCTCTTCCCTGCTCGGCGCCGCTCACGAAGCCGTGCGCGGGGCGGACGAGGCCGAGACCACGATCTACCCGCTCTGCATCACCTATACCGGCTTCCACGGCCTGCGCGGCGGGCGGGCCGAACGCTCGGCCCTGGCCTGGTATGGCGATACCGAACTCGCGCCGCATTTGCAGGCGATGATCAATTCCGGCGCCATCGACGTCGAGCTCGCCTGGGGCGAACCGATCCGGATGGGCCGCAAGCTCTCGCGCAAGGAGGCAACGCGCCTCGCCGAGATCTCGATCCGGCGGGCGCGGCAGGAGGCCGTCACCGGCCGGTCACGCAGCTGAGCCAGATATTCGCATCTGCTGCGGAGTGTTGCGGCCCGGATATTGCGTGGCGACTATTGGCGGCGATATGATTCCCATACTCGGGACGATTGGGATAAGGAGACGCGGTTGAGGCCGGATCAGCGTTGATGAAGAAAGTCCACATCAAGTCCTATGGTTGCCAGATGAACGTCTATGACGGCCAGCGCATGGCCGACGTCCTCGGCCAGCAGGGCTATGTCGAGACTGCGACGCCTGACGACGCCGACCTCATCCTGCTGAACACCTGCCATATCCGCGAGCGCGCTGCCCACAAGGTCTATACCGAGCTCGGCAAGCTGCGTGACCTGAAGCGCGAGCGAAAGGCTGAAGGGCGCGAGACGACGCTGGTCGTCGCCGGCTGCGTCGCGCAGGCGGAAGGCGCCGAGATTCAGCGCCGCCAGCCCGCCGTCGATCTCGTCATCGGCCCGCAGACCTATCACCGCCTGCCGGAACTGCTCGCCCAGGCGAAGCGCGGCCGCGTCGTCGATACGGAGCTGCCGCCGGAAGACAAGTTCGGGCATCTGCCGGCGCCTAAGCCGGCGGCGATCGTCGCCCGCGGCGTCTCGGCCTTCGTCACCGTGCAGGAAGGCTGCGACAAGTTCTGCGCCTTCTGCGTCGTGCCCTATACCCGCGGCGCCGAATTCTCGCGCCCGGTCGCGCAGGTGCTCGCCGAGGTCGAGCGACTGGCTGAGGCCGGCGTGCAGGACGTCTCGCTACTCGGCCAGAACGTCAACGCCTATCATGGCGATGGCCCCGATGGCCGAGTCTGGACGCTGGCGCGCTTGATGCGGCGCATCGCCGAGGTGCCCGGCATCGCCCGCATCCGCTATACGACCAGCCACCCGCGCGACATGGAAGAGGACTTGATCGCCCTCCATCGCGATCTGCCGCAGGTGATGCCGTTCCTGCATCTGCCGGTGCAGGCCGGCTCCGACCGGATTCTCGCGGCGATGAACCGCAAGCATACCGGCGACGAGTACCGCCGGCTGATCGACAGAATCCGCGAGGCCCGGCCCGATATCGCGCTGTCCTCGGACTTCATCGTCGGCTTCCCCGGCGAGAGCGATGCCGATTTCGAGGAGACGCTGCGGCTGATTGCCGATGTGCGCTTCGCCTCGGCCTATTCGTTCAAGTACTCGCCGCGCCCGGGCACGCCGGCGGCCGAGCTCTCCGAGCAGGTCCCGCTCGCGGTGATGGACGAGCGGCTGCACCGGCTGCAGGCTCTGGTCGAGACGCACCGGCAGGAGTTCAACCACGCCATGGTCGGGCGCACGGTCGAGGTCCTGCTCGAGCGGACCGGGCGGCATCCCGGCCAGCTCGCCGGCAAGACACCCTATATGCAGGCGGTCCAGATCGAGAGCGCGACGCACCGGATCGGCGATCGCGTCATGGTCGAGATCGAACGCGCCGGCTCGAATTCGCTGTTCGGCCGCGCGGTCGAGCAGCCGGGTCTGGCTGCCTGAAGAGAGATCGAGTGCGTAGCGTTGAGATGGCGTCGGCGTTGTGGTGAAGGCTTTTGACTGCGCCTGTCCGACTCATTCCCAGTGGAGACAACGGCATTGGCCCAGGCCGATCAATTCAATCCGAGAGCCGAGCGCGGCCCACGCCGTGACGAGGCGCTGACGCGCGAAGGTTTGCCCGGCGCGGAGGTCGAACTCACCTTCGACAACAACCAGACCGCCAGCCTGGTCTTCGGTCACTACGACCAGAACCTGGCGCATCTGGAGCGACGTCTCGGCGTCGTGGTCGCCCCGAACGGCAACCACGTCACCATCAAGGGGCCGCGCGAGACCGCAGAGCAGGCGAGCCGCGTGCTGCGCACGCTCTATGCCCGCGCCAAGACCGGCGCCGCCGTCAATCTCGGTGAAGTCGACGGCGCGATCGAGGAGAGCAATGTGCAGCGCTCGCTCTTTCCCGCCGACAATGCCGGCAAGGCCGCCTTCGACGCGGTGGTGACGCGCAAGCGCGGTCCGGTCAGGGCGCGCAATGCGGCGCAGGACGCCTATCTGCGCCAGCTCAAGCGCCACGAGCTCGTCCTCGCCGAAGGTCCGGCCGGCACCGGCAAGACCTGGCTTGCGGTCGGCCATGCCGTCTCGCTGATCGAGCAGGGCGTGGTCGAGCGCATGGTGCTGTCGCGGCCGGCGGTCGAGGCCGGCGAGCGCCTGGGCTTCCTGCCCGGCGACATGCGCGAGAAGGTCGATCCCTATCTGCGGCCGATCTACGACGCGCTCAACGATTTCATGGAAGCGCGCCATGTCGAGCGCGCCTTGCAGACCGGCATGATCGAGATCGCCCCGCTCGCCTTCATGCGCGGACGCACGCTGAGCAATGCCGTAGTGCTGCTCGACGAGGCGCAGAACGCCACTTCCGTGCAGATGAAGATGTTCCTCACCCGCCTGGGCGAGGGCTCGCGCATGATCATCACCGGCGACCCCTCTCAGGTCGACCTGCCGCCGGGCCAGCGCTCCGGCCTGGTCGAGGCGGTCCGGCTGCTCTCGGGCGTCGAGGGCGTCGGCCATGCCCGCTTCGAGGAGGGCGACGTCGTCCGCCACGCGCTCGTGCGCCGCATCGTCATGGCCTATGAGGACGCATCCCGGAAGGAGCGCGACGAGCGCGAGGCGCGGCTGGCCGCCCTGCCGGCGCCGGACGCCCCCGTCGAGGGCGATGCCGACGGGCTGAAGCGCATGCTGTCGCGGGAGCGGCCGCGATGACCGATCGACCTCGTTCGCGGCGCACAGCGCCGCGAACCGACACTCCGGAGCCCGACCCAAGCGGGCCCTCGCTCGATATCCGCATCCAGTCGCGGCGCTGGCGCGAAGTCGGAGATTTGAAGCCGCGCATCAACGCCGCCATCGAGGCGGCGCTCGTGCTCGCGCCGGTCAAGCCTTCGCCGGGGGCGGAACTCAGCCTGCTGCTGACCGACGACAAGCGCATCCGCATCGTCAATCGCGACTGGCGCGGCTTGGACAAGGCGACCAATGTCCTCTCCTTCCCGGCCGCTCCGCCCGAGCGGATCGCAGCGAGCCCGGTGGTGGGCGACATCGTGATCGCCTTCGAGACGGTCGTCCGGGAGGCGCAGGCCGAAGAAAAGTCCGTCGGCGACCATCTCAGCCATCTCGTCATCCATGGCCTGTTGCATCTCGTCGGCGAGGATCACGAGACTGAGGAGCAGGCGCAGCGCATGGAAGCGCTGGAGACCGCGGCGCTGGCCCGGCTCGGCATAGCCGATCCCTATGCCGGCTCCGAGCCGGAACCCATGCAGCCCCGCCAGACGGCCAAGAACCAGAAGCACCAGCCTGCGCCATGAGCGACGAGACCCGATCTACCTCATCGTCGGAACCATCAGGCCGCGGCCTGTCGCATTGGCTCGGCCAGTTCCTCGACCGGCTCGGCCTGCGCCATGGCGGCTCGATCCGCGAGGACATCACCGAGGCGCTGGCGCAGGACAGCGGCGGGGTCACCGATCTCTCGCCGCAAGAGCGGGCGATGCTCTCGAACGTGCTGAGCCTGCGCGAGCGCCGCGTCGCCGACGTGATGGTGCCGCGCGCCGACGTCATCGCGGTCTCCTCGGAAGCGACGCTCGGCGACCTCCTGGCGCTGTTCCGCACCGCCGGCCATTCGCGCCTGCCGGTCTATGGCGAATCGCTCGACGATCCCCGCGGGATGATCCACATCCGCGACTTCCTCGACTTCATCGCCGCCCGCGCCAAGCCGGGCCGGCGCGCGCGCGGCGAGGCGGAAACCGCTGCCGGGCCGAGCCTCGGCGCCATCGACCTCTCGATGACGCTGGCCCAGGCGAAGATCCTGCGGCCGGTGCTCTACGTTCCGCCCTCGATGCCAGCGGTCGACCTTCTGGTCCGAATGCAGGCGACGCGCACCCATATCGCCCTGGTGATCGACGAATATGGTGGCACGGACGGGCTGATCTCGATCGAGGACCTGGTCGAGATCGTCGTCGGCGACATCGAGGACGAGCACGATCTCGACGAGGCGCCGCCGATCGCGCCGGCCGGCGAGAACCGCTTCATCGCCGATGCCCGCGCCACGCTCGACGAGCTGAAGCAGGCGACCGGGATCGACCTGTCGAGCGCCGAGGTCGCCGAGGAGGTCGACACGCTCGGTGGCCTGATCGTGACGCTGGCCGGCCGTGTGCCAGTGCGCGGCGAACTGATCAAGGGCCCGGAGGATCTCGAGTTCGAGGTGCTCGACGCCGATCCGCGCCGGGTCAAGCGCCTGCGTATCCATCGCCGCGACCCCGTAGCGGCCGAGCAGCCGCCAGCCGCTCCGGACGCCGCATGACCAAGCTTTCAGGGCTGGCCGATCGCGTCATCCTCGCTTGGGGTTGGCCGCGCCGGCTGATTGCGCTCCTCAGCGGTGCCAGCGGCGCGCTGGCGCTCGCTCCGCTCGACCTCTGGCCGCTGATGGTCGTGCCGATGACCGTCGCGGTCTGGCTGATCGACGGCTCGGTTGCCGAAACCAAGCGTGGGCGCCTGTTGGCAGCTGCGAGCGCGGGCTGGTGGTGGGGCTTCGGCTATCATCTCGCCGGCCTGTGGTGGCTCGGCGCCGCCTTCCTGGTCGAGGCCGACAAGTTCGCCTGGGCGATGCCGCTCGGCGTCGTGGCGCTGCCGGCCTTCCTCGCTATCTTTCCGGCCGCCGGCTTCGCCCTGGCGCGCGCGCTCTGGCCACACGGCGCCGGCCGCATCCTGGTGCTGGCCGCGGCGCTGGCGCTGAGCGAGTGGCTGCGCGGCCATGTCCTCACCGGCTTCCCGTGGAACGTCTACGGCATGATGCTGGCCGGGCCGGCCTGGCTGGCGCAGAGCGCCAGCTTGGTCGGCCTCTACGGCCTTACCGCCCTCGCGGTCGCGATCGGCGCGGCGCCGGCAACGCTCTGCACCGGTGAGACCGATGCCGCGCGCTGGCGAGCGCCGGCACTCGCGGTCGTCATGCTGGCCGCGATGGCCGGTTTCGGCGCCTGGCGGATTCCGGCCGAGCCGGTCGCGGCGGTGAACGGGATCAAGCTGCGGCTGATGCAGCCGAACCTGCCGCAGGATGCGAAGTTCAGCGCGCGCAACAGCGAGATGATCCTGTCGCATTATCTCGCGCTGAGCGACCGGGCCACCGGCCCGGCGACCTCGGGCGTGCAGGACGTCACCCATCTGATCTGGCCGGAATCCGCGTTCCCCTTCCTGCTCGGGCGCACCCCGCAGGCGCTGGCGCGGATCGCCGCGCTGCTGCCGCCGAACACGACGCTGATCACCGGCGCCGCCCGCGCCGGCGAGACGCTGCCGGGCGAGAGCCGGCCGCCGATCTACAACTCGATCCAGGTCGTCAACGACGAGGGCGTGATCACCGGCAGCTATGACAAGGTCCATCTCGTTCCGTTCGGCGAATATCTGCCTGCTGTCCTCGAGCGGCTGATCCGGGCCGTCGGACTGTCGGAATTCGTCTCGGTTCCCGGCGGCTTCGCTTCGGGCAACCGGCGCACGCCGCTGTCGATCCGCGGCCTGCCGCCGGCGGCGGCGCTGATCTGCTATGAGGTGATCTTCCCGGGCGCGGCGATGCCGAACGGCCCGCGGCCCGGCTTCATGCTCAACCTCACCAATGACGGCTGGTTCGGGCAGACCAGCGGGCCTTATCAGCACCTCGCCCAGACACGCCTGCGCGCCATCGAGGAAGGCCTGCCGCTGGTGCGCGTCGCCAATACCGGCATCTCGGCGGTCGTCGACCACTACGGGCGCATCCGGGCGTCGCTGCCGCTCGGCGAGACCGGCGTCATCGACACCAGCCTGCCGCGCGCCGGTCCGCCGACGGTCTATTCCCGCTTCGGCGACCTTTTCTTTGCAGGTGTAGTTGCCAGCTTATTGCTCGCTGGAGTATTAGTGCGGAGACGGTGATCCCATTTGGAACTTTCTACCGGGAAGGCCGCCAATGGCCGGCCGGACCGGGCCTTTAGCGGGCCACCGACAGGTCTGGACGGATAAAACAAAAGGGGACCGGCTGCCATGTTGAAGAAAGTACCGAACCCAATCGACCGCCATGTCGGCAGCCGAGTCCGGATGCGCCGCATGCTCGCCGGCGTCAGCCAGGAAAAGCTCGGCGAGGCCCTCGGCCTGACCTTCCAGCAGGTGCAGAAATACGAGAAGGGCACCAACCGGATCAGTGCGAGCCGCCTCCAGCAGATTTCCAAGATGCTGGGCGTTCCCGTCGCCTTCTTCTTCGACGGCGCTCCTGCCGATGACACCATCGGGAACGGTTTCGCGGAGGCGTCGACCACGACCTATGTCGCCGACTTCCTCGCCACCAGCGAGGGCGTGCAGCTGACCAAGGCCTTCGTGCGCATCAAGAACCCACGCGTGCGCCGGCGCATCGTCGATCTCGTCGAATCGCTCGGCGACACGCCGATCGAGACCCTCGAGCAGTAAATGCTTCCGCCCGCGGCGCAGGCGGAAGCCATGCCCTATTTCGCGTTCGAGACCGCCTGACCGATCAGCTCGCGACCTGAGCTGATCGGACGAAGCTTCAGTGCAAGGCCGGCGCAGCGTCCTGGGTCAGGACGAGTGTATTCCGATTGAGCCGCTGCAGCTGCGGACAAGGGTTCATCAGCAGGAAATCCCGGAGCTTCGCCTGATCCGGCTCCGCCATGGACAGGATCTGGACCGCCAACCAGAGCTCGTCCGGCAGGTCCATGCGATAGGCGACGTCCACGAGTTCCTGATGCACGGGGTGGCTGCGCAGCAGGGTGGTCAGCAGTCCCAACGCATATTCGATCTTGGCGCGGCTGCTGTCCGCATCGTGCTGACTAGCCATGCGAAATCCTCCGTTCACCGGGAGCCCGCTTCGCGCCGCGGCGCGACAGGATGACCGGCGCTTCGATATCCTTGAAGGCGAGGGTGCGGCGATAGGCGTCTTCGTTCACTGTGATGATCGTGCCGACGCAATTCATGCCGTCGATCATCGTCGGCAGGCCGAGCGGCCGGACCTCCCAGCCGAGTTCCAGGAAACGCGGCATCCACCAGGTCTCCATCACCACCGTGATCGCCGAGATGTCGTTGGCCAGGCAATGCTCGAACATGCCGGCAAGGACAGTGTGCAGGACCTTGCTGTCGGCGCCGCGCCACTCCGGCACGACGAAGATGCGGGTCCATTCGGCGATGTCGCTGCCGCGCTGGAGTCCGCGCACATCAGCCAGGAACGGGAAGACGTCTGCCATCAGATGCGGACGCTCCGTCGGAACGAGCCGCGTGCCGCCGATCACGCGCCCGTTCTCGAGCGCCAGCAGATAGGTCGCGTCCTCGTTGTCGAACTGGTCGACCTCGCGGCCATCGGGCCGTTCGAGCGCCATCCATTTGCGCTCGCCGACATAGATCTGGTGCCGAATCTTGTAATGCTGCTCGAGTTCGGCTCCGTAGAGGTGCCGGTTCCCGGCATCGATAACGTGGATCATCGCCGCCTCCCCCTTGCTTGAGGGAAGCAGGCTGGCTCCTTTCAGGTTTCCTGGGTATTCCGGAATTCCGGAAGATGCGGCCGAATTCGCGTAGGAGCGCTTCCGCGCTTCCCTGAACCGCGGAAGCGCTCCAGGTCATTTTTAACGCATTTTCTTCACGCGAACCGGCATCCACTTCGCTCGAAAATGCGCTAGATGCTGATCTCGCCGCGCCGATAAGCCTCGATCACCGTGCGCGTGCGGCCCCTGACGCCGAGCTTCCTGGCGGCGTTCTCGAAATGGGCTTCCGCCGTTCCGGCCGAGACACCCAGGCGCTCCGCCACCCCCTCGGTCGTCTTGCCGATCGCGAACCAGGTCAGGACCTCGCGCTCGCGCACGGTCAGGACATGCTCGCGGCGGGCCGGCCGCAGGCAGTCGGCCGCCTTGCCATGCGCGTAGATCGACATCAGATGAATCGCCGAGCGCGCCTGACGCGACAGGTCCGGCCGGTCGCCCGCCATGGTGACAACGGCCTGGAAGCCCGCCTCGCCATGGATCGGCACGCAGAAGCCCTCGATCATGTTGAAGTCGCGGGCCCGGTTCATCACCTCTTGCTGGCGGATCGACGCTCCGTCCTCGCGATAGACATCCCCCCAGGCGAACGGATCGATCGTCCTCTTGCAATGGGCCGCGATCGGATCCCAGTCCGAGAATGACTTCTCCAGATAGAGGTCGAACCAGCCCGGCGGCCAGCCGTTCAGGAGCACGAGCGGGTCGATCCTGTCGCCGATCTCCGGCAAGCCGGTGATCAGGAAGGCATGGAAACCATAGCTCGCGAGCTTGTCGCGCAGGGCTGCGACGACGACGGTCGGATCGGAGAGAGTGCTCAGCCGATCGATGAAGTCGAGCGCGTCCCGTCCCGCGTTGAAATGCCGTCCCGACATGTCCCGCCTTCCCTGACCGCTCTAGTTTCGACCTATAGCTGCCAAGAATCAACGCATACCAAGGCATACCAATCCATGCCGCCCGAGGCCGGCGGTAGACGCGAGACCGGAAGTGCGGTTGAGTGTGACGTGAGGTGAGCGGCCCATGCTGAAGAAACTCCCAAATCCGATCGACCGCCACGTCGGCAGCCGGGTGCGCATGCAGCGCATGCTGGCCGGTATCAGCCAGGAGAAGCTCGGCGAGGCGCTCGGCCTGACCTTCCAGCAGGTGCAGAAATACGAGAAGGGCACCAACCGGATCAGTGCCAGCCGCCTGCAGCAGATCGCCAAGATGCTGAATGTGCCCGTCGCCTTCTTCTTCGAGGGCGCGCCGGCCGGCGATACCGCTGGCGGCGGCTTCGCCGATGCGGCGAGCACGGCCTATGTCGCCGACTTCCTCTCCACCAGCGAGGGCGTGCAGCTCTCCAAGGCCTTCGTGCGCATCAAGAACCCGCGCGTGCGCCGGCGTGTCATCGATCTCGTCGAGGCCTTGGCAGAAGAACCGGCTGAAACGGCCTGATTCCGCGTTTTTTTGTTCGGCTCGACGAACGAATTATCGATCAAAAGAATTTCTGCCCTTGACGGCGAACCGTTCCGCTGCAAAAGACGCTGCGCTTTTTTCCGCGCGCAGGCGACTTGCCCGCGCCGCTTTCGCAGCCTGGGAAGGATCCCCGACCGTGTCCCGCCAGAATTATCTTTTCACCAGCGAATCCGTTTCCGAAGGCCATCCCGACAAGGTCTGCGACCGGATTTCGGACGAGATCGTCGACCTGTTCTTCAAGGAGGCGATCAAGGCCGGTCATGACCCGGCGCAGGTGCGCGTCGCCGCCGAGACGCTCGCGACCACCAACCGCATCGTCGTCGCCGGCGAGGTCCGCACGCATCTCGACGAGAAGCAGATCAAGTCGAAGGTGAAGTCGGCGGCGCGCAAGGCGGTCCGCGCGATCGGTTATGAGCAGGACGGCTTCCACTGGAAGAAGGCCAAGATCGACGTGCTGCTGCACCCGCAGTCGGCCGACATCGCTCAGGGCGTCGACGAAGGCAGCAACAAGGATGTCGGTGCCGGCGACCAGGGCATCATGTTCGGCTATGCCTGCCGCGAGACGCCGGAGCTGATGGCCGCCCCGATCTACTACGCCCACAAGATCCTCGAAGTCCTCGCCAAGGCCCGTCATGCCGGCGAAGGCGCCGCCGCCAAGCTCGGCCCCGACGCCAAGAGCCAGGTCACGGTCAAGTACGAGAACGGCAAGCCAGTCGGCGTCACCCAGATCGTGCTCTCGACCCAGCATCTCGATGAGAAGCTGTCCTCGGCCGATGTCCGCAAGATCGTCGAGCCCTATATCCGTCAGACCCTGCCCGATGGCTGGATCTCGAAGGACACCACCTGGCACGTCAATCCGACCGGCAAGTTCGTGATCGGCGGCCCCGACGGCGATGCCGGCCTGACCGGCCGCAAGATCATCGTCGACACCTATGGCGGCGCGGCTCCCCATGGCGGCGGCGCCTTCTCGGGCAAGGACCCGACCAAGGTCGACCGCTCGGCCGCCTATGCGGCGCGCTATCTCGCCAAGAACGTCGTCGCCGCCAAGCTGGCCGACCGCTGCACCATCCAGCTGTCCTACGCCATCGGCGTCGCCAAGCCGCTGTCGATCTATGTCGACCTGCACGGAACCGGCAAGGTCGACGAGGCCAAGCTCGAGGGCGTGCTCGGCGATGTCATGGACCTGACGCCGCGCGGCATCCGCACGCATCTCGGCCTCAACAAGCCGATCTACGCCAAGTCGGCGGCTTACGGCCATTTCGGCCGCAAGGCCGGCCGTGACGGCAGCTTCTCCTGGGAGAAGACCGATCTGGTCGACGCGCTGAAGAAGGCCGTCGCCTGATCCACGCCATCCGCAAGGATATGAAGGCCGGGGCTATGCCTCGGCCTTTTTCTTTTCGGCCGCGCGCCGTAAAGGCATCGCTATGACAGAGCAGCACGATCCAGACCGGGCCTTCTTCGGCCGCCGCAAGGGCAAGGGCCTGCGCCAGGGCCAGGCCGAGCGCATCGCCGAGACCCTGCCGGCGCTGCGCCTGCCCGACGGGCCGATCGCGGATCTGAGGGCGCTCTTCCCCATTCCGGTCGAGGCTGTCAGGCTCGAAATCGGCTTCGGCGGCGGCGAGCACCTGCTGGCGCGCATGCGCGAGAGCCCGCAGATCGGCTTTATCGGCGTTGAGCCCTTCATCAACGGCATGGCCAAATTCCTCGCCGTGATCGAGCAGGAGGGCCTGCGCAACATTCGGCTCTGGGATGGCGATGCCGCCTTGCTCCTGCCGCTGCTGCCGGAAGGCAGCATCGATGCCGCCGACCTGCTCTATCCGGACCCGTGGCCAAAGCGCCGGCAGCGCAAGCGCCGCTTCGTCTCGGAGCGGACGCTCAAGCTGCTCGCAAGGGTGCTGCGGCCGGGCGGGCGCTTCCGCTTCGCCAGCGATATCGACGACTATGTCGGCTGGACGCTGGCGCGGCTGATCGCCTCGCCCGATTTCGACTGGGTCGACGAGAATGCCGAAGAATGGCGCCAGCCCTATGAGGGCTGGGTGCGCACGCGCTACGAGGCCAAGGCGATCAAGGCCGGGCGGGTGCCGAGCTATCTGACTGCGCGCCGTCGCGCATCCTGAGGAAGCCGAGCACGCGCTGGGCCGTCATCGGCGTCAGGTTGCGGAAGCTCTGCCGCGCCCGCTCCAGCACCGGAGCGGACTTGCCGTCGCCCTTGCGCAGGCCGATCAGCGCCTTCGTCGTCTCCCAGGACCAGCCCATGCCCCGCGCCACCAGCAGGACCGCGTCACGATCGGGGCCGAAGACGATCTGCTCGGTCGCCGGCAAGGTCAGCCGCGCCAGGGTGGCGACGCCGCAGACGGCATGCTCCACCGCGCCGGAGGTCGCGTATTGCGCGACCACGGATTCGTCGAGCTTGCCGGCGTCGTCGAGCGCCTTGACGTCGGCCAGCGCCTTGCCGAACCGGCCCAATTCGTCGCCGACGGCCGCCTGGACCGAGACGGCCTCGGCGCCACGCTCGACCGCGCCGGCGACCGCGCCGGCCAAGGACGGTTCGAGCGAGGCTTCGAGCCGGCGGCGGGCCGAGCTCTTGGCAGCGGCCATCAGCTGCTCGGCGAGATCGGCCGGGATGTCGGCGCGGGTGCCCAGCGTCGCCTGCAAGGCGTCGTCCTGGGCGGCGCGCATGACGAGGACGCCCATGCCATGGCGGGAGAAGCGCGCGGTCTGGTTGGCGGCGACGGCGTGGGTGACGACGCGCCCACCGCGCAGGATCAGGAAATCGGTGACCGGCTCGCCGAGATCCGGCCGCTCGGTGATGGCAAGCATGTGATCGCGCCCCTTGGCGGCGGCGATGGCGACGAGATCATGGTCGCTGAGGCGGGGCGAGGCGACGAGGACCGGCCGCGCGACCGCGATCTCGTCGAGGGCGAGCTGGCGCACGACGCCGCTCGGCGCGTTGGGAACCGGCGCCAGCCGCTCGGCCAGCTCGATGCGCGCCCGCATCTCGATCGCGCGGGCGAGGCGGCCGATGACGACGTCGAAGACGCCGACCTGGTCTTCGCCCATATCTGGAGCCGTGGCGAGGAAGAGATCGGTCAGCCGCGACAAGATGACGGCGCGCTCATCGGTCGAGCCGCGCGCCATCGTCGTCTCGAGATCGCGCAGCAACGCGCCGACAGGACTCATCACGCAACCTCACTACTCAACCATCTCCCCGTCCTAGCAATGAAGAATGACCAGCGGGTTAGCAGGATCATCGAAATCGAGGACAGGCTTGCAAGATCGTCGAAACGGGACTAGATAGCGGCCAACAGCTCTGGTTTCGGTGTAAGCCGGCGATCAAGAGCGGGCCCACCGGCCCGCTCTTTTTTGTTGGCCGGACCAGAACCCCTGCAATCGCCGGGAGTCGGACGAGCCATACGGATGGTCGAGCAGAACAGCCAGGATCAGGAAGACAGGATCGTCGTCGAGACCGGCGTTGCAGCGCGCGTCGCGACGATCATCGAGCCGGCGATTATCGATCTCGGCTACCGGTTGGTGCGCGTCCGCGTCACCGCCCAGAACGGCTGCACCGTCCAGATCATGGCCGAGCTGCCCGACGGCACGATGAATGTCGAAGGCTGCGAGGCCGTGAGCCAGGCGGTGTCGCCGGCGCTCGATGTCGACGATCCGATCCAGGCGGCGTATCATCTGGAGGTATCATCTCCGGGTATCGACCGGCCGCTGGTCCGGCCGGGCGATTTCGAGCGCTGGGCCGGTCACCTGACCAAGATCGAGACCAGCGAGCCTTTCGCCGGGCGCAAGCGTTTCCGCGGCATCCTGCGGGGCGCGAGCGGAACTGACGCCTTGCTGAGCCGCGATGACGCCAAGACCGATGAGGAGCGCGACGTCGCGATCCCAATGCGACTGATCGCCGAGGCGCGGCTGGTGCTGACCGACGCGCTGGTCACCGAATCGCTCCGGCGCGGCAAGTCTGGCCTCGCGCCGCAGATGCCGCCCGCCGACGAGATCGCCCAGCCCGTGCCAGGGCGCGGCAAGTCGCTCGGCCCCCGCGATCCCAAGGCCCGCAAGCCGGGCAAGGGCGCCAAGGGGCCGGTGAAGAACACTGAAGAAGAGGAGTGAGGCCATGGCCGTCAGCGCCAACCGGCTCGAGCTGTTGCAGATCGCCGACGCCGTCGCCCGCGAGAAGTCGATCGACCGGCAGATCGTGATCGACGCGATGCAGGACGCGATCGCCAAGGCGGCGCGCTCGCGCTACGGCGCCGAGACCGACGTCCATGCCGAGATCAACCCGAAATCGGGCGAGCTCCGGCTGGCGCGCCATCTCCAGGTCGTCGACCTCGTCGAGAACGGCGCCGTCGAGATCACCGTCGACGAGGCCAAGCGCCACAACCCGGCCGCCCAGGTCGGTGATGTGATCGCCGATCCGCTGCCGCCCTTCGATTTCGGCCGCATTGCCGCCCAGTCGGCCAAGCAGGTCATCGTGCAGAAGGTGCGCGAGGCCGAGCGCGACCGGCAGTATGACGAGTACAAGGACCGCATCGGCGAGATCGTCAACGGCGCGGTCAAGCGCGTCGAATACGGTAATGTCTTCGTCGATCTCGGCCGCGGCGAGGCGATCATCCGCCGCGACGAGATGATCCCGCGCGAGACCTTCAAGGTCGGCGACCGCGCCCGCGCCTATGTCTACGACGTGCGCCGCGAGCCGCGCGGACCGCAAATCTTCCTGTCGCGCACCCATCCGCAGTTCATGGCCAAGCTGTTCGGCCAGGAAGTGCCGGAGATTTATGACGGGATCGTCGAGGTGAAGGCCGTCGCCCGCGATCCGGGCTCGCGCGCCAAGATCGCGGTGATCTCGCGCGATTCCTCGATCGACCCGGTCGGCGCCTGCGTCGGCATGCGCGGCTCGCGCGTGCAGGCCGTGGTCGGCGAATTGCAGGGCGAGAAGATCGACATCATCCCGTGGTCGCCGGACGTCGCGACCTTCGTCGTCAACGCGCTGCAGCCGGCGGAAGTCGCGAAGGTCGTGCTCGACGAGGAAGCCGACAAGATCGAGGTCGTGGTGCCGGACGAGCAGCTCTCGCTCGCCATCGGTCGCCGCGGCCAGAATGTCCGCCTCGCCTCGCAGCTCACCGGCTGGGACATCGACATCCTGACCGAGGCCGAGGAATCGGAGCGCCGCCAGAAGGAATTCGTGCAGCGCACCGAATTGTTCATGAACGCGCTCAACGTCGACGAGACCGTCGGCCAGCTGCTCGCCTCGGAAGGCTTCCGCTCCGTCGAGGAAGTCGCCTATGTCGAGCCCAGTGAGTTGTCCTCGATCGAGGGCTTCGACGAGGACACCGCCGCCGAGATCCAGAGCCGCGCGCAGGAGTACCTGGCTGCGGTCGAGGCCGAGCTCGACGACAAGCGCAAGGCGCTGGGAGTCGAGGACGAGCTGCGCGAGGTCGAGGGCGTCACCACCGCGATGATGGTCGCGCTCGGCGAGAACGACGTGAAGAGCGTCGAGGACCTCGCCGGCTGCGCCACCGACGACCTGGTCGGCTGGACCGAACGCAAGGATGGCGAGACCACCCGTCATTCCGGCTATCTCGACGGTTTCGACCTGTCGCGGCAGGATGCCGAGGCGATCGTGATGGCGGCCCGTATCAAGGCCGGCTGGATCGAGGCGCCGGAGCCTGAAGCCGAGGCCGAGGTCGAAGCCGAGGAGTCGCAGGCCTGAGCCGGCGCGCGAACAGCGAGGGTCCGGAGCGGACCTGCGTGGTGACGCGCCAGGGCCGGGCACCGGAGGACCTGATCCGCTTCGTGGTCGGCCCCGGCGAGGTGCTGGTGCCGGACATCCGGCGCAAATTGCCGGGACGTGGCGTCTGGGTCTCGCTCAGCACTGCCGCGGTCGGCGAGGCGGTGAAGCGACGCGCTTTCGAGCGCTCGCTGAAGACGAAGGTCACGGTGTCGCCGGAGCTTCCGGCCGAGGTCGACGCCCTGCTGGCGAAGGACGCGGTCCAGGCGCTGGCGATGGCCAACAAGGCCGGCCTCGTCGTCAGCGGCTTCGCCAAGGTCGAGGCGCTGGCTGGGGCCGGACGCGCTGCCGCGGTGATCGCCGCCAGCGACGGTGCCGAGGACGGCAAACGCAAGATCGGCCAGGCGCTGCGGCGGGCGCCAGTGCCGAAAGAGATACCGGTGGTGGCGAATTTCGCCGCGGCCGAACTGGAACTGGCGCTGGGGCGTGAGCATGTGATACATGCAGCGCTTGCTCCGGGTCCGGCGACTGAGGGTTTCCTCGCGCGCTGGCGTCGGCTCGTCCGCTATCGGACGAACGATGCTGGCGAAACGGCGTTTATCGACCCGGTGGAATCCGACGCGCGAGATCAGACGAAGACCGAACCGGCAGGACCGAAAGCGGAATGAGTGATACCAAGACCCCCGGCGACAAGACTTTGAGCGTGACGCCTCCCAAGACGTTGTCGCTGAAGCGTCCTGTCGAACAGAGCACGGTTCGGCAGAGCTTTTCGCATGGGCGCACGAAGCAGGTCGTCGTCGAGGTCAAGCGCCGCGTCGCTCACGAACCCGCCGCGGCACCCGTAGCGCCCCGCGCCCCTCAGCCACCGCAAGCCCCGGCAGCGCCGCAGGCTCCGCGGCCGCAGCCCGCTCCGGCAGCCAGCCGGCCGGCCGGCGGCATGCTGCTGCGCACGCTCTCCGACGACGAGAAGGACGCGCGCCAGCGCGCCCTCTCCGATGCACGCGCCGTCGAGGCCGAGGCCCGCGCCCGCTCCGAAGAGGAGGCGCGTCAGCGCGCCGCCCGCGAAGCCCGCGAGCGGTCCGAGCGCGAGGCCGCCCAGGCCCGCCAGCGCGAGGAAGAGGATCGCCGCCGCCAAGAGGACGAACATAAGCGCCGCGCCGAGAGCGCCGCGCGCCAGCGCATGGGCGAGGAAGCCGCGCCGCCGCGGCCCGCGCCGGTGCGCGATGCTGCGCCTCAATCGGCGCCGCCGGCCCAGACCTACAGTCAGGCGCCGCGCCCGGCTCCGTCCGGCCCGCGTGAGCACCGCGAACCGCGTGAACAGCGCGATTTCGGTGGCCCGCGGACCCCGGCGCGCGACGTCGGCGCCCGTCCGCCGCGGCTGGATTTCCGTCCGCCGCGCTCGGATGCGCCCCGCGGTCCCCGTCCCGATGCCAATGCCCCCGCCGAGCCGGTCGTCGCCCGGCCGACCCGGCAGGCGCCGTCCGCTGGCGCACCGCGCAGTCGTCCCGATGACGGCGAGGCGCGTCCCGCCTTCCGCCGTCCCGGTGGTGCGCCCGGCGCGCCCCGCGGCGCCCCGGCCCCGGCGCCGAAGACCCCGAAGGTCGGCGAGAAGCCGCGCGGCCGCCTGACGCTCTCGACCGCAACCGGCGGTGACGACGAGCGGACGCGCTCGCTCGCCTCCTTCCGCCGTCGCGTCCAGCGCATGACCGGCCATCGCGCGTCGGATGTGCAGAAGGAGCGCGTGCTGCGCGAGGTGATCATCCCCGAGACGATCACCATCCAGGAACTCGCGAACCGCATGTCGGAGCGCGGCGTCGACGTCATCCGCCTGCTGATGAAGCAGGGCGCGATGCACAAGATCACCGACGTGATCGACGCCGACACCGCCCAGCTCGTCGCCGAGGAAATGGGCCACAGCGTCAAGCGCGTCGCCGAATCCGACGTCGAGGAAGGCCTGTTCGACACGCCGGACACCGACGAGACCCTGGTCTCGCGTCCGCCGGTCGTGACCATCATGGGCCATGTCGACCACGGCAAGACCTCGCTGCTCGACGCGATCCGCAAGACCCATGTCGTCTCCGGCGAGGCCGGCGGCATCACCCAGCATATCGGCGCCTATCAGGTGACGACGCCGGCGGGTGCCAAGGTGACCTTCATCGACACGCCCGGCCACGCCGCCTTCACGGCGATGCGCGCCCGCGGCGCCAAGGTGACGGATATCGTCGTGCTGGTGGTCGCGGCCGATGACGGCGTGATGCCGCAGACGGTCGAGGCCATCAACCACGCCAAGGCGGCCAAGGTGCCGCTGATCGTGGCGATCAACAAGATCGACAAGTCCGACGCCAACCCGGATCGGGTCCGTTCCGAGCTGCTGCAATACGAGATCCAGGTCGAGTCGCTCGGCGGCGAGACGCTGGAGATCGAGGTTTCCGCCAAGACCGGACAGGGGCTCGACACGCTGCTCGACGCGATCGCGCTGCAGGCCGAGGTGCTCGATCTCAAGGCCAACCCCGAGCGCGCCGCCGAAGGCACGGTGATCGAGGCCAAGCTCGACCGCGGCCGCGGCCCGGTCGCGACCGTTCTGGTCCAACGCGGCACGCTGCGCACCGGTGACATCATCGTCGCCGGCGCCGAATGGGGCCGCGTCCGGGCGCTGATCTCCGATACCGGTGCTCAGATCAAGGAAGCGGCACCGTCGCTGCCGGTCGAGGTGCTCGGCTTCAACGGCACGCCGGAAGCCGGCGATCGCGTCGCGGTCGTCGAGTCGGAAGCGCGCGCCCGCGAGATCACCGACTACCGCGAGCGCCAGAAGCGCGATCGTCTCGCTGCTCGTGGCGCCGGCTCGGGCGCCGGCCGCTCGCTCGCCGAGATGATGCGCGAGCTCAAGGAAGGCGCTGGCCGCAAGGAGTTCCCGCTCGTCGTCAAGGGCGACGTGCAGGGCTCGGTCGAGGCCATTGTCGGGTCCTTGGAGAAAGTCGGCAATGACGAGGTCCGCGCCCGCGTGCTCTCGTCCGGTGTCGGCGCGATCACCGAATCCGACGTCACCCTGGCCCAGGCTTCGGGCGCGGTGGTGATCGGCTTCAACGTCCGCGCCCACAAGGAAGCGCGCGAGGCGGCCGAAAGAGCCGGCGTCGAGATCCGCTACTACAGCATCATCTACAACCTGATGGATGATGTGAAGGATGCGATGTCGGGCCTGCTGGCGCCGACCCTGCGCGAGACCATGCTCGGCAACGCGCAGATTCTCGAGATCTTCAACGTCTCGAAGGTCGGCAAGATCGCCGGCTGCCGCGTCACCGACGGCACGATCGAGCGCGGCGCCAATGTCCGCCTGATCCGCGACGGCGTCGTGGTTCACGAGGGCAAGCTCGCCCAGCTCAAGCGCTTCAAGGACGACGCCAAGGAAGTGGTCGCCGGCCAGGAGTGCGGCATGTCCTTCGAGAGCTACCAGGACATGCGCCAGGGCGATGTGATCGAGTGCTTCCGCGTCGAGGAGATCAAGCGCAGCCTCTGACCGGCCCGCTTGCTCCCCGGATACCAACAAATGGCCGGGCTTTTGCCCGGCCATGACGTTTCAAACCCGTCCGTCCGGTCCGATCCCGGAGAACGAGAACCATGGCAAAGAAACCCAATACACAGGGCTCCGGGCCCTCGCAGCGGCAATTGCGCGTCGGCGAATTGATCCGACATGCCCTGGCGGAGATGCTGGCGCGCGGCGACATCCATGACGATGTCCTGGCCAAGCACGTCATCACCGTGCCGGAGGTCCGGCTCTCGCCCGATCTCAAGCTCGCGACCTGCTACATCATGCCGCTCGGCGGCCAGGACATCGCGCCGGTGCTGAAGGCGCTCGACGCCAACAAGCGCCATATCCGCGGCGAGATCGCCCATCGGGTGAACCTGAAATATGCGCCGGATGTCCGCTTCCGCCAGGATGAGAGCTTCGACGAAGCCGCCAGGATCGACGCCCTGCTCGATTCCGACGCCGTGCGCCGCGACACCGACCGCAAGCCGCTGCGCATCGACCAAGATTTTGATCAGCAAGACAAGCACGATGACGACGACTGACGAGAACCGCCCGGCAGAGGCGGATGGTGGCCGGCCGCCGCGCCCGAAGAAGCGCGACGTCCATGGCTGGGTCGTGCTCGACAAGCCGGTCGGGATGACCTCGACCCATGCCGTCGCCGTGGTCAAGCGTGCCTATGCCGCCAAGAAGGCCGGCCATGCCGGCACGCTCGATCCGCTCGCCTCGGGACTGCTGCCGATCGCGCTCGGCGAAGCGACCAAGACCGTCCCCTTCGTGATGGATGGCCGCAAGGCCTATGAATTCACTGTCGCCTGGGGCTCCCAGACCGACACCGACGACACCGAAGGCAAGGTCGTGGCGACGTCCGAGCTCAGGCCGGATGAGGCGGCGATCGCGGCCTTGCTGCCACGCTTCACCGGCACGATCCAGCAGGTGCCGCCGAAATTCTCGGCGATCAAGATCGCCGGCGAGCGCGCCTATGACCTCGCCCGCGACGGCGAGGAGGTGACGCTGGAGGCCCGCCCGGTCGAGATCACCGCGCTGCGCATCGTCCGCCATGACGGCCCGACCACGACCTTCGAGGCCGAATGCGGCAAGGGCACCTATGTGCGCGCCATCGCCCGCGACCTCGGCCTGGCGCTCGGCTCCCTCGGCCATGTCGCGCATCTCAGGCGCACCCGCGTCGGCCCGTTCGCGGTGGCGGATGCGGCGACGGTCGAGGCCCTGCGCGACGGTGACGGCACCTCGGAGGCGCTGCTGCCGGTCTCAGCGGCACTGCAGCTGATCCCGGAGATCGTGGTGCATCGCGACGCGGCGCTCAGGCTCAAGCGCGGCCAGAGCGTGCTGCTGCGCGGCCGTGACGCGCCCCTGGAGGCGGAGGCCGTCTATGCGGTCAGCGGCGGCGTCCTGATCGCCACGGGATCGATCACGCAGGGCGAATTCGTGCCGCATCGCGTCTTCAACCTGTAGACGAACCGCCCTTCAGATTGCACGTAAAAGTCCCGGACAGGCGCTGAAGTTTTGGCCAAAGAGGTCGAAAACGGCGGGTTTCGAGCGAAAACGGCCCGCTTTAAAGCCTAATTTACCAGTTTACCGACCTCCTTGGATTGCCAGCCTGCCCCGGCAAACCCCAAGGAGCCCTTCGTGAAGAAGCTCGCCTCGCTCTGGCTACCCATCTCCAACCGGCTTGCGATCGTCGGGGTCATCATCGTCGCCGCCGCAGTGGCCGCGTCCGTCATCCTGTCGATCCGCGCCGCCGACAGCGCGATGCGCGAGCGGGCCCAGGCCAGCCTGATCGTCAACAGCAACCTCCTGCGCGATATCCTCGTCAGCAAAGGCGAGCCGCGTCTCGACGGCGACAAGCTCTATTTCGGCTCCGAGCCAGTGAACGGCAATTTCGCCGCGGTCGACAAGGTCAAGGCGCTCTCCGGCGGCACCGCGACCGTGTTCATGGGCGACACCCGAATCTCGACCAATGTCCAGAAGCCCGACGGCTCGCGCGCGGTCGGCACCAAGTTGGCGCAAGGTCCGGCCCATGATGCCGTCTTCAAGGAGCGCAGAACCTATTCTGGTGCCGCCGACATCCTCGGCGTGCCCTATTTCACGATCTACGAGCCGATCATCCAGACATCGAACAATGCGGTCATCGGCATCCTCTATGTCGGGATCAAGCAGGCCGATTTCCTCACCGTTATCGACGAGATGATCCGCAACAACGTCGTGGCCGGCCTCGTCATCGCGCTTGTCGGCGGAGCAATGCTGTTCTGGCTGACGCGCCGGACTTTGAAGCCGCTTGGCCAGCTCAAGGCCTCAATGCTGAAGCTCGCCGCCGGCGATCTCGCCAGCGAGCCGCCGAAGCTGCGCAGCGGCGACGAGGTCGCGGCGATGGCGGATGCGGTTTCCGTCCTGCGCGAGGCGGCCATCGAGAAGGCACGGCTGGAGACCGAGGCAACCGAGCAGTCGCAGCGCACGGATGCCGAGCGCCGCAGCAACCAGGCTGAGCGCGAACGCACGGCCGAGCAGCAGCGCGAGCACGCACGCCAGCAGGAAGCGATCGTACGCGCCTTGGCAGCCGGTCTGGAGCGCCTCGCCCAGGCCGATCTGACCTGCCGGCTCGAAGAGGCTTTTCCCGCCGAGTACGAGCAGCTCCGGGCCGATTTCAACGAAGCCGTCGACCGTCTCTCCGCCACGGTTTCGACCATCCAGCTGACCGCTTCGGAGGTCGGCATCGCTGCCCGCGAGATCAACACGGGCGCGGACGACCTCTCGAAGCGCACCGAGGAGCAGGCCTCCTCGCTGGAGGAGACCGCGGCGACGACCGAGGAACTCGCGGCCTCGGTAAAAGCCTCCGCCCAGGGCGCGCGCCAGGCGGCGGCGGTCGCCGAAGAGGCGATGAAGGCGGCGCAGGATGGCGGCGCCATCGCCGGCGAGGCGGTCAGCGCCATGGCCAGGATCGAAGAGGCCTCCAAGAAGATATCGGAAATCGTCTCGGTGATCGACGGCATCGCCTTCCAGACCAATCTCTTGGCGCTCAACGCGGCCGTCGAGGCGGCCCGCGCCGGTGACGCCGGCAAGGGCTTTGCCGTGGTCGCCAGCGAGGTGCGGACCCTGGCCCAACGCTCGAGCGAGGCGGCCAAGGACATTTCGGGGCTGATCTCGTCCTCCAATACCGAGGTCGAGGCCGGGGTGAAGCTGGTGCGGCGTGCAGGGGATTCGCTGGAGAAAATCCTCGCCGCCTCGCAGAAGGTCACCGGCACGATCCAGGAGATCTCGGCGGCCTCGGCCGAGCAGGCGCACGGCATCGACGAGATGAGCCAGGCGGTCGCCCATCTCGACGAGATGACGCAGGCGAATGCGGCGCTGGCCGAAGAGAGCGCCGCTTCGGCGGGCGCGCTCACCGGCCGGATCGGCGAGCTCAACACGCTGGTGGCGAGCTTCCGCACCGGCAATGGGGCTGCGCCCACCATGGCAGCGGTGGCGGTGTCTTCGGGACCCGGGACGCGCTCGGCTGCACGGCCTGCGATGCGGGCACCAGCACGCCCCGTTGGCGCTGCGCCGCATGCCGCCGGCCCGGCCGATCGTGGCAGCGGCCGCGACTCAGAGCCGGAGCGCCTGCGCCAGCTCGCCGAAGCGGCCTTCGCCCAGAGCAAGGCCGCACCACCTCCGGCCCGCAAAGTTGCCAATGGCCGCGCGGACGATGCCGGCTGGGAGGAGTTCTGAGCGGGGCCTGCATCAGCCGCTGTAAGCCGGCTCACCGCCGCGGAAACGCGCGACATCGCGCAGCGGCGGCGCGCCGAACAGGCGACTGTACTCGCGGCTGAACTGCGAGGGGCTCTCATAGCCGACCTCGAACCCGGCCGAGGCGGCGTCATGCGCCTTGGCCAGGATCAGGCGGCGGGCCTCCTGCAGCCTCAGCTGTTTCTGGTATTGTAGCGGGCTCATCGCCGTCACCGCCTTGAAGTGCAGGTGCAGGGCTGAGGCGCTCATCCGCGCCTCGGCAGCGACGATCTCGACGCTGAAAGGCTTGCGGTAATTGCGCTTGATCCAACCGATGGCGCGGTTGACCTGTTGCAGCTTGCTCTCGGCCACCGCGATCTGGCGCAGGCGTGCCGCCTGCTCCCCGGTCAGCAGCCGATAGAGGATCTCGCGCTCGGCCATCGGCGCGAGCACCGGGATGTCGGCGGGAGAGGCGAGCAGGCCGGTCAGGCGTATCGCGGCATCGAGCAAGGCCGGCGTCATCGGGCTGACCGTCACGCCCGGGCCGGGTGGCAGCTCCGGCTCTGCGAGAGGCGCCGATTCCAGCATCAGCGCGCCGATGGCGGCCGGGTCGAGTTCAAGCTTGATGCAGAGATAGGGCTTGTCCGGCGTCGCCTCGATCACCTGGCCGATCACCGGCAGGTCGAGCGAGACGATGAGGCAGTGGGCGGCGTCGTAACGGTAGATCTGCTCGCCCAGGATCACCTGCTTGGCGCCCTGGGCGATAATGCAGAGCGCCGGCTCGTGCAGGCCGTGCATCGGTTCGCTCGGCTGCGAGAGACGAACGACCTTGACGCGCGGGATCGCTGTCTCGTGGACGCCGTCGGTCGGCGCGAAGCGCGCGATCAGAGCGGCGAGTTCCTCGACCTGGCGCATGCGGATCTCCTTTGCGGACAGCCTCGGCTTCGGACTTTCATATAAGGAAACACCGGGGTTTTGCGAGCGTCGAGCTGAAGCGCTGGAGGATCAGGCAATGATCGCGGCGGATCGATCTACCGCTTCCGGCCCGCCCTGCTGCATTGTCCGACCATACCGGCAGCATTGTCGACCAACGGTACCAGCGGCGGAATGCCCTGGCGCCCCCGAGCCGGTTGCTACTGACATATTCCTGTCAAAGGCGGCGCTATCAGCACCGCCCAACAACCTGAACGAAAGGAGATCATCATGCCCTTCAGCCAGGTCTTCCAGTCACTCGGCGCCATCGCGTCGATCATCGCTCCGGCCAAGCGGCCGATCCGTCCGCTCGAGATCGACCTCGAAGCCTTCCAGCCACTGAGCAAGGCCGAGCGCGCCGTGCTCGGCCGCTGGGTCAGCGAGGACGGGGCCATAAGGCTCGACCTTCGGCCCAATGGCCGGTTCGGCAAGCAGCGCGACCAGGCGCCGAGCCATGGCGGCCGCTACGAGGTCGATGCGTCGCAACTCTATTTCGAGAGCGACGCCGGCCATGTCTGGAGCGGTGAGTTGCGCCGCGGCCAGCTCGCCTTCGGAGAGAAGCGCTTCCGCCGGACGATGCAGCTGGACCCGGCCAGACTTCTTCGGTCTGACCGGTAAGCTCACTCGGTATTGAGGCGGGGCCTCGCGCTCCGCCTCAATAGCCGACTGTAAAGCGCTGGCGCGAATACGCCGGCCTTTCCAGCTCATCGACCAGCGCAATGGCGTAGTCCTCGGCCGAGATCCGGCTCTGGCCGTTGTCGTCGACCAGGAGCTGGTCCTTGCCGAGGCGGAACTTGCCTGTGCGCTCGCCCGGCTCGATCAAGGCGGAAGGCGAGAGGAAGGTCCAGTCGAGGTCGCCTTCGCCCTTCAGCAGATCGAGGAAGGCGCCGCCCTTCCTGGCCTCGTCGAGATAGAGCGCCGGGAATTCCTTGGTGTCGAACAGCTTGACGCCGGGCGCGACCTCAAGGCTGCCGGCACCGCCGACGACGAGATAGCGCGCCACGCCGGACCGCTTCACCGCCGCCAACAGCACCGCCGGATCGCTGGCGGTGAAATGCACGGCGCTGATCACGGCCTCATGGCCGGCGAGCAGGGCGGCGAGCCCGTCCCTGTCATAGACATCGCCTTTCGTCGCGCTGACGCCGGCGGCCTGCTGCACTTTCTCCGGATTGCGGACGATGGCGGTGACCTGATGGCCGCGGCCTGTCAGCTCGGCGAGCAGGCGCGAGCCGATGAAGCCGGTGGCGCCGATGAGAGCAATCTTCATGATGATCATCCCTGGTATCTGATGGGAACCTACATCCCAATGGACACCAGATGGCAGCCATGCGATTTTCGCTCAAGAAGGCACTTTCACGCCACAAGGTCACCTGCAGGAAACCGTCATGCTGCATCGCCCCGATCCGTTCGACGCCCGCTGCCCGACGAGACAGGTGCTCGACCGCATCGGCGACAAATGGGCGGTGCTGGTGCTGATCCTGCTGGAGCAGGAGACGCTGCGCTTCAACGAATTGCGCCGGCGGATCGACAGCATCTCGCAGAAGATGCTGTCGCAGACGCTAAAGAGCCTGGAGCGCGACGGGCTGATCTCGCGCCGCGCCTTCGCGACGGTGCCGGTCACGGTCGAATATTCGCTGACGCCGCTCGGGCGCACGCTCGCCGGCACGGTCGCGGCGCTGACGCAATGGGCCGAGGCCCATATCGGCGAGGTCGAGGAAGCCCAGCGCCGCTATGATCGCGGCGAGGTCGCCGCCTGATCAGCGCTTCAAGGCCCGTTTCGGCTTGAAGAAGGCCGCCCAGGCGTCGTCAGGCGGGCCCTTCTTCTTCACCTCAGGCGCCTTGAAGGCGTCGGGCGCCAGATCCTTCTCCAGCAGCTCCCAGGCGACCGGCATGGCGACCGCGGCGCCGGGCCGGGCCCGCGTCGAGAACGGCGCAATCGCGGTCGAACCGCGGCCATTCCTGAGATAGTCGATGAAAATGCGGCCCTTGCGCGCCTTCTTCGACAAGGTCGCGGTGTAGAGTTTTGGCTCGGCCTGCTCCATCGCCTTGGCGAAGTCGCGGGCGAAGCCCTTGACCTCGTCCCAATCCGCCTTCGGCTTCAGCGGCAGCACGACATGGAAGCCCTTGCCGCCGGAGGTCTTGAGGAAGCTCTCGAAACCGAGCTCGTCGAGTCGCTGGCGCACGCTCAGCGCCGCCTCGCGCACCCGCTCCATCGGCACGCCCTGGTCGGGATCGAGATCGAAGATGATTTGGTCCGGTGTCTCGACCGCATCGATCTTGGCACCCCAGACATGAACCTCGACCGTGCCAAGCTGGACCAAAGCGGCGAGCCCATCGAAATCGCGGATGAAGAGCAGCTCCTCGCCATCCTTGTCCTTCATGCGGGACACGGATTTGTGCAGGCCGGCGCCCGCATGCTTCTGGAAGAAGACCTGCCCGCCGACGCCATCGGGCGCACGCAGCAGGCTCAAGGGGCGCTCGACCACGAAAGGCGCCATCCGCTCCCAGACGCTGGCGTAATAGTCGAGCAGGTCCTGCTTGGTGAAGCCGATATCGGGCCAAAGCGGCTTGTCGGGATTGCTGAGCGTCACGGTCGTCTCCGGGCCGGCCTTGCGTCTGGTTTTCGCCGCCCGTTTGGTCTTCTTCGCTTCGGTCTTTCCCGGTTTCTCCGCAACGACCTCATCGGCCGGCTTGTCCTCGCGCAGGCCGAGGAAAGCCGAGTGCCGGAGCGTCTTCGAGGCCGTCCAGGAACCGAAAGCGATCTCTGCCACGAGTTCGGGCTTCACCCAGACGATACCACGCTCACGTCCGGCTTCGCCGCGGAATGGCGAGGCTTTTGCGGCGACGGAGTCGAGCGTCTTCTTCAACGCGGCTGCGGAGTTGCGGGTAAAGCCGGTGCCGACGCGGCCCGCGGGCTTCAGCTCGCCATCCTCGTGATAGCCGAGAACGAGGGAGCCGAGCTGATTGCGCGAGGCTTTCGACGGCACATAGCCGGCGATGACGAATTCCTGGCGCTGCGTACATTTCGACTTGATCCAGTCGCGGCCGCGGCCGCTGCGATAGGGCGCTTCGGCACGCTTGGAGATCACACCCTCCAGCCCCATGCGGCAGGCATGGCGCAGCATGGTCTGGCCCGGCTCGATGAAATGCTCGGAATAGCGCAGTGGCGTATCCGGCCCCGCAGCTTGCAGCAGTTCCTCCAACCGCTCCTTGCGGGCGAGCAGCGGCTCGGTCCGCAGGTTCTCGCCGTCGAGATGGAGCAGGTCGAACGCGAAGAAGACGAGATTTTCGGTCTTCTCTTCCGAGAGAGCGGCCTGAAGCGCGGAAAAGGAGGAGATGCCGTTCTCGCCGAGCGCGACGACCTCGCCGTCGATCAGAGCCGTCTCGCAAGGCAGATCGGCGAGCGCGTCGCCGATCCGCTCGCCGAAGCGCTCTGTCCAATCGAGCCCGGTGCGGGTCAGCAGCTTGACCTTTCCGGCGGAGATCCGCACCTGCACCCGGTAGCCGTCGAACTTGACCTCGTGCAGCCAAGCGTCGCCCGCCGGCGGCTTGTCCTGCAAGGTCGCGAGGCAGGGCTCGACGAAGCGCGGCAGCGACTCGCCTTCGGTCTTTTCGGAACGGTGGGCCGGTTTGGTCTTTATGGCTTTTGACTTGGCAGGCTTGGACTTGGCTCTCGCGGATTTCCGCCCTTTCGCGGGCTTTTCGTCGGTCGACCAGACATCGCCTTTGGGATCCTTGCCGACTTCCTCGACGCTGCGGCCGGATTTCACAGAATCCGGTGCGGTCTCCAGAATGTCCTCATCATCGCGGGCGAAATCGTCGTCGACCTTGATCAGCAGCCAGTTGTCGCGTTTTTCGCCGCGACGTGGCTTCAGCCTGACGAGGTGCCAGCGGCCTCCGAGCTTGTGTCCTTCGAGCGCGAACGCGAGATGGCCCTTCTCCATGCCGCGGACGGGATCGCTCTCCGGAACCCACTTGCCTTCGTCCCAGATAACGACCGAGCCGGCGCCGTATTCGCCTTCGGGAATCGTGCCCTCGAAAGAACCGTATTCGAGCGGATGGTCCTCGACATGAACCGCGAGGCGCTTCTCGCCGGGATCGAGGCTAGGCCCCCGCGTCACCGCCCAGGACCAGAGCACGCCGTCATGCTCGAGCCTGAGATCGTAATGGAGCCGGCGCGCGGCGTGCTTGTGGATCACGAAGGCGCCGCCGCTCTGGGCCGCCTTGCGGCGATTGGCGGCGCCCTTCGGCTCGCGGGTGCGGGAGAAATCTCGCTTCGAGCGATAGAGGTCGAGATTGGCCATGGCGCCCTCCGACGCGCGTCAGGCGCTCTTTTTGGCCTTGCTGGCAGCAGGCTTCTTCGTCGGCTTTCGGGTGCTCGACGGCTTCTTGCCGCGCACTGGAGGCTTGCCGGACGCGCTGCTCTCCTCGCCGAGGCTCT
This sequence comes from Allobosea sp., assembly GCA_035998995.1. Taxonomy (GTDB): domain Bacteria; phylum Pseudomonadota; class Alphaproteobacteria; order Rhizobiales; family Beijerinckiaceae; genus Allobosea. The sequence goes on from DASYHC010000054.1 coordinate 39,603, forward strand.
TCTTCAGCGCCTCGAACAGGTTGACGACATTGGAGGGACGCTCGGCGGGCTTCGCCACCGGCGGCTTCTTGCCCTTGCGCTTGGCCGCGATCAGCTCGAGCAGCGCCTCCTCATAGCGGTCGTCGAAGCCACTCGGGTCGAACTTCGCCTGCTTCTTCTCGATGATATGGGTGGCGAGGTCGACCAGCTCCTCATCGAGCTTGCCCTTGCGCAGGCCGTCGAAGACCTCATCCGGCTGGCGCACGGTCTTGTCGTAGCGCAGCGTCGTCAGCAGCAGGCCCTTGTCGAAGGGCTCGATCATCACCGGGCGCTCACGGCGATAGAGCACGATGCGGGCGATGCCGGCCTTCTTCTGCTTGGCCATCGCCTCGCGGATCACGGCAAAAGCCTCCTCCGAGACCTCGTCGGACGGGCTGAGATAATAGGGCTGGTCGAAATAGATCTGCGGGATCGCGGCGCGATCGACGAACTGCTCGATCGAGAGCGTGTGCGAACTCTCGATCTGGACCGCATCGATCTCGTCCTCCTCGATCAGCAGGTATTCGTCGCCGCCGATCTCATAGCCCTTGACCTCGTCGTCGGGGTCGACCGGCTTGCCGCTGACGCTGTCGATATACTGCCGGCGGACGGTATTGCCAGTCTTGCGGTTGATGACGCGGAAGGAGACCTTCTCGCTATGATCGGTCGCCGAGGTCAGCTCGACGGCGCAGGAGACCAACGAGAGCTTGAGATAGCCCTTCCAGGCCGGACGGGGCGCCATCAGGCCGCCCTCAGCTTGGGCCGGGCCGGGAAGGCCGGTGGCAGTTCGCGCAGCCAGGCCTCGGCCCGAACGATCTCGTCGCGGGTCACGACAGGCACGGGATCGGACAGGATCGCCAGCAGGACCTCGCGGTCGAGCTGTCCGTTGGCGATCACCTCGGCAAGCGCGTCGCGGGTTTCGCGCTCGGCCCTGAGTTGGGCGCCGAGCGCGGCGATGAGGCGGTCTTTCGACATGGTACGCATGATACGCGACCCCGGTTGGAACCCTGCGGCGAGTCAACCTGCCGGGCCGGCAGAGGTTCCGGGGTCAGCGAGCCGGCGTATCATCGACCAGCACTTCCTCGGGCGGCGCAGGATCAGGCGGGCCCTCAGTGAGATATCGCGCCAGGATCGCCGACAGGCTCAGTGGCGTCAGTGGTTCGGGCGCGTGGCGCAAGTCGGAGATCGGCCACCAGCGATGCTCGACGACGGTCCGCGCCTCGATCTCGTCGGTCATGACGGGCTCGAAGCGCGGCACTTCCACGATGCGGTATTCCTCGCGCTGCGAGATCCGGCGATCGCCCCAGTCGAAGGTATGATGGCGGCGCCAGACGAGCGCACCAATCGGGAAATCGACCAGCCCGAGCTCCTCACGCAGCTCACGTCTCAGGCCATCCTCGATCGTCTCGCCGGGATCGAGACCACCGCCCGGCGCGATCCAGAAACAGCGTGTCTCGCCTGGAGGCCGCAGGCGAAAGAGCAGGGTCTCGCGTTCCGGCGTGAGGATGAGCGCGCGCACCGCCCGTCTTTCCTCGATCGGCATGCATCCTCCCCGTGCTGCGATGCAGCACCCTAGCGTTTCCCTGGATTTCGTGTATATGCCCGGGCAACCGGCGTAGCAGCCGGCTGCGCATCCCTTCCGCGATGAGGCGGATGCGGGCTTCGGACCTTGCTGGACGACATCCCGGCCTGGCCCGCCAGATCAACACCCAACCAAAGGACATCACGATGTCGATCACTGCCGAGCGCAAGACCGCGCTCATCAAAGAGCATGCCACCAAGCCGAACGACACCGGCTCGCCGGAAGTCCAGGTCGCGATCCTCACCGAGCGCATCAACAACCTGACCGGCCACTTCAAGTCCCACACCAAGGACAACCATTCGCGTCGCGGCCTGCTCAAGCTGGTCTCGCAGCGTCGCTCCCTGCTCGACTACCTGAAGGGCAAGGAAGAAGCGCGCTACAAGACCCTGATCGAGAAGCTCGGCATCCGCCGCTGATCGAGACCGAATTTCCGCCCGGTGCCTCGCTGCTCCGGGCGGTTCTACTAGAGCCCGTTCCGACCAGCTTGCTTTGCAAGTTGGTCGGTAAAAACGGTCTCTAACTTTAAGTTTGGAGACGGATTCACCGATCAGGTTTTCAACCTGATCGGATCCGGCTCCAGAGGCCAGGTAACCGGCCTCACTCCGGGAGCGCCGCAATGACGCGACCTCCCATTCCAGTGCGGCAACCGCATGGGGCGGCTTCCCGCATGATCCGCCGGCGTCAGTGACGTCCATGGCAGGATCGCCGAGCGCCCGGGCGCGCTTCCTGCAAGCACTCCCCGGACGTTTAGCCGTCTTGCCCATGGGCACGATCGACGCCGGACGGATCGCATCCGACCGAAAGAAAATCCTATGTTCGATGTACAGACCGAAGAGCTGATCTGGGGCGGCCGCAAGCTCGTCCTCGAAACCGGCAAGATCGCCCGCCAGGCCGACGCCGCCGTGCTCGCCACCTATGGCGAGACCGTCGTGCTCGCGACCGTCGTCTCCGCCAAGTCGCCGAAGCCCGGGATCGATTTCTTCCCGCTGACCGTGAACTACCAGGAAAAGACCTTCGCTGCCGGCCGCATTCCCGGCGGCTATTTCAAGCGCGAGGGACGCCCGACCGAGAAGGAGACGCTGGTCTCCCGCCTGATCGACCGGCCGATCCGCCCGCTCTTCGTCGAGGGCTATCGCAATGAGACGCAGGTCGTCTGCACCGTGCTGCAGCATGACCTCGAAAACGATCCCGACATCGTCGCGATGGTCGCCGCTTCCGCCGCCCTGACGCTCTCCGGCGTGCCCTTCATGGGCCCGGTCGGCGCTGCCCGCGTCGGCTATGTCGACGGCGCCTACAAGCTCAACCCGCTGGTCGACGAGATCAAGGAATCGCAGCTCGACCTGGTCGTCGCCGGCACGCCCGACGCCGTCCTGATGGTCGAGTCCGAGGCCAAGCAGCTCTCCGAGGAGGTCATGCTCGGCGCCGTGATGTTCGGCCACAAGCACTTCCAGCCGGTGATCGACGCCATCATCCGCCTGGCCGAGAAGGCCGCCAAGGAGCCGCGCGACTACACCCCGGCCGACAACTCCGTCGTGCTCGAGGCCGTGCTCAAGCTGGTCGATGCGGATATCCGCGCTGCCTACAAGATCACCACCAAGGCCGAGCGCTACAAGGCTCTCGACGCGGCCAAGGCCAAGGTCCAGGAGCTGGTCTCGGAGACCCCGGACGGCAAGACCACCTTCACCAAGGAGCAGGTCGCCGGCCAGTTCAAGGAAGCCCAGGCCAAGGTCGTGCGCTGGACCATCCTCGATGACGGCGTCCGCATCGACGGCCGCGACCTGAAGACGGTCCGCAAGATCGTCTCCGAGGCCGGCATCCTGCCGCGCACCCACGGTTCGGCGCTGTTCACCCGCGGCGAGACCCAGGCGCTGGTCGTGACCACGCTCGGCACCGGCGATGACGAGCAGTTCATCGACTCGCTGGAAGGCACCTACAAGGAGACCTTCCTGCTGCACTACAACTTCCCCCCCTATTCGGTGGGTGAAGCCGGCCGCATGGGTTCGCCCGGCCGCCGCGAAATCGGCCATGGCAAGCTCGCCTGGCGCGCCATTCGCCCGATGCTGCCGGCCAAGTCGGAGTTCCCCTACACGATCCGCGTCGTCTCGGAGATCACCGAGTCGAACGGCTCCTCGTCGATGGCCACCGTCTGCGGCACCTCGCTGGCGCTGATGGATGCCGGCGTGCCGCTGAAGGCGCCGGTCGCGGGCATCGCCATGGGCCTGATCCTCGAGGGTGAGCGCTTCGCGGTGCTCTCCGACATCCTCGGTGACGAGGACCATCTCGGCGACATGGACTTCAAGGTCGCCGGCACGGCCGAGGGCATCACCTCACTGCAGATGGACATCAAGATCGCGGGGATCACCGAGGAGATCATGAAGGTCGCCCTCGACCAGGCCAAGGGCGGTCGTGATCACATCCTCGGCGAGATGAACAAGGCGCTCTCGGCGGCGCGCGGCCAGCTCGGCGAGTATGCGCCGCGCATCGAGACGATGAAGATCCCGGTCGACAAGATCCGCGAAGTCATCGGTTCGGGCGGCAAGGTGATCCGCGAGATCGTCGAGAAGACCGGCGCCAAGGTCAACATCGAGGACGACGGCACCATCAAGATCGCCTCGGCCGACGGCAAGTCGATCGAAGCCGCGATCAAGTGGATCAAGTCGATCGTTTCCGAGGCGGAGCCGGGCATGATCTATGACGGCACCGTCGTGAAGGTCATGGAATTCGGCGCCTTCGTGAACTTCTTCGGCGCCAAGGACGGCCTCGTCCACATCTCCGAGCTCGCTCCCAAGCGCGTCCAGAAGGTGCAGGACGTCGTCAAGGAAGGCGACAAGGTCAAGGTCAAGTTCCTCGGCATGGACGAGCGCGGCAAGGTGCGCCTGTCGATGAAGGTCGTCGACCAGGCCACCGGCGAGGACATCACCGAGAAGCTGAAGGCCGAGCGCGAGGCCGAGAAGTCCCGCGAGCGCCAGGGCGCCGAGGACTGATACTGCTGTTGAGGCGCGTTTAGCGTTTCACGTGAATCAGACGCCCCGCACCCTCAGGTGCGGGGCGTTTTCTTTTGACTGGCCTCTGGTGCGTTGCAGCGAAACCGAATAGTCTAGACTTATTATCTTCGGAGGCTGGCATGACCGCGCACCTCATCAACTCGCCCGATCAACTCGCCGCGCTCTATCCGAACCCGATCGCGCCAGCCTCGGTCCTCAAGGAGATCGATCACATCGACGCCAACTATGGCGCGCTGATCGCGGCCTCGCCGTTTTTCGTGCTCGCGACCAATGGTCCGGATGGGCTGGATTGCTCACCGCGTGGGGATCAGCCGGGCTTTGTCACCGTGAGCGACGCGAAAACGCTGCTGATTCCGGACCGAAGAGGCAATAACAGACTGGATTCGTTGAAGAATCTTCTGTCCGACAATCGAATCGGAATGCTCTTTCTGATCCCCGGTTACGGCGAAACGCTGCGTGTGAACGGCACCGCGGTGCTCTCGACCGATCCGGAGCTGTGCGCGCGCTTCGAGATGGCCGGAAAACTGCCAGCCTGCGTGATCGTCGTCACCGTCGAGGCCGCCTACTTCCAATGCTCGCGGGCGGTGGTGCGCGCCGACCTCTGGAACCCGGCGGCGCAGGTCGACAAGCGCTCGCTGCCCAGCGCGGGCACGATCCTGCGCGAAATCTCGGCGCGGGCGGCGACTGAAGCGTTCGATGGCGAAGCCTATGACAAGGCACTGCCGGAGCGGGTCAAGGCGACGCTGTACTGAGAGGCGTCATTCTCGGGCGCAGCGAAGCGCAGACCCGAGAATCTCATGACGAGAAGGCGCCAGCCGGAACCTCCTCCGGCCTGAGATGCTCGGCTCAAGGCCGAGCATGACGTGCACCTCGCCGGCCGCCCTACTCCAACGCCCCCACAGCCGCCTCGACCGCCTCGACGATCGCGCCGGAGCGGATAAGCGCCGTCGCCTGGTTCATCTCGGCGGCATACCAGCGGTCGCCGTCGAGCGCCGGCGGGATCGTCTCGCGCAGGGCCTCCAGAGCCGCCTGCGTGCCCTTGCCGAGCGGATGGGCTTTGGCGGTGTCGGCGATCAGCGAGAGCGCCTGGCAGGCCATCAGGATCTCGGCAGCGATGATCATCTCGACATTCTCGACGATCGTGCGCGCCTTGCGGCCGCACCAGGTCGAGTTCGAAACATGGTCCTCAGCGTTCGACTTGCCGGGGATCGAGTCGACCGAACCCGGCGAGGAGAGCGTGCGGTTCTCCATCACCAGCGCCGACATCGAGCACTGAACGGTAGCAAAGCCGGTGTTGAGGCCGCGCTTGCCGGCGAGCAGGTTGCGCGGCAGGCCGTAGCTCAGGGTCGGGTCGACGAGGCGGGCGAGGCGGCGCTCGCAGATCGAGCCGAGATCGGTCATGGCGATGGCGAGCAGGTCCATCGCCTGCGCGACATACTGGCCATGGAAATGGCCGCCGGAGATGACGCGGTAGCCGTCATCCTCTGGGAAGATCAGCGGGTTGTCGGTCGCCGAATTGGTCTCGGTCGCGATGATGCGGCTGACATAGTCGAGCGCCTCGCGGGCGGGCCCATGCACCTGCGGGGCGCAGCGCAAGGAATAGACGTCCTGCACGCGCGGCGCCGGCGGCTTGCCTGGCGTGCGGCCGATCTCGTCGGGATAGATCGTCTCGCGGGCCGAGGCCGAGCAGCGCTTCGAGCCCTGTGTGATCTTGACGAGGTTGCGCGCCACCAGCGCCTGGCCAGGATGCGGGCGGGCGGCATGGACGCGCGGATCGAAGGCGGCGAGCTCCCCGCGCATCGCTTCGAGCGAGAGGGCAAGGCCGATATCGGCGGCCTTGATCAGGCGCCTGGCGTCCTCGGTGGCGAGCACGCCAAGCGCCAGCGACACCGTCGAGCCGTTGATCAGGGCCGAGGCATCCTTGGCGCCGAGCTTGAAGTCCGGCTCCAGCCCCGCCTTGGCCAGGGCCTCGCGAGCCTTCATCCGCTTGCCCTTGTAGACCGCCTCGCCCTCCTCGAAGCCGCAGACCGCCGCCGACATATGGGCAAGCGGGGCGAGATCGCCGGAGGCGCCGACCGAGCCCTTCTGCGGGATCACCGGATGGATGCCGGCATTGAGGCAGGCGAGCAGGCGCTCGACCAGCGCCACCTGCGGGCCGGAATAGTTCGAGGCGAAGGCATTGGCGCGCAGCAGCATGGTGGCGCGAGTCACATCCTCCGGAAAGGGCTCGCCGATGCCGGTGGCGTGGGCATAGACGCTCTTGCGCTGATATTCGGTCATCTCCGACATCAGCACGCGCTGGTCCTTGAACAGGCCGACACCAGTATTGAACGAGTACATGAACGGCGCTTCGTCGTTCATGAAGTTGGCGTCGATATGAGCCCGTGTCGCCGCGATCGCCTCGCGCGCCGACTTGGCCAAGGTCGCCTTCTCATAGCGGCCGGAGGCGCCGGGCCGGGCCACGCGCAGCACCTGCTTGCCCTTCAGGGTCCGTCCGTCGATCGTTACCGCCATGGCCTGTCCTCGTCAGCTTTGCCGACGATCTAACGGCCCGGCGCGCCAAAGGGAAAGGCCCATTCCCGTCCGGAAACGAAAAGCTCCTTGCACGAAGCGGCGTGGCCTGCGCTAGGATCATGCCGCCGTGGCTTGCTGCGGCGCGACATTGGTGCGCCTTTACCCCGCGCCTGGAATCCCTCAAAGGTGCCGCCAGGAGCGTCACTCATGGATTTCGAAGCCTTTTTCCGCAGCGAACTCGACGGCCTCAAGGCCGAAGGCCGTTATCGCATCTTCGCCGATCTCGAGCGCCGCGCCGGCCGCTTTCCGCGCGCCGCCTTCCACGGCCCGAACGGGCCGCGCGAGGTCACCGTCTGGTGCTCGAACGATTATCTCGGCATGGGCCAGCACCCTGCCGTGCTCGCCGCGATGCGCGAGGCGCTCGACAGCTGCGGCGCCGGCGCCGGCGGCACCCGCAACATCGCCGGCACCAACCACTACCATGTCCTGCTGGAGCGCGAGCTCGCCGACCTGCACGGCAAGGACGCAGCGCTGCTGTTCAACTCCGGCTACATGTCGAACTGGGCCTCGCTCTCGACCCTGGCTGCGCGCATTCCCGGCTGCGTCATACTGACCGACGCCGCCAACCATGCCTCGATGATCGAGGGCATCCGGCATTCGCGGGCGGAGAAGCTGATCTTCGCCCATAACGACGCTCAGGACCTGCGCCGCAAGCTCGCGAGCATCGACCCGAGCCGGCCGAAGCTGATCGCCTTCGAATCCGTCTATTCGATGGATGGCGACATCGCGCCGGTCGCCGAATTCTGCGATCTCGCCGAGGAGTTCGGCGCGATGACCTATATCGACGAGGTCCATGCCGTCGGGCTCTACGGGCCGCGCGGCGGCGGCGTCAGCGAGCGCGAGGGCTTGAGCCACCGGCTCGACCTGATCGAGGGCACGCTCGCCAAGTCCTTCGGCGTGATGGGCGGCTATGTCACCGGCTCGGCAGCGCTCTGCGACTTCATCCGCAGCTTCGCCTCGGGCTTCATCTTCTCAAGCTCGCTGCCGCCGACGCTGGCCGCTGGCGCGCTCGCCGCGATCCGGCATCTCAAGGTTAGCTCGGCCGAGCGTGAGGGCCAGCAGGACCGGGTGCGCAAGCTACGTCAGCAGCTCGACCAGGCCGGCATCCCGCATCTGCCCAATCCCAGCCATATCGTGCCGGTGATGGTCGGCGATGCCGCCCTGTGCAAGCGGATCAGCGACGAGTTGCTGGAGCGCTTTGCGATCTATGTCCAGCCGATCAACTATCCGACCGTGGCACGTGGCACCGAGCGTTTGCGGATCACGCCGACGCCGCTGCATTCGGACGAGGACATCGCCACCTTGGTCGGCGCGCTCAGCGAGATCTGGAGCGCGACGGGGCTGAAGCGGGCGGCCTGAGCCGCCCGCGCTTTTCCTTCAGAGCAGGCCGTTATTGCCCGCGAGCGTCTTCAGGTTGACGTCCGGGCGCGCCCCGACATGGCTGATGACCTCGGCGGCAGCCAAAGCACCGAGCCGCAGGCAATCGCGGGCCTCGCGGTTCGTCGTCAGGCCATGCAGGAAGCCGGCGGCGAAGAGATCGCCGGCGCCGGTCGCATCGACCACGCGCTCGATCGGGAAGACCGGCTCGGCCACGACGCCATCCGGCGTTAGCGCCAGAGCGCCGTTCTCCGAGCGGGTGATCACCGCAAGCACGTTCTCGGCCCGCAGCGCCGCCAGTGCCGTGTCGAAATCGGCGCTCTGGTAGAGGCTCTTCAGCTCGTGCTCGTTGGCGAAGACGAGATCGACCATGCGATTGCGGATCAGGCCGAGGAACTCGTCGCGATAGCGATCGACGCAGAAGGAGTCCGACAGGGTGATGGCGACGCGGCCACCGGCCTTGTGGGCGAGCTCCGAGGCCTTGCGGAAGGCGTCCTTGGCCGCCGGCGGATCCCAGAGATAGCCTTCGAGATAGACGATATCGGCGTTCTCGACCGTGGCGGCATCGACATCGGCCGGCGACAGACCCTGGCAGGCGCCGAGATAGGTGTTCATGGTGCGCTCGCCATCGGGCGTGACGATGATGAAGGAGCGCGCCGTCGCCGGGCCTTCGGTCGCCGCGGCGGTGTCGAAGGCGACGCCGAGCGAGGTGAGGTCATGGCGGTAGAGCTTGCCGAGCTCGTCGGCCTTGACCTTGCCGATGAAGGCGCCCTTGCCGCCGAAGGAGGCGAGGCCGGCGATGGTGTTGGCGGCAGAGCCGCCCGAGACGACCTTGCCCGGGCCCATCGCGCCATAAAGCAATTCCGCCCGCGGCTCGTCGATCAGCGCCATCGAGCCTTTGACCAGCTCGTACTTCGCCAGAAAATCTTCCTCCGCCGCAGCGAAGACGTCGACGATGGCATTGCCCAAGGCGAGCACGTCATAGCGCTTGGAGGTCATGAAACGATCCGTGATGGCGGGAGGATGGCGGCGTGTTGCATTGACGGCCAGCAAGGTCAAGCGCTGCCGCGGCGGCGCGCGGCGCTGTCGAGGATCGAGGTCAGCGCCGCCAGGTCGGATGGGCCGAGCCATTCCACCTCATGGGCGAGGCGATTGGCGAACAAGGTCGCCTCGGGTTCGAGCCCGGCCGTATCGATCACCACGCGCGGATGCGACAGCTCGGCGAGACGGATCAGTTCGTCGGCCTCGTCCCAGATCACGCCGAGATGATGGATGGCACCCTGGATCAGGGTGAAGGTCGGCTGGCCGCGCTTGCCGTGCTCCAGCGCCGAGAGATAGGCGGGGGTGACGCCGAGCGCCTGCGCCATCTGGGCCAGGGTCACGCCGCGGGCCGCGCGCAATTGCCGGACACGGCGGCCGAAGGGCGTCATCAGCCGATCTCCCGGCTGCGACGCAGGCGAATGTAGAGCGCGCCGGCGCCGCCATGGCGCTGCTCGGCCTCGTCGAAGCCGAGCACCAGCGGCCGCAGATCGGGCAGGCGCAGCCAATGGGGCACGTTGCGGCGCAGGATGCCGCGCTCCTCGCCGTAAGGAACATCGCCAGCGATGCCCTTGCCGGTCACCACCAGCACGAGCTTGGCGCCACGCTGCTGCTGGAGGCGCAGGAAGCCGCGCAATGCCGAATGCGCCTCCTCCTGACGCAGGCCGTGCAGGTCGATGACAGCCTCGACGCCCTGCTGGCCGCGGCGCAATTGCGTGCGCATGCGCCGCTCCAGCGGCACCAAAGGCGGCGGCGCGGGCTTGGTGGGCCGGGCTGGTGCCAACATGGCTGGAGGCGAATCGTTCTCCACAATCGGGGCGGGCTTGGCCTGTGCTGCTTCCGGTTCAGGCTCGACCGGCGAACGGCCCGGTAACGGCTTCACTGTGCGCGCGACCTGGCGCCAGAGCGCGAGTTCCGCCTCGGAGAGGAGCTTGCCGCGCCGGCGCATGGCTCAGCGCGGCCAGAGCACGACGAAATCGACGGGATGCCGGATCAGGCCAGCACGATGGCCGGCTTCCGCGCCCGAGCCGACGAAGAGGTCGATCCGGGCCGGGCCGACGATCGCGGTGCCGGTATCCTGGGCCAGCATCAGCCTGGCGAGCTTCTCGCTGCCGCCCTTGCCGTCCGGGATCTCGGTCTCGATCCAGGCCGGCATGCCATAGGGCCAGAGCGAACGGTCGACCGCGATGCTGCGCAGCGGCGTCAGCGGCAGGCCGGCGCCGCCGATCGGACCCGAATCGGCCGGGAGGTCGTCGTTACGAGCATAGAAGACGAAGGAGCGGTTGAGCCGGATCAGATCGCGGGCAAAGCCGGCATCGGCCTTCAGCCGCGCGATGAGCCTGTCCATGGTCATCTGCTCGGGCGGAATGTTCTCGCGTCGGCTGAGCTCGCGCCCGAGCGAGGTGTAGGGATGGCCATTGCGTCCGGCATAGACGAGGCGCGTCACCTTGCCGTCCGGCAGGCGAATCCGGCCCGAACCCTGAACCTGCAGGACGAAACGATCGACTGGATCGCGCATCCAGAGGATTTCGAGCCCCTGGCCGGCGAGCGCGCCCTCCTCGATCGCGGTGCGGTCCGGGAAGGGCTCCAGCCCCTTGGCCGTCCTGCGCGCCGAGGTCAGGCCCGCATCGAGGCCGGGCCAGTCGTCGCCCGGCATCTTGGTCACCAGATCGGCCGGGCGGCCGTAGAGCGGCGTCGGGAAGGCATCCGAGCGGGTCAGCGCGCCCTCGAACTCCGGCTCGAAATAGCCGGTCATGAAGCCGCGCTCGGTGCTAGCCGGACGGATGCGCCAGAAGGCAAAATTATCCGCGAAGAAGCGGCGGGCCGCATCCGGGCTTACATCACCCGCAGCGAGCAGGGCCGCAG
>DASYHC010000059.1:0-54491 GCA_035998995.1 Allobosea sp.
CCATCTTTCGCCGAATTCAGCGGCAATTGGTGTCATCGGCATATCCCCGGAGCGCAGAAACGGGCGGCGGCGCGAGCTTCGCGGCGCGGAGAATTGGCTGCGCGGGGCCGGACTCGGTTTCGTGCCCGCCAGGCAGAAGGATGACAGGATGAACCCCGCCGTGGAGATCGCGCAGGCCGCGCCGCAGATCGACATGTCTTTCTGGTCGCTGTTCTGGCACGCCCATATCGTCGTCAAGCTGGTCATGATGGGCTTGCTGGCCGCCTCGATCTGGTGCTGGTCGATCATCATCGACAAGACCCTGCTCTATCGCCGCACGCGCCAGGACATGGACGCGTTCGAGGAGGTATTCTGGTCGGGCCGCTCGCTGGAGGAGCTCTATCGCGACCTCGCCAACCGGCCGGTCAACGACATGGCCGCCGTCTTCGTCGCGGCGATGCGCGAGTGGAAGCGCTCCTTCGAGAATGGCGGGCGCTCGGTGGCCAGCCTGTCGGCGCGCATCGACAAGGTGCTCGACGTCACCATCCAGCGCGAGGCCGAGCGGCTCGAATCGAAGCTGCTCGTGCTCTCGACCATCGCCTCGGCCGCCCCGTTCATCGGCCTGTTCGGCACGGTCTGGGGCATCATGAACTCGTTCACCGCGATCGCGGTCTCGAAGAATTCCTCGCTTGCCGTCGTCGCGCCCGGCATCGCCGAGGCGCTGTTCGCCACCGCGATCGGCCTGTTCGCCGCTATCCCCGCGCTGATGGCCTACAACAAGCTGCAGGCCGAGGTTGCCAAGGCGCAGAACCGGCTCGAAGCCTTCGCCGACGAGTTCTCCGCGATCCTGTCGCGGCAGATCGACGAGCGCCTGGCTGCGTGAGGGCTTAGACGATGGGTATGTCAGCTGCAGCCAGTCCCAAGGCCGGTGGGCGCCGCCGCCGGCCCCGGCGCCATGGGGCCATCGCCGAGATCAACATGACGCCGTTCATCGACGTCATGCTGGTGTTGCTGATCATCTTCATGGTCGCGGCGCCGTTGATCGCGACCGGCGTGCCAATCGACCTGCCGCAGACCGGCGCCAAGCCGATCAACGTCGATCAGAAGCCGATCACCATCGCCATCGACGAGAAGGGCCAGATCTTCCTGCAGGACCAGCCGACGCTCGAGCCCGATCTGGTGCAGAAGCTGCAAGGCATCGCCAAGCAGGGCTTCGAGGACCGGATCTATGTGCGTGGCCACAAGCAGGTCGACTATGGCCGCGTCGCCTCGGTGATGGCGACCATCACCAGCGCCGGATTCAGGCGCGTGGCGCTGGTCACCGAGCCGAATTCGCATTGAACGAGAAGGTCGCGTCGCGTTGATGGTTTCGCGCTCCGAACCCGGCTTGGCGGTTTCCGCCCTTGCCCACGCGACCGTTCTGGTCGCGGGGTTGCTGGCGTTTTCCGGCGTGGCGCCGTTGCCGGAACACCAGGAGGCGATCGCCGTCGAGGTGATCGATCCCTCCGCGCTGAACCAGGTCACCCGCGGCGAGCGCCAGGCCGAGAAGGTGCAGGAGCAGCCGCAGCAGCGCGCCGAGCGCCAGTCCGAGATCGTCGAGCGCAAGGAAGCGGGCGAGGCCAAGCAGGACACGCCGGCGCCGCCGTCGCGCCCGCCCGAGCTCAAGGTGGCCGAGGACAACGCCGCGGCGCCGCTGCCGCCGGCACGTCCGACCCCGAAGCCGACGCCGCCGGCCGAGCCGGTGAAGCAGCCGCCGCAGAAATCCGAGCAGGCCGCAGCCCAGGAAGCCGAGCAGCGCCGCGAGGCGCTGGCGAAGCTCGCCGAGGAGGCTGAGCTCGAGAGCAAGGCGAAGCAGGCCGAGCAGGAGGCCAAGGCTGCCGCCAAGGCGAAGGCCGAAGCCGAGGCGCAGGCACGTGCCGAGGCGGCCAAGGCCGCCAAGCAGAAGGCGGAAGCGGAAGCCAAGGCGAAGGCCGAAGCCGAGCAGAAGGCCAAGATTGCCGCCGAGGCCAAGGCCAAGCGCGAGGCGGAAGCCAAGGCCAAGCGCGAAGCCGAGATCGCCAAGAACTTCAATGCGAGTGACATCGCCAAGTTGCTGCAGTCGAAGGAGCAGGCGCAGTCCTCGGGATCGAGCGCGCCGCAGATCAACCGCACCGCCTCGCTCGGTACCCAGACCGGCTCCTCGCAGAAGCTCTCGCCCTCGCTCCGGGCGCAGCTGATGGGCATCATCCAGGACCAGCTGCAGAAGTGCTGGAACGTGCCGATCGCGCTGCAGAGCGCCTCCAAGCCGGTGGTGCCGCAGGTGCGCATGAAGCTCAATACCGACGGCTCGCTGATGGGCCAGGCGAGCGTGACCAATTCCTCGCCCGACCCACTCTTCAGGGTCGCGGCGGATTCGGCGCTGACGGCGACGCGCCGTTGCTCGCCGCTGCGCATTCCCGCGCAATTTGCTGCCTATTACGACGATTGGCGCGACGTCATCGTGAATTTCGACGCCAGGGACGTGCTGTGACCGCCATGGACCGTATTGATCATTCCACTCTTCGCCCGGCCGATATGGCCGCTGGGCTGACCCGTCGACATGCGCTTGCGCTGGCCGGCTCGGGTCTGGTCCTGCCGGCATTGGTCGCCCCGGCCCGTGCCGAGCTGGTGATCGACCTGCGCAAGGGCACCTTCCAGCCGATGCCGATCGCGGTCGCCGATTTCGCCGGCGAGGGCGGGGCGCTGGTCTCCGGCATCATCACCAACAATCTGAAGCGCTGCGGCTATTTCCTGCCGATCGAGAAGGCGCGTCACCCGGAGAAGAATCCGCCCTTCGACGCGGCGCCGCAATTCGAGGCCTGGAAGGCCGCCGGCGTCCAGGCGCTGGTGATCGGCCGAGTCTCGCGCGATGGCGGCCGGCTCCGGGCCGAGTTCCGGCTCTGGGACGTCGTCGCCGGCCAGCAGATCGACGGCCAGCAATACTTCACCGACCCGAACAATTCCCGCCGTGTCGGCCACATCATCTCGGATGCGGTCTTCACCAAGATCACCGGGGTCGGCGGCTTCTTCGACACCCGTGTCGTCTTCGTCGACGAATCCGGCTCGAAGGAGGCCCGGCGCAAGCGCCTAGCCATCATGGATCAGGACGGCGCCAATGTGCGCTACCTGACCGGCGGCGAGACCTCGGTGGTGACGCCGCGCTATTCGCCGGTGGCCCAGGAAGTGACCTATATGGCGCAGCGCACCGGCGAGCAGCCGCGCGTGCATGTGCTCAACATCGAGACCGGCCAGCGCCAGGTCGTCGGCAACTTCCCCGACATGACCACGAGCCCGCGCTTCTCGCCCAACGGTGCCCGGATCGCTCTCAGCCTGCAGCAGGGCGGCAATGCCAATCTCTATGCGATCGACATCGGCTCGCGCACCACGCAGCGTCTGACCTCGACCTCGGCGATCGACACTTCGCCTTCCTACGCGCCCGATGGATCGCAGATCGTCTTCGAGAGCGACCGCGGCGGCTCGCAGCAGCTTTATGTCATGGGCGCCGGCGGCGGCGAGGGCAAGCGCATCTCCTTCGGCCAGGGCTCCTATTCGCAGCCCTCCTGGTCGCCGCGCGGCGACCTCATCGCCTTCACCCGGCAGGGCGGCGGCACCTTCGCCATCGGCGTGATGAAGCCTGACGGCTCGGGCGAGCGCATCCTGACCGAAAGCTTTCACAACGAAGCGCCGAACTGGGCCCCGAACGGTCAGTACATCATGTTCTTCCGCGATCCCGGCGGGCAGTCCGGCGGCAAATTGTACATGGTCGACATCACCGGCCGGGTCGAAGTGCCGGTGCCGACGCCGTCCTTCGCCTCCGATCCGACCTGGTCGCCGCTGCTCACCGCCGCGCGCTGATGCAGGAATGCAACATAGCCTGACGTCAGAGCGCCCGGCCACATTTGGTTAACCATACGCCGCAATGCCGCCACTTCGCCTTGTTCTGGCAAGGTCTCGTTTAGGTTGACACATCATTGATTGGGATAACGCGTGACGCCGCCCGGCGCGCTCCGCGCCCGACATTCGGAGAGAATTGACATGCTCGCCTCCTTCGCCGCCAGCGCCCGCACGGTGCGCCTCGCTGCCGCCCTGATGGGCGCGCTCGCTCTCGGCGCCTGCGCCAAGGACCAGAATGCCGACGGCTTCGGCGCCGGCGGCGCCGCCACCCCGGGCAGCGCCCAGGACTTCGTCGTGAACGTCGGCGATCGCGTCTTCTTCGAGACCGACTCGACCGATCTGACGCCGACCGCGGTCGCGACCCTCGACAAGCAGTCGGGATGGCTGCAGCGCTATCCGCGCTACACCTTCACCATCGAAGGCCATGCCGACGAGCGCGGCACCCGCGAATACAACTACTCGCTTGGCGCCCGCCGCGCCCAGACGGTGCGCGACTACCTGGCTTCGCGCGGCATCCCCGGCAACCGAATCCGCACCATCTCCTACGGCAAGGAGCGGCCGGTCGCGGTCTGCAACGACATCTCCTGCTGGTCGCAGAACCGCCGCGCGGTGACGGTGCTCGACGGCGCTGGCGGCGTCTGATCCAGCCGCTCGATAAAGGCTTGACGAAGCCGGCGCTTACCGCAAGGAAAGCGCCGGCTTTTCCATATTTTGGCCGCGGTATTCGCGTGTGATAGCTTTGATCTCCGGGGCGATGCGGTTTGCTTGAAATGACGATTGCGATGATCTCCATTCCGGGCCGGAAGCGGCCCCTGCTGCGGCATGCTCTGCTCGCCGGTTTTTCGCTTCTCGCGATCGGGCTGACCCAGCCTGCCGCCGCGCAGGATGCTGCCGACCTCGTGGTGCGCACGAGCCGGCTCGAGAACCAGTTGCGCCAGCTCTCCGGGCAGATCGAGCAATTGCAGTTCGAGAACCGGCGCCTGACCGAACAGCTGCGCAAGATGCAGGAAGATGTCGATTTCCGCTTCTCGGAGCGCGGCGGCCAGCGTGGCGGCGCCGCACCGGCACCGCAGGCGACCCGTCCGGCCAATCCTCCGGCTCCTCCCGCGGCACCCGGACGCGAGCGCCGTGGCGATGCCTTCGATCCCGCTGCCCAGCCGGGAGCAGCCGGTGGGCCGCGCCAGCTCGGCCAGATCATCGACGAGGAATTCGCCGGCGATCAGGGGCAGGGCCCGATGGACCTGTCCAGCGTCGGTCGTCCCGTGCCGGACGGCGCGCTGCCGCCGGCGACGCCGCGCGGTCCCAGCGTCGCGGCGACGGGGCAGGCGGGCAGCCCGCGCGAACTCTACGATCTCGCCTATGCCCATGTGCTGCGCAAGGAATACGAGCGCGCCGAGATGAGCTTCCGCGAGTTCCTGCAGAGCTATCCGCGCGACCGCCTGGCGGCCGATGCGACCTTCTGGCTCGGCGAGAGCTATTTCCAGCGCCGGCGCTATCGCGAGGCGGCCGAGCAATTTCTGAAGATCTCGCGCGAGTTTCCGAAGGCCGGCAAGGGCGCCGACAGCCTGCTCAAGCTCGGCATGTCCCTGAACGGGCTCGGTGCGCGCGACCAGGCCTGCGCCACCTATGCCAAGGTCGGCGTCGACTATCCCGGTGCCTCGAACGCGGTGCGCCAGGGCGTCGAGCGCGAGCGGCAGCGCGCCCGCTGCGCTTGACCGCGCTGCCGGCAGAACAATCCGCCTCCCAGCCCCTGGCGGCAGCGGATGCCGCCGTCCTGTTCCGGTCGCTTGCCAGCGAGGAGGCGCTGATCGTCGCCGTATCCGGCGGGCCCGATTCCGTCGCTCTCCTCGCGCTGCTGGCCGAATGGGCCGGCCAGGGGCGTGCGCGTCTTCTGGCGGTCACGGTCGATCATGGCTTGCGGCCCGAGGCGGCGCAGGAGGCGGCGATGGTCGGTGCACTTTCCGCCCGGCTCGGCGTCGAGCACCGCACGAGGCGCTGGCTCGGGGACAAGCCGCAGAGCGCGCTGCAGGAGAAGGCGCGCACCGCGCGCTACGGCCTACTGGCGGAGGAGGCGAGGGCGTTTGGTGCGACGGCGGTCGTCACCGCCCATACCGCCGATGATCAAGCTGAGACCATGTTGATGCGCATGGCCGCCGGCTCCGGCCTCACCGGCCTCGCAGGCATGGCGCTGCGCAGCGCCGTGAACGGGATCGTGCTGGCACGGCCGCTGCTTGGGATCGAGAAGTCACGACTCGTCGCGACGTGCCAGGCGCGGGGACTTTCCTTCGTGCGCGACCCGTACAATGACGATCCGCGCTTTGCCCGCATCCGTTGGCGCAAGCTGCTGCCGGGATTGGCCGATGCCGGATTGACAGCAGGACGTCTCGGACAGCTTGCTCGCAGACTGGCGCGGTCCGACGAGGCCCTGGACATGCTGGCGGTGCGGGCCCTGGCGGCGCTGCCGGCCGGCAGCGAAGCGGACCAGCTCCGGTTCGATTTTGCCCGGCTCTGCCAGGAGCCTGAGGAGATCGTCATCCGGGGCTTGGCGCTCGCGCTCGCGGCAGCTCAGGACGGCGACGCGCAGGCCGAGGTGCCCTTGCGTCTGGCGCGGCTCGAGGATTGCGCACAGGCCCTGATCGCGGCGGCGCGCGAGGGCAGGGCGCTGCGACGCACGCTCGGCGGTTTCCGCCTGTCGCTGGCCGGCGACGGCGTTTTGACGCTCGCGCGCGAAGGCAGGAGGAGCCGAGGAGTTCACCCTGCGACGGTATAACCAGAAGAAGGGGCAGGCTTCCCTTGGCAAGGGGGCATGGCGGCCCTAGATTAGACAGCGAAAACCACAGGCTCGCGCGGCAATTCCGTCGGCGAGCGGATCGGAACCCTGATGAATCCGAACTTCCGCAATTTCGCCCTCTGGGTGGTGATCTTCCTGCTGGTTCTGGCGCTGGTCACCCTGTTCCAGAGCCCGAGCCAGCGCGCCAGCACCAATGAAATTCCCTACAGCCAGCTGATCAACGAATCCGAAGCCGGTCGTATCGCCAATGTGGTGGTGTCGGGCCAGGAGATCACCGGCACCTTCTCGGATGGGCGCAGCTTCGTTACCTATGCGCCCTATGGCGATCCGGCGCTGCTGAAGACGCTGGCGCAGAAGGGCGTGCAGGTCTCGGCCCGCGCGCCGTCGGAAGGCACGCCGTGGTTCATGGCGCTGCTGGTCAATTCGCTGCCCTTTGTGATCTTCATCGGCCTGTGGATCTTCATGTCCCGCCAGATGCAGAACGGCGCCGGCCGGGCGATGGGCTTCGGCAAGTCGAAGGCCAAGCTCCTGACCGAGGCACATGGCCGCGTCACCTTCGAGGACGTCGCCGGCATCGACGAGGCCAAGGAAGACCTGCAGGAGATCGTCGAGTTCCTGCGCGATCCGCAGAAGTTCCAGCGCCTGGGCGGCCGCATCCCGCGCGGCGTGTTGCTGGTCGGCCCTCCCGGCACCGGCAAGACCTTGACCGCGCGCGCCGTCGCCGGCGAGGCGAACGTGCCGTTCTTCACGATCTCGGGTTCTGATTTCGTCGAGATGTTCGTCGGCGTCGGCGCTAGCCGCGTGCGCGACATGTTCGAGCAGGCCAAGAAGAACGCGCCCTGCATCATCTTCATCGACGAAATCGACGCAGTCGGTCGTCATCGCGGCGCCGGCCTCGGCGGCGGCAATGACGAGCGCGAGCAGACCCTCAACCAGCTGCTGGTCGAGATGGACGGCTTCGAGCCGAACGAGGGCGTGATCATCATCGCCGCGACCAACCGGCCCGACGTGCTCGACCCGGCGCTGCTGCGTCCCGGCCGCTTCGATCGCCAGATCGTCGTGCCTAATCCGGACGTCGCCGGCCGCGAGAAGATCCTGCGCGTGCATGTGCGCAAGGTGCCGCTCGCTCCGGACGTCGATCTCAAGGTGCTGGCCCGCGGCACGCCCGGCTTCTCCGGCGCCGACCTGATGAACCTCGTCAACGAGGGCGCCCTGCTCGCGGCCCGCCGCGGCAAGCGCATGGTCACCCACGCCGAGTTCGAGGACGCCAAAGACAAGGTCATGATGGGCGCCGAGCGCAAATCGATGGCGATGTCCGAGGAAGAGAAGAAGCTGACCGCCTATCACGAGGCCGGCCATGCCATCGTCGGCCTCTATGTCCCGGCCGGCATCCCCGTCCACAAGGCGACGATCATCCCGCGCGGCCGAGCGCTCGGCATGGTCAAGTTCCTGCCCGAGGGTGATCGCTACTCGATGAAGTTCAAGGAGTTCACCTCGCAGCTCGCGGTCGCCATGGGCGGGCGCGTGGCGGAGGAGATCACCTTCGGCAAGGAGAACATCACCTCCGGTGCCACTGGCGACATCCAGCAGGCGACCAAGATGGCCAAGGCCATGGTCACCCAGATGGGCTATTCCGACGAGCTCGGCCTCGTCGCCTATGGCGATCAGCAGGAGGAGGTCTTCCTCGGCATGTCGATGGGACGCAGCCAGAGCCTGTCGGAGGCGACCGCGCAGAAGATCGACAGCGAGGTCCGCCGCCTTGTCAACGAGGGCTATGTCAGCGCCAAGGAAATCCTGACCAAGCACCATGACGAGTTCGTCGCGGTGGCCGAGGCGCTCCTCGAATACGAGACGCTGACCGGCGACGAGATCCGCGACCTGATCGCCGGCAAGCGCCCCGCGCGCGACGACGCCGACACGCCGCACGCCCCGCGCGGCCCGGCCGTGCCGAGCACCGGCAAGGGCCGCAAGCGCGACGAGCCCGATGCGGGGCTCGAGCCGCAGCCGCAGGCCTGAGCGGATTCGAGACCGTCAAAATCGGCGAGGGCGGCCTTCGGGCCGCCCTTTCTGTTGGCCTGTCCCCGCAATTCACGCCGGACGGCGCTACCGATGCTTGACGGATACGGTCCGACACAATTTGTGAGAAGCTGAGCAGGCGAAGAGCCTGTATGAGCTGAGAAAAGCAACAATTCGGACAGGGTTCCGAGGGCGACCTGATGACACGCAAATATTTCGGCACCGATGGCATCCGTGGGCGCGCCAACGGCGTGATCACGCCCGATCTGGCGCTGCGGGTGGGGCAGGCGACCGGCATCGCCTTCCGTCGCGGCGAGCACCGTCATCGTGTGGTGATCGGCAAGGACACGCGGCTCTCCGGCTACATGATCGAGAACGCGCTGGTCGCGGGCTTCACCTCGGTCGGCATGGACGTGCTGCTGCTCGGCCCGATGCCGACGCCGGCGGTGGCGATGCTGACCCGCTCGATGCGCGCCGATCTCGGCGTCATGATCTCGGCCTCGCACAACCCCTACGAGGACAACGGCATCAAGCTGTTCGGGCCGGATGGCTACAAGCTCAATGACGAGGTCGAGGCGGAGATCACCCGGCTGATCGATTCCGATCTCGGCAAGCAGCTCTCGCCCTCGGCGCTGCTCGGCCGCGCCAAGCGCGTCGAGAGCGCTCATGCCCGCTATATCGAGTTCGCCAAGCGCACATTGCCGCGCAACCTCGGCCTCGACGGCCTGCGCATCGTGCTCGATTGCGCCAATGGCGCCGCCTACAAGGTTGCCCCCGAAGCGCTCTGGGAACTGGGTGCCGAGGTCATCACCATCGGCGACGAGCCTGACGGTTTCAACATCAACAAGGATGTCGGTTCGACCAAGCCAGAGACGCTGGTGAGCAAGGTACGCGAGCTGCGCGCCGATCTCGGTATCGCGCTCGACGGCGACGCCGATCGCGTCCTGATCGTCGATGAGCACGGCCAGATCGTCGATGGCGACCAGCTGATGGGCGTGATCGCGCGCAGCTGGCAGGAGGACGGCCGGCTCTCGGCGCCGGGAATCGTTTCTACCGTGATGTCCAATCTCGGACTCGAGCGCTATCTGGCTGGCTTGGGCCTGTCGATGGCGCGCACCGCAGTCGGCGATCGCTACGTGCTCGAACACATGCGCGCCAACGGCTTCAACCTCGGCGGCGAGCAGTCCGGCCACATCATCCTCTCCGACTACGGCACGACCGGCGACGGGCTTGTCGCGGCGCTGCAGCTCCTTGCCGTGGTCAAGCGACAAGAGAAGCCGGTCTCCGAGGTCTGCCATTGCTTCGAGCCGCTGCCGCAGATTCTCAAGAACGTCCGCTACAAGCAGGGGCGGCCGCTGGAGGAGAAGCCGGTGGTCAGCGCGATCAAGGCGGCCGAGCAATTGCTCGGCGAGAGCGGGCGACTGGTGATCCGTCCCTCCGGGACCGAGCCGTTGATCCGCGTCATGGCCGAGGGCGACGACCGCGATCTCGTCATGCGCGCCGTCGACGAGGTGGTCGAGGCGGTGACCAAGGCGGCGGCCTGAGCGCATTCAGCCCGAGTTGCCGCGCCGTCGTTCCGGCTCCGCTTTGTCGTGGCCGGAATCATGGGGCGTTGCTGAGCGCCCGTTTGAGAAATCCTTCAACCCTCATCCTGAGGAGCGATCGCAGATCGCGTCTCGAAGGATGTTCCAGGAGGTTCCGGAGTCATCTGGAGCGTCCTTCGAGACACCGCGTCGCCGCTCCTCAGGACGAGGGCCGTGAGTTTCCAAACGGCCCCAGGAAGCGGCGCGACCAGCCCGATCGAACGTCTCCGCGGAACCGACGTCTGGCAGCTGAAAAGCAGGCGTTTACGCATCGCTAGGGTTAGTTTTTAGGGTTAAGTGTCGTTTAAGAAATCCATGGCAAGGTTTCCCCATCGGTAACTCGCGCGCACTTGAGTTCGGTTGCGTGCAAACTCGAAGGGACCTGCCATGGGCAGCCTGAAAACCCTCGCGCTCGCAGGCGCCATGGCCGTCAGCGCATCCGCCATCGCCAGCGCCGCAGATTTTCCGGTCGCTCAGCCCGTTCCTCCGCCGCCGGAGCTGCGCGGCACGATCTCCTCGGGCATCTATCTGCGCGGCGATGTCGGCGTCGGCTACCAGACCGTTGGCAAGTATAGTCAGGAGGCCGCGGGCGCGATCGAGTCGGGCCAATTCTTCGCCCAGACAGATAATGCAGCCTTCTTCGCCGGTGTCGGCGTTGGCTATCGCTTCAACAACTGGTTCAGGGTCGACGGCACCTTCGAGTATCGCGGGGCCGGCCAGATCGGCGTGACCGATCGTGTCACCTTCGCAGCGAATGGCGGCATCGCGCAGCTTAACAATACCTACAAGGGCAATCTGTCCTCGATGGTCGCCCTGTTCAACGCCTATGTCGACCTCGGCACCTGGAATTGCCTGACGCCCTATATCGGCGCGGGCATCGGTTACGCGTCCAACCGCATCACCGGCCTGACGGACCAGGGCATACTCAACGGCGCCTTGTATGGCCCGACGCTCGGCACGGCTTCCAACGGCACGAAATCGGGTGTTGCCTGGGCGCTGATGGCCGGCGTGGGCTACGAGGTGAACAAGAACCTCACTCTCGAGGTGGGATACCGCTATCTCAACCTCGGAGATGCGCAGTCCGGGCGCATCCAGAACGCCTACCTTGCCGAAAGCTACGGTCCATTGAAGGCGAAGGAAATCGACAGCCACGACATCAAGATCGGCATGCGCTGGAACTTCGGCGACCCCGATTGCTGCGGCCCGAAGGAGCAGCCGATCTACGCACCGGCCCCGGTCGTCCGCAAGTACTGACCACTCGACATATCCGATCGAATGGCCGCGCGAGCCCAGCTCGCGCGGCTTTTCCGTTCTGGGGCTGCATTGGCCGTCGCACAGTGAACGCGATGTCACGGCGACCTCGGCAGCCCCGCTTGGCAGCCTTCGGTTGACATACTCCCATGGAGTATCCTAGCCCTATGGCATGACAGGCCATGCCGCATAGTCCGGACGAGAAGAAGCGCGCCATCTCCCGCCTGCGCCGGATCAGGGGCCAGGCGGAGGCGCTGGAGCGCGCGGTCGAGTCGGGCGTGGATTGCAGCGCGCTGCTGCAGCAGATCGCGGCGCTGCGCGGGGCTGCCAACGGGCTGATGGCCGAGGTTCTGGAAAGCCACTTGCGCGAGACCTTCGGTCTTGCGCTGGGAAACGGACCTCGCGGCGAGGAAGAGGCCGGTTTCGAACCCGAAGCCGAGCTCGACGGAATCATACGGATGCTGCGAACCTATCTGAAATAGGCGCGGGCAACGCTCTGAAGGAGGGTTTTGAGATGAAGACACGTGCCGCCGTGGCCTGGGAAGCTGGCAAGCCGCTGACGATCGAGACCATTGAGATCGGCGGGCCGAAGGCCGGCGAGGTGCTGGTCGAGGTGATGGCGACCGGCATCTGCCATACCGACGCCTACACGCTGTCGGGCATGGATTCCGAGGGCAAGTTCCCGGCGATCCTCGGCCATGAGGGCGCCGGCATCGTGCGCGAGGTCGGAGCGGGCGTGACGACGCTGAAGCCCGGCGACCATGTCATCCCGCTCTACACCCCGGAATGCCGCAGCTGTAAGTCCTGCCTGTCGCGCCGGACTAATCTCTGCACCTCGATCCGCGCCACGCAGGGGCAGGGGCTGATGCCGGACGGCACCTCGCGCTTCTCCTGCGATGGCGGCGAGGTCTTCCATTATATGGGCTGCTCGACCTTCGCGAACTTCACCGTCCTGCCCGAGATCGCGCTCGCCAAAGTCCGCGAGGACGCGCCCTTCGACAAGATCTGCTATATCGGCTGCGGCGTGACCACCGGCATCGGCGCGGTGATCTACACCGCCAAGGTCTGGCCGGGCGCGAACGTCGTCGTCTTCGGCCTCGGCGGCATCGGCCTCAACGTGATCCAGGGCGCCCGCATGGTCGGCGCCGACAAGATCATCGGCGTCGACATCAACCCGGCCAAGCGCGCCATGGCCGAAAAATTCGGCATGACCGACTTCATCAACCCGGCCGAGATCGGCAACGACAAGGTGGTGCAGGCGATCGTCGACCTGACCGGCGGCGGCGCCGATTTCTCGTTCGACGCCACCGGCAACACCAATGTGATGCGCCAGGCGCTGGAGTGCTGCCATCGCGGCTGGGGCGAGTCGATCATCATCGGCGTCGCCGAGGCCGGCAAGGAGATTGCCACCCGGCCGTTCCAGCTGGTCACCGGCCGCGTCTGGAAGGGCACTGCCTTCGGCGGGGCGCGGGGCCGCACCGACGTGCCGAAGATCGTCGACTGGTACATGGAAGGGAAGATCAACATCGACGATCTGATCACCCACAAGCTCTCGCTCGACGAGATCAATCACGGCTTCGACCTGATGCACGAGGGCAAGTCGATCCGCTCGGTCGTGGTCTACTGAGCCAGCGATCTCGTCCTTCGGGAACGCCTGCACGCGATCGGGGTTGATCGGTGCAGGCTCACCCGGAGGCCATCATGACATCGAAGATCGCATCGCCGGGAAAGCGGTCCTTCTTCACCCGGCTGTCGCAGGCGACGGCGCATTGGGCCGGCAAGCCGCAGACCTTCTTCATCGCGCTCGCCATCATCGTGGTATGGGCCATCTCGGGCCCTTTCTTCGGCTTCAACGACACCTGGCAATTGGTGATCAACACCTCGACGACGATCGTCACCTTCCTGATGGTGTTCATCATCCAGAACAGCCAGAACCGCGATACGGCGGCGATGCAGATCAAGCTCGACGAGCTGATCAATAAGCTTGAAGGCGCTCGCGAGGAACTGCTCGATCTCGAGGAGCTCGACGAGGACAAGCTCGAGGAGATGCGGGCGGAGTTCGAGGAGCTGGCGCGCAAGGCGCGTGCCCTGCGCGAGACACGCGCATCGGCTTGACGGTCCGGCAGCCAGCCGCAATCGGCTCCAGCTGGACGCTGGCAGGCCCGGCGCTATCCTTCCCTCGCGCAAGGTGGCGCGAATCGGCCGGAGACGGACGCCATGCGGGGGGCTGGTTGGCGCGGGCTTGGTCTGGCCATATTGCTTTGGGCGGCTGCGAGCCTTCCGGCCGTCGCGCTCGAGCCCCTCCTCGACGTCCAGGATGTCGCGACGCTGCGGCGCCTCGAAGCGACAGGCTATGCGCTGTCCGATGTTCTGGGCGGCGGGCGGGCCGATAGCACGGCCGAACTCGCCAAGGGCAGTGGCGCGTTCCGCACCATCGCTGGCCAGGTCGACGAGGATGTCACGGCGCTGCGGGCCGAGATGCTGGCCAATGGCCGCAGGCTGTATGAGGTGACCGACGGCAATGTCGGCCGGGTCATCGATCTGCGCTGGCTGCGCTCGCCGATCGCGCGGTTCCAACTGACCGCCGTGGTCAACCGGCTCGACCGGCGGGACTTCGCGGCGCTCTCCGGCGAGGCCGGCTGCGGTGAGGTGCGCCTGATCTACCGGCTCGCCTATGCCTTTGACGATGCGAAGCTGCAGCGCCGGCTGGCCTCGCGCCTGCCGTTCACGCTCAACGCGGTCTTCAGTGCCAAGGCAGGCGAGGGCGGCTCCTGCCGTGAGACTGCGCAGGGCTGGTCGATCGCGCCTGGAGGCGACCCGGCTGCGCTGGCTCGGCAGCTCGCCAGTGGGCCACTGGCCAAGGAGCGGATCAGCCTGAAGCAGGTCGAGGTCAATGCCCAGATCGTGCGCTTCCCGTCCGGCATGGAGACCGAGTTCGGCGGGCAGGCCGCCTATCTGCAGCGTGTCTTCGCTGCGTCTCGCAACGAGGGCGTTCTGACGCTCAAGCCCAAGCCGCTGGAGAACACGCCGGATGTGGCGAGGCTGAAGAGCGATGCTGCGCTCCGGCAGGAGCTGATCGACTATGTCAGGAGCAATCTCCCGGCGATCGACCGGGGCGTCTATCAGCTGCCCGAGCGTTTCCTGGCGACGAAGGCGATCTCCTATTCGACCTTCGGCAGTGCCCGATTGGCCAATCACCCCTTTACAGAGGCTCTGCCGGCCAGCGCGTTGACGGGGCTCGATTTCGGCGCGGCCCGGCTGGTGCGCAACGAGAAGGCGCTGCTGGAGCGGCTCGACAACGGCTCCTGCATGGGTTGCCATCAGGCCGGTGCCACTGCCGGCTTCCACATGTTCGGGCTCGACGATAGCTCGACCTCGACGCTGAACCGGATCAAGACCGGCATCTCCCCGCACTTCTATGCCGAAGGTTTTCGCCGCGCCGCCTATGTCGCAGCCGTCGCTGATGGCGAGGAGCCGGAGCGCTACCGGCCGCCATCCTTTGCGCCGCCGGCGAATTGGCAAAAGGAGCGAAGCTTCGCCTATCGGCTAGCAGCGCTGACCATGCCCTGCCTGACCGGCGAGAGCGCGAAAGCATTCGGCGAGGGCTGGAACTGCGCGGCGGGCTCGGCCTGTAAGCCGCTGGTCGAGAGCAAGGCTGTCGGGATCGAGCTCGGCCAGTGCCTGCGTCTGGACGAGGCCCGAAACTTCTCCGGCCAGCCTTGCCTGACCGGTGCGATCACCACGGCCGTCGGCAAGCCCTATCTCGACCGCTACCGCAAGACCGGGCAGTTCGGCGCCTTCGCCACAGGCTTTTCGCAGACCGCCTTCAACTGCCGGCCGGCCAAGATCGGCGTTCCCGCCGGGATGGCCTATCGCCAGTGCACGCCGGCTGATCGCAACTTCGCGGGCTTCGCCAATGGCAAGGTGCCGGACGAAATCTGCGGGCTCGCCGGCGGAAAGGCCTTCGACGACTGCGTCGCGACCAACCGCTTCGACGATTGCCTGTCGAAGGCGGTGACGCGCGGCAATCGCGGCACCTGCAGCACCACCAGCTTCTGCCGCGAGGACTACATGTGCCAAGCGATCCCGGACGACGTGCCGGGCGCAACCACGACGGTCAGGGATTACGGCTTCTGCTCGCCGACCTATTTCCTGTTCCAGATGCGGATCGACGGTCATCCTGATCCGCAGGCGCGGCTGTAGCGGCTATCCAGCTAGCACGAAGTCGAAGCGGCCGAGCTGACCGCCTTCGGCCGGTCGAAGAGTCATCAGCAGCTTCTGGTCGAACAGGCCGTCGCGGCGGTTGCCGGGTTCGTCTGGGAAGTAGAGCTGGGTCGTCAGTACGGGGCTCTGCCCACCCGCGCGCACCTTCACATGGAGATGGCGGGTGCGGCCGGTATAGAGCCCCGGCGCCCGCGTGATGAATTGGTAGCGGCCCTGCTGGTCGGCGAAGAGGTGACCGCGGAAGCGGAAGCCGCGATTGTCGTATTGCCCGGACGTGTCGGCATGCCAGAAGTCGAGCAGTGCGCCGGGCACCGGACGGCACTGCCGCGTCAGCACGAAGCCGCTCAGCACCAGCAGGGTGCCGCCGCCGTCATCCCGCAGATCGGCGCGTTGCGGCGAGGACGGTGTGAAGAAGGGGCCCTCGGTCTGGCGCGGGGTCGTGGTGGCATGCGCCTCGCAAGATGGGGTCGGCGGCAACTCGGCGCCTTGGGCGAAAGTGGCCTCGGGCCGGGTCAGCGCAGCCAGGCCGGCAGCGGACAGCAGGCTGATGACGTTGCGGCGATCAGGCGACCGGTGGCTCACGAGGCGATCCTCCAGCGGGACTGTGTCCCATCGGCACCTCTCCGGCAAAATCAGGATGGTTCACGAAGCCGTGACGGCGGTTTTCATCGCTCATTTCGCAATTTCGACCATGCTGCATCCGGGGGGTTGACAGCCGCGTAGCATGAACTGCCACGTGGCGACGACCGGAGCTTTCAATGATCAGGACTGGAATTCTTGCAGCGCTTGTGATCGCGGGCCTTTCAGGCACGGCGCTCGCCGCCGACCTGCCTTCGCGGAAGGGGCCGATCATGGCGCCGATCGCACCGATCTTCACCTGGACCGGCTTCTATGCCGGTGTCCATGCTGGCGCGGTGTTCACCGATAACGACATCACCACGGCGGGGACCGCAGCGAACACCATCGCCAACGTCGCCTTCTCGCGTCGCCCGCCGAGCCAGTCGGCAAGCGACACCGGCTTCATCGGTGGCGCGCAGATCGGCTACAATTACCAGATCGGGCAGATCGTGCTCGGCGTGGAGGCCGACTTTTCCTACACGGACCTGAAGAAGCGCGAGACCTTCCTCGGCACGACCAATGCGCTCTCCAGCTTCCGGCAGGAGATGGAGTATTTCGGCACGGTGCGCCTGAGGGCCGGTTACGCCTTCGATCGCCTGCTGGTGTTCGCCACCGGCGGTCTTGCGTATGGCGACGTCAAGAACAGCGCGACCTTCTTCAGTGCCGCAGTCCCCGGCCAGATCGACTACATCGGCAGCCGGGACGATGTCGAGATCGGCTGGACGGTCGGCGGCGGTCTCGAATACGCCTTCACCAACAATCTCTCGGTCAAGGCCGAGTACCTTTATTACGATCTCGGCAAGCGCAAGGTTCCAGTCAACCTGCAGCCGGTCGGACCGGCCGGCGGCTCCTATGTCTCGCGCTTCGAGAATACCGGCCATATCGTGCGCGCCGGCTTGAATTACCGCTTCAGCACGTTCTGATGCCGAATTAGCCTCGGAAGGCGGGCTTTCGCCTCGTGCGGGAGCCCGTTTTCTTGGGCAGTACCGGGCGCTGGCTGGCGCAGGCCATGATTTTTCGGCAATAGTCGCGCCCGAGGGAATCGACCGCTGAAGGCGTCCCGTTAGAGCAAGCGCTGAGGGACGAGATGCCGACCGATATCGAGATCGCCCGTGCGGCGACCCTGCAGCTGATCGGCGCCATTGCCGAGACGGCCGGCATCCCTGATGCGGCGCTGCATCCCTATGGCAAGTATATCGCCAAGGTCGACACCGGCGCGATTCCGGGTTTCGCCGAAAAACCGGACGGCAAGCTGATCCTTGTTACGGCGATCAGCCCGACGCCGGCCGGCGAGGGCAAGACCACGACGACGGTCGGTCTCGGCGACGGGCTGAAGCGCCTGGGCAAACGCACGATGATCGCGCTGCGCGAGCCCTCGCTCGGCCCCTGCTTCGGCCAGAAGGGTGGCGCGGCCGGCGGCGGCTATGCCCAGGTCGTGCCGATGGAACAGATCAACCTGCATTTCACCGGCGATTTCCACGCCATCACCAGCGCCCACAACCTGCTGGCGGCGATGCTCGACAACCACATTTACTGGGGCAACGGGCTCGACCTCGACGAGCGCCACATCGCCTGGCGGCGCGTGGTCGACATGAACGACCGGGCGCTGCGCGCGATCGTCTCCTCGCTCGGCGGGGCGAGCAACGGCTTCCCGCGCGAGGACGGCTTCGACATCACCGTCGCCTCCGAGGTGATGGCGATCTTCTGCCTGGCCAAGGACCTTACCGATCTGGAGGAGCGGCTCGGCCGTATCGTCATCGGCCGCACGCGCAGCAAGCGCCCGGTCACGGCGGCCGAGCTCAACGCCCAGGGCGCAATGACCGTACTGCTGCGCGATGCGCTGATGCCGAACCTGGTGCAGACGCTGGAGGGCACGCCCGCCTTCGTTCATGGCGGGCCCTTCGCCAACATCGCCCATGGCTGCAATTCGGTGATCGCGACGCGCGCCGCGCTGAAGCTCGCCGACTATGTCGTGACCGAGGCGGGCTTCGGCGCCGATCTCGGAGCCGAGAAGTTCTTCGACATCAAATGCCGCAAGGCGGGCCTGAAGCCGGATGTCGCGGTGGTGGTCGCGACCGTGCGGGCGCTGAAGATGCATGGCGGGGTCGCCCGCGACATGCTCGGCAGCGAGAACCTCAAGGCGCTGGAGGCGGGCCTCTCCAATCTCGCACGCCATGTCGAGAACATCAGGAAGTTCGGCGTGCCGGCGATCGTGGCGATCAATCATTTCACCAGCGACACCGCCGCCGAGCACGCACTGATCCAGAATTTCTGCCGCAATCATCTCGGCGTCGAGGCGGTGATCTGCCGGCACTGGGCCGAGGGCGGAGCCGGCACCGAGGAGCTCGCAACCAAGGTCGCGGCGCTGACGCAGAGCGGGGAGGCCGATTTCGCGCCGCTCTATCCGGACGCGATGCCGCTGCGCCAGAAGCTCGAGACGATCGCGCGCGAAGTCTACGGCGCCTCCGGCATCTCGACGGATGCCAAGGTGACGGCCCGCTTCGCCGAGCTGGAGGCGGCCGGCTACGGCAACCTGCCTGTCTGCGTGGCGAAGACGCAATATTCCTTCTCGGCCGATCCGACGCTGCGCGGGGCGCCGTCGGGCCACACCGTGCCGGTGCGCGAGCTTAGGCTCTCGGCCGGCGCCGGCTTCGTCGTCGCCATTTGCGGGGACATCATGACCATGCCCGGCCTGCCGCGCCAGCCGGCGGCGGAGCGCATCTATATCGACGCGCACGGCCAGATCGAGGGGCTGTTCTAGCGGCTAGTCCTCAGGCCGGAGAGGGCGCTGGTCAGCGCCTTCTCGTCACGAGTTTCTCGGGCCTGCGCTGCGCTTCGCCGGGGAACGACGGGTGCGGCTCAATAGAAGAACCGCTCCTCGGCGATCTTGCCGTCCTTCACCGTATAGAGCCCGATCTCGTGCATCTTGCGGCGCTCGCCGCTCTCCTTGACGGTGACGTCGAAATAGAAGTGCACGGCGAACTGGTCGCCGTTGAGATAGGGGCCCGCCGTGGTGAACTCGTGCACCTCGTGATTGGCGGTCCACCATTCGCCCTTGCCCTTCACCGCCTGCTTGCCATGGCTCTGCGACATCGGCCCGGGCATGTTCTCGTAGCTGGCGATATCGTCGGCATTATAGGCCGCGGCCGCCTCCTCGTGCTTGCCTTCCTTCAGCAGGGCGACGAAACCATTGGCGAGATCCTGCGTGGTCATTGGCGTCTTCTCCGTGAGGCCGCGATGATAGGCTTCGATCCCGTCCTGATCGTGACAGCAGAGCGCCCTGCATCGGTGCCGCTTCCGTCCTCTCCGCCGCCGCGCTAGACCTTGCTCATGCTGACCTCATCGCGCCTCCCGACCTCGATCGACGCCACGCTCTCGATGCTCCAGGCGCAGGGCTATGTCGCCGACCGGGCGCTGGCGACCGTGCTCTTCCTGGCGTTCAGGATGAAGCGGCCGCTACTGCTCGAAGGCGAGGCTGGCACCGGCAAGACCGAGATCGCCAAGGTGCTGTCCGCCGCGCTCGGCCGCCGGCTGATCCGGCTGCAATGCTATGAGGGGCTCGACCTCGCCTCGGCGGTCTACGAATGGAACTATGCCGGCCAGATGATGGCGATCCGCCTCGCCGAGGCCGGCGGCGTCGCCGGCGATCGCGAGCGGCTGGAGAGCGACCTGTTCTCCGAGCGCTATCTGGTCAAGCGCCCGCTCTTGCAGGCGCTGGAGCCGCAGGAGGGCGGTGCGCCGATCCTGCTGATCGACGAACTCGACCGCACCGACGAGGCCTTCGAGGCCTTCCTGCTCGAAGTGCTGGCCGATGCGCAGGTGACGATCCCCGAGCTCGGCACCGTCAAGGCCGCCGAGCCGCCGATCGTGATCCTGACCTCGAACCGCACGCGCGAGATCCATGACGCGCTGAAGCGCCGCTGCCTTTATCACTGGGTCGGTTATCCCGACGCGGCCCGCGAGCTCGCCATCCTCAAGGCGAAGGCGCCGGCGGCGCCGGCCAAGCTGGCGAAGCAGGTCGTTTCCTTCGTGCAGGCGATCCGCAAGGAGGAATTGTTCAAGGCGCCGGGCGTCGCCGAGACGCTCGACTGGGCGAGCGCGCTGGTCGAGCTCGACGCCGTGGCGCTCGATCCGGCGATCGTCTCCGATACGCTGGGCGCGCTGCTGAAATACCAGGACGACATCCAGGCGATGCAGGGCTCCAAGGTCGGCGAACTGCTCGACCAGGCCAAGCAGGCGGCGCGGGCGTGAAATCGCGCCGTCATTCTCGGGCGCAGCAAAGCGCAGACCCGAGAATCTCTGGCGGGATGAAACTGGTTTCCGAGATGCTCGGGTCAAGCCCGAGCATGACGCGCTACGAGGGGAGCAAGCGATGAACGACGACATCAAGGCGATCGAAGTCGCGACGCAGGTCTATCTCGACGGCCTCTACGAGGGCGATGTCGACAAGCTCGCCTCGGTCTTCCACGCGACCAGCGCGCTGACCCAGTCGCTCGACGGCGAGCTCAAGGTCGTGCCGCGCGCGCAATGGTTCGAAGCGGTGCGGGGGCGCAAATCACCGAGGGAGACCGGGCTGGAGCGCGGTGACCATATCCTCGCGATCGATCTGGTCGGACCGTCCATGGCATTGGTCAAGGTCAAGTGCCAGATGCCGCCGCGCTATTTTACCGACCTTCTGTCCTTCCTGAAGGTCGACGGCGAATGGGTCGTGGCTCAGAAGGTGTTCATGACTGAGACGGCGGCTTGACTGGCAAGCTGCCCGAGAACGTCGCCTATTTCGCCCGCGCCTTGCGGGGCGCGGGCCTGCGCGTCGGGCCGGGCGCAGTGGTCGAGGCGGTCGAGGCGCTGGCCGATGGCGCGCTGGGCGGGCGCGAGGACGTCTACTGGGCGCTGCATGCGATCTTCGTGAAGAAGCATGAGGATTCAGCGGTCTATGACCAGGCCTTCCGGCTGTTCTGGCGACGGCGCGGGCTGATCGAGAAGCTGATGGCGCAGA
This sequence comes from Allobosea sp., assembly GCA_035998995.1. GTDB lineage: Bacteria > Pseudomonadota > Alphaproteobacteria > Rhizobiales > Beijerinckiaceae > Allobosea. The sequence continues at coordinate 21,371 of DASYHC010000059.1, forward strand.
TGTCGCCGGTGACACCGCGGGTCGATAGCGAGCCGCAGAAGCCGGAGGCGGGAGCGTTGCGCGTCGCCGAGGCCTTCACCCCGCCGCCGCGCGAGGAGGAGCCGCCGGTCGAATTGACCGAGCTCAGCGCGCGGCTCACCGTCTCCGAGCGCGAGACGCTGAAATCGCGCGACTTCGCCCAGATGAGCGCGGCGGAGATCGCCAGAGCGCGCCAGCTCATCGCCGAGCTCAGGCTGCCCAACGATGCCGTGCCGACACGGCGTTTTCAGGCGGCGCATGCCGGGGCGCGGATCGATCCGCGCCGCACCTTCCGCCGCTCGCTCAGGGGCGGCGGCGCGTCGATCGATCTCGCCTTCCGCGAGCGCGCCGAGCTCCATCCGCCTGTTGTCGCGCTCGTCGACATCTCCGGCTCGATGGCGGAGTATTCGCGCATCTTCCTGCATTTCCTGCACGCCATCACCGAGCAGCGTCGGCGCGTGCATTCCTTCGTCTTCGGCACGCGCCTGACCAATGTCACCCGCATGCTTCGCGCCCGCGATCCCGACGAGGCGCTGGCGCTCGCCGGCAAGGCGGCGCCGGACTGGGAGGGCGGAACGCGCATCGCCTCGGCGCTGCATGCCTTCAACCGGGTCTGGTCGCGCCGGGTGCTGGCGGGCGGGGCGGTGGTGCTGCTCTTCACCGATGGGCTGGAGCGGCATCTCGGACCCGATCTTTCCTTCGAGATGGACCGTCTGCACCGCTCCTGCCGGCAACTGACCTGGCTCAACCCGCTCTTGCGCTATGACGCCTTCGAGGCGCGCGCCAGCGGGATCCGGACGATGCTGCCCCATGTCGACCAATTCCGGCCGATCCACAACCTCGCGGCGATGGCGGATCTCTGCGCCGCGCTTTCGTCCGACGCACGGCAGGTCACCGATCCGCGCCAGTGGTTGAAGAAGGCGGGTTGAGTCATGATCTGTCCAGAGCCAGCCCTCATCCTGAGGAGCGATCGCAGATCGCGTTTTGAAGGATGCTCCAGAGATCACTGGGACCATCCTTCGAGACGCCGTTATGCGGCTCCTCATGATGAGGGCTGAGGGAGGCCCTCATGATCAGCACCGATACCGATATCCTCGCCACCGCCGAGGCCTGGGCCAAGGCCGGGCGCGGCGTCGCGCTCGCCACCGTGGTCGAGACCTGGGGCTCGGCCCCACGGCCTGTCGGCTCGCATCTCGTCATCGATGGAGAGGGCAATTTCCTCGGCTCGGTCTCCGGCGGCTGCGTCGAGGGCGCGGTCGTCGCCGAGGCCGGCGACGTGATAGCCGACGGCAAGCCGCGCACGCTCGAATTCGGCGTCGCCGACGAGACTGCTTGGCAGGTCGGCCTCTCCTGTGGTGGTCGCATTAAGGTCTATGTCGAGCCGGTTCGGGCTTAAGGGAACGGATTAATGGCCTCCTGGGAGACGCTCCTCGCTTTCGCGACCGTGACGCTGGTCATCGCCTATTTCCCCGGTCCGGCGCTGCTCTATACGGCGGCGCAGACCATCGCCCATGGCCGCAAGGCCGGGCTGATGGCGATGCTCGGCATCCATCTCGGCTGCTACGTCCATGTCGTCGCTGCGGCCTTCGGGCTCTCGGCCGTGTTCAAGCACGTGCCCGAGCTCTATGTCGCGGTGAAGATCGTGGGCGCGCTCTATCTGGTCTGGCTCGGCATCGGCATGATCCGCTCGAAGCTCGGCGGTGAGGCGCAGGCCGCGGCGCCGGCCAAGACGGTCCGGCGCGCGCTGGTCGATTCCTTCATCGTCGAGGTGCTGAACCCGAAGGTCGCGCTGTTCTTCATCGCGCTCTTGCCGCAGTTCGTCGATCCTGCTGCGGCCCTGCCGGTCTGGGCGCAGTTCCTGATCCTCGGCACCATCGTCAATTTCGCCTTCTCCTCGGCCGATCTCATCACCGTGCTGGGCGCCAGCCTGGTGATGAAGACGATGAAGGCGAGCCGTGCCGGCTTTGCGCTCGGGCGCTGGCTCGGTGGCTCGCTGATGATCGGGCTTGGCCTCAAGCTCGCCACCGACAAGGGTTGACCCGATGGCCTCGATCGAAGTCCTCTTTGCGCTCGTCCTCGCGACCCTCGTCTTCGCCTATATTCCGGGGCCGGCGGTGCTCTACATCGCTGCCCAGACCATGTCGCGGGGTCGCAAGGCCGGCTTCATGGCGGTGCTCGGCGTTCACCTGGCTGATTATGTCCATGTCTTCGCCGCTGCCTTCGGCCTGTCGGCGATCTTCCGGCATGTGCCCGAGCTCTATCTGGCGATGAAGCTGCTCGGCGCGGCCTATCTGATCTGGCTCGGCATCAGCTTCTTCCGCCGCGTCGCGCCAGTGCAGGCGACAGCGGACGTTGCGCCGCGCACGCCGATGCGTGCGCTTGCCGACAGCCTCGCGGTCGAGCTGCTCAACCCGAAGACGACGATCTTCTTCGTATCCTTCCTGCCGCAATTCGTCGATCCGTCGGCGAGCCTGCCGCTCTGGGCGCAGTTCTTGATCCTCGGGGTCGTGGTCAATCTGCTCTTCACCTCCTCGTCGATCCTGACGGTGCTGACCGCCTCCTACATGCAGGCGAAGGTCGCAGCCAACGGCGCCGCGCAGCGTGTGATTCGGGCGATCGGCGGCACCATCCTGATCGGGCTCGGCGCCCGCATCGCGCTCGACCGGAACTGAGCCATGGATCTTGCGCTTCTCTCCACGCTCAATGCCGAGCGCGCTGCCCGGCGCGCGACCGTGCTGGTGACCGAGCTTGGCTCGGGCGAGCAGCGCCTGGTCAGGGAAGTCGATCTTGCGGGCGATCCGCTGGCGGAGATCATCGACAAGCAATTGCGCAGCGGCAAGAGCGGCAATGTCGAGGTCGACGGCAAGGCCTATTTCCTGACCGTGCAGGCGCCGCCGCCGCGCATCGTCGTCACCGGTGCGGTCCATATCTCGCAGGCGCTGGCGCCGATGGCCAAGATGCTCGATCTCGACGTCACCGTTATCGACCCGCGCACCGCCTTCGCCACGCCGGAGCGCTTCCCGGAGGTGACACTGCTGGCCGAATGGCCGGAGGAGGCGCTGCAAAAGGTGCCGTTCGACGGCTACACTGCCTTCGTCGCGCTGACGCATGATCCGAAGATCGACGATCCCGCGCTGATCGCGGCCCTTCGCTCCGACTGCTTCTATATCGGAGCGCTCGGCAGCCGGAAGACGCATGGCAAGCGGCTGGAGCGGCTCGCTGCTGCCGGCTTCGGCGAGGCCGATGTGAAGCGCATCCATGCGCCGATCGGGCTCGATATCGGCGCGGTCTCGCCGGCCGAGATCGCGCTCGCCATCCTCGGCGAGATCGTGCAAGGCCTGCGCGGCCCGCGCCGCAAGCCGGTTTGAGAGACTACGCCTGATGAAGTTCGGTCCCATTCCCATCGCTGAAGCTGTCGGCGCGGTCGCTGCCCATACCGTGCGCGCCGGCGAGGCGATTGTGCGCAAGGGCGCGACGATCGGCGAGGAGGATGCGCGCAAGCTCGCTGCTGCCGGCCTCAGCGAGATCGTCGCCGTGCAGCTCGAAACCGGCGACATCGACGAGAACGCCGCCGCCGAGCAACTGGCTCGGGCGCTGGCCGGCCGGGCGGTGGTGACCGAGGCGCCGTTCACCGGCCGGGTCAACCTGTTCGCCGCGGCGGCGGGCGTGCTGCAGCTCGATGCGGGCGTGATCGATGCGCTGAACGCCGTCGACGAGGCGATCACGGTCGCGACCCTGCCGGCGCTGAAGCCGGTCGTTGCCGGCGAGATGGTCGGCACGGTCAAGATCATCCCCTATGCCGTGCCGGAAAAGCGCATCGAAGAGGCATTGGAGCGGCTTGGCGCCGACAAGCCGATCTCGGTCGCCGAATACAGGCTGAAATCGGTCGCGGTGGTCTCGACGCTGCTGCCGGGTCTCAAGACGAGCGTGGTCGACAAGACCCTGCGGACTCTGGCCGAGCGGCTCGAGCCGGCCCGCGCCGCGATCGAGCGCGATGCCCGCGTTGCGCATGAAAGCCCGCCGCTGGCGCAGGCGATCCGCGAGGCGGTGGCAGGGCCGGCTGAGATCGTCGTCGTCTTCGGCGCGTCCGCCATCACCGATCGGCGCGACGTCGTGCCGAAGGCGCTGGTCGAAGCCGGCGGCACCGTCGAGCATCTCGGCATGCCGGTCGATCCCGGCAACCTGCTGATGATCGGTACGCTCGACGGCAAGCCGGTGATCGGCGCGCCGGGCTGCGCCCGATCGCCCAAGGAGAACGGCTTCGACTGGGTGCTGCAGCGCAGCCTCGCCAAGGTGCCGGTGACGCGCGCCGAGATCCAGAAGATGGGCGTCGGCGGGCTCCTGATGGAGATCGTCTCGCGGCCGCAGCCGCGTGCGCCCGGCCATGGCGAGGCCGCTCCCGTCGCCGGCATAGTGCTCGCGGCCGGTCGCTCGACCCGGATGGGCGCCGGCAACAAGCTGCTGCAGGAGGTGCGTGGCAAGCCGCTGGTGCGCCATGCCGTCGAGGCGCAGATCGCCTCGCGCGCCGCGCCGGTGATCGTCGTCACCGGCCACCAGCAGGACGAGGTCCGCGCCGCGCTTGCCGGGCTCGACGTCACCCTCGTGCACAACCCGGCCTTCACTGAGGGGCTCGCCGGCTCGCTCAAGGCGGGGCTCGCGGCGCTGCCGGCGGAGGTGCCGGGCGTCGTCGTCTCGCTCGGCGACATGCCAAACGTCACCGCCGCCGTGATCGACCGGCTGGCGCAGGCCTTCGCCGATCGACCGGACGCGCTCGCCGTGGCGCCGACCCTGCTCGGCCAGCGCGGCAATCCGGTGCTGCTGGCCCGGAAGCTGTTTCCAGAGGTGGCCAAGCTCGATGGCGACCAAGGCGCGCGCCGCCTCATCGATGCCGCCGGCGACGCTGTCGAGGAGATCGCGCTCGACGATCCCGCTATCGCGCTCGATATCGACACGCCGGAAGCGTTGCGGGCTCTGACAGGGCAGGGGCCGCGCTAACGCTCACCGCTTCCAGTGCAGCCCCAGCGTGGCATAACCGCCGGCCTTCTCGGCGCTCGTCTTCTGGACGCCACCTGCGAGGCGCCAATCCAGGCCTAACAGGCGCAGGCCGCTCAGATGCAGGCCGAGGCGCAGCTTGTGATAGTCGCGCTCGCGATAGGCCTCGAACTCCGGGCCGAGATAGAGCTCGCCGAACAGCCGCCGGCCGCCTGCGAGGCGGCCCCAATAGCGGCCATCATCGCCGAGAGCCGCATAGGCACTGCCCTGAAGGAACCAGTTTTCGGCGGGGATCGACCAGAGGTCGGCCTGCAGGCGCAGCATCCTGCGATGCTCGAAGCTGAGATACCGGCGCGTCTCGCGATAGGCGGCCTCGGCCACGGGCCCGGCAGAAAGGGAAAGATAACTGTCGCCGATCCGCCATTCATAGCCGAGCAAGGTGTGGGCCTCGGTCCTGTAGAGGCGGCCTTCCTTCGGCTTGCGATGGGCGGGCTCGGCGCTTGCTCCCCACTTCATCCCGAATCGGAAGCCGCTGGCATCGAGCCCGCCAAAGGCGCCGAAGGCTCGTTTGAACCCGACGGAACCATAGGTCTTGCTCGCGTCCGCTTCGAGCGAGCCGAAGATCACCAGCGAGAGCGGGGGGCGTTCCATCAGGGCAGGGTCGGCCCTCGCAGCGGTGGAGGCGAGCGTGATCGCCGCGCCGATCCCACGCGCGACCATGCCAGATCGGCTCGCGACCCCCCACGCCACGCCAACGCCCCTTCCGTCCGTCTGGACGGCGCCCTACATGTCATGAGTGTGGCAGTTGGGGAATTTCCCGCAAGTGTTTGTTAACCATAGCGGCGCAGCCTGATGACAGCCGGCTCATCGTCTTCTCGGCAAGGAGCGCATCGGTCATGGTCTCGCAGGACTTCATCCGCCAATTGGCAGGCTACGGGCTGACGACAGCCACCATCCTCTACCGGATGCCGGATCACCCCGATTTCCTGCAGAGCTATATCTGGCAGGAATACGATCTGGCGCCGCGCTTTCCGGAACTGCACAGATTCCTTGATTTCTGGCGGCGCGAGCTCGAGGGGCCGCTGCATTCGATCACGGTAGCGCATTCGCGCCTCATCCGCCCGGCCGAGATCGTCAATGTGAACGGCGTGCTGACGTTGCACTAACGGCCATGCGCCGCCGCGGGGTTGTTGGCCCGGCGGCGGGCATGCTAGGCCGCAGGCCCTGCTCATCGCCTGGCGAGCCTGCTTGTCCTCCCCTTTGCGCACTTCCGGACTGCTGATCGCGCTCACCCATCTGCCGGGTCCGCGCGTCGCTGTCCGCGACATCGTGGCGGCGCTGCGGGACCGGGCCTATGCGCTGCTGGTCGTGCTGCTTGGCCTGCCGAACTGCCTGCCGATGCCGCCGCCGATCCCGCTGGTCTGCGGCCTGGTGCTCGCTTTCGTTGCCGCACAGATGCTGATGGCCCGGGCGACGCCCTGGCTGCCGCACAGGCTGCTCGACCGCAGCATCGCCCAGGCGGATCTGGCGCGGGCGGTCGAACGCGCCTTGCCGCCGCTGATCCGGCTTGAGCGCTTTTCGAAGCCGAGGCTGACCATGCTCGGCGGCCCCTTCGCGCTGCCGGTGCTCGGCGCGGTGCTGCTGTTCCTGGCGCTCGGGCTGATCGTGGCGGCGCCGTTCATCGGCCAGATTCCGCTCGGGCTTGCGGTCTGCCTGGTCGGGCTCGGCCTGGTCGAGCGCGACGGCGTGCTGATCATCGCCGGCGCCGTCGTCGGCGCGCTCGGCCTCGCTTTGTCGGCGGGCTTCGCCTATGCGCTGGTGAGCTGGGTCGCGAGCTTCTTCTGAAAGCCGCCTACGCTGCGAGGGCCTGCTCGAACGGCCGGTCCAATGTCAGCAGCCGGTCGATCTCCTCGGCCGGCACGCCCTTGGAGAACAGGAAGCCCTGCAATTCGTGGCAGCCGATCGCCTGCAGGAAGCGGTGCTGCTCGGCCGTCTCGACACCCTCGGCGCAGACGCGCAGGCCGAGCGCCCGGCCGAGATGCACGACCGAATGGACGAGGATCGCCGACTCGCCGGTCGCTTCCATGTATTCGAGGAAGGAGCGGTCGATCTTGATCTTGTCGAAGGCGAAGCGGCGCAGATAGATCAGGCTCGAATAGCCGGTGCCGAAATCATCGAGCGCCAGGCTGACGCCATGGGCGCGCAGGTCCATCATCGCGGCTTCGGCGGCATCGGCATCCTCGACGACGACACCCTCGGTCAGCTCCAGCTCCAGCCGTTCTGGTTCGAAGCCGGTCTCGTCGAGGACGCGGATTACGCTCGCGACGAAATCCTTGTGGCGGAACTGGATCGGCGAGACGTTGACCGCGAGCTTGATGCCCGGCCATTGCCGTGCCTGCTCGCAGGCGCGGCGCAGCACCCATTCGCTCAACGGCACGATAAGGCCGCGTTCCTCGGCGATGCCGATGAATTCGGAGGGCGGCACCATGCCGTGCTCGGGATGCGGCCAGCGCACCAGCGCCTCGACGCCGACGATGCTGGTGCCGTCGATCGAGACCTGCGGCTGGTAATGCAGCAGCAATTCGTTGCGGACGATCGCGTTGCGCAGATCCTCCTCGACCATGCGCTTGAGCTGCAGGGCCCGGTTCATCTGCGGCTCGAAGAAGGAATAGCGGTTCCGGCCTTCGTTCTTGGCCTGATAGAGCGCGGTGTCGGCGAGGCGCAGAAGCGTGCTGCGGTCGGCGCCGTCTCGCGGCGCGTGGGCGATGCCGATCGAGCAGCCGATCGTGACGGCGACGCCGGCGATCTCGAAGGGTTCCGTCAGCGCGTCGAGGATGCGCTGGCCCAGCGCGGCGCTGGCGTTGGCTGCGACCATATTGGTCTGGATGATGCCGAATTCGTCGCCGCCGAGGCGGGCGACGGTATCGCCGAGACGCAGGACCGTGGTCAGGCGCTGTCCGACCTGGCGGATCAATTCATCGCCGGCATTGTGGCCGTAAGTATCATTGACGGCCTTGAAGCGGTCGAGGTCGAGCATGAGCACTGCCAGCCCGCTCTTGGTCCGGCCGAGCTGGGCGATCTCCTGATCGAGCCTGAGATCGAAGGTCCGGCGGTTGGGCAGGCCGGAGAGCTCGTCCTGGCCGGCCAGGCGATGGATCTGGCTTTCGCGCAGCGCGATCTGCTGCGCGGCGCTGCGCAGGCGATGGAAGACATAGACGAACAACGCAGCGAACAGGATCACGACTGCGCCCAGCGCCCAGGCGAACTGGCTGATCATCGCATCGCCGGGGCGTTCCGGCGTCCAGCTCAGCCAGGCGTTCACCGAGCCGTCGGGCGAGGGGATATCGCGCCATCCTAGCGGGTTGGCCGGGCGTTGGGGAACGACTTCCAGCGACGGGAGTCGATAGCGCAAGGCGAGCTCGTCGAGCTGGGCCTGCGTCACCTTGCGATAGCCGACGATGAAGGCAGCCGCTTCTGGAGCCGCCGGGCGGGTCGCCTGCTCGCCCTTGCGCAGGTCGGCGGCCATGACGCCGACGGTGTCGGGGCCGTTCTGGATCAGCATGGCCGTGACGGGACCGTCGCCGATGCCGTACGGTTCCGCTGGCCTCGCGCCGCCGGGTAAATCAGGCCTGAGGCGGGTCAGGGTGTCATAGCCCGCCTGCGTCGCGGTTTCGCCGCGCTCGATGCCGGCGAGGACGCGGCCGGAGGCGGTAACCAGATAGGTCCCATCGAAGTCGAGGAAGCGATTGGCGACCTGGGCGAAGGCCCATTGCAGGGTGGCGTTCGGCAAGAGGCTATTGAGGACTGGCTGCAGCACGCCAGCCGCCTGCAGGTTCTCGAAGCGCAACCGGCGCAGATGCACCTGCGTGGCCAGAGCCGTCTCGACGCGGTCGCGCTGGCGGGTGGCCTCGAGCTGGTTGGTGTCGCTCACCATCGCCGACATCACGCCGAGCACCGCAGCCAGCACGAGCGCAAACGCACCTGCCAGGGTCGCCAGCGTGCGAGTCAGCATGCGCGCCGACGATTCAGTGTTCGTCATCTTAACATTCGTCGGCAACGACTCGGGACCCGTAGCGGCACGCTCACAGCGGAGCTTGGCAGCGGAATCTTGCCATCCGGTTTCCAGAACCACCGGGAAGCCAGCGAAGTTGCAGTAATTTCAGCTAAAATTCGCCTCGCCGAGGCCTATTCGCCCGTCGGCTCATAGGGCGGACGCGGGATCGCCATATGGGCGGCACGCAAGGCCGCCGACCAGCGCTCGCGCAGATCGTGGAAATAGGGCTCGCCCGCCTCGATCCGGCGGTTGAGCTCGGGAGTGGCGGCATCGCGCCGGAGAACAATCAGATCGATCGGCAGGCCGACGCCCAGATTGGAGCGCATGGTCGAATCCATCGAGATCAGCCCGACCTTGAGCGCATCGTAGAGATGGGTCTTGAAGGTGACGGCGCGGTCGAGGATCGGCTTGCCGTATTTATGCTCGCCGATCTGCAGGAACGGCGCGTCCATGCCGCATTCGATGAAGTTGCCGGCCGAGTAGACCATGAAGAGGCGAATTGGCTGCCCGATGATCTGGCCGCCGAAGAGAAACGACATGTCGAACTTGACGCCGGCCTCGCGCAGCGCCTCGCCATCGCTCTCGCGCACGATGCGCACGGCGCGGCCGACGAGCTGGGCGGCGCGGAACATCGAGGGCGCGTTCTGCAGCGTCTCCGGCTCACCCGTCTCCGGGTTGGGGACGCCTTCGTGCAGCAGGCTGACGACCGACTGCGTGACCGAGAGATTGCCGGCGGTGGCGAGCGCCATTGTCCGCTCGCCGGGCCAGGAGAAGACGTGCAGCTTGCGGAAGGTCGAGATGTCGTCGAGCCCGGCATTGGTGCGGGTGTCGGCGATCATCACGAGCCCATCCTGGACGAGGATGCCGGCGCAATAGGTCAAGACGGATCTCCGCGACGCGCCGGGATGGCGTGCGTGGCTGGTATCAGGCGCTTATGACGGCGACAATGCGCCGGACATCTATTGCCCCTGGGAGCGTGGCTTGGCTGCCTGGGCGCTGACCTCGACCAGCAGGCTCTCGCCATAGCCGCCGGTGCGGGCGCCGCGGATGGGGGCGGCATCGGCAAAGTCGAGCCCGGCGGCGACGCGGACATGGGTGTCGATCGGGCAGAGACCGTTGGCGGCATCGAAGCCGATCCAGCCATAGTCCGGCAAATAGGCCTCGGCCCAGGCATGGGCGCCGTCGGCATGGGGCAGCGTGTCCGAGGCCGCGACATAGCCGGAGACATAGCGCGCCGGGGCGCCGAGCAGACGGGCGCAGGTCACGAAGACATGGGCAACGTCCTGCGGGATGCCTTCGGCGGCTTCCGCACAGGCGGCGGCGCCGATGCCGAGATGGTCGGCGGTCGGCACGCAGCGGATCTCGGCATTGACCGCCTCCATCAGCGCATGCAGCCTGGTCAGGTCGCTGCCGTCGCGGCCCGCCGCCTTGTTGGCCAAGGCGCGCAGCGGGTCGCTCGCCTGCGTCAGGCGGGTGTCGCGCATGAAGACATCGGGCGGGACCTTCTCCGTCGCGCCGCGGACCACGCCGGCAAGGTCGACGGTCTCGACCAGCCCGTTGATCTCGATCGTGTAGCCTTCGATCGTCCCCTCGGCGGAGAAGTCGTGGGTGATATTGCCGAACGGGTCCTGCCCGGCATGCAGGCGCCCGTCGATATCGGGCGCAATGCGCCATGACATGACATGCTGGCCATCATGGTCGCGCGGTGTCAGCCGCAGGACCTGCCTGAGCTGGCGCACCGGCTCGGCGTAGGAATAGCTGATGCTGTGGGAGATCCGGATCCGCATACGGCGAAGAATCCAAATTCGGGAGCGGAAGGGAAGCCCTGGAAGCTCTTATTGCAAATATTGCTCGACGATGACGTTTCCGAGGCGGTTGTTCTCGGTGATGAAGTCCTCGATGAACTCGTGCAGCCCGCGCTGGAGCACGGCCTCGATCGGCGTGCTGGCGAGACTGGTCAGGGTCTTGCGGGCCTGGCGCTGGGCCGGCCCGTGCCGGTTATAGGCGTCGCCGATCTGGTCGAGGAAACGCGAGATGTTCTCGTAGCAGCTCGCCAGCGAGCGCGGCATGCGCCGGTTGAGGATGAGCAGATCGGCGATCAGCACCGGCTTCACCGCCTGGCGATAGACCCAGTGATAGGCGGTCAGCGCCGAGACCTCGCGTAGCATTGTGGTCCATTGGAAATAGTCGAGCGAGCCGCCGACCTGCTCGGTCTCCGGCAGCAGGACGTGGTACTTCACGTCGAGGATGCGGGCGGTGTTGTCGGCCCGCTCGACATTCACGCCGAGCCGCGAGAACCAGTAGCCGTCATCGCGCAGCATGGTCCGGTAGGCCGAGCCGTCGAAGGCGAGCGAGACGCTCTTAACCCAGTCGAGGAAGCGGGCGAACTCCTCGCGGTCCATCCGCTTGCGCTCGAAGCGCTGCAATTCGAGCCAGGCGCCGTTGAGCGCATCCCACATCTCCGAGGTCAGCGCGGTGCGGACCGCGCGGGCGTTGGAGCGGGCGAGGGCGAAGCAGTTGCGGATCGAGGTCGGGTTGTCCGGGTTGAAGCTGAGGAAGTCGCAGACATTGCGCTCGTTCGCCTCGCCATAGGCCTTGGCGAAGGTCTCCTCGCAGCCGGCGGTGGCGACCGCGCTCTGCCATTCGGTGCCGGCGCCGCCATAGGCTGAGGGCAGGTTCGTCAGGCGGGTGGTGGCGTCGAGGATGCGGGCGAGATATTCGGCTCGCTCCACATAGCGCGAGACCCAGTAGAGGCTGTCGGCGGTACGGGAAAGCATGATCAGATCCGGTGTTCCGGGGTGATGCTTGTGCATGTGAGCAGCGACTTGGTCATGCGTCGAGCACCCAGGTGTCCTTGGTGCCGCCGCCCTGGCTGGAATTGACCACGAGCGAGCCCTCCTTGAGCGCGACGCGGGTCAGCCCGCCCGGCACGCAGGAGATGCCGTTGGCGCCTGAAAGCACATAGGGCCTGAGGTCGACATGGCGCGGCGCCACGCCCGAGGCGACGAAGGTCGGGCAGGTCGAGAGCGCCAAGGTCGGTTGGGCGATGAAGCCCTCGGGCTGGTCCTTCAGCTTCTGGCGGAAGGTATCGAGCTGCGCCTTGCTGGCGTGCGGGCCGACCAGCATGCCATAGCCGCCGGAGCCGTTGACCTCCTTGACGACGAGCTTTTCGAGATTGTCGAGCACATAGGCGTTGGCCTCGCGCTCGCGGCAGCGATAGGTCGGCACGTTCTTCAGGATCGGCTCCTCGCCGGTGAAGAATTTCACGATCTCCGGCATGTAGCTGTAGACCGCCTTGTCGTCGGCGACGCCGGTGCCGACCGCATTGGCGAGCGTGACGTTGCCGGCCTTGTAGGCGCCGATGATGCCGGGCACGCCGAGCACCGAGTCGCCACGGAAGACCAGCGGATCGATGAAGTCGTCGTCGATGCGGCGGTAGATCACGTCGACGCGCTTCGGCCCCTGCGTCGTGCGCATGTAGACGACGTCGTCCTTGACCAGCAGGTCCGAGCCCTCGACTAGCTCGACGCCCAGTTTGTCGGCCAGGAAGGAGTGCTCGTAGAAGGCCGAGTTATACTGGCCGGGTGTCAAGAGGCAGATCGTCGGATCGGAGGTGGCCGTGCGCGGCGCGACCGAACGCAAGGTCGCGAGCAACTGGTCGGGATAATTGTCGACCGGCGCGACGCGATGGGTGGCGAACAGCTCCGGGAAGAGCCGCAGCATAACCTCGCGGTTCTCCATCATGTAGGAGACGCCGGAGGGGGTGCGGGCATTGTCTTCCAGCACATAGAAGGTGTCGGCGTCGACGCGGACGATATCGATGCCGGCGATGTGGCAGTAGATGCCGTGCGGCACCTGGAAATCGACCATCTCCAGCTGGTAGCAGGCGTTGCGATAGACCAGCTCGGGCGGAATGATGCCGGCCTTCAGGCATTCCTTCTTCCCGTAGACATCGGCCAGGAACATGTTGAGCGCGGTGACGCGCTGGCGCAGGCCTTTCTCCAGCTTGGTCCATTCCGGCTTGGTCAGGACGCGCGGGATGATGTCGAAGGGGATCAGGCGCTCGGTCGATTCCTCGTCGCCATAGACGGCAAAGGTGATGCCGATCCGGCGAAAGAACAGCTCGGCCTGCGACCGGCGCAGCGCCAGCATCTCGGGCGGCGCCTCCTTCAGCCAGCGGTCCAGTTCGCCATAGGCCGCCCGCAGGCCGCCTTCTCCCCCTGTCATCTCGTCGAATGCGACCATGCAGGCTTGTTCCCCGTTTCGGGTAGCCTATGCGCATTCGCTCGCGTTCGGAAAGGGGTTCTTTGCCAAGCACTTTGGCTAGGCTTGCCTCATTCTTGGGCAGGGGTCAGCTCGCCGTCGCCGCAGCGATCGCCGCCGTGATCAAGGTCGCGAGACTTCTCGCAGCCCGCGCCTCGTCGATATGGCCGCGCAGCAGCTCCAGCGAGATCGCCTCGCCGGCGCCGAGAATGCCGATGCAGCGCAGGTTCAACTCGTCCGGCGGAAGATGGGCCGCGTGCGGCGCGAAGGCATCTCGCCAGATTCCGACATAGCGCGCGACGAGCTCGCGCTGCACCGCTTCCATCGCCTCGCTGCCTTTCAGCGCGGCCGAGAGCGCATACCACTCGGTGCCGACCTCCAGGGCGCAGCTCATATAGGCGGCCGCGATCGTTGCGGCGATGGCGTCGAGTCGGCCCTCCGTCGTCTTCAGCGTGTCTACGAGCAAAGCGGTCTGCCGGTCGTCGATGCGCCGGAAGAGCTCGACCATCAGCGCCTCGCGAGTGCCGAAATGGTCGTAGGCGACCGGCTTGGTGACACCGGCGCGTTCGGCGACGCGCGCCAGGGTCAGCGCTTCCGTACCCTCTTCGCGGATCATCTCCTGCGCGCAGGCCAGCAACTGCTCGCGGCGTTCCTGCTTCGGCAATTTGCGGGTTGAGGCGACGGCGAAGGTTGGTGGCATGGCGATTCAAGAATCCCGGCGAAGGCCCGCTTGACAAGAGGGAAATTGCATTCCTACTTATAGTAAGTTACTCTTAGTAGGAGTGCCAGCTCCTCGCGGCTGGCTCCGTCACGGAGACCATCAGATGTCCAGCATACAGCACCCCGTCCTCATTATCGGCGGCTCCGGCGTGGTCGGTGCGCAGGCCGCCGCGATGATCCGCCGCCTTCATCCCAGCTTGCCGGTGACGATCGCCGGCCGCGACCTCTCCAAGGCGCAGGCGGTCGCCGAAAAGCTCGGCGTCGCGGCGCTAGCCGCCGACCTGTCCAAGCCCGATCTCGGCTTGCCCGAGACCGCGCGTTTCAGCGCCGTGATCGTCTTCGTCAAGGATGACTGGAGCAATGCGCAGCGCTTCGCCCAGCGCCATGGCATTCCGCATCTCAGCGTCTCCAGCGGCGCCTTCGAGATCGGCATCGAGGCGGCGCGCTTCATCCATGCGCCGCAGGCCGCGCCGATCGTCCTCGCCAGCCAGTGGCTTGCCGGCGCGGCGCTGTTCCCGGCGCTGGACTACGCCAAGGCCTTCCGCTCGATCGACAAGATCCATGTCGGCGTACTGCTCGACCAGGAGGATATGGGCGGGCAGGCGGCGCTTGCCGATTATGAGCGCATCACCCAGGCCGGCTCGGCCGCGCTGACGCTGAAGGACGGGCGCTTCGCCTGGATCGCCGGCGAGGAGGCCAAGGCGCGCTATCGCAGCGTCGACGGCGTCGAGCTGCCGGCGAGCGCCTATGGCCCGCTCGACGTGCTCAGCCTCGCGACCGCGACCGATGCGAGGAACATCCGCTTCGACCTCGCCTTCGACATCTCGGCCAGCCGCCGAGCCGGCGAACCATTCTCGACCGAGAGTGTGATCGCGATCGAGGGCGTGCTGCACTCCGGCGCGCGCGCGACGCGGACCTATGAGGTCGTGCACCCGCAAGGCCAGGCGCCGCTGACGGCGCTCGGCGTCGCGCTGGCGACCGAGCGGGCGCTCGGCCTCGCCGGCGGCGAGGCGTTGAAGGCCGGGCTCTACTTCCCCGACAGCATCATCGATCCCGCCTACTACATCGCCCGGATGAAGGAATTCGGCGCGGTCTTCACCGAGGGCAACGCCAATGGCTGATCCTGTTTTCGGTCCCGTGTTGATTCTGGGCGGCTATGGCAGCGTCGGCTCGCGCACGGCGCGCGCCCTGCGCCAGCTTCATCCCGAATTGCCGCTGGTGATCGCCGGGCGCGATGCGGCCAAGGCTGAAACGCTGGCGACGGAGCTCAGCCACGCAACCACCGCTCCGCTCGACCTCAACCGCGACGATCTCGGTCTGCCGGCTGAGTTGAAGCCGTCAGTGGTGCTGATGGCGGTGCGCGACCTTTCGCTGCGGACGCAGCGTTGGGCAGCGGCGCAGGGCGCGGCCTATGTCGCGCTCTCCGACGGCGTCTTCGAGGTTGGGCCTGCGATCGCCGGCTTCATCCGCCAGCCCAAGGCTGCCCCGGTCGTCCTGCTCGGCCACAGCATGGGCTCGGTGCCGGCGCTCGCAGCGCTGCACGCCGCCTCTGATTTCGAGCGCGTCGATGCGATCGAGGTCGGCCTCGTCTTCGATCCGGCCGATCCGCTGGGCCTCGCCTCGCAGAAGGACATGGACCGGATCGGCGCGATTGGCCCGGCGCCCTTGGTCAAGTCGGCGGGGCTCTGGCGCTGGATCTCCGCGCCGCAGACGCAGCGCAGCTACACCGGTATCGATGGTCGCATGCATCACGGCGCAACCGTCGGCCTGGTCGACGTCTTCAGCCTGTCGGCGAGCGAGGCTGGCAGCGTCCGCGTCGACTTCGCCGAGGGGCAGACGGCCAGCACCCGGCGCGGCGAGGGGCCTTCGCACGAGGTGATCATCGAGATCGCCGGTCTGCGTAAAGATGGTCGCGAAGGCCGCTTCCGCTGGGAGTTGGTCGATCCTAACGGCTACGCCGCGCTCAGCGCCAAGGGCATCGCCGTGGTGATCGAGGGTCTGTTTGGGCTCGCCGGCAAGCCCCGGCCGGCGGGCGGTCTGCACCTGCCCGAAACGCTGGTCGATACCCGCCACCTGATGCGGCGGCTGGCCGAATTCGGCATCATCATGCGGGAGGTGTGACCAGACGCGTCATTCTCGGGCGGCGCATCGCGCCGACCCGAGAGTCTCATGACGAGAAGGCGCCATCCGGAGCCTGTTCCGGCCCGAGATGGTCGGCTCAAGGCCGACCATGACGCTTTCGGACTCGGTTCAGTTCGGCGCAAGCCCGGCGCTGCGCAGCAGCGGCTGCCATTTCGCCATCTCGGCGGCGACGAAAGCGTCCGTCGCCTCGGGCGTCGAGCTCTTTCCGACCGCGATGCCGATCTCCTCGAAGCGCCGGATCAGGGCCGGATCGGCCAGAGCCTCGTTCGCGATCCGGTTCATCGCTGCGACGATCTCGGGCGCCGTCCCCGTGGGCGCGAGGATCGCATTCCAGGTGTAGGCCTCGTAGCCCGGCAGGGTCTCGGCCACGGTCGGCAGCTCCGGCAAGGCCGGCAACCGCTCCTTCGTGGTCACGGCGAGCGCGCGCAGGGCGCCGCCCCTGACCTGCGTCAGCGCGGTTGCGGCGCTATCGATCACAAGGTCGAGCTGGCCGCCGATCAGATCGGTGACGGCCGGTCCGGCGCCGCGATAGGGGACGTGGACGAGATTGACCTTGGCGAGGTTAGCCAGCAGCTCGGCAGCGAGATGCTGGGCCGAGCCGATGCCGGCGGAGCCATAGGTCAGGCCGCCCGGCTTGGCCCGCGCCGCCGCCAGCAGATCGGCGAGCGAGTTTCCGGCGAAGCTCTTCCGGACCAGCACGATCTGCGGGACGGTGCCCATCAGGGCGACGCTGCGGAAATCATTGACCGGGTCGAAGGCCAGATTGGCGTAGAGCACGGCGTTCACGGCATGCGCGACCGTCGCAATCAGGAAGCTGTGCCCATCCTTCGCGGCGGCGGCCCTGGTGGTGCCGACGACCGTGCCCGCTCCGGTGATGTTCTCGACGACGACGTGCTGCGGCAGGCGCTGGGACATCGTCTCGGCGAGGATGCGCGCTGCAACATCGGTCGGGCCGCCGGCCGCATAGGGCACGATGAAACGGATCGGCCTGGTCGGCCAGGATGCGGCGCCCTGCTGGGCGAAGCTCTTTCCTGCCGCCATGGCGGCAGCAGCGGCGAGGAACAGGCGGCGATCCATCACGACATCTCCCCAATGTGTTCGGCACAGCCGGGCGGTCGCCATCGATCGTCGTCACGCTGCGCCGTGATCTGCGATGGGCTGCCCTATGCCATGGCCGGAGCTTGCCGGACGGGGCGGCATCCCGCGCGACCTAGCGGGCCACATGACGCAACCCAACGGGCCATTGAGGGCGAAACGGCCCCGGATTGTGCGGGGGTGATGCCGAAATTGCGATCGCGTGGGCTCGACGGAACGAGCAGTCCGGGCTCAGATCAGCCCCAGCCCTTTGAAGCTGGCATGACCGTCGCGGCCGACAATGATGTGGTCGTGGATGGCGATGCCCAGGGGCTTCGCGATATCGACCAGCTCGCGGGTCATGCGCATGTCGGCGCCGGACGGCGTCGGGTCGCCGGATGGATGATTGTGGACTAAAATCAAAGCCGTAGCCGAAAGTTCCAGCGCCCGGCGCATCACTTCGCGGGGGTAGACCGGGGTATGGTCGACCGTGCCGGTCTGTTGGACTTCGTCGGCGATCAGGGCGTTCTTCTTGTCGAGGAAGAGGATGCGGAACTGCTCGCGCTCGGCGAAGGCCATGGCGAGGCGGCAATAGTCGATCACCGACGACCAGGAGGAGAGCACCGGCTTCTTGGCGATCTGGCCTTTCATCGTCCGCTTCAGCGCCGCCTCGACGATCTTGAGGTCGAGCGCGACGCTCTCGCCGATGCCGTCGACCTCTTGCAGCCGCGAGACCGGCGCGCCGATCACCTCGGCGAAGGAGCCGAAATGCTGGATCAGCTGCTTGGCGAGCGGCTTGACGTCGCGCCGCGGGATCGAGCGGAAGAGCAGGAGTTCCAGCAGTTCGTAATCGGGCAAGGCGCCATCGCCGGCGTCGAGGAAGCGCTGGCGCAGGCGTTCGCGATGACCGAGATGATGTGGCGCGGCGTCGTCCGGGGCGGCGGCAATCGGGGCTGGTTTGCCGCTGCCGCCGTTCTTCATGTGCGGGCGAGAGGATTGTCGAGGCCGGCGGGCGAGAGCGTGAAGATCTCGCAGCCTGTGTCGGTCACGCCGATCGTGTGCTCGAACTGGGCCGAAAGCGAGCGGTCGCGCGTCACCGCCGTCCAGCCATCGGAGAGCACCTTCACGCTCGCTTTGCCGAGGTTGATCATCGGCTCGATGGTGAAGAGCATGCCGGGCTTGAGCTCGACGCCTTCGCCGGGGCTGCCATAGTGCAGGATGTTCGGCGCGTCGTGAAAGACCTGGCCGAGGCCGTGTCCGCAGAAATCGCGCACCACCGAGCAGCGCTCGCCCTCGGCATAGCGCTGGATGGCGAAGCCGATATCGCCGGTGGTGGCGCCGGGGCGCACGACGCGGATGCCGCGCAGCAGGCTTTCATAGGTGATCTCGACCAGCCGCTCGGCCTTGCGCGGGATATCGCCGACCGCGAACATCCGGCTGGAGTCGCCATGCCAGCCATCGACGATCAGGGTGTAGTCGATGTTGACGATGTCGCCCTCGCGCAGCGGCTTGTCGTCGGGGATGCCGTGACAGACGACATGGTTGATCGAGGTGCAGATCGACTTGGTGTAGCCGCGATAGAACAGGGTCGCCGGATAAGCGCCGTGGTCCATGGCGAACTGGAAGGCGAGATCGTCGAGACGCTGGGTGGTGACACCGGGTTTGACCTCGCCGGCGAGCATGTCGAGGCCGCGCGCAGTGAGCTGCCCGGCCTTGCGCATCGCCGCGAAGGCCTCGGGGCCATGCAGCTTGATGGCGGGGTCGCGCCGCGCGCGCGAGATCGATTCGTTCAATGTCATTCCGCAGGGCCGCTCCTAGATCTCCTTATCTATTGGGTTTGAGTTGCGGCGCAAGGTGGATGCGCTGAACGGCGCAACTCGCGCTTGGCCGCACGAGGTCCAGCAGGCTGCAGGGGAGTTGTCGCCAGGCGGCCGCCGTGATCATCGAACGGGTAGAGTGACGCTAGGGCATAAGATGTTGTTCGATATTTTAAGTATACTCTGATGGCATTTCCTTGTAATAATTCAAAACTATAACGTATTGACCAATTTATTGTCGGTTGTTAGGCCGCGATCGTTGTTTTCGTCGAGAGTCGTGTGCCGTGAATATTCGTTCTGCCTTGCTCGGTTCGTCCGCGCTGCTGTTTGCTCCGATCGCTGCCCTGGCGCAGGGGACCGAGCGCATCCAGCTCGACACGATCGTGGTCGAAGGGCAGGGCAGCGGCGAGAAGGGCGTCTTCAGCGCCAACGGCTATGTCGCGACCTCCGGCCGCAGCGCCAGCAAGACGGACACGCCGCTGCTCGAGACGCCGATGTCGATCTCGACGGTGACGCAGACGCAGCTGGAACAGCGCAAGCCGCAGAACCTGCTGGAGGCGCTGGCCTATACGCCGGGTGCGCGCATCGGCACCTATGGCTTCGATCCGCGCTACGACGCCTTCACCATCCGCGGCATCGACGTCACCCAAAACGCCGTGTTCCGCGACGGGCTGCGGCAGATCGGCAGCCCGAACGGCTTGATGCGGCTCGAACCCTACGGGCTGGAGGCGATCACCGTGCTGCGCGGCCCAGCCTCGGCGATCTACGGTGCCAGCACCAGCGCCGGCATCGTCGACCTGATCTCGAAGCGACCGACGCAGACACCGTTCCGCGAGATCGAGATCCAGGGTGGCTCCTTCGGCCGCAAGCAGTTCAATTTCGACATCTCCGGCCCGGCCAATCCGGAGGGGACGCTGCTCTACAGGCTGACCGGGCTCGTCCGCGACGCCAAGACCGATATCAGCGCGATGAAGGACAACCGCGTCTTCATCGCGCCGGCGCTGACCTGGAAGCCGAACGAGGCGACCAAGCTCACCGTGCTCGGCGAGTACATGGATTCGACCACGGGCGGCACGGCGGCCTATCTCAACCAGTACGGGCCCTATGTCGATCGACAGGGCAATGTGCTGTTCAAGACGCTCGGCGCCACCAAGACCTATGTCGGCAACAAGCGCTACAACGACTTCCGCCAGCAGCAGGCCCGCATCGGCTACGAGTTCGAGCACAAGTTCGACGAGGTCTTCACGCTGCGCCAGCGCGCGCGCTACCAGCAGCTCGGCAACAACCAGCAATATGTCTATGGCGACCCGGGCCTGACCCGCGAGAACACCGCCGGATTCTCCGTCGACACCTCGCTGGAGGCGAAGGTCCGGACCGGGGCTGTCGACCACACGCTGCTCGCCGGCGTCGACGTCAGCCGCCTGCATTACAAGAACAAGGAAGCCTTCGGCGGCGTGCCGCTGGGCTACAACCCGGCCTTCCTGTGGCGGACCGAGCAGACGCTGACCACGGCCGGCGTCTATCTGCAGGACCAGATGAAATGGGGCGGCTGGCGTCTCTCTGCCGGCGTCCGCAATGACTGGGTCGACAGCAAGTTCGAAGCGGGTGCGGCCGGCGCGGTGCCGACCGAGAGCAAGCGCAATGACGGCAAGTTCACCGGCCGCGCCGCGCTGTCTTACGTCACCGATTTCGGCCTTGCGCCCTATGTCAGCTACGGCACGTCCTTCGTCCCGAATCCCGGCACGGTGCTGAATGGCGGCGTCGCCCAGCCGACCACCGGCAAGCAGGCCGAGCTCGGCGTGAAATACGACCTGCCGGGCTATAACGCCTCGCTGCGCGCCGCGGTGTTCAACATCCGCCAGGACAATGGCGTGGTCTACGAGGTCGTCGACGGCCTCAACCGCCAGGTCCAGCTCGACCTGCGCTCCAGCGGCTTCGAGATCGAGGGCGTCGCCTCGCTGGCGAACGGGCTGAGCCTGCAGGCCTCCTATTCCTACAACGATGCCCGCATCAAGAAGCTGACCGAGGAGACGGTCGGCAACCGCCTCTCCAGCATCCCCTATCACATGGCTTCGCTCTGGCTCGACTACACCGTCCAGGACGGGCCGGCGCGCGGGCTCGGGATCGGCGGCGGCGTGCGCTATGTCGGCTCCAGCCTCGGCGATAATCTCGGCCGGCCGGTGATCGACAACAAGGCGCGCACCTTCCTCGACGGCTCGATCCGCTACGACCTCGAAAATCTCAGCCCGCAGCTCAAGGGCATGCGCTTCCAGGTCAACGCCACCAATCTCCTGAACGAGGTCCAGCAGACCTGCACCGCCGGCTATTGCTATTTCGACGAGGGACGCAAGGTCATCGCCAGCCTGCGCTATCGCTGGTGAGGGCGCTCATGCTGTCGCCGGCGGCGATCGTCCTCGCCATCGGGGGCTTGTATGTCGGCCAGAGCATCATCGGCGGGCTGACCTTCATCGCTTTGCCGAGCGTGCTGCGCGAACGCGGCCTGCCGCTCGACCAGATCGGCCTGACCTATCTCGCCGTATTGCCCTGGGCGCTGAAATTCCTGTGGGCCCCGGCAATCGAGCGCTATCGGCTGCCGGATACCGGACCGGCGCGTTCGCGGACGATCGTGCTGGCGACGACGCTGATCTCGGCGCTCGGGCTCGTCGCGGTCGGCCTGATCGGGCCGGTCGCCTTCGTGCCGCTGATCTCGGTCTTCGTGCTGATCGCCTTCTCCGCCTCGACCGGCGACATCGCCTGCGACGGCCATGCGGTCGAGACGCTGGCGCAGGCCCATCATGGCTGGGGCAACGCCGCCCAGGTCGGCGGGGCCTATCTCGGCTCGGCGCTCGGTTCCGGCCTGTTCCTGGTGCTGGTGGCGAGGCTCGACTGGCAGCTCGCGACCTTCGCGATGGCCGGGCTGCTCGTGGTGCTGGCGCTGCCCTTCCTGCTCTCGCCGGCTCCGGTCGCGCCGGCACGGCGCACGCACCAGCCGGCGCTGAAGGAGGCGCTGAAGCGGCCGGAGATGCGCGCAGGCCTCATGCTCGCTGCCATCTATGTACCGGCGCAGAAATGGGGCGTTGCCATGCTCGGCGCCTATCTGGTCGATAGCGGGCTCGATCTTCAATCGATCGGGCTGGTCAACGGTATTGGTGGCCTTGCGGTCGGCTTCGCTTGCGCACTGCTCGGCGGCGCGATGGTGCGGGCTCTCGGCGCGCGCAACGTGCTCGTGCTGGCGCTGCTGTTGCAGGCCCTGTCGCTCGCCGGACTCGCCTTCGCCGCCTGGCGCGGCTTGCCGCAGCCTCTCGTGCTGGCACTGGCGCTGGCGAGCTCCTCCGGCATCATGGCGCTAGGCTTCGTCGCACTCTATGCCCGCTTCATGGCGCTGTCCGATCCGCGCCAGGCCGGTGTCGACTTCACTCTGCTGCAATGCATGGACGGGCTGGTCAGCATGGCCGGCGGCATCGGCGCCGGCTGGGTCTCCCAGCATTTCGGCTACGGCGTCTGCTTTGCGCTTGCCGCCGGCGTCGCGCTGCTCGCGGCGCCCTTGGCAGCCCTGCTCGGCGGCTGGTCCGCGACGCCGCAGCGAGCCACGGGGCAGTAGCAGGCGGCGCTCGGATGAGTGAGGCGGGGCCGCGGCCATCCTTCGCTGCTCGTTTCCCGGAGGCGCTGGCCTGGTACGGAGGCAAGCTGGTCCTGCCCGGCGGAACCCAGGACGCGATGCCCGGGCAGGAACTGGTGGAAGGCGGAGCCGAGCGGCTGATGGCGCGCTTCGCCACGCTCTATCCAGGTAGCGACCGGCGCGCGCTGGTCTCGATGTGGACGCAATGGCATTTCGGCGCGCTGGTCATCCCGGCGACCGTTGCGATCCTGCTCGGCGAGCGCGATCTGCCGCTGGAGCTCGACCGGATCGCGATCGTGCCGCAGGAGGCCGGGCTGACCAGCGCGATCGTCATCCCCGACGAGGGGAGGTCGCGATGCGCCGGAGACGACCCGTTCGCGCGCCTGTTCGAGGGCCATGTCGCGCCGTTGGTCGCCCAGCTTTGCGGGCAGTTCCGGGTCTCGCCGCGGCTGCTCTGGGCCAATGCCGCGGCGATCTTCGAATGGACCTTGCAGCAGCTGCCGGCCGATCTCGTCGATCCGCAGGTGCTGGCCGCGGCGCACCAGCGGCTGGAGCGGCGTCTCGATCCCTCCGGCCAGCGCAATCCGATGTGCGAGGCCGTGCGCTATCCGGTGGAGCAGGGCGAACCGGTCAGGCGCCGCAAGCTCTGCTGCCTGCGCTACTTGCTGGTCGGCGTCGCCGATTGCGGCAGCCTCTGCCCGCTGCATGCCGATTGCGCTTCGGCAGCAACCGATGCCGCCTGACACGTCTTCGCACCACCTCGGTGATCAACCGGCTCTGGCGCCATCCGCGCTGGGGGTGTACAGCGCGCCAATGGCATTCAATGAGACCAGACCGGCCGAGGACCAGCCTTTCGGCACCTTCGCGCCGCGGGGCAGCATCGCCCGCATCATCGCCTGGACGCGCTGCGCCTCCAGCTCCTTCCTCGGCCGCAAGGTCGCCTTCGCGCTGCGCCGGCTCGGGCTCAACCGGCTCAAGGGGCAGCCGGTCGACATCGAGGCGCTCGGCGCGCAGATGCGGCTCTACCCCGAGGGCAATGTCTGCGAGAAGCGGGTTCTGTTCACGCCGCAATATTTCGATGCGAAGGAACGCGAGCTGCTGGCGTCCCGCATCCGCGACGGCTTTAGCTTCATCGATGTTGGCGCGAATATCGGCGCCTACTCGCTGTTCGTCGCGGCCCGTGCCGGGCGCGGGGCGCGCATCCTGGCGGTCGAGCCGCAGCCCGACATCTTCGCGCGGCTGACCTACAACATTGCCCAGAACCCGTTCGGCACGGTCAAGGCTGTCGCCTGCGCGCTCGCCGACAAGCCGGGCGAGCTGACCCTGTTCCTCGACCCCGCCAACAAGGGCGAATCGAGCGTGCGCATCCTGCGCTCCAGCAATGCGAATTCGGTCAGGGTGCCGGCGACGACCCTGCTCGCGCTGGTGCAAAGCGAGGGCTATGAGCGGCTCGATGCCATCAAGCTCGATGTCGAGGGCGCCGAGGACCTGATCCTCGAACCCTTCCTGCGCGATGCGCCGGAGGCGCTCTGGCCCGGCTTCGTCATCGTCGAGGATTCGCGCGGCCGCTGGCAGGTCGACCTGCCCGCCTTGCTGGAGAGCAAGGGCTACAAGCTGGTCGCCCAGACCCGGCTCAATCTCGTCTACGAGCGCACGGCTTCGTGAACCGCTGCGCCGCGCGCGCATGGCGGCTCCGCCCGGCGCGCCGCTTGAGCAATTGCGCGCAAGCGGCTTAGCTCGCTGGCGTATCGGGGCACGCATGCGGCGAAATCAAAGAGTAGGGATAAGCCCATGACGGCAGCGCCAGTACCCGCCTTCCAGCCAGTGATCACCGCGGCGATCCTGGTGATCGGCGACGAGATCCTCTCCGGCCGGACCAAGGACAAGAATATCGGCTACATCGCCGAGTACCTGACCAATATCGGGATCGAGTTGCGCGAGGTCCGGGTCGTGCCGGACCTGACCGACGAGATCGTCTCGGCGCTGAACGCGTTGCGCTCGCGCTACAGCTATGTCTTCACCACCGGCGGCATCGGCCCGACCCATGATGACATCACGGCGGACGCGGTCGCGACCGCATTCGGCGTGCCGATCGACTACGATCAGCGCGCCGTCGACATGCTGCTGGAGCGCTTCCCCAAGGACCAGCTCAACGAGGCCAGGATGCGCATGGCGCGTATCCCGGAGGGAGCCGACCTGATCGCCAATTCGGTGTCGAAGGCGCCGGGCTTCAGGATCGGCAACGTCCATGTCATGGCCGGCGTGCCGGCGATCATGCAGGCCATGCTCGACGTCGTCGCGCCGACGCTGAAGACCGGTGCCAGGATTCTGTCTGAGACCGTGCGGGCGGGCCTGAAGGAAGGCGATATCGGCACGCCGCTCGCCGAGATCGCGAAAGCGCATCCCGATTGTTCGATCGGATCTTACCCGTTCTGGTCCGAGACCGGGCCGGACACCAACATCGTCATCCGTTCGCGCGATCCCGAGAAGCTGATGATGGCGACTGCTGCCGTACAGGAGATGGTCGAAGCCGAGCGGGCGCGGCTGCGTCGCTAGGTTTAGTATCAATCCAAATAACAGCCGTAGCAGAATCGCGCGGTAGTTGACGGAAATGCAGATGCTCGCCCTGCGAGTATTATGGCATTGTGCCCGGCTGGCGCACTGCGGCCTTGCTTAATTAAGCAGGCAGTATTCCCAGCGGTCGATGCCTTGTGGTTTGGATGTTGGGTCCAGAGTTCCCGTGTATCTAAGGCGTTGCTGCATCGTTTGCATGCATGTGAAAACGATAAGCTCCAATATCGCTGTGACGTTCAGCGTTTTCGCTGTGCTGGTAACTTTCTTATCAAAGCATTCGATAGATCATTATGAGTCCGTAAACCAATATCTTGCAATCTTGACCGATCCGGACAAGGGGGCACGACGGATGCGGTTCAATCCTTTTGGAGGCGGCGCTTCGCGCCGAGATCTTGCGGCTGAGATGGCTGCGCTCAACCGCTCTATGGCGGTGATCAGCTTTGCGCTCGATGGCACGATCCTCGACGCCAACGAGAATTTCCTGAAGACGGTCGGTTACACGCTGGAACAGGTGCGGGGGCGCCATCACAGCATGTTCGTGACCAAGGACGAGGCTGCGAGCGCCGACTACAAGGCGTTCTGGGGGCGGCTCGCGCGCGGCGAATACGAGGCGCGCCAGTTCCTGCGCGTTGCCGCCGATGGCAGCGAGTTCTGGATCGAGGCGAGCTACAACCCGGTTCTCGATTCCAACGGCAAGCCGGTCAAGGTCATTAAGTTCGCCACGGTCATCACCGACCAGAAGAACCATGAAGCCGACATGGGCGGGCAGGTCTCGGCGATCCGCAAGGCGATGGCGGTGATCGAGTTCACGCTCGACGGCCATATCCTCGACGCCAACGAGAACTTCCTCGCCGTCACCGGCTATGCGCTCAGCGAGATCAAGGGCAAGCACCATTCCATGTTCTGCGACGCGGCCTATCGCAGCTCGGCGGAGTATCGCGCCTTCTGGGAAAAGCTCGGCCGCGGCGAATATGATTCCGGCCAGTATCAGCGCTTCGGCAAGGGCGGCGGCGAGGTCTGGATCCAGGCGAGCTACAACCCGATCATGGACGCCAAGGGCCGGCCGATAAAGGTGGTGAAATACGCCACCGACATCACCGAGCAGAAGGCGGCGCGCCAGCTTGCCAAAGCGGTCGGCGAGGCGCAGGCCGTTATCGGCCGGGCCAAGGACAAGGATCTGACCAGCCGGATCGACATGGCCGGCAAGGAGGGCGAGGTCGCCGTCCTCTGCGGCGGCATCAACGAGCTGATCGAGACGATGGTCGAGGTGATCGGCGCCGTCGGCGCGATCTCCGGGAAGGTCGGCGCCGCCGCGGACAAGATGGCGGGCGAGAGCGTCGAGCTCGCCGAGCGCGCCGAGGCCCAGGCTTCGAGCCTGCAGGAGACGGCGGCGACGACCGAGGAGCTCGCCGCCTCGATCAAGACCAGCGCCGGCAATTCGCGGCAGGCGGCGGCGCTCGGCGACGAAGCCCGGACCGTCGCCTCGCGCGGCGGCGCGATCGTCAGCGATGCGGTCGCGGCGATGGGCCGGATCGAGCAGGCCTCGACCTCGATCGCCGACATCATCTCGATGATCGACGAGATCTCGTTCCAGACCAACCTGCTGGCGCTCAACGCCGCGGTCGAGGCAGCGCGCGCCGGCGATGCCGGCCGGGGCTTTGCGGTTGTCGCCTCGGAGGTCCGGGCGCTCGCCGGCCGCTCCAGCGAATCCGCCAACGGCATCAAGTCGCTGATCGCCAATTCGAGCGAGCAGGTCCGCTCGGGCGTCCAATTGGTCAAGGATGCCGGCCGCACGCTGGACGAGATCGTCGATGCCGCCAACCGCGTCGCCGGCACCATCGCCGAGATTTCCAGCGCCGCGATGGAGCAGGCCAATGGCGTCGAGGAGATGGCCAAGACCGTCGCCCATATGGACGAGATGACGCAGCAGAATTCGCTGATGGCGGATTCCAGCTCGAAGCTGTCGCGCGACCTGCAGTCCGAGACGCAGGCGCTGGCGGCGCTGGTCGGCGCCTTCCGGCTCGGCGCCGGAGATCCGCCGGCGCGGCTCGCCGCGGATCTGCGCTCGGTCCTGCCGGCGATGAGGGCGGTTACGGCGCCGGCGAGGCCTGTGCCGCTTCCGCGCGCCCGGGTGGCCGGCGGGCGGGGCGACGATGGCTGGGCGGAGTTCTAGGCCAAACTAAAAGCGTCGCGCGGCGGGGATTATCGCCGCGCGGCTCTTGCCAGCGCCGTCCGGATGCGCTTTGCGGAAAAGCTCTTTCTCAAAGCCTGCCGCAGGACCAGCCATGGCCGACGCTTCTTCCAACAAGGCCTTCCCCGTTTCCTGGGACCAGTTCCACCGCGATGCCCGGGCGCTCGCCTGGCGCCTCTCCGATGCCGGGCCGTTCGAGGCGATGGTCTGCATCACCCGCGGCGGGCTGGTGCCGGCGGCGATCATCTGCCGCGAGCTCGGCCTGCGCCTGATCGAGACGGTCTGCGTCGCGAGCTATCACGACTATAAGAACCAGTCGGAGCTCAGGGTGATGAAGGAGATCACCCCCTCGATCCGCGCCATCGGCGACGGCAAGGGCAAGGGCGTGCTCGTCGTCGACGACCTGACCGACACCGGCAAGACCGCCCGCGTCGTGCGCGAGATGCTGCCGAACGCCCATTTCGCCACGGTCTATGCCAAGCCGGCAGGCGTGCCGGTGGTCGATACCTTCGTCACCGAGGTCAGCCAGGACACCTGGATCTATTTCCCCTGGGACATGGGCCTGTCCTATGTCGAGCCGATCGCCAAGGACCACAAGGGCTGAGGATATCCTCAGCCCTCATCCTGAGGAGCAGCCTTCAGGCTGCGTCTCGAAGGATGCTTCAGGAGGCTCCGGAACCATCTGGAACATCCTTCGAGACGCCGCTGCGCGGCTCCTCAGGATGAGGGCTGCGATTGGTTCACGCGCTGCTCGGCGCCTTCAGCGCCACCAACATGCCGGTGACGGCGAGCAGCATGCCGGCGATCTCCAGCGCCGAGGCGTGCTCGCCGAGCAAAGCGGCGCCGGCCAGCGCCGTCACCACCGGCACCAGCGGCATGAACAGCGCGGCGCGGGCCGCGCCGAGAATGGCGACCGATTGCGTGTAGAGGAAGAGCGCGACGGCGCCGACCAGCACGCCCTGATAGAGCGCCTGCAGTGCGATCGCCGATAGCGGCACCTGCAGCAGGTGGACCGGCTGGACCAGCGCCAGCAGCGGCAGGAGCGGCACCGAGAGCAGGCAGGTCGCCATGGTGACCTCGACCGCGTCCGCCCCCCAGCGCCGGGCGAGCAGGCCGAACACCGACCAGAGCACCGCGATCAGCACGAAGAGCAGGTCGCCGATCCAGGCGCCTTCACGGGTCGGCGTGTTGGCCATCGCCTCGAAAGAGAAGACCACGATCCCGGCGACGATGATGGCAAGGCCGATCACCCTGAGCGGGCTGATCCGGTCGCCGAGGACGAAGACGGCGAGCAGGGCGGTGGCGACCGGGATCAGCCCGGGCGAGATCACCGAGGAGTGCAGCGCCGGGGCGAAATGCGCGCCGCCGACCAGGATCAGGCTGTAGCTCGGCCCGACGATGGCGGTGAGGATCAGCGCGCGCTTCCAGCCGAGCCTGCCGACCGGGAAGGGTTTCAGTCGCGCGATGGCGAAGGGCAGCAGCACCAGCGAGGCGGCAAGAAAGCGCAGGATGGTGACGTCGCCGGCCGACAGCCCGTCGACCACCGATTGCCGCGAGACGACCGACTGCACACCCCAGATCACGGCCGAGAGTATGCCGCAGGCAAAGCCGATGGCGAGGCGAGAGGAGGCGGGATTGGACACTGGCTAAGGCCTTGCGGGAGCAGGGCGGCTTATGGGCTCAAGCGGGAGGTGGCGGCAAGGGTGGGCGGCGCATGCCGCTCCGCCTCGCCGTCATTCTCGGGCGGAGCGAAGCGCAGACCCGAGAATCTCGTGACGAGAAGGCGCGGACTGAAGCCTCCTCCGGCCTGAGATGCTCGGGTCAAGCCCGAGCATGACGGCAAGCTCACTCCACCGCCCCAACCAGCCGCTCCAGAAACCCGTCGATCGCGGCCTTGTCGATCCAGCGCAGCACCGCGACGAGCTCGTGCTCGGGGTCGATCCAGATCAGGTTGTTGCCCGCTCCTTGCGCGCTGAAGGCGCTTGCCGGCAGCTTGGGATTGGCCGCCGGGCCGCGGTTCAGCCACCAGAGGAAGCCGTAATTCGGCAGGGTCGGCGAGGGCACCACCGACTGCGCCAGCCAGGCCGACGGGATCAGCTCGCGCCCCTCCCAGACGCCGTTCTGCGCGATCAATTGGCCGAAGCGGGCATGGTCGCGGGCGCTGATGAAGAGGCCGCCGCCCCAATGGCCGCCGCCGGGGACCGACTGCATGCGCTGCCCGTCGATCTCGAGCCAGGAGGTCTCGTAGCCCTCCCAGCGCCAGCCTTGCGAGGCGCCGATCGGGTTCATGATGCGCTCGCGCAGCACCTGCGGCAGCGGCTTGCGGAAGCGGCGTAGCAGCGCGTAGCCGAGCGCGTTGACCCGGACGTCGTTGTATTCGTAGAGGCTGCCGGGCTCGCCGAGCTCGCGGCGCTGGCCCTTGCGGCTGTTGTCGGCGCCGATGCCGATCTGCCTGAAATGGTCGACCTGGTCGGATTTGCCGAAAATCTCGCCCTGCCATTCGCTGTTCATGTTGAGCAGGTTTCGCCAGGTGATCCTGGCATTGTGCGGGCTGGAGAAATGCGGGCCGTCGACGCTTCTGCCGACCGGCTCGTCGATATCGGCGATCAAACCGTCGGCGACGGCGAGGCCAGCCAGCACCGAGAGATAGCTCTTGGCGATCGAGAAGGTCATGTCGGCCCGCTCGACATCGCCCCATTCGGCGACGACCTTGCCGCCCTTCAGCACGACGCCGGCCGGCCCGCCGCGCGGCTCGACCGGCCCGACGATCTCGGTCCAGGGACCCTTCTCGTCCCATTCGCGATTCCCGACATAGGCGCCGTCCGGATAGAACATGCTGCGCGGCCAGGGGGAATCGTGGGCCTGCGCGAACTCGATGGCGGTTTGGAGGCGGGCGGGGGAGAGGGAGCTGGGCAAGGCGGGACTCGGGCGTGGTGGATAGAGGCGTGATCGTAGGACTATCATCAACCACATTTTCGATCTTGCTCGAAAGCCCATTTATGTATGACGCTGACGCGGGCGCTAGGCTCGAGCAGTCCAGCGGGATTGTCGCTGGCAACATAGTTTGAATCGACCAAGTAGCGGAGCATGGAGGCATCGTGAATCCAGTTGTTAAGGCACAGCTAACCGCGTTTGAGCGAGCCAATCCCGCACATGATCTTTCCGAAGACGCTCTTTTCGAAGTTTTTTCGATTTATGCAGTTTGTAATGGGATCATAACGGATAATATCGATCCGTTCTCAGCTCGCCTCAACGGGGATGAATTCGGTTTAGACGGTGTGGCGGTAATGGTTCAAGGTGAGCTTTGTCGAAATTCGGACGACGTCAATGGTGTTCTTGAGGTTGGAAAGGGGCATTCTGTAGAATTTAATCTATTTCAATCGAAGAGAAGCGAGAAAAGTGATTACGGAGATCTTTCAAAATTCTTTGACGGTGCATATGGTTTTTTGATGGGAGCTTTGTAGGCCCATCTGCGCAGTTGGCGGATTTAATGGCGGCGAAAGATGCAGTATATGCGGCAGCGCTCAGAAAGAATCCTACTCTGCGTCTGTTTTACGTAACGACAGGATCTGGAGAAAAAAGTCGCCAAATTTCTCAACTTTTAGATACGAATCTGACAAGATTCAAGGATCTCAATATATTTGATGATGTTGAGATTGAGATTTTTGGCGCAAAAGATCTTCAAAATGGCTATAGGTCGGCGACAAATTCGATCACGTCAAAGATTGAAATCAATAAGCCAATTACGCTTCCTGCTCATCCGGCCGTTCAAGAGGCATTTCTAGGTTTCATCGACGCCGACCAATTGGTTCGTTTAGTTACAGTTCCTTCTGGGGATCATGGCGAGCGTAGGATAAATAGAGCAGTTTTCTTTGATAATATTAGAGATTTTAATCCAAAATCAGAAATAAATCTCGGAATTTTGAAAGAGCTAAAAGATGGAAAGCAGGAATCGTTTGTATTTAAGAATAACGGCGTTACAGTTGTCGCAAAAGAAATAAATAGACGGGGAGATTCTTTTGAACTTGATGATTATCAGGTAGTTAATGGATGCCAAACAAGTAATATCCTATTCCTTGCTGGCGATGATGCGAAGGGGGTCTCTGTACCCTTTAGGCTTATTGGCAGTAATGATTCGAATTTTGTTGCAAGTATTATTATCGGGACTAACAAACAAAATGAGGTTAAAGAAGATCAATTTTGGGCGTTGACGCCTTTCATGAAGGATTTGGAGGAGTTTTGCCGAGAGCAGGGCGACGATCTCCGGCTGTTTATTGAAAGAAGAGAGAATCAATACAGAAACGAAATTGTAGAGCGAACTCGTATTTGTCGACCAGGTGATCTGGTTAAGGCTATGGCTGCAATGTTTTTATTCCAACCTCATAGGGCAGCAAGAGATTATCGAGGTATTAGAAAAGAATTCTCGGAACGTATTTTTCAAGATGCTCATTCCGTTGTGCCATATCACACAGCTGCTTTCGCGGCCTACAGGACGGATTTTGTTATTAGAAACAGGAGGTTGCCTAATTCATGGGGTATTTACAAGTATTATGTCCTAGCATCAATTGGGTATAAGCTTGCCGGTGCTAAGGATGTATTTTCATTGAACAAAGCAAAAATTGCTATAATATGTACTGAAATTACAAAAATATTCTTAGATGAGGATTTATTGCTTTCTCATTATACTAAAGTTGCTGAAATCTTAAATAGGATGATTGTAGATAGCGGTATTGAAGGAAGAGAAAGGATCAGGGACTTTATTCGCTCTGAAACGGTAGCGAAGAATTTTGAGATAGAATTTTCTAGATAGAAGGGTATTATTTTGAGGAATGCCTCCATGGTCGCTTGATGCTCGATCATGGAGGCGTAGTGATGTGTGCCGCCGTCACTCCTCCATCATCGTCTCCACGAAAGTGGCCGGGTCCATACAAAACTCGCGGATGAGGCGGAAATGCTGGGTCTGCTCGATCGTCACCGGATCGAGCCCGTATTTGCTCAAGCCGAGCAGGCGGGCGCCGGGATAGGCCATCAGGATCGGGGCGTGGGTCGCCATGATCACCTGGCACTGGCCGAGGCGGTCCATGCGGCGCAGCAGCTTGAGGAACTCGATCTGGCGGGCCGGCGACAGCGCCGATTCCGGCTCGTCGAAGATGAAGATGCCGCGGCGTTGGCAGCGCTCCTCGAAGAAGCGCAGAAACCCCTCGCCATGCGAATGGGAGAGGAAGTCGGGTCCATCATCGCCGCCGACGGCGTCGAGATAGCGCGCCACCGAGAAGAAGCTCTCGGCCCGGAAGAACCAGCCATCGGTTACCTTGGGCAGCCAGCTCGCCTTGAGCGCGCTGGAGAGCCGGCCGCCCGTGGCTTCCCGCGCCAGCGAATGGTCGACCGGGCGGTAGCCCTTGCCGCCGCCGGCCTCGTCATATCCGGCGAGGACGGCGATGCCTTCGAGCAGCGTCGATTTCCCGGTGCCGTTCTCGCCGACGATGATGGTGATCGGCTTGTCGAAGGAGAGCTCGAACGCCTCGCGCAGGAAGGGCAGGCACCAGGGATAGGCGTCGGCGTCCGGCACGGCATCGCGGTCGAGCCAGATGCGCCTGAGATAGGGCGCGGGCAGGCGGGTTTGGCTTCGTCTCATGGGGACTCGCAGGCGGGCGCGG
>DASYHC010000115.1:0-29983 GCA_035998995.1 Allobosea sp.
AACCCCAAGAGCAGCCCGAAGTCTCGCAATTCCCGCCAAGCCGACCTATCCTGCGAACAGGAGTCGCCGGGAGCAGGGACAAGGGTGGAGCGGGTCACAATCACCATCGATGCTGAGCTTCTGGCGTTCGTCGATGCGTTGAGCACGGCGCAAGGCTATGGCAGCCGTTCGGAAGCGATCCGGGACATCCTGCGCAAGGCGGCCCGGACCGAGCGGCAGTCCGACCCGGCCGCCCCCTGCTTCGCCACGCTGGCCTATGTCTATGATCACGAGACGCGCGATCTCGCCCGTCGTCTGACCAATCAGCAGCACGATCACCACGACCTCTCCATCGCGACGTTGCATGTCCATCTCGACCGGCACGAATGCTTGGAGGTCGCGGTGCTGCGCGGCGCGAGCGGGGATGTCCGCAGCTTCGCGGACGGGGTGATCAGCCAGCGCGGCGTCCGCCATGGACAGCTTCATCTCCTGCCCGATGCGCCCGATCACGCGCATGGACATCATCACGGGCCGGGTCACGGGCATTCGCACAGC
This sequence comes from Allobosea sp., assembly GCA_035998995.1. Taxonomy (GTDB): domain Bacteria; phylum Pseudomonadota; class Alphaproteobacteria; order Rhizobiales; family Beijerinckiaceae; genus Allobosea. The sequence continues at coordinate 535 of DASYHC010000115.1, forward strand.
CACGACGACTGAATTGCACATTAATCGGGCCGTTCCAGCGCAAATTGCCCTTGGCCAACCTGGATGTGGAATCGTATGATGTTTTTCTCAAAACATCATACGGCGGGCATCCATGGCACGGGTTCTTTTCTCTTCGCTCGTGCTCGCCCTGTGCCTGGCCGCTCCGGGCCAAGCTGCCGACCGACAGTCCGCTTTGCGCGTCGCCGAGATCTGGGAGATCGCCACGCTCGATCCGACCCAAGACGGCACGCTGATGAAGGAAAAGGCTATGGTCACCGAGACGCTGGTGACCGGCAGGCCGGATTTCACCTTGGCGCCGGGCCTCGCACTCTCCTGGCGCCGCAACAGCGACACGCTCTGGACCTTCACGCTGCGCCCCGGTGTGAAGTTCCATGACGGCTCGCCGCTGACGGCGAGCGCAGCGGCCGCGAGCTTGACCGCGGCGCTCCAGCGCAGCGGCGCCGTCAGGAGCTATACCAAGATCGCTGCACTTGCTGCGCGCGACGACCAGACGCTGGAGATCACCACCTCCGAACCCTTCCCCGCTTTGCCTGCGGCGCTGGTCTACGCCAGTGCCGCGATCGTCTCTCCCGCTTCGCCCCGGGCGCCGAACGGCACGATCGAGCGGCCGGTCGGAACGGGACCGTTCAAGGTCACAGCCTGGCAGCCGGCGGCGCAGAGCTTCACGGTCGAGCGCTTTGACGGCTATTGGGGCGAAAGGCCGTCGATCCCCGCCATCACCTTCCGCGGCATTCCCGACCCGACGACACGCTCGCTCGAACTGCAGAAGGGCAGCGTCGATTTCACCGCGGACGTGCCCTATGGCGATCTCGACACGCTCGCCGGCAAGGGCTTCACCGTCTCGCGCAACGTCACCGCCCGCAACTATGTGCTGAACTTCGGCAGCCTGAAGGACACGCCCTTCGCCGATATCCGGGTCCGCAAGGCGCTGTCACTCGCCATCGACCGGGAGGAGATCGCCCAATACGTCCTGTTCGGTATGGGCCGGCCCGGCATCGCCCCTTTCCCCGACAGCATGGACTTCGCCGACAAGTCGATCACCGCGCCGAAGGCCGACCTCGCCGCGGCCCGCAAGCTGCTTACCGAAGCCGGCTACGCACCCGGCGCCGGCGGCATCATGACGAAGGAGGGCAAGCCGCTCGGCTTCACGCTCTACACCTATGCGCAGCGGCCCGGCCTCATGCCGATCGCGGGGGCACTGCAGAGCCAGCTCCGCAAGCTCGGCGTGCCCGTCGAGATCAAGGTGACGACCTTCGCCGCCATCGAGAAGGAGATGAAACCCGGCGATGCCAGGCTCGCCGCCTTGGCCTCGGCGATGTATCCGCATCCCGATTTCTATCTGCGTCAGGTCTATCACTCGAAAGGCGCCATCAACGCCTGGGGCTATGCGAACCCGAAGGTCGACGACGCCCTCGCTGTAGCGATCACCACGCGGGACGAGACCGAGCGTAAGGCGGCCTATGACCTGGTCCAGCGCATCGCCGCGGATGAGGAGCCGTGCCTGACCATCGCCCATTACGGGGTCAATGTGGTGATGCGGCCGGGCATCACGGACTACGCCTTCAACCCGATCGCGCATGACTACATGCTCGACCCGAAGATGACGCTGGCGCGCTAGGCCAGCCGCGCGCGATGGCCGCCTATGTCGCGCAAAGGCTCGCCCTCGCCCTCGCGACGGTGCTCGCCGCGACCTTCCTGACCTATGTGCTCCTGCGCCTTGTTCCCGGCGAGCCTGCGCAGGTGATCCTGACCCGCGTCTTCCTGCAGGACCAGACTGCCGCGGTCTCGCAGCAGGACGTCGCCGCCATCGCCGGCCGCTTCGGGCTCGACGCGCCGTTGATCGTGCAATATGGCCGCTGGCTCGCCGGCGCCGTGACCGGGGATCTCGGCACCTCGATCCGGACCGGACGCCCGGTCACGCTCGAACTGGGCTGGCGCCTGTCGGCGACTGGGCTGATCGCGCTGCTCGCGACGTTGGCCTCCCTCATGCTGACCTTCGCCGCGGTCGCCCTGAAGCGCTCCTTTCCGTCGCCCATGGCCACCCGCGGCTTCGAGCTGCTCGCCGTCGGCTCGATCGCGCTGCCCTCCTTCTTTCTCGGCGTCGTCCTGATCATCCTGTTCGCGCTCCGGCTCGACTGGCTGCCAGTCAGCGGCTTCGAGAGCTGGGCGCACGTCGTGCTGCCGGTCACGGTGCTGGCGCTGGGCCAGTTCGGCTTCAACGCCATCCTGCTCGACGACGCCATGACTGAAGCCCTCGCTGCCCCGCACATCGCTACGGCGCGCGCCAAGGGGCTGGACGAGCGGGCGATCCTTTTTCGCCATGCGCTGCCGAACGCGATCCTCCCGCTTATCCCCTATCTCGCCTTGCAGTTCGCCTTCCTGATCGGCGGGGTCGTCATCGTCGAGCGGCTGTTCGCCATCCCCGGACTTGGCGCCTATCTCACCGATGCCCTCGACAGCCATGACGGCCCGGCCTTCCTTGGCGCCATCGGCGTCGTCGCCCTGGCTGTGGCGCTGGCGAACCTGGCGGCCGACCTCGCCCTCACCCGCCTCGACCCGCGCATCCGGCTGAAGCGAGGCGCAGCATGAGTGCGCTGCGCCGGAGCGACTGGCTCCTCCTCGCGATCACCGCGCTGTTCGCCCTCACGATCGCCTATGGGCTGACGCTGGACCCGATCGATGCCTCGCTCCGTAACAGCCTGCGCGCGCCTGGGCTGGACTTCCCGTTCGGCACCGATCATCTCGGCCGCGACGTGTTGGCCCGGATCGCGCATGGCTTCCTGCGCGATGTCGGCCTGTCGCTGACGATCATCGCCCTGTCCTTCGCCACCGGCATCGCCATGGGCATGCTCGCGGCGGAGCTCGCTGGGGCCGTCGACCGGGCTTTGACCTTCGTCATGGACCTCCTGACCTCCCTGCCCCAGATCGTCATCGCCCTGATCCTCGCGGCCAATCTCGGCGGCGGCGAGCTTGCGCTCATCCTCGCTTTGTCACTGACCGGCTGGGTCCAATATGCGCGCATCGCCCGCGCCACGGTGTTCTCGCTGCGAGAGCGCGGATTCGTGACCTCCGCCCGGCTGGCCGGAGGCAGCCGCCTCTATGTCCTGCGGCGGCACATCCTGCCGCATCTGCTGCCCCTGCTCTCCGGGCTGGTCGCGCTGCAGTTCGGGCACAATATCCTGAACATCGCGGCGCTCGGCTTCCTCGGCATCGGCGTCCAGCCGCCCGCTCCCGAATGGGGGGCGATGATCGCGGAAGCACGGCCCTATTTCTCGCGGGCGCCATGGCTCGCCATCGTGCCCGGCCTCTATTTGTTCGCCATGACGATGGTCGCGCTGATGCTGACGCGCCGCAGCAGCTTCCGGCAGGAGTTGACCACCGCCGATCCGCAACCCGGCCCGGCGACACCCTGATTTGCGTCCAGAATTGTGAGAAGACAAAGAGATGGAGCGCAAAGCCGACGACACGAAACGCTGATCGCATGACGACAGAGCCTGAAACCGTCATCTTGCTGCACGGCCTCGCACGCAGCAGCACCTCGCTTCTCCTCATCGAGAAGCTGCTTGCGGCCATCGGCTACGGCGTCGTCAACGAAACCTACGCCTCGACGGATCACGCGATCGAGGATTTGCTCGGTCATATCGAGACTGCAGTCCGCGTCCACGCCGGCACCCGGCTGCATTTCGTGACGCATTCGATGGGCGGGATCCTCCTGCGCGCTTGGCTGCAGCAGAACCGCCCACCAGGCCTCGGCCGCATCGTGATGCTTGCCCCGCCCAATCATGGCTCGGAACTGGTCGACGGACTCGGTCGGCTGCCGGCCTTCGAGCTGATCAATGGTCCGGCCGGCCAGCAGCTCGGAACGGGCCCGGACAGCCTGCCCAACTGCCTGCCCAAGGCGGATTACGAGCTCGGGATCATCGCCGGCAGCCTGTCGCTCAACCCGCTGCTGTCGCCGTTCTTCGCCGGGCCCAATGACGGCAAGGTGTCCGTGGAGAGCACCAGGCTCGACGGCATGGCCGACCATATCGTCCTGCCGGTGACCCACACCTTCATGATGAACAACCCGCTGGTCGTCGCCCAGGTCGTGAGCTTCCTCAGGACGGGGCGTTTCAACCACGAGCTGACGGTGCCGGAGCTCGCCCAGAACGTGATGGCCTACCTTCGCGACGTGAGCGGTGCTTCGTGAGCCGCTATCGACCTTGCGCCATCACCAGCGCAGACGGTGGACGTTGGAGACCCGTCCCGTTCGCGCATTCAGCGTGACCTCGAAGCGATTGCCGCCACGGCGGGCGTGATAGATATAGAAGCGGCCGCGGCAGTCGACGCGGCGGACATCGCGAAATCCCCGGTTCTGCAGCAGGATCTGGCCCTGCCGGCACGAGATCGCCCGGCCATGGTTGAGGCTCGAGCCGACATGGATGGTGACGCTGGCGGCCTGGACCGGCGCAGGGACGGCAACCGAGGCGAAAAGACCCAGGCCCAAGCAGCAGGCTACGAGAGCAATGATGCGCATGACGTGTAACACTCCCTGATGTCTTGTTGCAGAGCCTCCGAAGCGGGCTAGAGCGAGGCGGCTTCATCCTTGTCACCGGAGCGGCTGCCTCCGATCAGCCACCGCGATTGTCGTAAGCGCCCTCCTCGCCGTCGCGCTCGTCCGGCCTGCGCTGGGCCTTCTCCCAGAGCAGGGCTTTCAGCGCCGCGAGCTTCTCCTGCGGCCAGCTCTGAATGTTCGCCACCGCGGTCCATGCCTCGACGTAGTGCTGCGGCGCATAGACGTGCCCGTAGCCCATCGGCACCCTGGTCGCGACCGCCATGTCGAGCAGGAGCTGCAGGCCGGTCACGACCGGATACCAGCGGAATTCCGGCGAGACATCGGGGCCCCGCTGCGGCCGGAGCCAGGCCGGCGCGCGGAAGAAGCTCCGGTCGTCGAAGAAGGTCACCGCATCGCTGGCATACTGCAGATAGACGATCCGCATGATGCCCCAGGGCGTACCGGGCGCCACTGTCGGGCCGTTCTGATTCATGAAGCGGACGGCGCGGCCGTCGCCATATTCCGGCAGCCAGGCCGGCGAGCCGGGATTGCGCCGGGCAGTGATGTCGCGCCAGAAGCGGCTGCCGAAGGGAGGCCCGCTCCACAGGGCGCCGTCGATCGGATCGCCGATCAGCTCGAGCAACTCGACCGACCGCTCCGAATTCATCGCGCCGAGGCTCAGCCCATGCAGATAGAGCTTTGGCCTCGCCGCCTTGGGCAGCCGGGTCCAGTAGCCGTAGACTTCGGCGAACAGCGCCCGTGCCGCCTCAGAGCCGTATTCAGGTTGCGCGAGCAGCGAGAGCGGGCTCGACAGATAGGAATACTGCAGGGCGACGCTGGCGACGTCGCCGTCGCCGAGATATTCGATCGGGGAGATCGCCGAGGGATCGACCCAGCCGGTGCCGGTCGGCGTGATGACGACGAGGACCGCACGGTCGAAAGCGCCCGAGCGCTTCAGCTCCTCCAGCGCCAGTCGCGCCCGCGCCTCGGCCGTATCGGCGGCGCGCAGCCCGACATAGAGGCGGATGGGTTGTTTGGCCGGCCTGCCCGTCAGCGCCGCGATCTCGGACGCGCCCGGACGCGAGGCCACGAACTCCCGGCCTGCGCGTCCCAGATCCCGCCACCTCACCAGCGAAGCCTGGCTTCCGGACTGGAGCGGGTCGGTCGGCTGCGGGCTCGCCGGCTCGATCAGGGCGTCGCGCTCGCGGAAGGAGGAGTCGAGCGCGCGAAAGCCGACACGGACCAGGAAGCCGCTGGCGAGCGACCAGACCAGCACCGTCGTGATCGCGAGGCCGGCCACCAGCGCGACCCGCCGCGGCATGAAGCGCAGTGGTCGCCGCGCCAGGAAGAGGGCGACGAGCCTGAACAATCGCCCGAGCGCCAGCAGCACCGCGAACGTCGCCAGGGCGATCAGGCTGACCTTGAGCGGGTGGGCGCTCTCGATCGGCTCCATCCCCATCACGGCCCGGATCGAGTTCTGCCAGCCCGCCGCATTCGCCAGGAAGACCGCGGCGACCAGCAGGCAGACGACGGCGACGACGATATTGACGATCCGGCGCACCCGCTCATTGGGCGCCGGCATCTCCAGATAGGCCCAGAGCCAGCGCCAGACCGTGCCGAAGCCATAGCCCGCGGCAAAGCAGACCCCGCCGAGAACGCCTTGCATCACGGCCGTGCGCGGAACCAGCGTCGGAGTGAGGGAGGCCGCGAACAAGAAGGTTCCCAATGCCACGCCGATGCCGGACAGGCCGCGGCTCCAGCGCAGCGGCAGGAGAAGGGTTCTGGCGCCGAGGCTCATCATTATATCCACTGGCCGAAAGGACGGGGTCGCGTGAAATCGGAATGGCCGGAAGACGACATTCAAAACCTCCAGACCATCGGGACGTAGAACACGGCAATCACGAAGAACCAGAGCATCAGCGGCATCCCCAGCTTCCAGTAGCTGTTGAAGCTGTAGCCGCCGGGGCCCATCACCATCATGTTCGTCGCGGTCGCGATCGGCGTCAGGAACGCCGCGGAGCCGGCGATGCACAGGCTCATCAGCACCGGGCGCGGCGAGACGCCCAGGCCCTCGGCGGCAGCCATCGCGACCGGGATGACCAGCATCGTCGTCGCGGTATTGCTCATCACCTGGCCGAGGACGGCGGTCAGCACGAATAGGCCGGCGAGGAAGGCGAGCGGTCCCGCCTCGCCCGTCAGCGCCACGAGCTGAGCGGCGACGACCTTGGCGGCGCCCGACTGCACCATCGCCGTCGAGAGCGGCATCATCGCCGCGATCAGGATCACCGTCGTCCAGTTGATCGCGCGATAGGCCTGTTCCACCGTCATGATGCGGGCGAGGATCAGCGCGCCGGCGGCGAGCAGACCGGCAACCGCTGGCGGCACGATCCCGGTCGCGAGCATGGCGACGAGACCACCCAGCACAGCGAGGGTGATGCCAGCGCCCGCTCCCATCGGAACCGCCTGGCGCCGGACCAGGTCGGGCGAATTGACGACGAGCACATCGGGATCGTCGAGATGCAGGTCGAGCGCCTCCCAGCTGCCTTCGAGCAGCAGTGTGTCGCCGGCGCGCAGGGTCTCGCCCGGCTCGATGTCGACGCCAGCGCGCTGCACGGCCAACACGACGAGGTCGCCGCTGTCGGTCACCATGCCGGGGAACAGAGCGCGCCCGATCATGGCCGAGCGCGGCGGGATCACCACCTCGGCGAGACCCGAGCGCTTGCTCAGCAGCCCGGACTGCTCGCCCTCGCCGCGCAGAGCGAGATGCTTTTCCGCCGCGAATCTGGCGACGGCCTCGGCATCGCCGCGCAGCAGCAGGTAATCGCCCTCGGCGACCGCCCGCTCGCGTATCGGCGCCCCGGTTTCCCCAGCCTGCACCACCATCAGGCTGAGCCGCCCTTCCGTTCCGAGATCGAGGGCGGACGGGGCTAGGCCGATATAGTCGCAGCTGGCGCGCACGCGCAGCCTGAAGACGCCGTCGCGCAGCCCGTAATGCTCGACCAGCGTCTGGGCGTGCCGGCTGAAATCGGCCGGCAGGCGCGCGCTGCTCTGCAGGGGCAGCAGCCGCTTGCCCAGCAACAGGATGATCGCGATCGCCCCGGCCAGCAACGGCAGGCCGACCAGGGCGAACTCCGCGAAGGCGAAGCCCTTCAGGCCGGCATCCTCCAGCGCCTCGGACACCAGGATGTTCTTCGGCGCGCCGGTCAGCAGCAGGTTGGCGCCGGCATGCGAGGCGAAGGCGAGCGGCATCAGCAGCTGGGAGGGCGATTGGCGCAGCCGCACCGCCGCCATCACCGCCACCGGCATCAGCGCGGCGATCGCGCCGCTGCCGGTGATCAGCGCGCTCAGGGTGCCGGCCGCAACCGTCATGATGATCAAAAGACGCGTCAGCCCGTTGTTGCCAGCCCTGGTGATCAGGTACTGGCCCGCCCAGGCGGTGACACCGGTCCGCTCCAGGGCGGCACTGACGATGAAAAGGCTGGCGACGAACAGCGTCGCGCGATCGCCGAAGCCGGCGAAGGCCTGGTCGAGCGTGACCACACCCGTCGCCCAGAGCGCCAGCGCCGCCCCGACCGCGACCACGACGACCGGCAGCCTGTTCCAGCAGAACAGGACGATCGCGGCGGCGATCACGAGGGCCGTGCTGGTGATCGGTGTCATCTTCGAGCCCTCCGCGCGGCTTCGTCAGGCCCGAAGCATCAAAGCCCCGCCGAGCAGGATGGCAAGGGCGATCAGCCCCAGCCCCGCCATCGGCCAGCGCCACAGATGGACATCGATTTCGCCGATGCGATTCGAGAGACTGCACAGGAGCGGCTGCCCCGACTGCGCCAGGACGACGATGTCGCCCTCCGGAACGGCGCCGAGGCGCCGGGGCCAGCGCCGAACCAGCAGCATCGCCCCGGCTCCGAGCAGAAGCGGCCAAGTCACCTTCCAGAGCGCCTCCGGCTGGAGCAGGTATGCGATCGTCTCGCCGGACACTGCCGGATAGAGCGACCACGGGATGACGAGCGAGGCTGCGGTCACGACCAGCCAGGGGACGAGCTGCCCCAGCGACGACGACGCGACGGGATTGTCGGCGCTGTCGCGACGCAGGATCAGCAGCAGGTGCACCATCAGCATGGAGCTGCCCGCCCCCGCGAGCGTCATCGCAGCGGCGAGCCAGCCATAGCCGAGCAGCGGCTTCACCGCGAGCTTGGCCAGCGCGCCACTGGTCAGCGGCATGCCGCCGAGGCTCAGCGCCAGCACGGCCGTCAGCAGCAGCACGAGCCGCAGGCCGCGCCCGCCGGTCTTGGCCAGGATGCCGATGCCGAGGAAGAGCGCGCCCTTCACCAGCGTATGGTGGACCGCGTAATAGGCGGTCAGGTCCGCAGCCGTCGGATCGGCCGTCGCGAGGCCGACCCCGAGCAGCACGGCCAGCAGCCCCATCTGGCTCACGGTCGAATAGGCCAGGATCGTCTTAGGCCGAGGCTGGGTGATGCCGACGAGCACGCCGTAATAGGCGGTGACGAGACCCACCCCGATCAGGATCGCGCCCCAGAACGGCGCTCCGTCGGCGAAAGGCAGGAAGCGGATCAGCCCGATCACGCCCGCCTTGACCACGACCCCGCTCAGCACCGCCGAAGCCGGCGTCGGCGCCGCCGGATGCGCTAGCGGCAGCCAGACATGCAGCGGCACCAACCCCATCTTGAGCGCAAAGCCGAGGATGAACAGGACGACGATGCCGTCGCGCATCGGCGATGCCGAGAGATCGGCGACGACGCTGCGGATCTGCGGGTTGGCGTCGGGATGACCAGCCGCCAGCATGACCAGCGCCATCAGCAAGATCGCCTCGGCCGCCAAGGCGAGCACGACATAGATCGTGCCGGCACGATGGGCGGGGGCACTCTGCTCATGGATGATCAGCCCATAGGCGGACAGGCTCGCCAGGGTGAAGAGCAGATAGAAATTCACGACGTCGCCGACGACGAACAGACCGAGGCTGCCGGTGAGCGTCAGCAGCCACCAGATTGCAAAGCGTGGTGCGCCGTCGTCGCGGGCCATCAGCGAGGCCGCGTAGGCACCGGCCGCGCTCCAGAGCAGCGCCGCCCCGGCGAGCAGGATCGCGCCGGGCTGGTCGAGCACCAGAGTCAGCCGGAAGGGCGGCGGGAAGAAGGCGAAGCCGCCTTTCGGCACCAGGATCGCCGCCGCCAAGGCCGGCAATGGGGCGAGGACGAGGATCGACAGGGCTCGCGCCCTGAACCAGGCCGAGAGGCAGCAGAACGCCAGCCCGAGCGGGACGAACAGCGTCGCGGCAAGGAGGAGGCCGGCGGCGCTCATGGCAGCCCCGCCAGCGCCAGGCCGTCACGGCCGATCTGCAGGATGCCGAAGGGACGCAGCGGCACGAGGCCGAGCAGCACGGCCGCGACCGCCAGGACGAGCGCCGCGAGCTCGAGGCGGCGCGGAACCGCCCGGCGCGACGGCAGCGGGCCGGCGGGGACGGCAAGCGCCCGGTCGATCACACGGAAGACATAGCCGCCGGCGAGAAGTCCGCCGGCCAGGATGGTCGCCGCGAGCCAGGGATAGCCCTCGATGACCGCAGCCGTCAGCAGCAGGCATTTGGCGATGAAGCCGCCGCTCGGCGGAACGCCCATGAGCGACAGCCCGGCCAGGCCGATGGCCGCCGCGCTGACCGGCAGGACCCGGCCGAAGCCGCCGAGATCGGCGATGCGGTCATGGCCATAGACCCCAATGATGACGCCGGCCGCCAGGAACATGGCGGCCTTGGCCAGAGCATGGGAAATCAGCTGGAGCGCCCCGCCGGTCCAGGCGATGGTTTCCCAGGGCGCCACGCCCGCGCCGCCCGCCGCGAGCGGGAAGACGATGAAGAGATAGCCGAGCTGCGCCACGGTCGAGTAGGCGATCATCAGCTTCAGCCGCGCCTGTCTGAGCGCCATAACGCTGCAGAACAGGATCGAGGCAGCGCCGAGCACGGCGAGCAGCTGGCCCGCCACCGCGGCCGCCTGCGGCGGGGCGACGTCGAGCACCAGCCGCAGGATCAGGAACACCGGCGCCTTGATCACCAGCGCCGAGAGAACGGCACTCGCCGGCGCCGGCGCACCGGCATGGGCCGGCGGCAGCCATAAGTGCAGGGGAAACAGCGCCGCCTTGGCCAGGAGGCCGACGATCATCAGCGCCAGCGCCACCGACAGCGCCGGGTCGGAGCGGCTCAGGCGCGACAGCGCGAGCAGATCGAGCGTGCCGTATTGGCCGTAGAGCAGGCCGACCCCGAGCAGATAGAGCAGCGAGCCGAGCAGGGCGAACAGCAGATAGCGCAGGGCGGCGTTGGCGGTCTCGGTGCGGCCGTCGAGGCAGACCAGCGGCACGGCCGCAAAGGTCAGGAGTTCCAGCGCGACGTAGAGATTGAACAGGTCCTCGCCGACGAAGACGGCGTTCAGCGCGCTCCAGAGCGCGAGCAGCATCAGCCAGAAGGTCGTCTGCGCGCGTCCGCTGCCGGCCTCGTCCCCGTGCCCGTGCTGGACATGCGCGAACAGCCCGACCGCGACCACGATCAGCGCGGTCATGAGCAGCATTGCCGCCGACAGCCCGTCCGCCCGCAGCGCGATCCCGAGCGGAGGCTGCCAGGCGCCGACGACATAGGACAGCGCCGCGCCGCTCTTGACCAGCTCGACGACGATCGCGACGGCGATGGCGAGCCCGGCCGCCAGCGTCGCCAGCGCGATCCGCGCCACGCTGCGCGGCCCGCAGGCGAAGATGGCGAGCACCGCGCAGACCGGCAGGATCACGGCCAGGATCAGCAGGAAGCCGCCCGGCGTGGTGGCATGGATCGGCGCCGTCACGGTCCGCCTCGCGGCTCGGCGGCCTCAGTCTCTTCGGCGTCCGCCGCCGGCTCGACAAGGCGCTTCAGCAGCGCGACCGCCAGGGCGCTGGCTGAAAAGGCGACGACGATGCCGGTGATCACCAGCGCCTGCGGCACCGGATCGGCCGCAAAGCCCGCAGCGCCGCCGCGTCGCGCCACGGCGCCGAAGACGAGGAAGATGCCGGCGCCCAGGATGTTGCAGCCGACGATCCGCCGCAGCAGGCCGGGATGCGTGACGACGCTGAAGAGCCCGATGCCGACGAGCGCCGCGCCGCACAGGCCGAACAGGACGCCGGGTTGCAGGGCCGCCGTCATCGCGTCGGTGCCTTCCGGGCGGGCCCCGCCACCAGCATGGCGAGCGCCGCGGCAACGGAGAGGGTCAACGCCGCCTCGATCGCTACGATCAGCGGCTTCGCCCAGGCCTTGGGATAGGCGAGGAAGCCATCGGCAAAGGCGAAGCCGAGAAACGCGATCACCAGGAACAGCACCGGCCCGCCGGCCAGAGCGAGCCGCAGCGGCAACCCTGCTGTCTGCGGCGGCGGGCGCAAGCCCGCCAGCATCACCAGGAGCCACATCGCCGCGAGCACGGTTCCAGCCTGGAAGGTGCCGCCCGGCGCATCGGCCCCGACCCAGAACATGTAGACGCCGATCACCACGCCGAAGGGCGGCAGGATGCGGGCAAGATAAGCCAGCGGCCCCGGGACCTCGCCGGGCCTGACCTCGGGCGTGCCGCCCCAGACGGCATCGGGCGCCAGCGACCAGACCCCGATCAGGGCGAGCAGCACCACGACCTTCTCCAGCAGCGTGTCGAGCGCGCGATAGGCCAGCAGCACTGCGGTGACGGGATTGCCCAGCCCGGTCGCCGGCAGCGCCTCGGCAGCCGCCGGCGCGAGCGTCGGAGCCGGAGAGGAGAAGCTCAGCACGGCAAGGCCGAGCCCGATGGAAATGGCGGCGCAGCCGGCGGCGATGGCGAGCTTGCCGGTGCGCGTCACCGGTTCCTCATGCTTGCCACGGCCACGGATCGCCGCCTCCGCCCGCAGCAACAGGATTCCCGTTCCGCCGCCGCCGATGGCGATCTCGGTCAAGGCCACGTCGGGAGCAGCCAACCGGACCCAGGCGAGCCCCAGCAGCAGCCCGAGGGAAAGAAAGGCGATGATCGCGCTGCGTTCGTCCGCCTCGGCGACGACATGGGCCGCGAGCGCCAGCAGGCCGGCGACGAGCGCGATATCGACCAGGAGCATCATGGCGCGGTTCTGCCGCGATGGACGGCGCGGGCGAGCAGCTGGCTCGCCGTCGCCGCCGAGAGCTGCGCCAGCAGCCAGATGCAGAGGAGCTTCAGCCCGTCACCGATACTCGTCGCCTGCGGCAGCAGGCCGAGCACGATCAGTCCAAGCCCGAGATTATCGGCCTTGCTGATCGCATGCAGCCGGCTCAGCGTATCGGGAAAGCGTAGCAGGCCGAGAGCGCCGGCCAGGAAGAGCAGCGCCCCCGCGCCCACCAGGATGACTGTGACGATGTCGGCGAGATCGCTCATGGCTGCTTCTTCGCCGGATCGCGCCCGGCGGCCGGCTCGGCCATGCCGAGCGCGAACGCCACGCTGGAGAAGGCCGCGAACAAAGTGAGCAGCAGCGCGACATCGTTCAGCGCAGGAGCGCCCGAAGCGGTCCCCAGCAGCAGGAGCACCGCCGCTCCGCCGGTCCCGAGCAACTGCATCGCCATCATGCGCTCGGCCACGACGCGGGCGCGCAGCACCCGCAGCAGCGCGATGATCGTGATCGCCAGGATGAAGAGCGCCGCCGCGGCCAGGATGTCAGCCATCGCGCCTCTCCGATCCGAGGATCCGGCAGAATGCCGCCTCATCGGCCGCCACCAGCTCCGCAACGGGCTCGCGCAGATCGAGGCAATGGATCAGCATCGTCCCGTCGGCCGCGGTGGACACCGGCAGCTTGCCCGGCTGCAGGCTCATCACGGCGCAAGAGGACTCGCGCGCCAGGCCGGCGGGAACGCTGGACTGGCAGATCGCAAAGCCCGGCTGCAAATCCGGTCGGTGCGCGAAGGCCCGCCGCGCCACGTCGAGCCCCGCGACCGCCGATTGCGGCAGGAAGCGAGCCACGAAGCGGGCGAGGCCGACGAAGGACAGCGTGCCACCGGCCGGCCAGAGCAGCGTGCTGGCCCAGACACCCGCTGCGCTGCCGGCCAGACCGACCGCCAGGTCCTGTGGCGCGGGGCCCATCAGAGCCACCCAGAGCAACAGCAGGCAAAGCCCGCGGATCAGCAGCGCCGGCAGGCGCACATGATCGGCAACAATCGCCTTGTCCATCCTCTCCGCTGCCCCAGCTCGACGCCTCGCCATGTCAGGCGCAAGGGTAGCCACCGCCTTGGCGAGCAACATCAGCCCGGCGTCTCACGGCTGTGCGCCACGTCCCATTCTCCCGTGGGCCTGGTCGACGCGGGGCGGCGTGATCGTCCCTGCTCTGCTCAGGCGCTGGCGGGACTGTTCGGGCCATCGTCCTTTCGTGGTGCCCCGATCAGTTCGGCCAGCCACCGGCTCGACGGATGCAGGGCGCAGAAGGTGATGAGGGCGATGGTGATCGGCACGCCGATGAAGGCGCCGAACACGCCCCAGAGATAGGTCCAGAAGAAGACCGAGAACAGCACGCTCGCCGGCGAGATCGCCAGCGCGTTGCCGGCGACGCGGGGCTCGATATAGCTGCCGACGATGAACTGGATCAGGTTGAGGCAGGCGAAAACCGCGATCACCGCCTGCCAGGAGCCGAACTGCGTCATCGCGAACAGGGTCGGGAAGACGGTGGCGACCAGCGGGCCCATGAACGGGACATAGTTCAGCAGGAAGGCGATGAAGCCCCATTCCGCCGCCAGGGGCAGGCCCACCGCCTTGGCGAAGATCCAGACCAGCAGGCCGGTGATCACGCTCATCAGCGTCCTGACCAGCATGTAGCGCCGGATCTTGGCGGCCGTCGCGATGCTGCCGTTGAGGAGCACCTCGCCCGCGGTCCGGCTGCGCATTCCCTTGAGCTTGCGGCCGAAATCCTCGACCTCGAGCAGGCCGAGCAGCACATAGACCAGCACCACCAGCCAGAAACTCATCGTGCTGTTCAGCCGGCCGCTGATGGTCTGGACCATGCGCAGAATCCAGGAGGTGCTGAAATTCTCCGACCAGACCGACGCGACGGCGATGCCGTGCCCTTCGAGCCAGAGCGTGACCTGCTCGTAGAAGGCCTGGAAGCGACCGATGTCGCTGACGATCCAGCGGCCGACGCGGCCGAAGGCCCAGGCGATCAGCGAGCCGAAGGCGACGAAGGCGACGACCATGACGAAGAGGCTGATCGCCAGAGCCAGGAGGCGCGGCAGGATGCCCTGCAGCATCTGCTGCAGCGGCCAGATCAGCGCGATGATGAACAGCGCGAAGGCGACCGGCGCGAAGACCGAGCTCGCGGTCGACAGGGCCGCCACCGCCAGGATGATGGCGACGATGACCTGCGCGGCCTGATGCGCCCTGCCGCCCGTGACGGAACCGTCCCGTTCCGTATGCGCCGCGGCAGCGGGATCCTTCTGCGAAAGCACCCGTCAGACCCCCTCGGTGAACTCGGCGAGATCGAGCGTCGAGCGCTTGCCGATCTCATCGCGATGCGTCCGGTAGAACGCCTCGGCGGAGCGCCTGCCCTCGTCATGGAGCATGGTCAGGAATCCCCATTCGGCATTGAGCTTCGAGGAATAGCCGAGGTCGATCATGGTGTCGCTGGTGATGCGATGAATGCGCATGCGCGCCCAGCGCGCGACCTCGCCACCGCTGGAGAGCGCCTCGCGCTGCAGCAGCGCCATCATGCGCAGCTCCTTCAGCAGCACCGCGTTGAAGGAGACTTCATTGAGGCGATTGAGGATGTCACGCGCCGTCCGCGGCGTGTCCGGCCGCTCGACCGGATTGATCTGGACGAGGATCGTGTCGCTGGCCGTGCTCTCCTTGATCAGTGGCGTCATCGTCGGATTGCCGGAATAACCGCCATCCCAATAGCTCTCTCCGTCGATCTCGACCGCCTGGAACAGGGTCGGCAGGCAGGCCGAGGCGAGCAAGACCTCCGGCGTGATCTCGGCATTGCGGAAGATCCGATTGCGCCCCGTCCGGACATTCGTCGCGGAAATGAAGAGCTTGATCGGGCCCTTCGCGATGGCGTCGAAATCGATGATCCCGGCGAGGATGTCCGTCAGTGGATTCGCGCCCGACGGGTTGAGCGTGTAGGGCGAGACGACCCGGGACATCATGTCCATCGCCACGAAGAGCGGTGAGGTGTCGAGCGTCCAGCGCCCGAGCAGCACGTCGAGCGGCGTGCGCTGGAACGGGCTGAAGCGCGCCGCCTCGGAGACCTTCCGCCAATATCGATCGAGCGCATCCCGAGCACCCTCGCGCCCGCCGACGGCGTAGCCGGAAGCGAGCACCGCGGCATTCATCGCCCCCGCCGAGGTTCCGGAGATCGCCTCGATGGTCAGCCAGTCCTCCTCGAGAATCCGGCTCAGCACGCCCCAGGTGTAGGCGCCATGCGCGCCACCACCCTGCAAGGCAAGGTCGATGTTCAGCGGCTCGCGCGCCTTGGCAGCGCTACTGGAAGCCGCAGGCCTCTTGCTCATCGGAGCCCCTCTTTCGATTGCCGAAGCCTGCCTCCCGCCAGAGGGCTCAGGTCCCGGCAGCCCCGCTTTCCGTCGTGCCGGCCTCGGCAGCGGCCGCGAGCGCGGCACGCAACGCTGCTTCCTTCGTCTCGTCGAAGGAGGTCTGCATCAACGTGCCGCCGACGCCCTTCAGGTCCGCGAGAACCTTGTCCGTGGTCATCTTGCGGATGAGCAGGAACAGGCCCGCCGTGTTCGGCTGCAGGGCCGAAGCGGCGTCCTTCATGAACTGGTCGTTGATGCCGACATCGCTGAGCTTGCCGCCGAGCGCGCCAGACGCGGCGCCGATCGCCGTGCCGATCAACGGGTTCAGGAAGATGAAGCCGATCAACGTGCCCCACAGCGCGCCCGAAGCCGCCCCCGTCGTGGTCAGGTTGATCATCTGGTTGAGTTTGACATGGCCCTTGTCGTCCTTGACCACGACGACGGCATCGCCAAGCTCGATCAGATATTCGCGCTGCAGCGACAGGACCTTCTGGCGGACCTCCTCCGCCTTCTGCTCGGTCGGAAAGGCGATGAAGACGAGATCGCTCATGTCGATGACTCCATTGTTGCGGTGAGACGAAGAACGGACTGCCGATCAGCCGGGCGGGCGGCACACGCCGGCACGCGAAACAGGCACTCGAACATCTCCGCGCGGGCCTGCATGCGCCGCGCTCACGGCCGCGCCGGCGCTGCAGCGGCGGCCTGCCTGGAAGGCAGCGGCCTGACGCGCTGGCCCGGGTGAAGAGCCTGAATGCCGGCCGACACGATCATCTCACCAGGTGTCAGCCCCTGGGACAGGATGACCGTGCCGGCATCGAACCGCAACACGTCGATATCGCGCAGGGAGACCGTCGATTTGGCGGAATCGACCACCCATACCGCAGGCGACTGGCCCTGCTGGGTCAGCGCGCTCGCCGGGATCGAAACGATCGCCGCGGTGGTGAGCTCGATCGTGCCGACGACCGTCGAGCCGAGCCGCATCGCCTCCGGCGGGTCCTGCAATCCGACGCGGACCTCGAAGGTTCGCGTCACCGGATCGGCCTGCGGCGCGACCTCGCGCACCGAGCCATAGGTCGCAACATTGGGCGCATCGGCCAGCACGACGCGGATCCGGGCATCGGCGAAGCGCGGATCGAGCACCGCCGCCGGCACGTTGAAGACCGCGTCGCGGCTATCGTCGCGAGCGATCTGCGCGACGATCTGGCCGGGCTGCACCACCTCGCCCGGCTCGGCTCGCCGGGCGGTCACGACACCGGCGACATCCGAACGCAATTCGGTGAAGCCGAGACGATCGCGCGCCAGTTCGAGCTGGGCTTCGGCGTTCTCAAGCGCCGCCTGCGCCGTCTCCAGCGCACGCCTGGCCTGATCGTAACGTGGACGGGTGGTGAAGCCCTGCCCCATCAGGCGTTCCTGGCGCTCGAAGGTGTTGCGCGCCGTGGTGACCTCGCCACGCGCCGCTTCCAGCGCAGCCGTCGCCGCCGTGAGCGCGTTCTGCTCAAGGGTCGGCTCCAGGCGGGCGATGACCTGGCCGGCCTTGACCCGGTCGCCGACATTGACCGGCCGTTCCAGAACCCGCCCGCCGATGCGGAAGGCGAGCCCGACATCCTTCTTCGCCTGGATCTCGCCGCTGAACCGGATGTCGTCGGAGAACTGCCCCGCCTCGACAGTGACCACGCCGACCGGCCGCCCTTCCTGTGGCGGCGCCTGCTCGCTGCCGCAGGAGGCCAGCACCGCTGCGAGCAGCGTGACGGCGGCCATCCGGCCTGCGGCGTTAATCGGCATCCGCCTCATCGCGATCGCGCTCATGCCAGGGAGCCTCCCGCCTTGGCCGGTTGCTTTGCCTCGCCGCGCCCGCTCGCAGCCCCGAAGACGGTGACGTAGAGCACCGGCAGCAGAACGAGGGTCAGCACCGTCGCGACCAGCAGGCCACCCATGATCGCAAAGGCCATCGGACCCCAGAACACGGTCGGCGCGATCGGGATCATGCCGAGCACGGTCGAGATCGCGGTCAGCACGATCGGACGGAACCGCGTGCCGGCGGCGTCGATGGCGGCCTCGACGACGCTCTTGCCGGCCGCGCGCTCGTCCTCGATCTGCCCGATCAGGATCACCGCATTCTTGGTGATGATGCCGATCAAGGCGAGGATCCCGAGCAGCGCGACGAAGCCGAGCGGCTTGCCGGAGAGCAGCAGCGCGCCGACGACGCCGATCAGCCCGAGCGGCGCAATACTGAGCACGATCGCGAACAGCCGGAAACTCTTGAGCTGTGCCATCAGCACCGTGAACATGATCAGCAACATCACCGGAATCACCGCGATAACCGAGGCCTGCGACTTGGCGCTTTCCTCGACCGTGCCGCCGACGGCGATGTCGTAGCCGGCGGGCAAGGCCTTGCGCAGCGCGTCCACCGAGGGCTGCAGCGCGCTGACGACCGCGTCCGGCAGCACGCCCGGCGTCACATCCGCCGCGACCGTCAGGTTCGGCACGCGGTCGCGGCGCCAGATCAGCGGCGCGTCGAGCCCGTAGCTGAAGCTCACGAACTGCGAGACCGGCACCGAGCGGCCGCTCGGCAGCGCGACCTGCATGCTGCGCAGCGTGTCGAGCGAGGCGCGCTCGGCATCCTGTGCCCGCACCACGACGTCGACGAGGTAGATGGAGTCGCGCACCTGCGTCACGACCGTGCCGGAGACGACCGTGTTGACGATCGCGGCGACGGCCGCGGAGCTCAGGCCGAGCCGGCGCGCCTCGTCCTGATCGACGCGCAGGCGCAGCTCCCGCGACGGCTCGATCCAGTCGAAATTGATCTGGCGGGCATTGGGGTTGGCCGCGATGACCTGCCCGAGCTGGAGCGCGATGCCACGCACCTCGGCGAGGTCGGGGCCGCTGACGCGATACTGGACCGGCCAGCCCACCGGCGGGCCGAGCTCGAGCGGCGAGACGCGCCCGACCACGTTCGGGAACTCCTTGGCCAGCAGCGCCTCCAGCTTCTTCTGCAGCCGCTCGCGCGCCGGCACATCCTTGGCGACGATCACGGCTTGGCTGAAGAAGTCGTTCGGCAGCCGCGCATCGAGCGGCAGGTAGAACCGGATCGCGCCGCGGCCGACATAGGTGCTCCAGCGCTCGACGTCGGGGTCGCCCTTGAGCGAGGCCTCGAAGCGGTTGACCAAGGTCTCGCTCGCATAGATCGAGGCGTTCTGCGGCAAGGTGAGATCGACAAGCAGTTCCGGCCGGTCCGAGGCCGGGAAGAACTGCCGCGGCACCAGCGGCAGCGCCAGGATCGAGCCTGCGAACAGCGCGAGCGTCACGGCGATGGTGATCCAGCGCAACCTGATCGCGCCCGAGAGCAGGGAGCGGAAGCCGCGCTCGACCCGGCCCGGCTCCTTGGCCTGCGCCGAGGCATCGGGCGCCTTCAGCATGGCGACGCCGAGCACGGGGGCGAACAGGACGGCCACGAACCAGGAGACGACCAGCGCGATCGTCACCACCGCGAAGAGCGAGAAGGTGTATTCGCCGGCCGAACTCGCGGCGAAGCCGATCGGCACGAAGCCGGCGATCGTCACCAGCGTGCCGGCCAGCATCGCGGTCGCGTATTTGTCGAAGGCAAAGGTCGCCGCCTTCAGCTTTTCGTCGCCCGCGGCGAGCCGCGTGACCATGGCGTCGGTCGTCGTCATGGCGTCGTCGACGAGCAGGGCCAGCGCGATGATCAGGGCCCCGAGCGAGATGCGCTGCATGTCGATGCCGGCGACCAGCATGCAGGCGAAGACGATGGCGAGGGTCAGCGGGATGGCAAGCGCGACGACGAGGCCCGGCCGCACGCCGAGGCTGATGAAGCTGACGACGAGGATGATGCCGACGGCCTGCCAGAGCGACATCATGAAATCATCGATCGCGTGCGCGACCGTGACGGCCTGGTCGGCCACCAGATAGGGCTCGATGCCGAGTGGCAGGCCGGCGGTGACGGTCGCCATCGCCTTCTTGATGTTGCTGCCGAGCGCCAGGATGTCGCCGCCATCGCGCATGGCGATACCGAGGCCGATCGCCTCGCGTCCGTTGACGCGAAACATCGGCGTCGGCGGGTCGACATGGCCGCGCCTGACTGTCGCGATGTCGGCGAGCCGCACCATCCGGTCGCCGACCGGGAAATTGATGTTCAGAAGGTCGGCCTCGGACTGGAAGGCGCCCGAGACGCGCACCGAGAAGGTCTCGTCCTGCGTCTGGATCTGGCCCGCCGGGCGGACCACGTTCTGGGCCTGCAGGGCCGCGAGCAGCGCGGCGCGGTCGAGACCGAGATTGGCGAGCTCCCGGACCGAGAACTCGATGAAGATGCGCTCGTCCTGCGCGCCGACGATCTCGATCTTCGAGACGTCGGGCACGAGCAGCAGCCGCGAGCGGATCGTCTCGACATGGTCGCGCAATTCGCGATTGCTGAAACCGTCCGAGGTGAAGCCGTAGATGATGCCGAAGGTGTCGCCGAAACGGTCGTTGAAGAACGGTCCCAGCGTCCCGGCCGGCAGCGTGTGCCGCATGTCGGCGATGAGATTGCGCACCCTGTACCAGGTGTCCTGGACCTGGCGACCGGGGACGTCGCCCTTGAGGTTGACGAAGATCGTCGTCACGCCCGGCCGGGTGAAGCTGCGCACGCTGTCGAGCCCGGGCGTCTCCTCGATCTGGCGTTCGAGGCGTTCCGTCACCTGGCTGAGCGTCTCGTCCATGCTGGCGCCGGGCCAGACCGCGTTGACCACCATCGTCTTGATGACGAAGGCCGGATCCTCGTTGCGGCCGAGCCTGATGAAGGCGAAGACGCCGGCGACGACCGCCACGACCATGAGGTAGATCACGACCGAGCGGCTCTTCAGCGCCCATTCCGACAGGTTGAAGCTCATCGCGGCTCCGCTCCGATCAGGCGCACCTGCTGGCCTTCACGCAGAAGCCCGGCGCCGGCGGTGACGACGATGTCGCCGACCTGCAACCCCTTGGTAATCTCGGCCGTCGCCGGATCCGTGCTCGCGACATCGAGCTTGCGCAGCGAGACGATCAGGCTCTTGGGATCGACCACCCAGGCGCCGACGGCCTGATCGCGCTGCGTCAACGCTGTTGCCGGGATGGCGATGGCGCCGCTGCCGCCGGCCCGGACCGAGCCGGAGACGGCCGCGCCCAGCCGGAAGGCCGGCGCCGGGTCGCTGAGCCCGACCCTGATCCGGAAGGTCCGGGTGACCGGGTCGGCCTGCGGCGCGATCTCGCGCACCCGCCCCGCCGCTTGCGTGCTCGCGTCCCCGCCGAGCGCGACCCGTACCGGCATGCCCGGCGCGAGCCGGCGCGCCAGATCGGCTGGAATCTCGAATACCGCGTCACGACCCTCGCGCCGCGCCAGCTGGACGATCATCCGTCCGGCAGCGACGACTTCGGCAGGCTCGGCGCCAACGCGGGTGACGATACCAGGCGCATCGGCCTTCAGCGTCGTGAACCCGACGACGTCCTCGGCCGAATGGACACGCGCCTGCGCGGCTTCGACCTGCGCGCGAGCAGCCGTCAGCGCCTGCTGCGCGCTCTCGAAATCCGCCTGGGTGGTTACATGCCGTTGGAGGAGATGGCTCTGCCGCTCGAACTGGTTTTCCGCCTTGCGCAGGTTGCCTTGCGCAGCCGTCAATCCGGCCTGGGCCGATCGCAGATCGTTGAGCTCGTTCTCGGGGTCGAGCCGTGCGACCACCTCGCCTTCACGGACGTTCGCGCCCATTCCGACAAGGCGTTCGGCCAACCGGCCACCGATGCGGAACGCCAGCGCAGCCTGATCCTGGGCCTCGATATGACCGGTGAAGCTGAGATCGGGCGCCTCGCGCGGCGGCTCGACGGTCACTGTCCGGACGTAGCGCACCGGCGGCGGCGGTTCCTTCTCCTCCGGGCCGCATGAGGCGAGCGCGAGCGCGACGAGCATGGCGGCCGCGACGCGTCCCCGGCCTGATGAAACTCTGCCGCGCCTCATGCCCGCTCCCCGGCTGCCTCTCGCCGCGGCAGCGCATCCGGCCACCCCAAGCCTTGCCTTTGCATCGAACACTTCCCTCGACGGCCGCAGCGTCGCGTGCGCGCGGACGCGCTCGCGGCGCGGAACGCTTCCGGGCCACATTGGGACGCTAGCAACAGCGGCGAGGTCACGGATCAGCTCAGAATCCCAATTCTGGGCTGATCATCCCATTGTTGCGAGGGCCGCTTTCAAACGGTCTTGCGTCGCAAGCTGAAGGCGACCAGCGACAGCAGCAGGAGACCCGCCACGGCAACCACCGCCATGAGGAGGTAGATCTGTTCTCCCCAGCTCTCGTAGAGCCGGCCGGACAGCGTCGTCAGAAGTGCCATCACGCCCGCCCAGCCGCCGGCGAGCCAGGCCTGGGCGCTCGCCTGCATCCGGCCCGGCGCCAGCCGGGCCAGCAGGAAGATGCTGCCGAGATGTGTGGCGCCGAAGGTCACGCCATGGGCCAGCTGAAGGCCGATCAGGCCCGCAAGCCCGGGATCCTGCGCCATCCCCACCCAGCGCAGCAGCGTGGCTGCGGCTGCCGCCACCAGCAACCAAGCCGCGCCGGCCGCATCGCTCAGCCGATAGCCGAGGCACGCGAACAGGACGACCTCGGACAGGACGCCAAGCGCCCACAATCCGCCCATCGTCCCGCCGCTGATCCCGGCCGCTTGCCAATGCAGCGTACCGAAGCCGTAGAACGCCGCATGGCTCGCCTGCACGAGCGCGGCGCCGGCGATCGCGCCAGCCAGGAGCAAGGGGGGCGCAGGCCACGCTTCATCTGACTCGCCGACGGCCGACCGGTTCGGCACTGCCGCCATGCAGCTGGCAGCCGCGACCGCGGTGAAGATCGCCGAGGTCAGCAGCAGCACGATGACGAAATCGGCGGAGAACCAGTCGAGTGACCAGCCCGCCACGAGATTGGCGGCTGCGAAGCCGAGCGATCCCCACAGCCGGACGCGTCCATAGATCAACTCGGATCGCTCGGCTTCGGCTAGGTGGTCCAACGTCATGGCGTCGGCCAACGCGATCAATGGCCCTTGCGCCATGGCGATGACAACGACGACGAGGAGAATGGCCCAGAGGCCATGCACAACGGCCAAAAGCCCGGTGCCCGCGGCAACCAGCAGCGCGCAGGCCGCGAGGACCAGCGAAACGCGGCCACTCCGGTCAGCGAATGCTCCGACCAAGGGATTCGCCACGATCCGGGTCAGCAGCGGAGCCGCCACGATGATGCCGATTGCGGTGCTGTCTAGCGACTGCGCCTTGAGCCAGAGGGGAAAGAACGGGAGATTGATCCCGAGCTCGAAGAACAGGCAGGCATAAAGCAGCTTCAGACGGCCGACAGGCACGCCAGAGGCAAGGCTCGTGGCCAGGGCTCCGAGCGAGCTGGCATCGATGCCAGCCGCTGCCCTCCGCCGCTGAAACGGGGGAAACCGCACAGTTCAGCCCAGGACCGGTGCCTCCGACTCCTCGGCGAAATATCGGACAAGGCCGCGCTCGCGCGCTTCCGTCGGGCTATAGCCGAACTCGCGCCTGAAAGCCCGGCTGAAGGTCGAATGATCGGCAAAGCCGACCTCGTTCCCGATGGCGCGAATGGAGGGCCCGGGACCATGGGAATGGAGTCGGCTGTACGCCTCGCGCAGGCGCTCCTGATTGATGACATGAGCGACGCCGCCGCTGCTCTCGAAAAGCCGATACAGCTTCGAACGGGACATCGCCAGCAACCTGGCCAGCCGCTCCGGTCCGAAATCCGGGGAAGCCATGTTCTGGCGGATAGCGACACGTGCCCTGTCGATGAGAACGGAGCCCGGAACATGCCGAGCCCGCTCGACAGGCAGCGAGCGCGGGGCCACGCAGGCGGTGACGAGTGCCTTGGTTGGCATTTCGAGATTCGCGAAATACTCGGGAGTGACATAAGGCAACTGCCGGACCAGCCCCTCCAGATAGCTGCTGAGCAGGGGCGCGAACTCCCTGTTCACCTCGAGGCCATGGACATCGTCGAGACGCAGCTCGTCAGCGCGATGTCGGTCGCGGGGAAGATAAAGCGTGATGACCTCGGTGTCCTGAGCCTGCCCCTCGAAAGGCAGCGCCAGCGAGCGGAAGCTCAACTCCTGGGACGAGGTCCCGTCAGCCGCCGTCGTCCGCGCCAGCACCACACACCAATGGTCGAGATAGGATCTGGGGCGGTGCCGCCATTGCCTGCCCGGCGCTCCCTCGTAGAGCACGCGCGTCAGAAGCAGTTCGCCCAATGCCCAGGACGAAAACTCGGCGGCAAATCCCTGCGATCGCTCGCCGAACGGCAAGAGCTCGATCGTATCCTTGTGCAGGACACGCCAAGCGTCGAACTGATCACTCGCCTGCAGCCCCGCCGTGCAAAAATGCGTCACGGAAAACATGCTGACATTCCTCTTTTCCCCGCCCCAAGAGAACGTCACCAAGTGCTTTGAACGCTCCGAATCTGCGCCTCCCGCACAGATGCGGAGCGTACTTTACCATTAGTCAGGTCGACAACCCTTGTCCCAGATCAAAGACCTCCCGACAAGGCATTGGTAAAATATACTTTAAATTTCAAATACTTCTGTAAGTATTGCCTCAAGCGATCTCAGCGTCAACCCCCGTGGCCTCTAGAGCACCGGACCGAAAAGTGGAGTCCACTTTTCGGAGTAATCCGATGCGCTAGCAATGCGATAGACCATTGTGACCGCATCCGATCGGACGCGCGATGACCTAGGGTGTCGCCGCCGCGTCGAAGACCCGGATCGGCGCGGTCACCAGGAGGCTCGCCGCGGAGCCGATCACCCCTGCCGCCGCGAGGGGCGCCGGGACGTCGGAATCGGTGATCACCTGCCCCTGCAGCAGCCTGCCGCCGATCAGGCGCACCGCATCCGGACTCGCCGCGAAGAGGTCGTGGTTGAGGCGGTCGCCGGCATTGATCGCCGAGAGGTCGATCACCGTGATCCCGGACAGCCCGGCGAACTGGCTGCGATATTCCTCGCGCGTCGGGTCGATGCCACCGAGCCGCGTCGAACCGCGCGCAATGAAGCGGGACACTTGCAGGGCACGGTCGTGCTGCGCCGTGAACAGCGTGATCTGCGGCCGCCTCTGTCCCATATCCTCGACCTGACGCCGGAAGACCCCGGTATCGAGATCCGGCGAGGCCAGGATGAGGTTGCTGATCTTGCGCGGCACGCCGCCATCCTTGAGCGCGATCTGCCTGACCGCCTCGACCGCGGGCCAGCTCCCCATCGAATGGGCCAGGATCACGACCTCGCGGACGGCAGGAGCCGCCACCGCCATCCTGAGCAGGTCCGCCAGATCGGAGCGCGAATAGGAGGCATTGTCGAAGTCGCGGCTATAGTCGAGCAGGTAGCCGCGGGAGGGCCAGGAGAACAGGACCGGAGCGGCCTCGGCATCGGCGTCGTGAGCCAGTTGCGCAAAACGGAAGACCGCGCGGTCGAACGGCGTGTTGAAGCCGTGCACGAACACAAAGACCCGCTTCGAATGCGCGCCCGTCGACCTGAACCAGTCGGCGAGCTTGGCCTTCGGCAGCGGCGTCGAGGCGGTGACAACGAAATCCGTCGCTGGGTTACCCGGCACCGAGCGTGGCAGCTGAACGGAACCGATCTCGCGGTTGGGCGGGATCGAAACCACGATGTTCCTGAACGAAACTCCCTCGCCGCGCTCGCCGCTGAAGAGGACGCCGGGCTCGGCCGATGGCGAGCGCGTCGTGGCCGCCAGCATGTTGACGCTGTCCGTACCAGGAACGGCGGCCACCGGCTCCAGCAATCCCCGCGGCGTTGATGCACAGGCGGCTAGGCCCAAAGCCGCGACCATGGGCAGAATTGCGGACCGGCGGAAGCCTCGGTTGCGGGCCGGCGGCCTCACCTCACCTCCCGTGAAGCTCGCGCCATTCGTTTTCCTGCGATCAGGCAGCCCGCCTCGACCCGGCATCGTCCCGACTCGGTCGATCATCGCAACTGAGCTTCCCCTATCCGCCGGACCTTAGGAAACAGCTCCAGCGGCGGCAAGTCTAGGGCTCTCTCGACCACGCTGCGGCTTCAAAATCGGGATGGAGAGTCAAGATTTTGGGATTCCTTGTTGATGTCCCGACGGCAGGCTTCGTGATGTGATGCCATCTTTCACCAACGCGCGACTGATCATCGCGACCCATGACGAGCCATCGATGCAACGTAGAACATTTTTGACCGCGCTCTTCGGCGGCGTGCTGGCCGCGGCAACAAGCAAGGCAGCGACCATCGAGGAACGACCGGCAAGCTTGTCCAGCACGCTCGACGCGCTGGACAGCGAATTCACCCAAGGGCCGCCGCAGCCGAGAGCACCCGATGCGGCTGTCGTCCCAGCAGTTCCGCGGAACACCAGGCCGCGGCGGAAGAACTGGCATCGCTACCGTCAGCGCACGCGCCGCCCGCTGCCCCCGCCGCCCTGGCGTCGAGGGCGCTGACGATCACGGTCCGGCTGCTCCGTGTTTGCTTCGCAATCGAAGTCTGCGGCGGCATATGAGTTGATGCCCCTCGACAATCGCTGCGTCTCGATCACTAGCCGGATAAGCATTGCTCAGCAGCTAGATCCAGACCCAGCGGCAGCGCTGAACGTGCCTGCCGTGCCGATCGCGTTCGGTCCGGCAGACACGACGGCGGCGAACATGGCGGGGATGGTGACGATAGCGGGAGTTCCGATGGTGCCAGTGGGGCGACTGGTTCGGGTTCTGCGCATAGGCGAGCGGCAGATCATCCGGCAACGCCGCGATCAGCTGCCTCGCATCATCCGCAGATGGGGCGGGCGGCGCCACCGCCTCGGCTGCAGCCAAGGGACCACCGCCCGCTGCGGCCGCGAGAATGCCCAGAATGAACATACGACGATCCATATCGAGGGCCTCACCCTTTCATAAAACTGCGAAGCCTTTCATGAGCTTCGCCATGGCTTCGACACCTGCATGGCCTCGGCCGGTACGGCAGCGCCGTCCCGAGCTTCGGGGATAGGCCGGCTACAGCCCCAGTATAGCCATGCAGCCCTTGGGCGCCTTGACCCTCCGTGTCATTCGCCGGCCTCCCTGTCCCAAATTGCGCCGCGCCCTGGCAGGGTTCGCGTCCGCCCCTTGACGCATCGATCGCGCCTCAACTTGATCGGCAGCTCCGGCGTTGCTGCGGGCCGAGGCGGAGCGGGACCTCCTTGATGATGTCCCTGTCGGGAATCTCGAAAGGTCGCGCTGCAGTGTCTCCTGGAATAATCTGCGTCAGTTGCTTGCGCCGCCAAGCGGGCGGCCTCGCTGCGCACTGCGCCCCTGACATAGCAAGGGTCCGACGATGACGATCGAAAGAACCGGACATCCCGATCGCCGCGATTTCATGGTCGCGACCGCTGCCGCAGCCGGCGCTGCCGTCATGCTGACGGCGGAGCAGGCGCGGGCGCAATCCACGGTCGCGCCGTCAGCGACATCTCCTGCCGGCGGGGCGGGCACCGTCTATACGGGCGATATCATCGACGGCAAGCGTGTGATCAGCGCCCTCGATGTCTCGGACCTCGCGCCCGGCAAGCACAGCTTTTACTTCCGGGGCGTGCAGATGCCGACGGGCCAGCATTGGTACGTGTCGGTGATGGTGGCCAAGGGCGCCGCGCCCGGCAAGCGGCTGGGCCTGATCAGCGGCGTCCACGGCGACGAGATGAGCCCGCTCCACACCATCCAGTCGGTGATGAGGCAGCTCGATCCGGCCAGGATGTCCGGAACCGTGCTGGCCGTGTTCGACGTCTCGCGTCCGGCACTCGAAGGGATGGAACGGCGCTGGCCGAATTCCGGGCGCGGGTTCGATCTCATCGACATCAACCGACTGTTTCCCGGCAATGAGAATGCGCCGGACGCACCGAGCCGTCATGCCGGCCTGGTGTTCAATCGGCTGCTCCGGCCGAATCTCGACTACGGCATCGACTTCCATACCGCGGCAACGGGGATGGACATGACCGCCTTCCAGCTCGCGCGCATGGACCTGCCCGAGGTCAAGGCCATGGCCGAGCTCTACCCGATCGACCAGATTTTCGACAATCCTGCCTATCCCGGCCTCCTCGCAAACGCCCTGATCGCGGCCGGCATCCCGTCCTTCACGCCCGAGATCGGCCGGCCGCGCGTGTTCGATCACGAGATGATCGCGCTGTTCGTCGAAGGGACGCTCAACGTCCTCAAGCATCACGGCATCATCGCCGGCGCCGTCGGCCGGACGGGCAGGGATTCCAACGTCTTCGTCGCCGACGGCATGCTGCCGATCGTGACGACGCATGGGGGCTTCGTCGAGCTTCTGGTGAAGCTCAACGAAGAGGTGGCGGCCGGGCAGCGGGTCGCCGTCCAGCGCAACACCTTCGGCGAGGTCGTGGCGGAATACATGGCGCCACGCAGCGGCAAGGTCGGGGCGCGCCGGACCGACGCCACGGCCGAACCCGGCACTCCGATCGTGTTCATGCTCTTCGACAGCGCCCAGGCGGTCGGCGGCGACGTGATCGTCGAGTGACGGCCCGATACGCGCCTGATCCATTCCGGAGGAAGCCATGCTGCGACTCGGTGAAAAATACGGCCATCTGGCGCATCGCGCCGGATGCGGCTGCCTCGACCCCGATCTTCACAAGGCATCCCGTCGCCTCGACATGCTGTCGCGGCGCGGCCTTCTCGGCGGCGCCGCGGCGGCGGCGCTCTCCGGCGTGCTCCCGGGAGGGGCATCCGCGCAGACGGCTGCACCGCCCAGCAAGATTCTCTTTCGCGAGGCGCGGCTTTTCGACAGCGCCTCGGGCAAGGTGAGGGACGGCGCGCAAGTCCTGGTCGAAAACAACCGGATCGCCTCGGTCGACTTCAGTAACGCGCCCGCGCCGAACGGAGCGACCGTCATCGCCTGTCGCAACGGCGTCCTCATCCCCGGTCTGATCGACGCGCATTGGCATACCATCTTCGCCGCCGTGCCGCTCCCCATCCTGCTGAACGGCGACCCCGGCATCATCTACGCCGCGTCGACCGCCGAGGCCCAGCGCACCCTGTTGCGTGGCTTCACCACGGTTCGCGATCTGGGCGGCCCCGTCTTTTCCTTCAAGCAGGCGATCGATGCCGGCATGATCCCCGGCCCGCGCATTTTCCCGTCAGGTGCGATGATCACCACCTCCGGAGGCCATGGCGACCTCAGGCTGCCGAGCGAGTTTCCGCGCGATGGCGGCCGGTTGAGCAAGGGCGAGCTTATAGGCGGGGCCGCGATCGTCGACAGTGTCGGCGATCTGCAGCTGCGCATTCGCGAGCAGCTGCTTCAGGGCGCATCGCAGATCAAGCTGATGGGCGGCGGCGGCGTGTCCTCGCCGCGCAGCCCGCTCGACATCC
>DASYHC010000028.1:0-137206 GCA_035998995.1 Allobosea sp.
TCAGGAAACTCGCAAAGCTCCTCCCGAACGGACCGCAGTTCAGACCCGCATGACAGGGCGAGGCTCAATCGGCCAAACCCAGAACGCAGTCGCCGCCCTCTCAAGACCGACCTTTTTCAACGACATCGGCGCAGGGCTGACATTGGGACTTCGCCGGAAAGCGGACATTCGCCGTTAGGGCAGCGCTGCCGACACTATGGTTCCGCAGCCAGGCGCGACGTCGCCCGGCGCATCAGGTCGAGCAGGTGCAACGCGGCCGGTGTCAGGGGCAGGTCGGAACGGCTGACGAGAACCAGCGGCGGCGCCGTCAGTTCTTCTTCGACCCGGATCGTGGTCAGCGCCTTTCCGGTCATCTCGAAGCGCTCCCATTGCGCCGGGACCATCGCCAGCAGGTCGCTGTTGGCGAGGCAGGTCAGCAAGGTCAGCGCCGACTGGCTGCGTACCGCGAGGCGCGGCGACGGCAAGTCATGGCGGGCGAAGAAGTCGTTGATCTCGTCGCTGGCGTCGGCGGTGATCGAGGTCGTGACCCAGTCCTGGCCGACGAGCTCGCGCAATGAGGTCGCTGCTGCCAGCGGATGGCCGGCGCGGCACAGCACGATGCGGCGGTTGTGGAACAACACCTCCCGGCTGAGCTGCGGGACGGGCTGTGCGCCGCCATCGGGACCGATGTAGAAATCGACCGTGCCGTCGCGCAGGCGTTCTTCGAGCGTCGGGTAGAAGCCTTCGATGATATGCAGCCGGATGTCGGAATAGCGCGCGCGGAACGGCCTCAGGCTCGGCGGCAGCAGAGCAAGATGCGCCGCGATCGAGAGCCCGACCGTGACCGTGCCGGTGCCGGCGCCTCTGAGCTGCTCGACCTCCTCGCGGGTGCGCCTGATCTCGGTCAGGATTGACCTGGCGCGGGCAACGAAGGCCTCGCCCAAAGGCGTCGCGACCACGCCGCGGGCGCGGCGTTCGAACAGGGGCGCGCCGAGCTCTCGCTCCAGCAGCGCGAGGCTGCGCGTCAGCGCCGGCTGGGCGATCTGCAGGTGCCGGGCGGCGGCCCGCATGCTGCCGCGCTCGGCGATCGCCACGACCTCCTCGAAATGATCCAGCTTCATCGGGTCGGTCTCACATCTCAATTTAGCGATACCGTTTTGCTATCGCTCCTGCAATTTTTCCATCTGTTCAGGTATCTATAGCGGCGTTAGCCATTCCTCACGAACAAGCAGCGGCCGCCTCGGAGAACCGGGAGACGGCCCTTTCGGGAGGAAGGCATGGAGATCATCAAGCCCGCATTCCATCACGTCACCTTCAAGACGAGCCGGCTCGACGAGATGGTTGCATGGTACGGCACGGTGGTCGGCGCCAGGCCGAACTTCCAGGACGCCAACAATGCCTGGACGACCAATGACGAGGCCAATCACCGCGTCGCCTTCTTGTCGGCGCCCGGGCTCGGCGACGATCCCGACAAGCGCAGCCATAACGGCATGCACCACAGCGCCTTCGAATATGAGAGCTTCGCCGACCTGATGGCGTCCTATGCCCGCCTGCGCGACGAGGGCATCGCGCCGGCCTTCAGCCTCGACCACGGCATGACGATCTCGATCTACTACAAGGATCCCGAGGGCAATTTCGTCGAGCTCCAGTCCGACACCTATGGCGACTGGAAGCAGTCGAGCGAATGGATGCGCTCCTCGCCCGACTTCGCCGAAAACCCGATCGGCACCTTCTTCGATCCCGAGCGGGTCTACCAGGATCACAAGGCCGGCAAGACTTTCGACGACCTGCATGTCGCGATGCGTCGGGGCGACTACCAGCCGGCCGGCACGCCCGATCTCGGATTGCCGGCGTGACCGCCGCCGCGCAGATCGCGATGTCGGAACTCGCTCCACAGGATCGGCTCGCGATCGAGCAGCTGATCCAGCGCCATGCCTGGCTGATCGACCATGGCAAGGCGGACAAGGTTGGCGAACTCTTCGCCGAGGATGCGGCGCTCTATGGCGTCGGCCCGGACAAACTCGGCCGCACGGCCATCGCCGAATGGGGCCGCCAGCGCGCGGCGATGAGCGAACGCCGCTCGCGTCATGTCCAGAGCAACGTCCTGATCGAGCCCGTCGGGCCCGATGCGGCCCATGGCTGGGTCGCGCTGACGCTCTACCGCCATGACGGGCCGTGCCAAGGCTCGGCCACGCCACTGCTCATCGCCGAATATGCCGATCGCTATGCCAGGGAGCCGGATGGTTCCTGGCTCTTCACCGAACGGCGGCTGACCGTCCTGTTCGGTACCGCCTGACGACCCCGATAGTCATCGCCTCGCCGCACTGGCTGGAGGCGCCCGAGAGGAGAAGACGATGCGTCTCGCAACCATCCTGACCGGCGGCAAGCCGAGCCTCGCCGCCTATCGCGGCGCCGATCTGATCGATCTCGGCAAGGCCGGTCCGGGCCTGCCGGGCGACATTCTCGCCTTCATCGCCGGCGGCGATGCGGCCCGTGCGGCGATCGCCCGTGCACTTGAAAGCGCGCCTGCCACGGCGGTGCTCGATCCCGAGCGCACGACCTTCCTGCCGGTGGTGCCGCGCCCCGGCAAGATCATCTGCGTCGGGCTGAACTATGCCGACCACTCGGCCGAGAGCGGCTTCAAGCAGCCGGATTACCCGACATTGTTCGGTCGCTTCGCGACCAGCCTGATCGGCCATCGCGCCCCGCTGATCCGGCCGAACCTGTCCGACCAGCTCGACTATGAGGGCGAGATCGCCGCCGTGATCGGCCGGCGCGCCAAGCATGTGCCGAAAGCGGCCGCGCTCGACCATGTCGCCGGCTATGCCGTCTTCAACGAGGGCTCGGTGCGCGACTATCAGTTCAAGGCGCCGCAATGGACTGTCGGCAAGAATTTCGACGGCACTGGCGCCTTCGGTCCGGCGCTGGTCACTTCGGACGAGCTTCCGCCCGGCGCACGCGGCCTCAGGATCGCGACCCGGCTCAATGGTCAGATCGTGCAGAGCGCCAGCACCGACGACATGGTCTTCGATGTCGCGAGCCTGATCTCGATCATCAGCGAGGCGATCACGCTGGAGCCCGGTGACGTCATCGTCACCGGCACGCCAGCCGGCGTCGGCGTGGCGCGCAAACCCCAGCTCTTCATGAAGCCCGGCGATATCTGCGAGGTCGAGGTCGAGGGCATCGGCCTGCTGGTCAACCCGATCGCGCAGGAAGAGGCAAGGCAGGCTGCGGCCTGACCCGGACCTTGGCGGAGGCAGAATCGTGAGCAAGAGCGGCAACGATATCGACGTCCTGATCGCCGGCGCCGGGCCGGTCGGCCTCGCGGCCGCGATCGAGCTCGGCCAGCGCGGCATCCGCTGCCTCGTCGTCGAGCGCAATGACCGCGTCGGCTATTCGCCGCGTGCCAAGACCACCAATGTCCGCAGCCGCGAGCATCTGCGCCGCTGGGGTATCGCCGATGCCCTGCGCGCGGCCTCGCCGATCCCGCCGGACTACCCCTCGAATGTCGTCTTCGCGACGCGGATGAACGGTCCCGAGCTCGCCCGCTTCGGCAATGCGCTGAACGGCAGCCGCGCCCGCAACGACCTCTATTCGGAGGAAGCGCAATGGGTGCCGCAATATGTGCTGGAGGAGGTGCTGCGCCAGCATGCGGCTTCGCTGCCCGGCGTCGAGATCCGCTTCAATACCGAGCTGACCTCCTTCGCCGATGATGGCCGCGGTGTCGTTTCACGCCTGAAAGATGTCAACAGCGGCGCCGAGCACGAGGTCTCCAGCGCCTATCTGATCGGCGCCGATGGCGCGCGCAGCTCGGTGCGCGAGGCTATCGGCGCCAGGATGGAGGGCGAGGGGGCCTTCTCCAGGAACTACAACATCATTTTCCGCGCCCCCGATCTCGCCTCCCGCCACGCCCATGGCCCGGCGATCATGTACTGGATGGTCAATGAGGAAGTGCCCTCGCTGCTCGGCCCTATGGACAGCGAGGGCCTGTGGTTCTTCATGGCGACCAAGCTCGCCAACGATGTCGACCCGGCCAGCGTCGATCCGGTCGAGCTGATCCGCCGCGGCACCGGCCTCGCCGACCTCGAGATCGAGATCGTCGGCCGCGACCCCTGGGTCGCGCATCGCCTCGTTGCTGATCGCTATGAGAAGGGCCGGGTCTTCCTTGCCGGCGATGCCTGCCATCTGCACCCACCCTTCGGCGGCTTCGGCATGAACATGGGCATCGGCGATGCCGTCGATCTCGGCTGGAAGCTGGCGGCGGTGCTGCAAGGCTGGGGCGGAAGCGAGCTGCTCGCGAGCTATGCCGCGGAGCGGCGCAAGGTGCATGAGCGCACCATCGCCGAGGCGGTGATCAATTACGGCGCCGTCGGCAACCAGCTTGTCCGTCAAGGACTGGAAGAGCCGGGACCGCTTGGCGATGCCACGCGGCGCGAGGTCGGCGAATTGATCGAAGCGACGAAGCTGCGCGAATTCCGTACGCTCGGCATCGTGCTCGGCACGCGCTACGAGGATTCAGCCATCATCGTGCCCGATGGCAGCGCTCCGCCGGTCGAGCACTTCATGCTCTATGTGCCCTCGGCCCATCCCGGCTGCCTCGCACCCCATCTCTGGCTCGCCGACGGCTCCTCGCTCTACGACCATTTCGGCCAAGGCTTCACTCTGCTCGCCACCGCCGGGGATGGCGCAGAGGCAGCGCCGCTAATCGCCGCGGCAGCCCGCCTCGGTGTGCCCGTGAAGCTGCTGCTGCCGGGCGATAAGCGCCTGCCGGCCCGTTACAGCGCGCGCTATGCCCTGATCCGGCCGGACCAGCATGTCGCCTGGCGCGGCGATGCGCTCCCGGCCGATTGCGAGGCGCTGTTCGCCATCGTCACCGGCCGAATGAAGCTGGACGCAGCAATCGGAATACCGGCCACAGCCGCCTAGCAACGACGCATAAGAAACAAGATGACAGCACGGGGAGGACACGATGAAACGAGGAGTGATCGGCGCCATGATAGGCGCTGCGCTGGCGGTCTCGCTGGCGAGCGTCGGGGCCATGGCGCAGACGGTCGAGCTCAAGGTCTCCCATTACCTGCCGCCGAACCACCAGATGCACAAGCAGCTGGAAGCCTGGAGCGCGGAACTGGCGCAGCGCTCGAACGGCCGGCTCAAGCTCGCCATCTTCCCCGCGGCGCAGATGGGACCGATGCCGCGCCAATACGACCTCGCCCGTACCGGCGTCGCCGACATCGCCTTCTTCCTGCACGGCGCCTTGCCCGGTCGCTTCCCGCTGACCGAGATCTCGCATCTGCCCTACGCCTTCAATCGCGGCGAGGGGGCGAGCGCCAAGGCGCTGAGCACGGCTGAGGCCTCCGGCATCCTGACCGAGCTCTCCGGCAAGCTCGCCGCCGAGCACGAAGGCACCAAGCCGCTCTATTTCATCGCGACGCCGACATTGAGCCTGTTCTTCAACCGGCCGGCGGTGAAGAGCCCGTCCGGCCTGCGCGGTCTGCGCATGCGCCATAACGGCCCGATTGCTTCGGCGATGCTGGAAGCCTGGGGTGCGACGCCTGCAGCCGTCGCACCGGCCGAGCTGGCAGACTCGCTCTCGAAGGGCACGATCGCCGGCATGTTCTTCAATTACGAGGCGGCAAAGTCCTTCCAGATGGCCGAGAGCGTCAAGTCGGTGACGCAGCTCGACGCCTCCGCCGGCACCTTCGCGCTGGTGATGAATGCGGAGAAGTACAAGTCGCTGCCCGATGACCTGCGCAAGCTGATCGACGAGACCACCGGCCCGGCAGCGGCCCGCAAGATCGGCGCCATCTACGACCAAGCGGAGGAGGAAGGACGAGCCTATCTGCGCGCCGCCAATGCCGAGATCCCCGAGCTCAGCGGCGCCGAGCGGTCCGCTTTCGAAGAGCTCGCCAGGCCGATCACGGCGAGCTTCATCGCTCGGGTCGAGGCCAAGGGCATCAAGGCGAAGCCGTTCTATGACGAGCTGCGCGCTGCGGTGGGTGCCGCCAAATGAGCCGCGGCAAGCTCCGTCATCTCGACCCGGCGCGGCTGCTGACCATTGCCGGCGCACTGGCGCTCGCGGTCATGGTGCTCTGGACGATGGTCGACATTGGCGCGCGGCTTGCCTTCAACAAGCCACTGCACGGCACGCTCGACCTGGTCGAGATCACTCTCGTGCTCGTCGCCTTCCTGGCGCTGCCGGAATGCTTCCGGCGCGACGAACAGATCAAGGTCGATCTGTTCGATACGATGGTGCGCCCGCGCACGCTGGCTGCGATGCGGCTCGCCGGCGAACTCGCGACGCTCGTCTTTCTCGTTCTGCTGGCGGTGACCCTGATCCAGCCGCTCGCCGACGCTTATCGCTTCGGTGACCAGAAGCCCGATCTGCCAGTGCCGATCTTCCTGTTGCTGCTCGCGATCGAGCTGGCGCTGGTCGTTTCGGTCTTCGTCGTGCTCGGCCGCGCGATCAGGCAGGTCCGTGCCTTCCCGCGCACGGCCGATGCCGCAGCCTCCCATCCTCCGGCCCTGCACGGCAACAACGGAGCCGCCTCATGAGCGCGACCTCCATCGGCCTGATCGGCATGGCGACGCTGGTCGGCATGATCCTGGCGCGGATTCCGGTCGGCGTCGCGCTCGGCCTCGTTGGCTTCGTCGGCTATGCCGCGATCGACGGCTTCGCCAAGGCGCGCCTGGTCTTCGGCGCGGTGCCGCTCGAGCTCTCCTCCGCTTACACGCTATCTGTGCTGCCGCTGTTCACGCTGATGGGCGCGCTCGCGACCATGGCGGGCCTCTCCGGCGACCTGTTCCGGGCGAGCAATGCGATCTTCGCCGGCATGCGCGGCTCGCTCGCCATGGCGGCGGTCGGCGCCTCCGCCGCCTTCGGCGCGGTCTGCGGCTCCTCGCTGGCGACGGCCGCGACGATGAGCCGGATCTCGATCCCGCAGATGCTGAAGGCCGGCTATTCGCCGGCGCTGGCGGCCGGCGTCGTCGCGGCCGGCGGCACGCTCGGCATCCTGATCCCGCCCTCGCTGATCCTGATGATCTACGGCATCATCGCCCAGCTCTCGATCATCAAGCTCTTCGCCGCCGCGCTGATCCCGGGCCTCGTCCTGACAGGGCTCTATCTGCTGACGGTCTGGGCCTGGGTGCGCTTGCGGCCTGAGGCCGCGCCCAAGCTGCCGAGCGAAAGCGGGGCGCATGCCTTCCGGCTCGTCCTCACCATCTGGGATGTGGCGGCGCTTTTCCTCGTCACCTTCGGCGGCATCTATCTCGGCTGGTTCAGCCCGACCGAGGCCGCTGCCGTCGGTGCCTTCGGCGCGCTGCTGCTCGGCCTACTGCGCCGGGGCTTCGCCCGCGGCGATGTCACCACCGCCTTCACCGAGACGACGCGGATCACCGCCAATCTCGTGCTGATCGTGCTGGGCTCGACGATCTTCTCCTATTTCGTCGTGCAGACCGGCATGGCGCAATCAGTGGTCAGGGGGATCACGGCGCTCGGCATGTCACCACTCTTGGTGATGCTGCTGCTGATCGCCTTCTATGTCTTCCTCGGCTGCTTCCTGGAAGGCATCGGCATGGTGCTGGTCACAGTGCCGGTATTGCTGCCGCTGGTGTTGTCGACCGGCTATGACCCGATCTGGTTCGGCGTGCTGCTCGTCATCGTCGTCGAGATCGGGCTGATCCACCCGCCGGTCGGGATGAACCTCTTCGTGATCCGCACCCAGGCGCCGGAGATCAGCCTCGGCGCGATGTATCGCGGCGTCTTGCCTTTCCTAGTCGCACCGTTTCTGCTGATCGCCATGCTGCTGGCCTGGCCCGATCTGGCGCTCTGGCTACCAAGGTCGATGTCGCTGAACTAGCCGCTTCTTGCCACTTATTGTCGGGCGCGAAACGCGCCGCGCTTAGGCTGCTGCGCGCGGGCGCGCCACATACAGCACGCCCATCGTGGCAACGGCCAGGAGCGCGCCCAGCATCGCCGCCAGGTAGTCGCCCTTCAGCAGGGGCCAGAGTCCGACCGCGACCATCATCAAGGCCAGAAGCTCTATGAGCGTCACGGAGATGGGACTCTTCATGCGCCGCCTGATCATGCCGGTCCTCGCCAGTCTTGGTTGATGCCAGATGTTGACGAAGATGCCGCAGGCGATGGCGCATGCAACACCGAGCAAACTGACCAGACCGGCCCAGGCATCGAATATCAGCAAGAGCATCAATGGCGGTGCGGCGAACATGACTGCAAGCCAGGACACGGCGCCAAAACGGGCGCGCTCGCGTAAGCGCGGGTCCAGCGGTGCGGTCAGGGCAAGTTCGGCAGCTTCGTCTGCCGACATCGCGATCCAGGTCAGACCACCGGCGATCTGGCCACACAGAACGATCAGGACCGGCACGAGCGCCGAGGCGTCATTCGCCCCACTCGCAACCCGATAGACTGTCACGACGGCGATCGGGATCAGAAAAATGCATTGCATCAGGATCTGCGACAACAGCCACGGATCGCGTAGAATGATGCGTCGTTCCTTGAGCATCAGGGCCGCCACTGGTGATGCACCGAAAGATGCGCGACTGCGCCTGGCGCGGGGTGGGCCAGCAGATGCCGATCCCGCTGCGAGGACCGCATTGCGCACAAAGCTCTCGGCAAGGCCGGTAAACATCAGCACGGCCATCAGCACAGCGCAGGCAACCACGGCCAAGAGGGCCACAACATCGCCTGTCACGGCGCGGGCAGGCAGCATCGCCATTTGCCAAACAAGAGATTGAGGGTTGGCGACATAATCCGCGACGAGGGCGTCCTTTGGACCTGGCCCAAAGATCGCGTCCCACTGCACCATCACGAGCACCAGCAGACCGGCCAGCGCTGCCGCCACCTGCGCCGCAACGCGCGTGCTCCGGATACCGATAAGGCGCACCAGGCCCATTGCCAGTCCGATCGCGATGGCCGTTGCGCTGAGGGCAAGAGCCAGGATCAGGGGCAGGCCAGCCAACCAGTGAGGTCCGCGCTGCACCGCCAGCAGGATCAGCATCGGCGCGCCATAAAGACCGGCTTTTGCGAGCGTGAAACCAAAGACGTTGAGAGCCCTGACCAGCAGCACCGTTTGCGGAGGCAGGGGCGCGGAGAACATCAGGTCATAGTCGCCGCGCGCGTAAAGCGCATAGGCGGCGGAATCGAGCGCGGCTGAGATCATCAGGACGAACAGGAAGGCAAGATTGATCGTCAATGTGATCTGAAGGCGCGGATCGGCAGGGTCCAGTTCGCCGGCCGTCATCAGCAGAAGTTGCGACACGCCGAAAATGATCGTGCAGACCACAGCCAACACGCCCGCGATGCGCCCGGGACGCATTGCCGTTTTCGGGCCTGCCATATCGGCAATGCCGCGCAATGCCAGACGGGCCTCGAGCGCCAGCACGGCGCTAGTTGCACCGGACACGAGCACCTTCATCTCAGGCTGCCTCCTCGCGCGCGACGACATCGAGGAAAACATCTTCAAGGGTAGAACCCTGGGAGGCGCCGCCATTGCGCAGTTCGGCCATCGTGCCTTCGCAGACCAGCCTGCCATTGCGAATGATGCCGATACGGTCACTGAGCCGCTCGGCGACTTCGAGGATATGCGTGGTGAGGATCACCGTCACGCCGGTTGCGACACGTTCCCGAAGCAGTTCCTTCACGTGGCGCGCCATCGACGCATCGAGGCCTGTCAGCGGCTCGTCAAGGATCAGCAACTCGGGTTCGTGAATCAGCGCGCCAGCAAGAGCAACCTTTTGGCGCATGCCCTTGGAAAAGCCCTCGCAGCGCTGATCTGCCACGCGGCTAAGGTCGAGGGTTTCAAGCAGGGCGTCGCGGCGCAGCTTTGCGACCCTTGGCTCAACCTGCCAAAGGCCGGCGACAAAATCGAGATACGCGACAGGCGTGAGCTTGTCGTAAACCATCGGTTCATCCGGGAGCCACGCCACCACACGTTTTGCCGCAACCGGGTCACGCAGTCGGTCGATCCCGCAAATGCTGATCTCGCCTGCGTCCGGCGAGAGCAGCCCCGCAACAGTCCTGAGCGAAGTGGTTTTGCCCGCCCCGTTCGGACCCAGCAATGCGTAGAGCTCGCCGCGCCGTACATTGAGATCAAGGCCGTTGACAGCTGTGAAGCCGCCAAAGCGCTTCACCAGACCGCGAACAACCAGCGCATCATGGCCACTCATTCGAACGCTCCCATCGATGTCGAGCGTTATGCGGCAGCGCTAGTGACGTTCGGGTTAAGCTGACAGTCCCAGATAGAGCTGGCTCCGTTTGTCCGATCAGTTCGCGGCTTGGCCTGCTGCCGGTTTCGTGGACACCAGGATCAGGTATTTTCATGAAGCCGGAGGTGCCCTCAG
This sequence comes from Allobosea sp., assembly GCA_035998995.1. Lineage (GTDB taxonomy): Bacteria > Pseudomonadota > Alphaproteobacteria > Rhizobiales > Beijerinckiaceae > Allobosea. Next base: position 10,336 of record DASYHC010000028.1, read on the forward strand.
CCAGAGTCCGCGGCGGCGTAGCGCCACTAGCGGACCTTGGATCACTGCCGGTTAACGGACATTGCTTTGAGGCCGATGGAGCCGAGTGCCGCCGGCCTACAATCTTTAGACCTGGAAGCTCCTGATCAACCGCGCCAGCTCGGCTTGAAACTGCTTATAGTGCTGGATGACGCCTGCCGTTGAAAGATCGGCATCCAGGATGACCGGAAGCCCGCGGGAGAGCAGCAAGCAGCCTTACTCTGTCAAAGACAGTCGCCTCAATCGGGCATCCTCCGGATCGGCAAGGACGGCGACCAGCCGCCGACGGAGGAGTGGTTTGAGGCTCGCTGTGACGGTAGTCCGGTCCGCGCCGAGAGCAGCGGCGACCTCACCGATCGATGGCGGCGCATTCACGTCGAGGCAACTCAATAGGATCAGTTGCCCGGTGTTGAGGCTGAGATGTCGTAGTGCTGCATCAGTCCTTCGAGACAGAACCCTGGCGGCACGCAAGATCGAAGCCGTAAGCCCGGTGGAGGCGTCGTGGCCCAATCTTGCGGGGGCTGTCCTGTCGCTCACTCCGCCGCCTGCGCAAGGGCGAGCGGCGAAGTCGCGGCATTCGATCGGGTATCGACCTTGTCGGCGGCTGCCGATGTCGGCTTGACCCTGAACCAGGCGGCATAAAGCGCCGGCAGGAAAAGCAGGATGAGCACCGTGCCGACCGCCGTGCCGCCGATGAGCGTATAGGCCATCGATCCCCAGAAGACCGAATGGGTCAGTGGGATGAAGGCGAGAACGGCCGCGAGCGCCGTCAGGATGACGGGTCGCGTGCGCTGGACCGTCGCCTCGATGACGGCATGGTAGTCGTCCAGACCCGCGATCTGGTTCTCCTTGATCTGGTCGGTCAGGATCAGCGTGTTGCGCATCAGGATGCCGGCGAGCCCGATGAGGCCCAGGATCGCGTTGAAGCCGAAGGGCTGGTTGAAGACCAGGAGCGTCGGGACCACGCCGATCAGGCCGAGCGGCGCGGTGAACAGCACCATCGTCATCATCGAGAACGAGCGCACCTGGAGCATGACGACGATCAGCGTCACGGCGATCATCAGCGGAAAGATCCTGCCGAGGGCATCGTTCGCCTTGGACGCCTCCTCGATCGAGCCGCCCATGTCGATGCGATAACCGGCCGGCAGCGCGGCGATCAGCGGCTGGAGAGCGGTCAGCACCTGCTTGGAGACCTCCGGAGGCTGCGTCGCTTCGTTGATCTCGGAGCGGACCGTGATCGTCGGCATCCGATCGCGTCGCTTCAGCATCGGCTCCTCGTAACGGATCTCGGAGTGCCCGATCTGATCCAGGGGGATCTGCCGGCCGTCCTTGCTCATGAGGGAGAAGTCGGCGAGGCGCGTCGGGTCGAGACGTTCAGCGCCTGCACTTCGGGCGATGACCGGCACGTTGCGGATGTCCTCGCGGACCTGCGTGACAGGCTCCCCGCTCAGCAGGAACTGGAGCTGCTGGCCGACCTGCGCCGGCGACAGGCCGATCAGGTTGAGGCGATCCTGGTCCGGCACGAAGCGCAGCACCGGCGTGCGATTGCCCCAGTCGCGATTCGCTTCCCTGACATCGGGGATGCCGCGCATGATCTGCAGGGCCTGTTCGGAGATCTTGTAGAGCTCAGCGGGGTCGGGGCCGACGATGCGGAACTCGACCGGGAAGACCGAGGGAGGCCCGAAGACGAATTGCGTGGCGCGAACATAGGCCTCGGGCGCGAGACCGTTCGAGATCGCCTCGCGCAGCCGCTGCTTCAGCACCTCGCGGGCATGAGCGTCGGGCGTCAGCACGACGATCTTGGCGAAGGCCGGATCGGGCAGCTCCGGCGACAGTGCCAGGAAGAAGCGCGGCGCGCCCTGGCCGACATAGCTGGTGACGATCTTGGCTTCCGACTGCTGGTTGAGCCAGCGCTCGACCTTCTGGACCGCGGCCGTCGTGGTCTCGATGCTGCTGCCTTCGGGCAGACGCATTTCGACGAGCACCTCGGGCCGATCCGAGGTGGGGAAGAACTGCTGCTTCAGCCCGCCCATGCCGACGCCGGAGAGAGCGAAGGCGATGCCGACGATCGCGCAGGTCAGGAACTTATGGTCGACCGCGAAGGTGATCAGCTGCCGCAGGCGCCGGTAGTTCGGAGTGTCGTAGATGGCGTGATGGCCGCCGGGGACAGGCTTGATCTCAGGCAGCATCTTGACGCCCAGATAAGGCGTGAAGACCACCGCCACGATCCAGGACACGATCAACGCGAAGCCGACGACCCAGAAGATGTTGCCGGCGTATTCCCCGGCCGTGGAGGAGGCGAACCCGACGGGCAAGAAGCCCGCGATCGTCACCAGGGTCCCCGAGAGCATCGGCGCCGCAGTATGGCTCCAGGCATAGGCAGCCGCCTTGATGCGGTCCATGCCCTCTTCCATCTTCACGACCATGACCTCGATCGCGATGATGGCGTCGTCGACGAGGAGGCCGAGCGCCAGAATCAGCGCGCCCAGCGTGATCCGGTCGAAGAAGCGGCCGGTTTCCAGCATGATGAAGAAGACGGCGGCCAGGGTGATGGGGATCGCCGCGGCAACGACGATGCCGACACGCCAGCCCAGGCTGAGCAGGCTGACGAGCAGCACTACGCCCAGCGCCATCGCGAACTTGATCATGAACTCGTCGACCGACGCAGCGATGTTGACGGCCTGGTCCGTGACCTTTTCGAGCGACATGCCGAGCGGCAATGTCCGGCCGATTGCGGCGGTCTTATTTTCAAGATCCTTGCCGAGCGTCAGCCCGTTCCAGCCGTCCTGCATCACCGCGGCGAGCATGAGGCTGGGTTCGCCCTGATGCCGGATGATGAAGCTCGCCGGATCCTCGTAGCCGCGGCGGACATCCGCGATGTCGGAGAGCTTCAGCGTCCGGCCTCCCGCGACGATCGGCGTGTCGGCGATGGCCTGGACGCTGTCATAGGCGCCGTCGACCCGGATGAAGACGCGCGGACCCTTGGTGTCGACCGAGCCTGCGGGCGTGACCGTGTTCTGCCGCTGGAGGGCGGTGACGATGTCCTGGGCGGAAACGCCGAGCGTCGCGAGCTTCGCATAGGAGAACTCGACGAAGATCTGCTGGGGACGCTCGCCGAGAATGTTGACCTTCTTCACCCCTGGCACATGCAGGAGATCCTGCCGGATGGCCTCCGCCTGCCGGGCCAGTTCGCGCATCGGCATGCCCTTCGCCTTCAGCGCGTAGAGCGCGAAGCTCACATCGGAGTATTCGTCGTTGACGAAGGGGCCGAGCACGCCGGGCGGCAGGTTGCGCGCTTCGTCGGCGAGCTTCTTGCGCGCCTGGTAGAACTCCTCCTGGACGCGGGACGGTGGGGTGGAATCCTTCAGGTTGACCGTGAGATAGGCATAGCCCGGCCGCGTCGTGGTCTCGACACGGTCGTACCAGGCGAGCTCCTGCAGCCGCTTCTCCAGCGGCTCGGCGACGAGGTCCTGCATTTCCCGGGCGGTCGCGCCTGGCCAGACCGAGGTGACGGTCAGCGTCTTGATGGTGAAGCTCGGATCCTCGGCGCGCCCGAGCTTGACGAAGGCGTAGGCGCCGGCTGCGACGAGCAGAATGATCGAGAACAGCGTGACGGCCCGTTCGCGGACGGCGATGGCGGAGAGATTGAAGCTCATCGCGAAGCCGCCTTGATGTTCGAGGAGGCCCGGACCGGCTGGCCTTCGCGGAGGAGATGCGCCCCGAGGGAGACGATCTGGCGCCCGGCCTGCAGCCCCGAAACGATCGCCGTCTCGCTCGTGACGCGAAGGAGACGCACGGGTTGGAACGTCACGGCAGAGCCCGCTTCGTTGAGAAGCCAGACGCCGGTCTTCTGTCCGTCGTCCAGAACCGCTCCGAGCGGAATCTCCGTCTCAGCCTCGGTCGCCGTATCGGACAAGCGGATCGTCACGGTCGCGCCCAGCGGCGCCAGCGCGGCCTCGTTTTCGAGGACGTAGCGTGCCTCGTAGGTCCGGGTCTGTGGATCGGCCGAATCGGAGAGCTGCCGCAAAGTGGCGCGGAAGCTGCGCCCCGCGACCCCGTAGAGCGTCGCCTGTGCCATAGAGCCGATCGGAGGACGGACGGTTTCGGGAAGGACTACCAAGGCTTCCCGCGGGCCCGTCTGCGCGAGGCGAACAGCTACCTGCCCCGCGGCAACCACCTGCCCGGGCTCCGCCAGGGTCTCGACGATGATCCCGTCCGCATCGGCGACGAGCACGGCATAGTTGAGCTCGTTCTCCGCGACATTGGCCTCGGCTTCTGCGGCGGCGGCCTGGGCCTTGGCGGTGTCGAGCGCAGCCTTCGCCTGCTCGTAGCGCTGAGGGCTGGCGGCGAACCCGTTCTTCACGAGCATCGCGTAGCGCGCCTCGTCGGCCGTCGCCTGCGTCAGCACGGCTCGGGCGGCGATGGCCGCGTTGCGCTTGGCGGTGAGCGCCAGCCGTAGATCCGTGTCGTCGACCCGCAGAAGCGGCTGTCCCGCCTTCACGGACTGTCCGACATTGACCAGCCGCTCAACCACCTTGCCCGGGACCCGAAAGCCGAGATTGCTCTGCACGCGTGCCGCGATGACGCCCGTGAAGCGCCTGTCGGCGCCCATGACCGGCTTTGCCGCCGACACGCGGACGATCGGCGGCTCCAGTCGGGGGTCGACGGCAGCCGAAGGAGCGGGTTTGTGCCCGATTAGCAGAACGGCTCCGCCGATTCCGGCGGCGGCCACGATGCCCCCGACTGCGAGCAGGGCGAACCGGGATTTCCTTGTCATGGCGCTTACCAAATAGATTGCATTTGACATCTATGACTGATATAGAGTTCGAACGCAATCTAATTTTGGAGCACGGCATGCGGGTCTCCCGGGAGCAAGCGGCACAGAACAGGGAGCGGGTGATCGAGACGGCAAGCCGGCTCTTTCGCGAGCACGGCTTCGACGGCATCGGTCTCAAGGACCTGATGGCGGGCGCCGGCCTGACGCAGGGCGGCTTCTACAAGCAGTTCGCCTCGAAGGACGAACTGGCCGCACTGGCGTCACGGCAAGCGATCGCCAGTACGGCCGAGCGCTGGTCGTCGGCCGCCGCTTCCCGGCCGGACGACCCGCTCTCGGCAGTCGCGGAATTCTACCTCAGCCCTGAACATGTCGCGGCACGCGCCGAAGGATGCGCGTTCGTCGCGCTAGCATCCGACGCGGCACGGCAGGGACCGGAGGTGAAGGCCGAGTTCGAGGCCGGCATCCGCGCGAACCTCGACATGATCGCAAGCCTGTGCGCGGAAGAAGATCGTGACGCTCTTCTGGCCAAGGTGTCGATGATGGTCGGAGCCGTCCTGCTGTCGCGGACGGTCAACGACGAGACGCTGGCGCGCCAGATCCTGAACGCGGCTAACTCCCAGATCGCCGCCCATGCGAAGCCGCCCGGCGGCAAGCCGGAGGGCGTGCAGTGAGTGCCGCGGAAACCGCGCTCGACGGACCGTCGCAGGTTTCCCAAACGGGCCTCGACCCGCTTCGATCCGAGGCTCGCGGCGTCAGCGGCCCTATCGTCCTGCTGCTTGCGGGTCTGGCCGCCATCGGCACGCTTGCGACGAACATTATCCTCCCGGCTTTTCCACGCATGGCGGCCGAGCTTGGCCTGACGGGCACCCAGCTCGGGCTTCTCCTGAGCAGCTTCTTCCTCACCTTTGCGCTGGGGCAGCTGGTTGTCGGCCCGCTCTCGGATCGTTTCGGAAGAAGGGCGCTGGTTCTTGGCGGCCTCGCCACATTCTTGGCGGGAAGCATGATCTGCGCACAAGCTGACAACCTGTCCGAGCTCGTGCTCGGCCGGGTCGTCCAGGCCATGGGGGCCTGCGCCTCATCCGTGCTCGCCCGCGCCATCGCGCGCGATCTGTGCCAGGGCGAGACGCTCGGGCGGGTGCTGTCCCTCACCATGATCGCCGGGGCCGTCGCACCCGGGTTCTCGCCGCTTCTCGGCAGCGTCCTCGTCGACCTGTCGGGCTGGCGAGCGAGCTTCGCGTTCGTCGCCCTCTGCGCGGCGGCGCTCGCGTTACTCTACCTGCGGCGGGTCGGCGAGACCCATCCGGTTGACGCCAGGAGCACACTCGCGCTCGGCAGTGTGGCGGCCTCCTATCGGTCCCTCCTTATCGACCGTCGCTTCCTGCTGCCGGCGCTTTCGGTCAGCATGGTGCTGGGCGGCTTGTTCAGCTTCTTTGCCGCGGCGCCCGGCGTCCTGATGGGCCAGCTTGGACTGACGCCGCTCGAAATGGGCTTGTCTTTTGCGGTGACGGTGCTGATCGTCTTTGCGGCCGGGTTCCTGGCGCCTCTGCTGGCGCGGCGCCATGGCGACCGGACAACTGGCCTCGCGGGGCTGATCATCTTCGCCGCCGGCTCGCTGGCGATGGTCGCGGTGGCGTCAAAGCCGACCTACGCGACCTTCACCGCGGCACTTTCGATCATCCTCTTCGGCATGGGGCTGATCAATCCGCTCGGCACAGCGATCGCGCTGCAGCCCTTCGGCCGCCAGGCCGGCTCGGCCTCTGCCCTGCTCGGCTTCCTGCAGATGGGCAGCGCGGCCATCGGTTCGACGCTGGCTAGCGCAATGCCGTTCTCGCCGTCGATCTCGCTCGCCATCGTCATGACAGCAGCCTCGGTCGGCGCGCTCGCGGCCTTCGCTCCCGTCTACCGCGACCGTCCGCGACGCGAAATTCAGCCTTCCGCCATCATCGAAGCGCGGGTCTCGAACGATGCATAGGGGCATCTACTCGAAAGGTCACCACATGCAGAACGTGAGCGGTTCTACCGCTGGAAGCAGCTTGGACGCGCTCTCGGGAAAATGGGCGCTCGTGACGGGCGCATCGAGCGGCCTCGGCGTCGAGTTCGCAGAGCTTCTAGCGGCTCGAAAGGTCAATCTCGTGCTCGCGGCGCGGCGACGCGAGCCGATGGAAAGGCTGGCCTTCGAGCTTCGCCGGAAGCACGGTGTCGAGATCCATGTCGAGCCGGTCGACCTTTCCGCTTCTGGTGCTGCTGGCCGTTTGAAAGAGAATTTGGACGCGAAGGCGCTGCGGATCGATCTCCTAGTCAACAATGCGGGCTTTGGCCTGCACGGTGACTTTCTCGACACGCCGCTCGCGCGCACCGCCGAGATGATCCAGCTCAACGTGACGGCGCTGACCGAGCTGAGCTACGTCTTCGGGCGGGACATGGCCAGCCGAGGCTCCGGCGAGATGCTTCTCGTCGCCAGTCTGCTGGCCTTCCAGCCGGTTCCCACCTATGCGGCCTATGCCGCGACGAAGTCCTATGTGCTCTCCTTCGGCGAAGCGCTCCACGATGAGTTGCGTTCGCGCGGCGTCGTCGTCACGACGCTCTGCCCCGGCCATACCGAAACCGGGTTCGATGCGGCAGCCGACGCCCGCGTCTCGCCGATGCTGCGCAGGCTGACCATGAAGCCTCGCCCGGTCGCCGAGGCTGGATTGAACGCGCTGGCTCGGGCCAAGCCATCCGTCATTGCCGGTCTGCTCAACAAGATCGTCGCGTTCTCGAACCGCTTCACCACGCGATCGATGCAGCGGGCTTCGATGCGAAAGGTGATGGCGCCATGAGACCGATCTCCAAGCTTCTCAAACATGTATGATTGCGTCGAGCAGACGAGTTTCCCGGTCACAGAATCGGTCGGCTGAGGATCAAAGCCTGAAAGGCGTCCGAGGCCAGATGGCCCGCTGGCGGCAACAGAATCGTCAGAGCCAGCGGCGAACCTTGGCCTTGTAACGCCGGTAGTCGTCGCCGAACTTCGCTTCGAGGTAGCGCTCCTCGCGGGCGATTACCTGCGTCTGGATCACGATCAGCACGAATGGGAGCAAGGCGAAGGCGATCGGTCCGTCGAAGCCGATCGCAAGGCCGGCATAAACAAGCGCCATGCCGAGATACATGGGATTGCGGGTCCACCGATAGGGACCGGTCGTAGCGATGAGAGTCGTTGGCTGCGACGGCCGAACGTTGGTGCCCAGCCGCCGAAACAGCCCCGCAGCCGCAAGCATCACCGCCGCGCCGGCAACGAACAGTTGCGCGCCTGCTGCGACCAGCAACCGCCAGTCGATCCCGAAGGAGCGCAGGGTGAGGAACCGCTCTGCCGCCAGCCCCAACAGCAGCGCTCCCAGATAGATGAAGGGCGGAGGGAAGCGCACACCCGCGCTGTCCGGTTCGACGGCCATGCTCATCTCCAATCTGCGCTCAAGCCAGCATCGATTGCTGGGCGAAGATGCCCGCCATCGCGCCTTGCCATGATGCCGTGGTGACCGAGGGGATCCCGGGATTGGCGAGGTCGCCGGCGGCGTAGATGCCGGGCGTGCTGGTTTCGCGGCGCTCGTCGGTCTTGATAGCGATGCCGGTTGGCGTAGCGACGGTGGTGAGGCCTAGTGTTTCATGCAGGCTTGCGGACGGCTTGTTGCGCGGATGCGCGAACAGAATGTCGACCGCGATATCGGGGCCGGTATCGAGCTTGATGGTAGCACCATGGCTCCCGTGACGGGCGATCCCGGCGATCCGTCCATCAATGACAGGTACCTTTCGGCCTGCCAGATCGGCCCGGATGTCGGGTGCGATGTCGTGGACATCAGCGAAGACCGTCAAATTGTCGGTCCAATCGTGAAACAGCCTGACCTGATTCATCGACTGCGGACCCGACCAGACAAGGCCCCAATGCTGGTCGGCCACTTCAAAGCCGTCGCAATAGGGGCACGGGATGACGGATGTGCCCCAGTTTTCAGCATAGCCCGGAACATCAGGCATCTGGTCGACAACGCCGTAGCTCAGGATCACGCGGCGCGCACTTAGGGTTACGCCGTCGCCAGTGAGGACGGCGAAATTGTCGATGGTACCGGAGATGTTGTCGGCGCGGGCATTGACCATTTTGATCGCAGGATAGCGCGCGAGTTGCTGCCGCGCCTCGGCCAGGATGGCCGATGGTGGCTTGTCATCGTGGCCGAGCATACCGTGCGAGCGGCCGGCGAAGCGATTGCGCTGCAGGCCGGTATCGAGAACGGTGACTTTGCGGCGGGCACGGCCGAGCTGCAGCGCGGCGGCGAGACCGGCAAAGCTGCCGCCGATGATGATGACGTCATCCATGGTGATAGGCTCCTTGTTTTGGATGGAAGAGGATGGGCCGGACCTGGCGGTTGCCGGGGCGCGGACGATGCCGATGGCGGAAAGCGCCGCAGCCAGCTTCAGCAGGGTTCGTCGTTGCATGGATCTCTCGTGTTTCAGGTCGGCGATCGCGCTTGCACATTTCAGATACTATATGGTATCGTAATTGAGTAATTACGATACTGTCAAGGACCAAAATTATCGTGACTGAAAATCGCCAGGGACGGCGCGGCCGGCCCCCAAACCAAGCGCTTGGCCAAACGATCGTCGACGCCGCGAGCGAACTCTTTGTGGAATTGGGTTTTCAAGCGACGACCCTGGACAAGGTCGCCCAGCGAGCGAAAATCTCGAAGCTCAGCATCTATCGGCATTTCGAGAACAAGGAGGCACTGTTCGGCGCGGCCATCGCGGCCCACTGCCATCAGTTTGCACCTCTGGCCCTTGTTGAAGGGGTCGAGGGATCGGCCGAAGATCAGCTCATGGCGGTGGGAACATCCCTGCTTCGCACGCTGCTGAGCCCGGACGTCCGCAGTGTCGAGGCCATGATCATGGCCGACAAGACGAACCAAAAGTCGCTAAGCAAGCTCTTTTACGAGGCCGGCGCCGCCCATGTTATCGGCCAAATCGAGGCCCTGTTGCGTCAGATGCACGCCAAGGCAGTCCTGAACGTGCCCGATCCTCTCCAGTCCGCCCGCTTGTTTGGCGCGCTTTTCAAAGGATCAGATCTCCTGATGATCGCGCGCTTCGATCAGGCGAGAGCTGAGGACGACAACGAAATCGAATCCTACTGCCGGTCGGCCGTCACCATGTTCATCGCCGCGCACGGCGGCAACGACCACGCGCGCGGATAGCCTGGACGAGGCTGCGGAGAGCGCGTGGTGATCGTCCTCGACCAAACCTGAGCAACCGGGAATCTGCATTCGACAAGAGCTTACGCAAGCAGAAGGCCTGCCTGTCTGACTGTGTAAGGAATGTTCGGAGTCCTGCGCGACGATTGCGCGTCGCGCAGGGGAGGTTACAGATCCGTCTGCTCGGACATGATCAGAGCATCATCGACTTCAATGCCGAGGTAACGGACGGTGCTTTCCAGCTTGGAGTGCCCCAGCAGCAGCTGACAAGCGCGAAGGTTGCCGGTGCGCTTATAGATCAAGGCAACTTTCGTCCGCCGCAGGCTATGCGTCCCATAGAGCGCCGGATCGAGTCCTATCAGGGCGACCCAGTCATCGAGCAGCCGGCCATACTGCCGCGGCGTCACATGGTCACCCGGCCGACTGCGGCTCGGGAAGAGCCCCTGCCCGGCGATCTGCATCACGTTCGAAGTGACCAGGCGCTTCATGCGCTCGACCTGACCGACGAGCTTGCCCTTGTTGAAGACGAAGGACGTGTCGAGCCCGTCCATACCGTTGCGCTTCGTCGCATACGGGAGGTCGTTCACCGCGCTGTAGTTCTCGAGGAAACTCCACTCATAGTCGCCGGGCAAAACCATCGCGCATTTCGACACGCCCTTGGCCTTGATCGCGTCGAGCTGCGGCTCGAGCTCCTGCCAGGTCGCGCCGGGCTTGTCGAAGCCGGCGGCTTTGAAATGGTCGCGGTTGTAGAACAGGATCGGCGTCGAGGCGCCACTTCCAGACATTGGACCGTCGCCAAGAATCGGACATTCCAGCCTTGGCAAAGTTGCGGACATTGGGCCCCACGCCTGAAAGCCGACATTGAGGGCTTCGTCGCTCAGCTGTCGCGTAAGCTGCGCGTTACGAGCCGATTCAGCCTCTCGGCGAATGCATTTGCGTCTGTCGGGCGCTCGCCGTCCAGGACGCGGGCGCTGTCCAAGAGAAGGTGTGCGACGTCGCTACGCAGCGCGCCATCCTCGACAGAAGCGAGGGCCGAAACCATCGCATGATGCGGGTTGACCTCGAGGATCGGCTTTGCCGCGCTTTCGACTCGACCTGCCGCGCTGAGCAGGCGTTCGAACTGGCGATCCGGCCCCTGATCCGACGCCACCAAACAGACCGCGCTCTCGGTTAGCCGATCGGAGGGTCGGACATCCGCAACCTCATCGGCCAAAATGTCCTTCATCGACGCGAGCAGAGTGGTGATCTTCTCACCCGTTTCACGAGACGGAGGCGCCGCGCCGTCAAGCAACGGGACGAGGCCGAGATCAGCCGCGCCTTGCGTCACCGACCTGAACGGCTTGCCCTCGAATTCCGGCATGCCCGAAACCCAGAAGCTGTCGACCGGATCGGACAGCAGCAGGACCTCGATGCCACGCGCCCGAAAGCCTTCGAGCTGTGGCGAGTTCGCGATCCGGCCCGCATCGTCGCCGGCGATGTAGTAGATCGCCGTCTGGTTCTCTTTCAGCGCGGCCACATACTCCTTCAGGCTCCGCCAGCCTTCGCCGGAAGCCGTGGTCCGGAAGCGGGAGAGATCGAGAAGCTGGGCGCGACGTTCGAAGTCCTCGTAGAGCCCCTCCTTGATGACCGCGCCGAAATTCTCCCAGACCAGGGAAAAGGTGGCGGCATCCTGCTCCGATAGTTTCGCAAGATCGGACAGCACCCGGTTGGTGACGCCTTTCTTGATCGCGCCGAGCAGCGGACTGTCCTGGATCATCTCGCGGGAGACGTTGAGCGGCAGATCGGCCGTGTCGATGATGCCGCGGACGAAGCGCAAATACCGCGGCATCAACTCGGCTTCGTCGGTGATGAAGACGCGCTTCACATAGAGCTTGATCCGCCCCCTGCGCTCGGCGTCGAAGAGATCGAACGGGCGTGCGCCTGGCACGAAGGCGAGCGCGCTATACTCGTGCCGGCCCTCGGCATGGAAATGGATGGTCGCGGCCGGCTCGTCATATTGCCCGGCGACGCTGCGATAAAAATCGACATACTCATCCTTCGAAATCTCGCTCTTCGGTTTGGTCCAGAGCGCGGCGCCGTCGGCAAGCGTGGCTGGCTCTGCTCCGGGCTTCTCGACCAGAGCGATCGGCACCGGGACATGGCCGGATTGCTCCCTGACGATGCGCTCCAGCGTCCAACGCTCGGCATAGGTCTTGGCGTCGTCCATCAGATGGAGCGTCACCCGCGTGCCGCGCGCCGGCGCCTCCTCCAATGCAACAGGCGCCACGGTGAACTCGCCCTTGCCGTCCGAGGACCAGGCCCAGGCCTCGTCGCTACCGGCGCGGCGGCTGACGACCTCGACCTCGCCGGCGACCATGAAGGCAGAGTAAAAGCCGACGCCGAACTGGCCGATGAGTTGGGCGCCTTCCTTGCCCTCGGCCGTGGCGACACGTTCCATGAAGCTGCGTGTGCCGGAACGGGCGATGGTGCCGAGCGCCTCGATCATCTCGTCGCGGCTCATGCCGATGCCGTTATCGGCGATGACGAGCCGGCCCGCCTCGGCGTCCACCTCGATGGTGATGGCGAGCTTGGGCTCTTTGCCGAGCAGCGCGGGATGGGCGATCGCTTCGTAGCGCAGCTTCTCGCAGGCGTCGGCGGCGTTCGAGATCAGCTCGCGCAGAAACACGTCCCGGTCGGAATAGACCGAGTGCACCATCATGTGCAGCAGGCGGGAGACGTCGGCTTCGAAGCTGCGATGTTCGGCTGTGGCGGTCGTCATCGTTCGGATTTTCCAGATAAGGTCCTGATCAAGGCGAGTATGGCGTTCAACCGCACGGTTGCGAACTCTCCCGCGCCGGACAATTGGGCTTCGATGTGAGCGGCGACCGTCTGCCAGGTTGCCGATCCATCCCGTGTCATGACGGCCAAGAGATTAGCTTTAAGCTCATATGTTGCGCTCTCGACGTTCGTGATGAGGGCCTTGAAACGGCCGGAGGTTGAGATGTCCTTCGATTCCTGAAGAGCATCGGTCCATGTCGGCTGCCTAATATGATTGTGGCGAATGGTGGGGCTTTCACGAGACCTCTCGCCTAGGCCTTCTCGCGAAAGCGATCGATCGCGCGCTGCGCGAGATCATCCTCGTCCAGCGCCAGTGGAACCAGCGAAGCCACGATATAGGCGAGGTTGTTTCTCTCCTGTTCGTCGGAGCCCTCCTGACGCGACGGCTTGAGTTCCGCCCATGCCTTTTCAAGAGCGGCCTCGGCACGGGCCAGGTCGATGGGATCGGTCAGCGACGAAAAGGGCATGGCTTCTCTCCGGATGCCCAGGAGATCGCGGCATTGGAGAGGGCGCCACGGAAGCCGCGGCGCCCTCCATGCTCAATAATCCATACCGCCGGCCGGCATCGCCGGAGCCGCTTCCTTCTTCGGCAGCTCGGCGACCATCGCCTCCGTGGTAATCAGCAGCCCCGCGACCGACGCCGCATCCTGGAGCGCCGTGCGCACGACCTTGGTCGGGTCGATGATGCCGGCCTTGACCAGATCGCCGTACTCGCCGGTCTGGGCATCGTAGCCCCAGGCATAATCGGGAGACTCCAGCAGCTTGCCGACCACGACCGCGCCGTCACCTCCGGCATTCTCGACGATCTGCTTGGCCGGGGCGGTGATCGCCTTGCGGACGATCTCGACGCCGGTCTTCTGGTCGTCATTGCCCGGCACGAGCCCTTCGAGCGCCTTGACCGCGCGCAGCAGGGCGACGCCACCGCCCGGCAGAATGCCTTCTTCCACCGCGGCGCGGGTGGCGTTCAGGGCATCGTCGACGCGGTCCTTCTTCTCCTTGACCTCGACCTCGGTCGCGCCGCCGACGCGGATGACCGCGACGCCGCCGGCGAGCTTGGCCAGGCGCTCCTGGAGCTTCTCGCGGTCGTAGTCCGAGGTCGTCTCCTCGATCTGCGCCTTGATCTGGGCCACGCGGGCCTCGATCTCGGTCTTCTTGCCCGCCCCGTCGACGATCGTGGTGTTCTCCTTCTCGATGCGCACCTTCTTGGCGCGGCCGAGCATCTGGAGCGTGACGTTCTCCAGCTTGATGCCGAGGTCCTCGCTCACGGCGGTTCCGCCGGTCAGGATGGCGATATCCTCGAGCATGGCCTTGCGGCGGTCGCCGAAGCCGGGCGCCTTGACGGCCGCGATCTTGAGGCCGCCGCGGAGCTTGTTGACGACGAGGGTGGCGAGGGCCTCGCCTTCCACGTCCTCCGCCACGATCAGCAGCGGCTTGCCGGTCTGCACCACCGCTTCCAACAGCGGCAGCATCGTCTGGAGACCCGAGAGCTTCTTCTCGTGGATGAGGATGTAGGGGTCCTCGAGCTCGGCGACCATCTTCTCGGCATTGGTGATGAAGTAGGGCGAGAGGTAGCCACGGTCGAACTGCATGCCCTCGACGACGTCGAGCTCGGTCTCGGCGGTCTTGGCTTCCTCGACGGTGATGACGCCCTCCTTGCCGACCTTCTGCATCGCCTCGGCGATCATCGCGCCGATCGTGCGGTCGCCATTGGCGGAGATGGTGCCGACCTGGGCGACCTCCTCCGAGCCGGTGATCGTCTTGGAATGCTCGCCGAGCGACTTCGTCACCGCCTCGACCGCGAGGTCGATGCCGCGCTTGAGATCCATCGGATTGATGCCGGCGGCAACGGCCTTGGCGCCTTCACGGACGATCGCCTGGGCGAGTACGGTCGCGGTCGTCGTGCCGTCGCCAGCGGCGTCGTTCTGCTTCGACGCCACCTCACGCACCATCTGGGCGCCCATGTTCTCGAACTTGTCGGCGAGCTCGATCTCCTTGGCGACAGTGACGCCGTCCTTGGTGATGCGCGGAGCGCCGAACGACTTCTCGATCACGACGTTGCGGCCCTTCGGACCCAGCGTGACCTTCACGGCATTGGCCAGCGTGTCGACGCCGCGCAGCATCCGCTCGCGCGCGTCCTGCGAAAACTTCACGTCCTTTGCAGCCATGATTCCTCACTCCTTCAGACTTGAGGTTTCAGGTTGATGATGTGGATGAGGCCCCGTCAGGCGGCCTTCTTCAGGGTCGCCGTCGCCTCGACGACGCCCATGATGTCGGACTCCTTCATGATCAGAAGGTCCTGGCCATCGATCTTGACCTCGGTGCCGCTCCATTTGCCGAAGAGCACGCGGTCGCCGACCTTGACGTCGAGCGGCACGAGCTTGCCGGTCTCGTCGCGGGCGCCGGGCCCGATGGCGACGACCTCGCCCTCCTGCGGCTTTTCCCTGGCGGTGTCGGGGATG
The DNA here is from genome assembly GCA_035998995.1 of Allobosea sp. Taxonomy (GTDB): domain Bacteria; phylum Pseudomonadota; class Alphaproteobacteria; order Rhizobiales; family Beijerinckiaceae; genus Allobosea. The sequence goes on from DASYHC010000028.1 coordinate 25,614, forward strand.
ATGATCCCACCCTTGGTCTTCTCCTCGGCGTCGATGCGCTTCACGACGACGCGGTCATGCAGTGGCCGAAACTTCATGAGTTCCTCCAATTTCCATGTCGGTCACATGTCAAAGCGGGCCGGCCCTGTGCGGGTCTCGCGGCGAGGTTCCGCGCGCCCCTGAGGCGCCGTGCCCGCGCGATCATCTAGGTTGCCCCATTTTTGCCTTCAAGAGGCTGGCAGCACTTTTTTCGGCCGAGTGCTAACAGCCTGAAAAGGCAGCGCAAACGCAACCTTTGGGCTTGCCAGGGTGTTGGAAATCCGCTGCCATCGGCGCAGTGAAACAAGGGAGCTGAGAGGAATGGCTTCGACGGACTTCGCTCGCCAGATCGCCGGCTACGGATTGACCACCGCCGGGATCCTCTACCGCTTGCCCGACCACCCTTCGATCCTGCAGGAATATATCTGGCAGGACTACGACCTCGCCCCGCGCTTTCCCGAGCTCAACAAGTTCCTCGCCTTCTGGCAGGCCAAGCTCGACGGCAAGCTGTTCCGCATCACAGTGGCTCATAAGGACCTGATCGGCCCCGCCGATCTCAGCGCGGTGAGCGGCGAGTTCCGGCTGCAGTAAGGAGGCGCCGCTCGAACCTCTTGAAGCTTTCCCTGCGGGACCCAAATTCATCTCGCGCGCCTCGCGCAGCAACTGAAAGGAGCTTTTTGGAGGACAATCGATGAGCCAGCCATTGACCGCGATCGTGCCGCCGGCTCGTCCGGACACGGACGACGCAGCGCTTGACCGGCTTTTGCACCCAAGTCGGTTCTATGAGCGCCCGCATGATGTCCTGCTCGACGATACGCTTCCGAACTCGGAAAAGCGGGCGATCCTGTCGTCCTGGGCATCCGATGCCTGCGCCGTGGACTCATGTCCCGCGCTGCGACCTCCACCCTTCGCAGCCCACCCGATCGGCTTCGACGAAGTGATGAACGCACTCACATCGCTCGATCACGGCGAGAGTAGCAGGCAGCTCGGCGCTGGCAGGACGAGCAGACAGACGGCGCCCGGCGACCTTCTCTCCATGTGAGCATGGAGGTGCAGATGTCCGCTGTCGAACTCATCCGGAGCAGGCGACCTTTTGACAAGGCCAGCCTGGCTCGGTTCGCTGCACATGCGATGCTCGTCGTTGCGAGCGGATTCATCCTCGCGATCATCCTGACATGATCCGGACCCCGCCGAGCTTTCGGCGGGGCAGTTCCGGCTTCAAGGGTGTCAGCGCTCGGGGGCCCTCGTGCGACGCCGTTGTCCGAGCCATCGAACGATGCGTACAAAAATGTCGCCGACCCTCTTGAACACCGGTTGATCTGGTCCAAATCGATAATTGCCGATCGCCTCTTGTGGGATCTGCGGGTCAAGCCGGCGTCGGTGAGACCTCGGAATGGCCGACTTGTACCCATGTTGCTCAATGGAGGATGTGGCTATGAGAACCGTCTTCGATTTTTCTCCTCTGTATCGGTCAAGTATTGGCTTCGACCGCATATTCGGTGCGCTCGAAGCTGCGAGCCGGCTGGAACCGGCCGTTAACTGGCCGCCCTACGACATCGTCAAGACCGGTGACGACGACTATCGCATCACGATGGCCGTGGCCGGCTTCTCGCAGGACGAGCTCACGATCACGCATGAACCGAACCTGCTGCTGGTGTGCGGGCAGAAGGGCGGCCAGGACAATGGCCAATATCTGCACCACGGCATCGCCGAGCGCGCCTTCCAGCGCCGCTTCGAGCTCGCGGACCACGTCAAGGTCGTAGCCGCCAACCTCGAGAACGGTTTGCTGACGGTCGATCTGAAGCGCCAGCTGCCGGAGGAGATGAAGCCGCGCCGGATCGAGATCGCCACTGGCACCGCACTGCCGAACGTCGATCGGCCGCAGATCGACTCGGAGAAGCGCGCAGCCTGAGCAGAGGCGCCTGAAGGCGGATGTCAGGCGCCGGGCGAGGAACCCGGCGCCTGGATGCATCGTACTTTTGAACGCAAGGAGGACTGCTATGAGCGTTCGAGATATAATTGCCTGGGGCTGCGACCGATGAATACCGAACACTTTGAACGCCCGGTCGTCATACTTGTCGGGTTAGGTGATCCCGCCGCGATTTCGTCAGTCATGGAGGCCTACATGTTCCTGGTCGACTGGCCGCCGAGCAAGCGCGATCCAGCCCACAACTTCGCGATAAAATCCTGTCTGGCCGCTATGCGCGGCGAAGTGGAAGCGGAGACCGTTCGCGGCATCTTCGCGACGCTGGCCGAGAAATACGGCATTCTGGCGCCGGACGTCGCGGCCTTTGCCGCGGCCTACCGGGAAGGCCCGCAAGGCCGCGCCTGAAGAAATGCCCGGCGTCCCATGGGCGCCGGGCGCGGTGCTAACCTCTATGACGGCCCTCGGAGGCGGCCATGCCACGGAAGCCGGCCCTGCTACTTCACGTCACCGACGTAAAGTGCATCACGATCAGCGACGACCCTTTGGAGGGCGCAATCCTGAGGTTCGGCATGCATGACGATCCAAACGATCTGGAACTGCATTTGCCCGCGTTGGCCGTCGCTCGATTGCAGGTGCTGCTTTTAGAGGCTGATGCCGAGCAGGCCAGGTTGAAGGCCCCGCAATAGCCTTGTCCATCGAGCAGATCATCGCCGTCCGGTCGCGTCGTCGCGCTCTTCATCCCAAGCGCAAATATCAGCTATCACCCAATGCAACTCTTCGGTCTGCGGCGCTTCCTCGGCAAAGTTGCAAAGCTCCGCGACACTCTGGTTCGCCGCCTCGTACTGTTCCAACGAGGTGATGGAGTTTGTCATCGCCGCGGTTGCTGGCGAATCCCGTCTCAGCCGATAGGGATTGACGGCATCGATCAAGCCAACTCGCTTTGCCTCCTCGTCTGAACCTTCCGGCGCAACGGCAAGGTCGGCTATGCGCCGATTGTGTTGAAGAAGTCGGCGCCGCGGATGTGCAGAGATACTGCTTCAGAACTGATAGCTAATCCGACTGCCGAGCGCCACAAGCGGACTCTCGCTCAATGCCGAAAAGCGGACCTCAGATGGAAAAACCGATGCTGGTCCCAAGTCGGTTGGTCGGCTGCGTTTTGCGTTTCGTCACCACGCTCCGATGGACGCTGGCTGACAGATTGAAGCGACTAGGTCGTCGGCGATGCGGATTTTCGTCACGGACGGCTCCTGCTCCAAAATGCCCCTGGCCTTCTTATTGAACTGCCTGGCAGCGCAACTTCAGCACGGGAGGAGACGGGTCTATTGTCCCTAGGGACAGGTTCTTTCCGCTCGAAATGCGCTAAGATTAAAATTGTCATCAGGGGTATGAAAACCATTCTGAGGTGAATATTCCAGAAAATGTTCATGAATCGAGCCTTGATTAGCTTTAATTGAAGTATATTTACCAGGAATTTTAATATTTATTCGATGTAATCATGAATTTTGTTTGATTATTTTGCGATATAATCTGTTTTATTTATCGCAATATATGAATATTGCGCGAATTCTCTCATTCTCGCGAGGTAAATCGGGAGAGTTCAATGGCTTTCCGGCTCGCACTTGTTGGTCCTCTGGTCGTCGGGTTGGCGGTGCAGTCCTTTGCTCAGCAGCCGGGCCCAGGCGCGGTGCCGCCGGCAGGTGGCGGAGCATCCCCTGTCACGGCTGCAGAACAAGCGTCCTTGAGCGCAATCGAGCTGGACGCGTTGCTCGCCCCGATCGCTCTCTATCCTGACGCCTTGCTGGCTCAGCTGCTGATGGCTTCGACCTACCCGCTCGAGGTGGTGCAGGCGGACCGCTGGGTCGCTGCCAACAAAAAACTCAAAGGCGATCAGCTCAAGGCGGCCGCGGAGAAGCAGCCCTGGGATGCGAGCGTGAAGTCGCTCGTCGCGACACCCTCCGTGCTGGAGATGATGAGCCGGAACCTCGACTGGACCCAGAAGCTGGGCGATGCGCTCCTCGCCCAGCAGCCGGATGTCATGGACGGGATCCAGAGAATGCGGGCGCGGGCTTACGACGCCAGGAAACTGGTGTCCGGCACGCAGCAGAAGGTCACCGTCCAGCAAGAGGCCGCCAAGCGGACGATCCTGATCGAGCCGGCCAGTCCGGATACGATCTACTTACCCTATTACGATCCGGCCGTGGTCTATGGCGCCTGGCCCGATCCGACCTATCCGCCCTATTACTTTCCCGCGCCGGCCGTTATCGCCACCGGTGTCCTCGCGACCGGCATTGCGTTCGGCGCCGGTTACGCGCTCGGGCGCTGGACGACGAGCGGATACTGGGGTGGCAGCGTCAATTGGGTCGGCGGGGCGATCAATATCGACCGGAACCGCGTGACGCATTGGCAGCACAACCCTCAGCATCGCCACGGTGTACGCTATCGAAGCGATGCAGTCGGGCAGAGGTTCTCGAACAACGCCATTCGCTCCGGCAGCGCGGACAGGATGAATTTCCGCGGCCGCGACGATGGACAGGGACTGCGGCCGGGAGGCGAACGCGGTGGGGCAGGCATAGCTGCACGACCGGATCAAAGGCCGGCAGATCGTCCGAGGGCCGAAGCCAGGCCTGAGCGGCCCGGTGGCGGTCGCATCGAGACCGGCAATCGGCCCGGCTCGGATAGGGTGCGCCCTGGTGGCGGGCGTCTCGGAGCCGGCCACGATCGAGGCTCGGCGCCCCCGCGCGCGGCCGCCCAACCGCGGCATCCTGGTTCGGGGACCGGCCTGGGCAGGCCGGGGCGCGATAGTGCTTTCGGCAACATGCAGCCCGGTCGAGCAGCGAACCTTCACTCACAACGAGGGCATGCCAGCATGGCCCGGGCTCCCGCGGGCGGCGGACGGGGGATGCATGGGGGCGGCGCAGGACGCCGCTCCGACATCCAGCTCAAGAACCATGTCGTCCTGCTGGGACACCTGGCGAATGGCCTCGGTTTCTACAGCTTCGCGTACAATGGCTCGCCTACCGCCTATGTCGGGGTGATCGCTCAGGAGGTACAGGACCATGCGCCCTGGACCGTGCATCGGGCCTCGGACGGCTATTTACGGGTGGACTATCGCCAGCTCGGCATTCCTTTCCAGACCCTGAAGCAATGGAAGGCGTCAGGCTCGCAAATACCCGTGGGGAAGAACCAAAACTAGGTGAAATCGCCGGGTTCGGCGCTGCTTCAGAGCGTGGGGGCGGTTCGATGATCATCACACGGCCAACGATGAGGCTGCTCCTTCGGCTGCTTTGGCGCAGCGCGGCCGGGTTGCTGGCGGCTGGCGCGGCGGCTGGCGCGCAGGAAGCTTTCAAATCTCCGGATGCGGCTGCCACCGCCCTCGCGGCAGCGGCGCGCAGCGGCGATCTCGGCCAGTTGTATCGTGTCTTGGGCAAGGCAGGGCGTGAGGTCCTGTCTTCGGGCGACAAGGTGCGCGACGCCGCCGAACGGGAGCACTTCGTGGCCGCCTACGACGTTCGCCATTCGATTGTCGTGAATGGTAACAAGGCCACGATCCTGATCGGGGCAGTCGAGTTTCCGTTTCCGATACCCATCCTGCGCTCGAGAGATCACTGGAGCTTCAACGTCGAACTGGGGCGCAAGGAGATCATTGCCCGGCGCATCGGCCGCAATGAGCTCGATGCCGTTCAGACCTGCCTCGCCATCCTCGACGCCCAATACGAATATGCCTCTCAGGACCATGATGGTAAGGGGCGCGGCGTCTATGCGCAAAGGATCGTCAGCCGACCGGAGACCAAGGATGGGCTGTACTGGCCGGCGGCGCCTGCTGAGCAGCCCAGCCCTCTCGGCAGGCTTGCCGCCGATGCAGCGGCCGAAGGCTATGAAGCCGGCCAGGCGCCTCAGCCCTTCCATGGCTACTATTTCAAGATCCTGACGCACCAGGGGGCCTCCGCTCCTGGCGGAGCGATCGACTATGTCGTCGGCGACAAGATGATCGGCGGCTTTGCGGTCCTGGCGTACCCGGCGGAATACGCCAGATCGGGGCTCACCAGTTTCATCCTCAATCACGCAGGTACGGTCTATCAGAAGGATCTGGGCCCCAGCACGCTTCGCATCGCTTCGCGCCTGAGCAGCTTCGACCCGGATTCGAGCTGGCAAAAGGTCGCGCTCGGGTCGTCGCAGTAGCTACCGTCCCTTTTCCTCATGCCGATCGAGGGCGATCGCCATTCTAAAGCACATGTCGTTCTGCTGGAGCTGCCGATGCTTCGGATGCCGGGGTCGATGAGGGACACGCTGCCGATCGCCAACGGGCTGCTGCCCTACAGGGGGGAGTGGCTGCGCTTCGACGTCACGGCAGGGCTTGCCATTGCAGCCGTCGCGATACCGAGCGCGGTTGCCTACCCAGCCATTGCGGGGCTTCCGGCCGAGGTCGGCTTCTATGCGAGCATCCTGTCTCTGGTCGGCTATGCGCTTTTCGGGCCATCGCGGAAGCTGATCGTCGGTCCCGACGCCGCGACCATGACCGTCCTGGCGGCGACGCTTGCCAGCCTGTCTCTCGGCGATCCGGCGGATCGCGTGGCCGCCGCGGCTGCGTTGGCGCTGATGGTGGGGATTTTCAGCGTCGTCGCCGGCAGGATCGGCCTTGGTGTCGTCGCGTCCTTCCTGTCGCGGCCGATCCTGATCGGCTTCATCAGCGGCATCTCGATCTCCATCCTGGTCGGGCAGATCGGGCGGCTGACGGGCGTGCGCATCGAGTCCGAAGGGCTGGTACTGCCGCTGATCGAGATACTCCGCAAGGCCTCGCAGATTCACTGGCTGTCGCTTGCATTCGGCGCTGCCATGTTCGGCATGCTCGTCCTGCTGGCACGTCTTCGCTCGCCCATTCCAGGGCCGCTGGTCGTCGTTGTCGTCGCGGTTGCCGCATCGGCCGCCTTCGACTTCGAAGGACAGGGCATGAAGATCATTGGGAGCCTGCCTGGCGGATTGCCGACGCCGGCGTTGCCGGCCGTCGCTCACCTGCCGTTCCAGGACCTTCTCCTCGGTGCCGCGGCCATCTGGCTCGTCAGCGTCAGCTCGGGCCTTGTCGGGGCGCGCAGTTTCGGCGCGAAGGACGGTTTCAAGGTCGATGCAGACCGGGAACTGACTGGCCTGGGTGCCGCCAACATCTGTTCCGGTTTGTTCAGCGGCTTCCCCGTGACGATCTCGGATTCACGGACGGCGATCAATCTGGCCGCCGGGGGCCGCTCGCAGCTGTCGGGACTGGTCTCCGCCGCCGCATTGGCGGTTCTGCTGATCTATCTGAACGACGTGCTGCGGGTTTTGCCGCACGCTGCGCTCGGGGCGATCCTGGCCTTTGCGGCGTTGAGCCTGATCGACCTCCAGGGGCTCCGCGAAACCTGGCGGGTCAGCCGCATGGAGTTCGGCTTCGCCCTCGTCAGCATGTGGGGAGCCATCGGCCTGGGCGTGCTCAGCGGGGTCGTCATCGCCATTGCCGGAACGCTGCTCTACGTCCTGCTCAAGGAGATGCGGCCGCGCGATGCCCTGCTCGGGCGCGTCGCCGGCCGACCCGGGTTCTACAAGATCCATCGGATGGCGGACGCGGCCCCTCCACCGGGCATGGTGCTCTTCGTGATCCAGGGCAGCCTGCTGTTCTTCAACGCGGATTATGTCCGCTCCCGGCTCGAAAGCGTGGCGAAGGACGCTGCGCCAGGCACCTCATGGTTCGTGCTCGATGCGAGCGCGGTCGCACAGATCGATAGCACGGCCGCCGCCATGCTCCTGCAGTGGCGGGATGATCTGGCCGCAATGGGAATGACCTTCGTGATCGCCGAACTGCACAAGGAGCCGCACGATATCCTGGATCGGGCGGAACTCTTCAGCGGAGCGAATGCGACGATGGTTTTCGAGGATCTTGAAGATGCGGTGCGGGAGCTCGGGAAGGAGCCGAGCCGCAGTTCTGTTTGAAATCGTAGGCTGGTGCGCCGCGCCTGCTGGAGTTCTCGAACCATGGAGACTTGGCGTCGCTACGGAAAGCTGGGACGGAGCAGGCCAAGGCGCTCTGCGCAGGTCACGAGCTGGATCACGGAACCGGCCCGCATCTTCTCCATGACATTGTGGCGATGTGCCTTGATCGTTCGTTCGGTCGTGCCGAGCTCGAATGCGATCTGCTTGTTCATCTTGCCGTGGACAACGAGATCGAAGACCTGGCGTTCGCGTCTGGTCAATCGCCTCAACCGTGAGCAGGCAGCGTGAACCCAGTCGTTTTGTTCGCTGGCGAGGCGATGGCGCGCAATTGCGCGATCGATGGCCTCGATGAACTCATCACGCCCGACCGGCTTGGCGAAGAAGTCTTCGGCTCCGGCTCTGATCGCTCTAATCCCGATACGGGCATCGTTCTGATCGGCCAGGACGATCACGGGCAGCTTCAAGCCGGCCTGGTTCAGTCGGTATACGACATCGGGGATCACGACATCCGGTGCTTGCGTATCGATGACGATGCAGCCCGCATTCGTGCTACCCGAGATCTGATCCACGATCCCGCCGGCGTCGGCATGGGCCTCAGTGCGGTATCCGCAAGCGCGGAGCATGCCACCGATCCCGGCCCGGGATGCCGCATCGGCAACGACGAGATGCACGAGAGCTGACACGGCTGGTCTCCTCATCTCACGCAAACCGGCCCAGTCCCGAGCGCTGACGGATGTTGCTGCTCAGGGCGTCTTCAGGGCTTCCGGAGTGCAGCGCCGGTATTTCGTCGCGGTGCCAGCCTCGCCTGCGCTGAAGCGATAGAGGCCACCATCATCCGCCAGGGCGAAGGCCGCCCTGGCGCTGTCGGTCGCAATGGAGGTGGTGCAACTGAGATACAGGATCTGCCGGGGTCCCTGCGGGCTGATCTGGTCGATTCGGCACGCCGCCAGGGGAGTCGACAGTCGCCGGTTTCGGATAATGAAGGCCGAGGCGAAAGCACTGGCTGGCCGCTTGAAGCTGAGCGCCTTTCCTGCCGCGGCGAAGACGTCGGTACAGACACCCGCGCCTTCTTCGAGCCAGGCTCCTTCAAAAGCGGTCGCCTGCGCCCATGCGCTTTGCGGTGCGAGCGCCGACAATGCCGCGATGACCAGATATGAGCGAAGCCCCATGACGCTGCCTATCCTCCGTTCGAATGCCTCTCCGTTCGGGCGTGCCCCGATCGGAGCGCGGCAAGCACCGGCGAACGCCGCGAATGCGGCATCTACTGCGGTATCTTTCGTCTCTTTGCCGGAAGTGAAGGCTGTGAACTGCGGCCGGGGTAGTAGGTTACGGTTGGCTACGCGGCTTTTTCTGACCACGGTACCGGCGCCGATGGCAAATCATCCTAGCCCGGCTTCTGCGGCGAAACGGACGGGTACCGGGAAGCCGGCCTCGATGGCCCCTCGGATCAGCATTGCACGATCTCTTGCATTGAAGTTGCGCTTCAGGAGTTCGCCATCGAGATCATCGAAGAAGCCCGGCCGCATCCGCAGGAACTCAGCGCGATGCCGCGCCACCTCGGCAATCGATCCCTGTCGTGCAAAAACCAGCGCGGCGACGAAATGATAAATTGAAAACTGCTGCAGACTGGCACGGCGGATGAGGTTCACTGCGCGTGAATGGTCACCTTGCATGTAGGCAGCCAGAGCAAGCAGCCCGACATAATATTCCGAATGGCCTGGATTTCGGGCCATCGCATCTTCGAGCAGGGCAGCTCCGCGCTGCCAATCTCCCGCCTGTGCGACCCGGCTGCCGAATTCGCCGATCAGTTCGGTGTCGTTGGGGTTGATCGCCAGCGCCCGTGAGCCGATCTGCATGGCCTCGGCTGGTTCCTGGCTGAAATACAGGACACTCATGAGCGCCTGCAGGGCGCGAACGTTCTCCGGGTCGAGGCGGACAGCGTGCTCGGCTGCGATCCGGGCACGCTTCAACGGCTTCGGCGGATCAGCCCGCTTGTTCAGCTGAAACCGGTCTTCGTCGAGGTAGAGATAGGCCAGCATCGCCCAGCCAGTGGCGTAATCCGGATAGCGCGTCGTGATACGCTCGAGGCATTCGCGCGTCGCCGCATGCTCGCTACCATCGAGGACGGTTCGATAGCGATAGAAGCGATAAGTGCAGCGGTAGGCTTCGAGATTCTGGGCGCCGCCGGACCGCGCCGGCCCTGGCGGAATGCTGAAGATCACGCCGTAGGGTTGGGCGATCGCCGTGGCGACCTTCGAGGCGATCGTCGTCTCGATGCTGACGATGTCACTGACTTGCAGATCGGCATCATAGGTGCCCGACCAGAGAATGGCAGAATCGGCCCCGTTCAAGACCCGGCTTGTGACCCGAAGCTTCCCGCCAGCAAGACGGATGCCGCCTTCAAGGATGTAGCGGTTGGGAGGTTGGCCTGTCACCTTGGAATTGGAAGCATCCAGCGAGTGCACGCCCGCTGCTCCCCGGCCAAAAACAGTCAATTCCTTGAAGCGCGAGAGCTGCGCAAGCAGCTCTTCGCCGAGGCCCGCAACATATGAATTGACGTCCGGCTGCCCCGACAGGTTCGCGAAGGGCCTGACGATCAGGATCGGACCGTCCGGTCTCGACGGTTCGATCAATAGGCTTGCAGTCGTGGGCTGCGCTGCCACCCAGAGAAACGGCAGAGCGACGACGACAACCGCTGCGGCAGAGGCCGCGGCGAAGGCAAGCCAGCGCGGCCGGTTTGTCGTTGTGGCGGTTTCAATGGAAGCCCGGCTTCGAGGCATGGCGTCGCGCTCTGGGCCAGCGCCAGTTTGTAAGCGCGCCTCCCGGTATTGGAAGCGCGGCACGTAGCCGCCCTTTGGGATCTCGATCAGGACCGGGTCCGAACTTCCCGCCAGAAGGTAGTACCGCTCCAGAGCGCGCCTGAGTCGGCCCGCCTCGATCCGGACCACGGGATCGTTCTGAATGTCGAAACTCGCATCGCGCCTGAAGACTTCGATCGCGACCGAATAAGCCTTGATCCGGTCGGCGTGGCCTGCCAGCGTCTCATCGACCACATAGGTCAGGAACTGGCGTACGCGGGCCGGCACGTTGAAGTCCGGGCTAGCCAGGATCCGCTCCAACTCTGCCCGGACAGCGGCGGCCAAGGGCTCACCGTCGGCGCACTCGGCAGAGCCATACATGCCGTTTTGGGTTCGCCGCTCTTCCATGGAACTGGCTCCCCCAAGCCGGCAATCCACGCAAAGCTGAAAATGATGCGATATCCCGCGTAACCTCCCGTTATTTACTCCCAATCCGACCACCCGACCACATAATTATCGCCTTCCACGTGGGGGCCGCTCCTATGGATCCGGGCGTTCGAGCGGCCATTCGGCGGCTTCCGAAACACAGGAAGGCGATTGAGGAACTGGTGCTGGGGAGTGAGAATTTCCGGTCTCTTTGCACGGACCTGGCCGATGCGGAACGGGTTCTTCGCCACTGGGAGGCCTCCAGCGCTCCCGCAATGGCAGCACGATGCGTCGAGTACAGGCATCTGATCGATGAACTCGAGGCTGAAATTCGGCAATCTCTACGCGATTGGCAGATCAGATTCAGCCAATGATAGCAAAAATCGCGCATAATAACGCTCTCCAGGGGAATTATAACGATGCAAAGATCCATTATATTGGTATTTTTCTCTTTTTTGACTCTAAGTGCCGCGGGCTGCGGACCGACGATAACCAGTCGAACCGTAACCGTTGCTGATCTGGGCCCTGTCGACCTCGAGCAGATCAATGTCGAGGTTGTCGCCGTTGCGCCTGCGCTGCGCATGGCGACCGTGCGGCAGGGGCGCTTTGTCTGGGATGTCGCGGTTCCGGAAGCCTTCGGAGATTTGCGGAACGTCCATGCCGGGGACAGGCTTCTGATCAGCCGTGCCGACGGGGCCGTTCTGGGCGCGAGGCGCGCCAGGAAAGGCGCGAGGCCCGGCATGGTCTACACCGAAATAGTCAGCGCGCCGTCGTTCCAGAACCTACCGGACAAGTTCGTCGTGCGTTCGCTGACGCTGACCGCGAAGTTCGAACGGTTCGACCCGGCCACGAGCATGGTGAGCTATGTCGGCCCGGCCGGTCCGCGCAGCCTTTCGGTGGCCGATCCCGCAATCAAGGAAGACCTGCAGCGGCTCCGGCGCGGCGACATGATCGACCTGACCCTCGCCGAAGCCGTCTACATCCAGAAAATCTGACCTCGCCAGCTCTTCCGGCACCAAGATTGTCGACGAGATCGTGTTGCGGGAAGCGATCGAAAAAGGGGATGCGTACGATGTCGCCTGCAAGCCAAAATCCGCACACTGCGCTGCTCGCCGACGAGAGTTTCATGTCGGCCGATGACCTCCGCTCCTACATGACCGAGCTCGAGATGGCGAAGGTCTCGAAGCTCATGAGTGCCATGGACAAGGCCGAGGAAGCACAGAAGAGGTTGATTGCGACGCTGCGGGAGGAGATCGCAGTGACACCGCAGAAGATCGAGGAAATCAAGCAAAGTCTCGCGACGAAGACCCGCGCGGCTGCCGGCCGCGGCGAAACTGAAGTCCTTGTCATGCGCTTTCCGAGCGCGCTCTGCACGGATCGCGGCCGCGCGATCAACAATGCTGAACCGGATTGGCCGACCACGCTGATCGGGCGGCCGCGGCAGGCCTATGAATTCTGGAAGGAACACCTGCAGCCCGCCAAGTACAAGCTGCGCGCCATGATCATCGACTGGCCGGGGGGCTTGCCTGGCGATGTCGCATTCTTCCTGAGCTGGTCCTAGCGAGAGGGAGCCGGCAATGAAAACCAAGGGCAGCGAGCCGCTGAAACGGAAACCCTACGAGCGAAAGCTGCGCGACCTGCACGGGGAGCTGGTCAAGCTTCAGGAGTGGGCGAAGCACACCGGCGCGAAGGTTTGCATCGTCTTCGAAGGACGAGATGGCGCCGGCAAGGGCGGCGTCATCAAGGCGATCACCGAGCGGGTCAGTCCCCGTGTCTTTCGCATCGTGGCGCTACCGCCGCCGACCGAGCGCGAGCGCTCGCAGATGTACGTCCAAAGATATGTGCCGCATTTGCCGGCAGCCGGTGAGATCGTGATCTTCGATCGCAGCTGGTACAACCGGGCCGGCGTCGAGCGCGTCATGGGCTTCTGCTCGGAGGAGCAGGCCAAGGGTTTTCTCCAGGTGGTCCCGGGTGTCGAGAAAGCGATCGTCGATTCCGGCACGATCCTGCTGAAGTACTGGCTCGAGGTCGGTCAGGAGGAGCAAACGCGCCGGATGGAGGAACGCATCGAGGATCCGCGGAAGATCTGGAAGCTCTCTCCCATGGACCTGAAATCATATTCCCGCTGGTACGACTATTCGCGCGCTCGTGACGAGATGTTCCGTGCCAGCGATACGGCTTGGGCCCCGTGGTATGCGGTCCGCTCCGACGACAAGCGCCAGGCTCGCCTCAACATCATCTCTCACATCCTGAGCTCCGTGCCTTACGAGGCGCCGGAGCGGGAGAAGATCAAGCTGCCGAAACGGCAGAAGCCGCATGACTATGAGGACGTCGACTTTGCCCGGAACTGGATCGGCTGATCGATTACGCTCAAGGCTGCTGGATCGAAACCGGGATACATACATGGCGGTGGAGCTGCATTCTCTGGCGCTGCATCACCTCCGGCCTTAATCACCGAGCCAGGCAATACCGATTACCCGATGCTGGCTGCGGCGATCATTCTGCTCGCTGCCGTGCTGAGTGGACGGTTATCCCGATGGTCGTGACCGGCGTGCAGGACTTCATTGCGGCGGAGCAGGTTCGCAGCGGCGAGCAATTGATCGACGCCCAGCGGTCGTGCGGCCGGGCACGATCCCGACCTACATGGAGCCGCTTTATCCGGACGGGCTCGACGGCGTGACGCTGGCGTCGAGCTGCATCGCCAACGCCTATAGCAACAACCATGACGTGATCGCGGCCAAGGAGACCCGCACATTGCGGCGCATTGCCTTGCATGCAGTGGACGCGACCGGGATCGTGCACGCGATTCTGCTGATCACATGCGTGCCGGCCTCGGCGAGCCGGGTCGCGATCGCCAGGCCGATGCCGCGCGCTGCGCCAGTGACGAGAGCGATGCGCCCCGAAAGCTCCCCCGCCATCAGCCGAGCAGCGGCTTCACGCGCGCAACGGCATCGTCCATCGCCTGCTGCGGAAGCTTGCGGCCGAGCACGGCGGCCTGCGTCTCCTCGACGAAGATGTCATGGGCGCGGGCCTGCTCGTCGAAGGCGGGCAGATGGATGCGCGATGCCTTCAGCGCCGCAGCCTCGTCGGCCGCGTAGGGCATCGCCGCCTTCAGCTTGTCGTCGGCATAGGTCGAGATCCGGGTCGGCCCATTGCCGTTGAGCGCCATCGCCGTGGTGCCGGCCTTCGACGACAAGGCGCGGATCAGCTCCCAGCTCAGCGGCTTCTGCTTGGCGTTCTTCGGGATCATCAGCGACCAGAACTCGACCGTCGGCGCGAAGGCGACCTTGCCGGCGAGGTCGGCCGCCATCGGCGGCAGCAGCGATTTGAAGCGCCCGCCATATTTGCCCTTGGCCGGGTCGTTGTAGGAGACGAGGCGCGCGAAGGGATTGATCGTCATCGCCGCGCGGCCCTGCTGCATCCAGGTGGTGATCTCCTCATTGTTCACCGTGGCGGAATTCCGCGGCAGCACGCCGGCCTTGTAGAGATCGGCGAGGATGGTCAGCGCCTTGACCATGGCCGGCTCGTTGGCGGCGAGCTTGCCGTCGGCGGTCATGTAGTCGCCGCCGAGGCAGCGCGAAAAGGTCAGGAAATTCGAGGCGAAGACTGCGGTGAAGGCGAGGCCATGGACCTGCGTGCCGTCCTCGCGCTTGAAGGTGAGCTTGCGGGCGGTCTCGATCAGCTCCTCGAAAGTGGTCGGGAGCTTGCTGATACCGCGCTCCTCCAGCAGCGCCTCATTGTAGATCAGCGCGTTGGTGGCGTGGCGGACCGGGATGCCGTGCAGGGCGCCGTCGAGCTTGAGCGGGCCGATCAGGCCAGGCGCGAAATCATCGAAAGCCTCGATCGGCGCGTCCTTGAGGAACGCGTCGAGGGGCTCGAACAGCTTGAGATTGCGCGGCACGGCGCGGCCATTGACCAGATAGGCGACGTCGATCGAAGTCTCTGCCAGGGAGGCCTCGCGCAGCAGGCGCTCATGCACGGCGTTGACGTCGCCGAAGGTGACCCAGTTCAGGTTCGCCCCGCTCGCCTTGCGGAAGGCTTCGGTGGCATCCCCGCCCGGCCCGGTCGTGGCGGCGGTCTGGTGGACGCGGTGGCCGAGCACGGTCAGCGTCTTGGCCTGAGCGAAGGCCCGGCCAGGCAAGGCGGACGCGGCCAAAGCCGCGCCGGCGAGCGCACCGAAGCTGCGGCGCGAGATCGGAAAGGTCATGGCGTCTCCTCCGGGCTTGTTCCGCCTTGCGGTCAGGCCGGCAGCAGCGGCTGCACGCGCTTGACCAGCGAGGCCATCGCCTCCTCCGGCGTCTTCATGCCGAGCACGGCGGCCTCCGCTTCTTCCTTGAAGAGGTCGCCGGCACGGGCCGCCTCGTCGAAGGCCGGCAGCGGCACGCGCGCCACCTTCAGCACCTTCAGCTCTTCAGCCGCGTAGGGCACGGTCCCGGCGAAGCTCTGATCGGCATAGGTCGAGGCGCGCACCGGTCCGTTGCCGTTGAGCGCGGCCTTCAGCGTCGCCTCCTTCGAGGTCATCGCCTTGATGAAGCTCCAGGCAAGGTCCTTGCGCTTGGCGTTCTTCGGGATGACCATGCCCCAGAACTCGACCTTGGCCGGAGCGGCATCGTATTTGCCGGTCAGCGTCTTCGAGGCCGGCACGGCGATCGTCTTGATCTTGCCGGAGAATTTCGACTTCTGCGGATCGTTGTAGATGCGGTTGCGGCCCATGCTCTGCAGGCTCATCGCCGCCCGGCCCTGCTGCATCCAGACATTGACGTCCTCGGGCGAGAGCGTCGCGAAGTTGCGCGGGAAGGCATTGGCCTGGAAGAGCTCGCGCAAGGTCCTGATCGCGTTCAGCATCGGCGGCTGGTCGGCGGCGCATTTGAAGTCGGGCGTGATGAACTCGCCATCCCAGGCACGGGCAAGGTCGATCACATTGGGATAGGTCACACCCGGCATGCATAGGCCGACGACCTGCGTGCCGTCAGCGCGGCGATAGCTGCAGGCCCTGGCGATCTCGATCATCTCCTCGATCGTCGCCGGCGGCTTGGAGAAGCCCTTCTCGGCCAGGATCTCCTCATTGTAGTGCAGGCCGGAGGAGGCATGCCGGAACGGAACCGCGAGCTGCTTGCCGCCGACAGTCATGCCCTGCATCAGGCCGGGGAAGATGTCGCCGGCCTCTTCGAGCGGATCGCGCTTGAGATAGTCGTCAAGCGGCTCGAACAGGTTCGCGGCGCGCGGCACCACTTGGGTGTTGAGGACGAAGCCGACATCGACGGAAGTCTCGCCGAGGCTCGCCTCGCGAAACAGCCGCTCCTGCAGCGGGCCGGTGTCGAAGGTCGTCCACTGGACGGCGACGCCGTTCTTCGCGGCCCAGTCCTTGGTGATGTCGCCGCCCTGCGCGCCGGTCGCAACCGTCTGCATGACACGATGCGCGAAGACATTGAACGGCCCGCCTTGCTGCGCGCGCACTGCGCCAGCGCCCAGCGCCGTGAAACTCAGCCCGAGAATGCCGGCGCCGAACTGCCTACGGTTCAGTCCTGTCTCCGTGCTCATGCCTGTCCTCCCGATGGTTCGCGAGTTCCGCGATGGCGGCTTCTGCCGCTTCGAAATGCTTGTTCATGGCGGCGAAAGCCGCGGCCTGATCGCCGGCGCGGATCGCCTCGACGACGCGGACATGTCGTTCGAAAGTGCGCCGCCAGTCGTCCCTGGTGCGCTTCCCGCGCGAATTGAAGATCTCCATGACCTCGCGGATCACCGGCCGCAGGCCCCTGATCTGGAAGTCGAGCAGGCGGTTGCCCGAGGAGGCCGCGATCGCCTCATGGAAATCGAGATCGGCCTCGATCCAGCGCGGCACATGGCCGAGCGCGTCTTCCATTCGAGAAAGGATCAGGTCGAGCTTCTCGACATCATCGGCAGAGCGCCGCACGGCGCTATGGGCCGCGATTGGCGGCTCGAGGATGCGGCGCAGCTCGACCGCCTCGGTCAGGCCATTGGCACGGCCGCGCACGGCAAAGCGATAAAAGCGGTCGAGGGGGGCGGCATCGAGCGCTTGGATGCGGGTCGGCTTGCCTTGCTGGATGTGCACGACGCCCATCGCCGCGAGCTGGCGGATCGCCTCGCGGGCGATCGGCTTGCTGACCCCGAACGAAGCGGCCATCCGCGTTTCCGAGGGCAAGGCGTCGCCGGGCTTCAACCTGCCATCCTGGATCGCCTGGGTGATGCGCTGGATCACGGCGTCGCCCAACCTCATCGGCACGACGTCGCCGCCGGCGAATGGATCGTCGCCATCGAGCAGGGATGAAGCGGCCTCGCTCATCAATCACCTCCGTTCGGAGATCATTGACAGATGCCGCCTAGCTTGGCAACTGTTCAACCTATCAGATAAGTTAAGCACTCGGGAGGATGCCGCTTCATGTCGGCCAACCGCATCTCGAAGATCACCGCGCATCCGCTGCGTGCGACCTTGCCCAAGGTCCAGCGGACGTCGCAGGGCGACTATCCGGCGATCGAGATCGTCGTGGTCGAGGTCGAAACGCAGGACGGTGTCGTCGGATTCGGCGAAGGCCTCTGCCGCCGCGGCGCCGCCGGCTACGCCCGCTTCATCGAGGAGGCGCTGGTGCCGCGCCTGCTCCGTCGCGATGCCTCCGACCGGCGCGCCCTCTGGAAGACGATGCGCGCCGCCTTATCCGGGCGCCCAGGCGGCCAGGTCGTCGAGGCGATCGCGGCGGTCGACATCGCGCTCTGGGACATCGCCGGCAAGCAAGCCGGCCAGCCGATCCACAAGCTGCTCGGCGGCATGGGCCGCAGCGAGGTCGCGGCCTATGCCTCTTCGATCAACTGGCTCGACGATGCCACCGTCGAGGCCGAAGTCGGCGCCGTGCTCAAGGCAGGATTTCGCGAGATCAAGGTCAAGCTCGGCCACCCCCTGCGCGATGCGATCGCCCGCGCGAAACTCGTCCGCAAGCTCGCCGGCGACGAGATCGCGCTCTATGTCGATGCCAACTGGGCCTATGACGTCGACGACGCGCTGATCGTCGGGCGGGCGCTGGCCGATCTCGGCTATGGCTTCTTCGAGGAGCCGATCGCGCCGCAGGATCGCGAAGGCTATCGCCGCCTCGCCCAGCATCTGCCGATCAGGCTTGCTGCCGGCGAGAGCGACTTCGTTGCTTCGGACGCGCTGATCTCGCTGCAGGACCGTTCGCTCGGGCTGATCCAGCCGGATGTGACGCGCTCGGGCGGGATCAGCGAGACCTGGCGGATCTGCGAGCTCGCAGCCGCCTTCAATACGGCTTACGCCCCGCATGTCGGCTGGTCCGGCGCGATCTGCGTCGCCGCCAGCCTGCAGCTCGCCGCCGCGGCCGAGACCTTCCGCACCTTCGAGTGCATGGTCTACCAGAACCCGCTGCGCGACGCCTTCACGCATCCGATCGTCGGCGAAGGCTCCCAGCTGGTCGAGGGCAGGCTTTCCGTGCCGCAGGGGCCGGGGCTCGGCATCGAGATCGACCGCGACGCGCTGGCGCGCTTCAGGATCGCCTGATGAGCGCCCGCACGCCCCTCTCCGCCATCGCGCTGGTCTCGCCGGTCCAATTGATGATCGGCGGCATCATCTTCCTGCCGGCGATCTATGTGTTCTGGCTCAGTCTCAACCAGTCGTCCTTCGGCCAGGCGGCGAGCTTCGTCGGCTTCGCCAACTACGCCAAGGTCTTGGGCGACGCCTATTTCTGGAAGGCGCTCATCAACACGGTGATCGTCGTCGCCGTGGTCGTGCATGTCGAGCTCCTGCTTGGGCTCGGCATGGCGCTGTTCTTCGCCTCGGGCGTGCCGTTCCGGCCGCTGCTGCTGGCGATCGTGCTCGCGCCCTATGCCGTGAGCGAAGTCTCGGCCGTGGTGATGTGGCGCTTCCTGTTCGAGCCGGATGTCGGAATGATGAGCCGGCTCCTGATGTCGCTCGGCCTGCCGCCGATCGAGTGGGCGGTGAACCCGAGCCACGGCCTCGCCATGGTCAGCCTGCTGTCGATCTGGCTGCACCTGCCGTTCAGCTTCATCATCCTGTATGCGGCGAGGCTCTCGATCCCCAGCGATCTCTACGAAGCCGCCGCGATCGACGGCGCCTCGCCCTGGACCTCGTTCCGCCGGGTGACCCTGCCGCTGCTGATGCCGGCTCTGCTGATCGCGGCGCTGTTCCGCTACATCTTCGCCTTCCGCCTGTTCTCCGAGGTCTGGCTGATGACCGGCGGTGGCCCGGCGCGCTCGACCGAGGTGATGGCGGTCTATCTCTATCTCGAGGCCTTCCGCTACAACGCTTTCGGCCCGGCCGCCGCAACCGGCTGGCTCCTGGTGCTCGCCTCGCTCCTGCTCGCGTTGTTCTATCTGCGCCGGCTCTACAAGGAGATGTTCGCGCGTGCCTAAGCTTCTGCGCCATCTCCTCAAGCTCGTCGGCGTGCTTGCCATCGTCGCCTGGTCGCTGGTGCCGATCGGCCTGATCGCCATGTCGTCCTTCAAGGCCGACCGCGATATTTTTTCGACCTCCGGCACCTTCGTCTTCGCGCCGACGCTCGCGAACTACCAGGCGCTGTGGAGCCGCTGGGGCGATTTCTTCTTCGGGCTGTGGAACAGCTTCCTCGTCACGCTCGGCGCGACCGTGCTCGCCGTCGGCGTCTCCCTCCTCGCCGGCTTCGCCTATTCGCGCTTTGCCTCGAAGGGTTTGCAGGCCTCGGCCTTCTTCCTGATCTTCATCCGTTTGATCCCGCCGATCGTGATCACGCTGCCGCTGTTTCCGGTGGTGAACTGGCTCGGCCTCAACGACACCCATTTCGTGCTGATCGTGCTCTACGCGACCTTCTTCGTCTCGCTGGGCACGGTGGTGATGCGCACCTTCATCGACCAGATCCCGCGCGAGCTCGACGAGGCCGCGATGATGGACGGCGCCTCGCAGATGCAGATCATCGCCAAGGTCATCCTGCCGATGGCGGCGCAGGGCATGCTCGCCGTCTCGGTCTTCGTCATCGTTTACGCCTGGAACGAGTTCCTCTTCGCCTTCATCTTCACAACGACCAAGGCGAAGACCGCGCCGCTGGTGATCTCCGAGATGATCGGCGCCGTCGAAGGCGTGGAATGGGGCGTGCTCTTCGCCGCCTCGACCGTGCAGCTCGTGCCAGTGCTCGCCTTCGTCATCCTCATGCAGAAACA
Organism: Allobosea sp.; assembly: GCA_035998995.1. Classification (GTDB taxonomy): domain Bacteria; phylum Pseudomonadota; class Alphaproteobacteria; order Rhizobiales; family Beijerinckiaceae; genus Allobosea. The sequence continues at coordinate 45,918 of DASYHC010000028.1, forward strand.
CCTCGTCGCGGGCCTGACCGCCGGCGCGGTGAAGGGGTAATCGCCATGACCGACATCGACGCCCTGCGCCGCGCCATCCGCGAGGCCGACCCGCAGCTCAGCCGGTTCGATCCGCTGCCCCGCATCATCTGCCTTGATGATTTCGACCGCGGCATGTGCGGCTGGACCCAGCTCGTCGGCAATTACGAGGAGACGCTCGACGCCATGCTGCCGGGCTATGCCCAGCACAGCCACGCTATGCTCTCGACCCTGCCGAACTGGGATTTCGGCTCGCATGGCGGCGTCGACGGCTCCTATGCCTTGAAGATTGCGACGCGGCCGAAGAAGGGCGCGCAGAACGTCGCGATCAAGCGCCTGACCTTCCGCAAGCCCGGGCCGATCCGGCTCGAGGCCTATTTCACCTTCAAGCCCGAGGCGACCGACCTACAGCTCTCGGAGACCGATATCCGCTCCTTCGGCTTCCTCTACGATCTCCAGATCGGCGACAGCTCGGGGCCGGGCGATCGGGTCATGCCGCATTTGCGCTTCCTCAACGCCCAGGACGGCGAGCATCTGCAGAAATGGCAGTTCAAGCGCCGGACGACGCCGATCAAGCCGATCGGCCATGCCGGCAAGACGATCACGCATTACCACCTCGCGCCCGATGACTGGGAGGACCTGCCCGGCGGCGAGCAGCGGCTCTGCTACAACGAGATCCCGACCAAGGTGAACTGGCACTATCTGCGCTTCGACTTCGACCTCGCCGCGATGCAGGCGACACGGTTTCAGGTGAACGATCGCGTCTTCGCCATGGAAGGCTTCGACTGCATCCGCATCCCGGCGATGAAGAACCTGTGGTGCATGCTCAATCTCGCCTTCTTCGCCGAGACCGATACCGATAAGCGCGCCTTCGCCTATCTCGATTCCGTTTGCCTGTCGGGAGAGTTCTGATGCTGCCCGAGAACCTGACCGCCGTCGTCGCCCGCAACGAGAGCTGGATCGGCGAAGCTGCGACCGAGCCATACGAGGCCGGCTGGGCGAAGGAGGCGATCGTCTTTGTGCGCGCGCTGAAGCAGCCGAAGGGGCCTTTGCCAAAGGCGAGGGTCGAGATTTCCGCCGATGGCATGCACTGGTGCCACGAGGGCTCGGAGTTCGCTCTGCCGGCGAGCAAGGACGCAGTAACCTTCCAGCGGCTCGTCCATTTCGGCAATTTTGTTCGCGTCGCTGCGACCCTCTCGGATGGCGCTGAGATCACCGTGCTGGTGACGCTGCACCTGAAGGCTTGACCGCGTTGGCGCGACAAGCGCCACAAGGACATTTGGTGACTGCCCGGAAACGGACCTTCTGAGTGTCAGCAACGGGCCAAAGGTGCGCGTCGGACCATGCCAGGGCGTCGCCAGCGCTATTTCTCTCTATGAGGGGAGGAGTGTACAAGATCATTCGTTGTTGGAAGGCACCACATCATGCCTGCTCGGAACATCCCTGATGAACAACGCAAGAGATAGATGTGATGCCGCCGGCGCTACTCGCCGCAGAATTTCCGGCAGCAGGCCACAACTCCGCTTCACGACGCCTAATCGACGTTGCACAAAGCTTTCAGGGCGTCGCCGGCGGGTGTAGTCGGGGGTCGAGCGCAAACCGTTCTTGGACTTTTAGCTCGTACCCTGGCGAGCCAGCCGTGAAGAGCAGATTCCAACTATCGGTCGAAGCAACGCTCGGAACGGCGACAAAAGTATGTTCGCGTAGCAGGCGATCGAAGGCTTGCTGGCCAGCACTCGGAATCCCAGGGCGAAGCCAATTTGGATTTGGTATCTGATCTGGCGCGACGACATGAACGCCGGCGAAGTTAGATGTGGTGGTTGCGGTCATGACATGTGGGACCGTGTCGAGGACGCGAAAGCCCATGTGGACGGCAACTTCGAGAATTGCCATCGCAGGATCCGGCGCACAGTAGATCACCCGCTCGCCTCCGCTGTTCCAGCGCCCGCCGATTCGATAGGCTCCCTCTCCGCTATCCTACGTGGATACGAAAATGGCCTGGTCCAGGCGCCAAGCCACCAGTTCGGCGCCTCCAAGTACGCTCGGCAAGGGCGTCACGCATACACGCGATAATCGAGGCGGGGCAGGTACTCCTCGACCGATTCGACGCCGGCAGGCATCGCCAAAGCAGGAGCTGATCCGCGCCAGTGACAAGTTGGACGCGCCGCGGTGACGGAATACGCGTGTTGGTGACCAACTCTCTGCATCTTGAGACTTCAGGCAAGGGGGGCGGGGTATTGATTCTATATTCAATCAATCGATTGATTGAATCATTGAGCCGTGCTACTGGCTTCCGCCATGGCACGCACATCCATTCTCAAGGGCGCCGAGGGCACGCGGCAGGCTCTGATCCGAGCCGGGCTCGATCTGTTCGGCCGGAACGGTTTCGACGCGACCTCGACGCGCGAGATCGCACAGGCGGCGAAGGTCAACAGCGCCGGCATCGCCTATCATTTCGGCGGCAAGGACGGGCTGAGAAGGGCTTGCGCCGAGGCGGTCATCGCCCGGATGCAGGCCGTGCTGGTCGTCGGTTCCCCGCCGATCGCAATCACGGCCGATGCCACTGATCGCGATGCCGCAACCGAGCAGTTGCTCTCCCTGATCGAGCGCATGGCCGCCTTCCTGACGACCGCGCCGGAGAGCGAGATGATCGCCCGCTTCGTCGTGCGGGAGATGTTCACGCCGAGCCCGGCCTTCGACACGATCTATGGCGGGCTGTTCGAGCCGGTGCATCGGCGGGTCTGCCAGGTCTGGGCGGCGGCGACCGGAATGGCGCCGGAGGCGCCGGAGACGAGGCTCGCCGTCTTCACCGCGGTTGGCCAGCTCATCTATTTCCGCATCGCGCGCCCGGCCGTCACCCGGCGCATGGGCTGGGACGGCATCGGTCCCGACGAGGCGCGCGCCATCAGCGAAGCCATCCGGCGCTCGGTCCGCGCCAGCATTCTCGCCTGCAGGGGAGAGGTCTCATGATCCTCGACTTCATCTGCTCCTTCGCCATCGCCGCCTCGCTCGGAATCTGCGCGCCACCGACGACGCGGGTCGTCGGCTATGTCGAGGGCGAATATGTCCGGCTCGGGCCGATCGACACGGCGCGGATCGAGAAGGTTTCCGTTCGGCGCGGCGAGCGCGTCTCGCGCGGGGCGCTGCTCGCCGAATTGCAGGCGGACGATGCCCGCAACGCCGTCGCCGAAAGCGAGGCGCGACTGGTGCAGGCGCAGGCGCAGCTCGCTAACCTGCTCAGCGGCAAGCGGCCGGAGGAGATCGCCGTGATCGAGGCGATCGCCGCCTCGGCCAAGGCGCAGGAGCGCGAGTCGGAGCGGGCGCTGGAGCGCCGCCAGGACCTGTTCCGCCGCGGCGTCTCGACCCAGGCCGATCTCGACCAGGCGCAGACGGCCCGCGATGTCGCGACCGCGCGGGTGCGGGAGACCATCGCCAATCTCAACGTCGCCCGGCTGGCGGCGCGCGAGGAGGAGATCAGGGCGGCACGCAATCAGGTGGAGCAGGCGCAGGCGGCGCTAGACCAGGCCAAGTGGCGGCTCGGCCAGCGCAAGCTGATGGCGCCGGCGGCCGGGATCGTCACCGATCTGGTCCGTCATCCCGGCGAACTCGCAGGCCCGTCCGCGCCGGCGCTGACCATCCTGCCCGATGGCGCGGTCAAGCTGATGCTCTATGTGCCGGAGGCGTTGCTCTTCGGCACCAGCGTCGGCACCCGGCTCGATGTGCGCTGCTCCGGCTGCCCGCAGGGAATGACCGCCACCGTCTCCTATGTCTCGCAGGAGCCGGAATTCACTCCGCCGGTGATCTATTCGGCGCAGACCCGCCAGAAGCTCGTCTATCTCGTCGAGGCGCGCCCAGAAGGCGGGCCGGCGACGCGGCTCCAGCCCGGCCAGATCGTCGATGTGATGCTGCGGGGGCGCAGGTGAGTGAGCCCAATGTCATCGACGTGCGCGGTATGACCAAGCGCTTTGGCAAGCGCACGGTGGTCGACAATGTCGACCTCTCCGTCCGGCAGGGCGAGATCGTCGGCTTCCTCGGGCCGAACGGCTCCGGCAAGACCACGACGATCCGGCTGATCTGCGGGCTGCTCACGCCCGATGCCGGGGAGGGCACGGTGCTGGGCCTCGATGTTAGGACGCAAAGCGCGGAGATCAAGCTCCAGGTCGGCTACATGACCCAGAAGTTCTCCTTCTACGAGGACCTGACGATCGAGGAGAACCTGACCTTCGTCGCCCGGCTCTATGCGTTGAAGCCGGTGGAGGAGGCCGTCGCCCGCACGCTCGACAGTCTCGGCCTGACCTCGCGCAAGGACCAGCTCGCCGGCACGCTTTCTGGCGGCTGGAAGCAGCGTCTCGCGCTCGCCGCCTGCATCATGCACCAGCCCAAGCTCCTCCTGCTCGATGAGCCGACCGCCGGCGTCGATCCAAAAGCACGGCGCGAATTCTGGGACGAGATCCACCGGCTCGCCGGCGACGGGCTGACCGTGCTGGTCTCGACCCATTACATGGACGAGGCCGAGCGCTGCCACCGCATCGGCTACATCGCCTATGGCCGCATGCTGGCGACCGGCACGGTCGACGAGGTCGTGAAGGGCTCGGGCCTCTCGACCTATGTCGTGCATGGCGCGCTGAAGCCGGCTGAGATCGCCGAATTGGCGAAGATCGACGGCGTCGAGCAGGTCGCGCCGTTCGGGACGACGCTCCACGTCGTCGGTACCGACAAGGCCAAGCTGGAAGCAGCACTGGCGCATCTAAAGGACCGTCCTAGCCTGCGTATCGAGCCGGACGCGACCAGCCTGGAAGACGTCTTCATCCAGTTCATGGCCAAGGCCCAGGCCGAAGGGAGGGCGGCATGAGCGCGCTCGCTTTGTTCTCGCCCGGCCGGCTCGGCGCGGTCCTCGCCAAGGAGTTCGTGCAGATGCGGCGCGACCGCATCACCTTCGCGATGATGCTGGTGGTGCCGATCGTCCAGCTCCTGCTGTTCGGTTATGCGATCAACAACGATCCCAAGGGCTTGCCGGCAGCGGTTCTGGCGCTTGGCCAGGATCGTTACACCCGCTCGGTCGTCGCAGCGCTGGAGGTCTCCGGCTATTACCGCTTCGCCAAGCGGCCGGAGAGCGCGGCCGAGGCCGAGAGCCTGATGGCGCGCGGCGCGATCTCCTTCCTCGTCACCATTCCCAGCGATTTCGGCATGCGGGTCGAGCGCGGCGACGAGCCGCGCATTCTGGTCGAGGCCGATGCGACCGATCCGGCGGCCTCCAGCAATGCCGTCGGCGCGCTGCAGACCATCGCCAGCCGGGCGCTGACGCGGGCCCTCGGCACGGAGGAGGTCAAGCGCGAGCAGAGCGAGAGCGCGCTCTCCTTCGTGGTGCACCGGCGCTACAACCCCGAAGGCATCACCCAGTACAACATCGTGCCCGGCCTGCTCGGCGTCATCCTGCAGATGACCATGGTGATGATGACGGCGATGGCGCTGACCCGCGAGATCGAGCGCGGCACCATGGAGAACCTGCTCGCCATGCCGGCGACGCCGGGCGAGATCATGCTCGGCAAGGTGTTGCCTTATCTCGCCGTCGGCAGTGTCCAGGTCGCGGTGGTGCTCTCGGCGGCGAAGCTGCTCTTTGGCGTGCCCTTCCTCGGCAGCCTCGGCCTGCTGCTGACCTGCGTCACCATCTTCGTGCTGGCGCTGGTGCTGCTCGGCTACACGATCTCGACCATGGCGCGCACGCAGCTGCAGGCGATGCAATTGACCTTCTTCTTCTTCCTGCCGTCGCTGCTGCTGTCTGGTTTCATGTTCCCCTATGCCGGCATGCCGCTCTGGGCGCAGTGGCTCGGCGAGATCTTTCCGCTGACACACTTCCTGCGGGTGGTCCGCGCGATCATGCTGAAGGGCGCCGATCTCGGCGATATCGGGCTGGAGGTGTTCTACCTCTCGATCTTCGTGCCGATCTATGCCGGCATCGCGCTGATGAGGTTCAGGAGCACGCTGGACTGACGCGGAAGGGTGGTGCCCTCCGCGAGAAATCGTAGCTTGCAAAATGATAGTAACTGCGCTAGCGAGCCCGGGCCATGCAGCCCAAGCTCGCTCCGCTGACCGAATGCCCCTGCGCCCTTGCCGTCGAGACCGTCGGCGAGTGGTGGAGCATCCTTATCCTGCGCGATGCGCTGCAGGGGTTGACCCGCTTCGACGAGTTCGAGCGCAGCCTCGGCATCGCCCCGAACATGCTGACGCGACGGCTGAGGCATCTCACCGAAAGCGGGCTGTTCGAGCGGCGGCTCTATAGCGAGCGGCCGAAGCGCTATGAATATGTGCTGACCGAGAAGGGGCGGGACGTCTTTCCGGTCGTCGTGGCGCTGATCGGCTTCGCCAACCGGCATCTTGCCCCCGACGGCGCCTCGCTGCTGCTGGCCGAGCGCGGAACCGGGCGGCCGATCACGCCGATCGTCGTTGATGCTGCGACCATGCAGCCGGTCACCGCGGAAAGCGCCACAGTCATCGCCGGGCCGCGCGCCAGCAACGACCTGCGCGAGCGCCTCGCTGCGCGCCAGGCCGCCACCCAAGCCAGATCGTATTAGGAGCCTGCCATGCGCCGCATCGTCGTCACCGGACTGGGCGTCGTCTCGCCTCTGGGCTGCGGCACCGAGCTCGCCTGGCAGCGCCTGCTCGCTGGCCGCTCGGGCCTGCGCCGCCTGCCCGACGCGGTCGCCGAGACCCTGCCGGCCAAGGTCGCAGGGCTCGTGCCTGCTAAGGCCGAGGACAATGAGGGCGGCTTCGATCCGGATGTCGCGATCGCGCCGAAGGACCAGCGTAAGATGGACCGCTTCATCCAGTTCGCGCTGGTCGCCGCCAAGGAAGCGCTGGCCCAGGCCGGCTGGCAGCCGCAGGACGAGGCCGAGCGCGAGCGCACCGCGACGGTGATCGCCTCGGGCATCGGCGGCTTCCCGGCCATCGCCGAGGCGGTGCGCACCACCGACGAGCGCGGCGTGCGCCGGCTCTCGCCTTTCACCGTGCCATCCTTCCTGGTCAATCTCGCTGCAGGGCATGTCTCGATCGACCATGGCTTCAAGGGGCCGATCGGCGCGCCAGTGACGGCCTGCGCCGCCGGCGTGCAGGCGATCGGCGATGCGGCCCGTATGATCCGGGCCGGCGAGGTCGACATCGCCCTCTGCGGCGGCAGCGAGGCCTGCGTCGATCTCGTCGCACTCGGCGGCTTCGCCGCGGCGCGGGCGCTGTCGACCGGCTTCAACGACGAGCCGGAGAGGGCCTCGCGCCCCTTCGACCGTGACCGCGACGGTTTCGTCATGGGCGAGGGCGCCGGCATCCTGGTGATCGAGGCGCTGGAGCATGCGCAGGCGCGCGGCGCGACGATCCTCGCCGAACTCACCGGCTACGGCACCAGCGCCGACGCCTATCACATCACCTCCGGCCCCGAGGACGGCTCGGGTGCGCGCCGGGCGATGGAGACGGCGCTGAAGCAGGCCGGCCTGAAGCCCGGCGATGTCAGCCATCTCAACGCCCATTCGACCTCGACCCCGGTCGGCGATCGCGGCGAGCTCGCCGCGATCAAGGCGGTGTTCGGCGATCAGGGCGGCATCGCGATCAGCGCGACCAAGGCGGCGACCGGCCATCTGCTCGGCGCGGCCGGCGGGCTGGAGGCGGTCTTCACCATCCTCGCTCTGCGCGACCAGATCGCGCCGCCGACGCTCAATCTAGAGAACCCGGACGAGGATGCGGCCGGGCTCGACCTGGTGGCGAAGACGGCGCGGCCGCTGGCGATGGAGCACGCGATCTCGAACGGCTTCGGCTTCGGCGGCGTCAATGCCAGCGTGCTGTTCAGGCGCTGGGCCTGAGCCTCTCAGAGCGTCACCACGACCTTGCCGAACTGCTCGTTCGATTCGAGGTAGCGGTGCGCCTCGACGATCTCTTCGAACGGAAACGTCCGGGCGATGATCGGCTTCAGCGAACCGTCACCGAGCCCGTCGAGGATGAAGGCCTTGGCGGCGGCGAGGCGTTCGGGATCGCCGGTGATCTCATGGACGAGATAGCCGCGCAGCGTCAGGCTCTTGCCCAGCACATTGAAGAGCGGGAAAGGCGTCGCTTCCGGGCTGAGGCCGCCATAGTTGAACAGGATGCCACCGCGCGCCATCGCGGCGGTCAAGGGCAGGAAAGCCGGGCCGCCAACCGCGTCGAAGACCACCCTGACGCCGTCCTTGCCGGCGATGTCCCTCAGTCGGGCTTCGATATCCTCCTCGGCCGAGGCGATGACATGGGCGGCGCCAGCCCCGCGTAGCGCCTCAGCCTTCCGCGAGGCCCGTGTCACCGCGATCGGGATCGCGCCGACCCGGTTGGCGATCTGGATCGCGGCGAGGCCGACACTGCTGGACGCGGCGGTGATGACGACATGCTCGCCTTGGCTGAGACGGGCGATGTCGATCAGCGCGCCATAGGCGGTCAGATACTGCATCCAGCTCGCCGCAGCCGTCTCCCAGCTCAGCGTCGGCGGGTGCTTGATCACGAGCTTGGCCGGAACGGTGACGAACTCGCCATGCACCGGCCAGCTGAGCATCGAGCGCGGCGGTACCAGGCTGACGGCATCGCCGGGCGAGAGGTCTTCGACACCCGCGCCGACGCTCTCGACCAGGCCGGCGGCTTCGAGCCCGATGCCCGATGGGAACTGCGCCTGCTCGATATAGCTGCCCGCGCGGAACAGCGCCTCAGCCCGGTTGAGGCCGAGCGCTTTGGTCCGGATCTGGACCTCGCCGGGGCCGGGCGGCGGAACGTCGATATCCTGGATAGTCATAACCTCTGGGCCACCATGGCGATGAAAGCGGATCGTGCGGGCCATGCTCATAACTCCAAATCAGAGCGAATGAATGAGCTATGGCCGGGCGCTGTCTTGCGATAAATCATGCGATAGGATCGATAATCGGAACCATTGATTTCGGATGATGGACCGCCTCACCAGCATGGCCGTCTTCGTCAGGGCGGTCGACCTCGGCTCCTTCGCGGCGGCAGCATTGGCGCTCGGCCTGTCCGCGCCGATGGTCGGCAAGCATGTCCGTTTTCTGGAGGAACGGCTCGGCGTCAGGCTGCTCAACCGTACGACGCGCCGGCAGAGCCTGACCGAGCTCGGTCGTGCTTATTACGAGCGCTGCAAGGCCGTTCTCGCCGAGGCCGAGGCGGCCGATGCGCTCGCCGCCGATCAGTTAGGTGAGCCGCGCGGCAAGCTTCGGGTGGCGATGTCTGTGCTGTTCGGCCGGCGCTGCGTCATGCCGATCCTGCTCGATCTCGCGCGCCGATACCCGCAGCTTGAGCTCGATCTGTCCTTCGGCGACGGCTTCGTCGATCTGGCCGAAGGTGGGCACGACCTCGCCATCCGCACAGGCGAATTGCAGGATGCGGCCAATCTCGTGACGCGCCGTGTCGCCCGCCAGCGCATGATCGTCTGCGCCGCGCCGTTCTATCTCGATGCTCGCGGCCTCCCGGCGCAGCTCGCCGATCTCGCCGATCATGACGCGCTGGTCTACCGCCGCTCCGGCAGCGTGCGCCCCTGGCTGTTCCCGCGCGAGGACAGGCCGCCGGTCGAGGTGATGCCGCGGCACCGCTTGCGGTTCGACGATCTCGAGGCGATCGCCGATGCGGCCGCGCTCGGCATGGGTCTCGCCTGGCTGCCGTCCTGGCTGGTGCGCGAACGCCTGACAGCCGGCGCGCTCGTCGAACTGCTGCCGGGCGAGGGGCGGCTGCCCTATGACGTCCATGCGCTCTGGCTGCAGACGCCGCATCTGCCGCCGAAGGTACGTGTCGCCATCGACGCGCTGGCGGCGGAGCTGCCGGGGCTGATGTGAGGCGGCCCCGGCGTCAGTTGCTCCGGTCGAGTCCGTTGAGCCTTCACAGCCCTCATCCTGAGGAGGCCGCACAGCGGCCGTCTCGAAGGATGGTCCAGCTGTCTCCGGAGCCTCCTGGAGCATCCTTCGAGACGCGCTCCTGCGGCGCGCTCCTCAGGATGAGGGCTTTGGGGGGTAGCCCTCCGCTCAGAGCGGGATGTTGTCGTGCTTGCGCCAGGGGCGCTCGACGCTCTTGGTGCGCAGCATGGCGAGGGCCCGCGCGATCCGGCGGCGGGTCGAATGCGGCATGATGACTTCGTCGATATAGCCGCGCTCGGCCGCGACGAAGGGGGACATGAAGCGGTCCTCGTATTCCTTGGTCTGACGCGCAATCGTCTCGGCGTCGCCGCCGCGGAAGATGATCTCGACCGCGCCTTTGGCGCCCATCACCGCGATCTGCGCGGTGGGCCAGGCATAGTTGACGTCGGCGCCGATATGCTTGGACGCCATCACGTCATAGGCGCCGCCGAAGGCCTTGCGGGTGATGATCGTGACCAGCGGCACTGTGCATTCAGAATAGGCGAAGAGCAGCTTGGCGCCGTGCTTGATCAGGCCGCCATATTCCTGCGCCGTGCCGGGCAGGAAGCCGGGGACGTCGACCAGAGTGACGATCGGAATCTCGAAAGCGTCGCAATAGCGCACGAAGCGGGCGCCCTTGCGGCTGGCGTCGGAATCGAGCACGCCGGCCAGCACCATCGGCTGGTTGGCGACGATGCCGACGGTGCGGCCCTCGATCCGGGCGAAGCCGGTGACGATGTTCTTGGCGTAGGCTTCCTGAATCTCGAAGAAATCGCCCTCGTCGACGACCTTCAGGATCAATTCCTTGATGTCATAGGGCTTGTTCGGATTGTCGGGCACCAGCGTGTCGAGGCTCATGTCGACGCGATCGGGCACGTCGAAGCTCGGCCATTCCGGCACGCCGACGGTGTTGTTGGCCGGCAGGAAGTCGATCAGGCGGCGCACCTGCAAGAGCGCCTCGACATCGTTCTCGAAGGAGCCGTCGGCGACCGAGGATTTCGAGGTGTGGACCTTGGCGCCGCCGAGTTCTTCCGAGGTCACTGTCTCGTTGGTGACGGTCTTCACCACCTCCGGGCCGGTGACGAACATGTAGCTGGTGTCGCGAACCATGAAGATGAAATCGGTCATCGCCGGCGAATAGACGTCGCCGCCGGCGCAGGGGCCCATGATCACCGAGATCTGCGGGATGACGCCGGATGCCTGAACGTTCCGCTTGAAGACCTCGCCATAGCCGCCGAGCGCGGCGACGCCCTCCTGGATGCGGGCGCCGCCGGCGTCGAACAAGCCGACGATCGGGGCGCGCATCTTCAGCGCCATGTCCTGGATCTTGATGATCTTCTGGGCGTGTGTCTCGGAGAGCGAGCCGCCGAAGACGGTGAAATCCTTGGAGAAGACGAAGACGGTGCGGCCATTGACCGTGCCCCAGCCGGTGACGACGCCGTCGCCGGGGATCTTCTCGGCCTTGTCCATGCCGAAATCGACGGCGCGGTGCTGCACGAACATGTCGAACTCCTCGAAGGAGTCCTTGTCGAGCAGGAGCTCGATGCGCTCGCGGGCGGTGAGCTTGCCGCGCTTGTGCTGCGCCGTGATGCGCTTTTCGCCGCCGCCCAGCCGCGCGCCCGCGCGCCGGTCTTCGAGCTGTTCGAGGATGTCCTTCATCAAGAGCCTCCCGGGCGCAGTCTTTAAAGGTCTTGTTTCCCGCTTAAGCGGGGCTGCGGGCGAAGTCCATTGCGGCCTTCGCAGCATGCGGCTGGAGTTTTGTGCACTGCCGCGCCGATCACGGCATCGCCCGGCTCCGCGAGGCGCTGCCGGCGTCGAGCAGCAGGGAGCGCAGGCTGGCGAGCGCATCCTGCAGCCTGTCGAGCTTCGGGCCGCCGAGACTGAGCCGCATGCCCCAGGAGGGCGCCTGCGCGTCGGTGAGGAAAATCTCGGGGTCCGGCAGCAGGATGCCGGATGCAGCTGCACGGGCAGGCAGGGCTTTCGCCCGCTCCGGTGCCATCGGCAGCCAGACATGGAAGCCATTGCCCGCGCTCATGGCGATCCCGGGCGGCAGGAGTTCGCGCGCCAGTACGACGCGGCGGCCAGCCTCCTCGCGGATCGAGCGCGCGACGGAGGCGGCCGTGCCCTCGCTGAGCCAGCGCTCCATGATCAGGCAGGAGAGCAGGGATGCCATGGTGCAGGTGGCTGAAAGCTCGGCGAGGGCCGGCTCCAGCCAGGGCTCTGGCACCACCAGCGAGCCGATGCGAAGGCCCGGGCTCAGCACCTTCGACAAGCCGGAGACATGTAGCGCCCGCTCGGGCGCAAGCGCGGCGATCGCGATTGTGCCCGGCTGGGCCAGAGCCGCATGGATATCGTCCTCGACGATCACCGCGTCATGGGCGCGGCAGAGTTTTGCGATCTCGCGACGCCGCGCTTCGCTCATCGTCGCGGTCGTCGGGTTGTGCAGGGTCGGCGTGACATAGAGTACGGCGCGCCGGCCTGCTGCGGCCGCCTGATGCAAGGCCTGGTCGAGCGCCTGCGGGGCGAGGCCTTCATCGTCGATGGCGAGGCCGGTCAGCCGCAAGCCGCGCCGGCGGGCGAGGGCGATCGCTCCGGGATAGCTCAGCGCCTCGGTCAGAAGCTCTGTGTCCGGGCCGCAGGTGATCGCGAATGCGATCGCGAGCGCGTGCTGGGCGCCGTTGCAGATCAGCAGTCGCTCTGGCGTGGCGGCGAGGCAGGTCGGCGCGAGCCAACGCGCCAGCAGCGCGCGATGTTCGGCTCGCCCGGCAGGCGCGGCATAGGCGCCGAAGCTGTCGGCGTCGAGCCGTCTCGCGAGATCGCCGAGGCTGGCGGCAAGCAGGCGATCGCTCAGCTGCTGCGGCGGCACGTTGATGCTGAGGTCGACCATGCGGCTCGGCGCCTGCGACAGGCCGGCGACGAACATGCCGCGGCCTCGGACGCTGCGGACGAGGCCGCGGCGCTCAAGCTGGGCATAGGCCTTGGTTACCGTGCCGATGCCGATGTCGAGCTGCCAGGCGAGGGGGCGATGGGCCGGCAGCCGCGCACCGGGCGGCAGCGAGCCGTCAGAGATGTCGCGGGCAAGAGCTTCGACCAGCCGTTCGCTGGCCGAGCCGCTGCCATCTGCGAGGCGAGGTTGCCAGGGTGAAGCGAGGAGCATGCCGCCTTACAAATTGCGTCACGAGACACTTTTCAGTCTATGCAAGAAGTGTCACATGCACAATCACCGGCGCGGCTTTCCCAAACGCTGGACCGGACATGACGCCGCAATTGCTGCTCGCCTTCATCGGCTACGCCTTCGTGACCTCGATCACGCCCGGGCCGAACAACACGCTGCTGCTCGCCTCCGGCGCCAATCACGGTTTCCGCGCCAGCCTGCCGCTGCTGCTCGGGATCAATCTCGGATTCTCCGGGCTCGTCCTTGCGGTCGGCCTCGGGTTAGGGGGCCTGTTCAGCGCCATTCCTGTCCTGCACGATGTCCTGCGCTATGCCGGCAGCGCCTATCTGCTTTATCTCGCCTGGAAGATCGCGCGTTCAGCGCCGCTGAAGCCTGGAGCGGAGGCTGCCCCGCCGCTCAGCTTTCCGGCCGCAGCAGCCTTCCAATGGGTCAACCCAAAGGCCTGGATCATGGCGGTCGGCGCTGTCGCCGCCTACACGCCGACCGAGGGCTATTTCCTCAACCTCGCGGTCGTCGTGTTCGTCTACGCCCTGGTGAATGGGCCCTGCATCGCCGTCTGGGCCGTCGGCGGCACGCTGTTGCGCGGTCTCTTGGCCGAGCCGGCGCGGCAGCGTGTGTTCAATATCGTCATGGCGCTGCTGCTTGTTGCTTCGCTCTACCCGATCCTGGTGAGCTGATGGCTTTCGCGCGCCGCTTGCGAATAAAATAAGTGTATGCTTATGTATCTGTCATGGAGCAGGACATCTTCAAGGCGCTGGCCGACCCGACCCGCCGCGCGATCTTCGAGAAGCTCGCGGCCGGAGGCATGAACGCCAGCGCCTTGCGCGAGGGCATGACGATCAGCCAGCCGGCGATGTCGCAGCACCTTGCCGTGCTGCGGACCGCCGGGCTGGTTCGGGAAGAGCGGCAGGGGCGTTTCGTCAACTACGAGGTCGACCCGGACGGGCTTGCCCTGATCGCGCAATGGCTGGCGAAATACCGCGCCTACTGGCCGGCGCGCATCGATGCCCTCAAGGATCTGCTGCGGGACATGGACCAATGAGCGAGAGCGACACGCAGGATCGCACCAAGCAGCTGGTCTTCGCATACCAGCTCGAGGCGCCGCCGGAGAAGGTCTGGCGGGCGCTCAGCATTCCGGCCTTCCGCGAGCGCTGGCTGCCGGCCGAGGTCGAGGCATTATCTTCGGTGCCGGGGGAGGAGATGCGCTACCGGCTGAGGGAGGAGGAGCCGCCTTTCCTCGAAAGTACCGTGACCTTCCAGCTCGCGCCCCACAAGGGCGGGACGGAATTGCGGATCATCCATAGCCTGACTGATACTAGGCTGGTCGAACACAAGCCGGCTGCGAACAGCAACCAGCCGCTGATGCTGCGCGCGGCATGAGCGACTGCTCACAACCCCTCAGCCCTCATCCTGAGGAGCCGCGCAGCGGCGTCTCGAAGGATGTTCCAGCTGGTTCCGGAGCCTCCTGAAGCATCCTTCGAGACGCCATGCCTACGGCATGGCTCCTCAGGATGAGGGCTCAGGGAGCACCCAGAGCCAGTTCCAACGCCCAGTCATTTTCAGAACTGAGGAGGTCGTCGATGCACGGCACGATGCAGCTCGTCCCTATGGTCGTCGAACAGTCGACCCGCGGGGAACGCTCCTTCGATATCTATTCGCGCCTGCTACGCGAGCGGATCATCTTCCTGAACGGCGAGGTCAACGACGCCAGCGCTGCGCTGGTCTGCGCGCAACTGCTGTTCCTGGAGGCCGAGAACCCGAAACGGCCGGTCCATTTCTACATCAACTCGCCGGGCGGCGTCGTCACCAGCGGCTTCGCGATCTACGACACGATGCAATACATCCGCTCGCCCGTGCATACGCTCTGCATGGGCACGGCCCGCTCGATGGGCTCCTTCCTCCTGATGGCGGGCGAGCCGGGCGAACGCGCGGCGCTACCCAATGCCAGCCTGCATGTCCACCAGCCGCTCGGCGGGGCGCAGGGGCAGGCCTCGGACATCCTGATCCATGCCGAAGAGATCCAGAAGACCAAGCGCCGGATGATCCGGCTCTATGCCGAGCATTGCGGGCGCAGCGAGGAGGAGGTCGAGCGCACGCTCGATCGCGACCGCTTCATGACCGCTGAGGAAGGGCGGGACTGGGGGCTGATCGATCGCGTGCTGACCGAGGCTCCGGCAGCGGCCTGATCAGGCGCTCGGCTTGCTCGGGTCGCCGATCTCGTGGTTGAGCGTGAACGCGGCGCGTACGAGCTCAGTCGCGATGGTGGCATCGACGACATCGCCCTCGCGCAGGACCATGGTGGCGAGCTCAAACTTGCCGCCGGGCTTGAGCCGCGGCTCGATATGGCGCAGGCGCTTGCCGCGCCAGAAGCCGAACAGCACGCGCGTCGCCTCGGCCCGGATCAGAAGTACCGGCCCGTTCGAGAAATAGACCAGATGCGTCCACTTGATCCGCTCGTCGAGCGGAGCGGCGGCCTTCACCGCGGCACGCAGGGCCTCGACTGTCGCCAACCGCCAGCCGTCGAGCTGGGCGATGTAGTCTTCCGGGTTGTCGGCCTTGGGCGCTCCCGGGATCATCGCCTCTAGCCCTTCATCAGCAGCAGCACGGCGGCATCGTACTCGGTGCGGCGGAGGACACGGCGTTCGGCTGCTTCCTCGTCCTGCCCCCAGATCTCGATCTGGTAGTCCTCGTCGAGATGGGCGGCGGCCCAGGCCGCCTCGGCGTCGATCAACCCCTCGGCCAGCGCCAGCATTACAATGGTCGAGCCGGTCAGCGTCATCACGTTGTGTGCGCCGGCAAGCGCGGCCGGGGCGGAGATCGTGGCGACGCGCTTGGCCACCGCGTCTAGCACGGTCTGCGGCTGCTCGGCGAAGATCACGCCCTGCGCCATGACGAAGCGGCCGCCGATACGCTCTTCGAGCGCCGCAATCAGCGGGTTCCAGACCTGATCCTGCCGCTCCACCAGTGCTTCCGGCTCGCCGGCGCGGTAGCAGAGCGCGTCGCTGCCGGCATAGCGGACGATCTCGGCGCGGACCGCCTCGTGCTGGTCGGCGACGCCGTCGAGTGCCGAATTGACCAGCCGGGTCAGCGGCATGCGAGCCGGGTCGATCTGCTCGGCCTGGGCATGCCATTCTACCGCCAGCGCCTCGGCGACGGGGCGCGAGGTTACGGCGAGCGGCTTGCGCGCCGGGGTGCGGGCGGTGCGGCCGTCGAGCGCGACATGGAACAGCCCGTCGCGTTCGAGCACATCGGCCTTCTCGTAGAAGCGCTTGGGCAGCGGGTTGCGCATCGCCTGTTGGGCGGCAGCGACGGGATCGGGCTGGCGCTGGCCGGCGGCGCCGAAGCGGGCGAGGAAATCATCGGTCGACATGGCGCGCGGTCTAACACGGCGCCGGGCGCCGGTCAGCTCCCGAACCTGTCGCGCCAGGCCGACTTGGCGCCCGGAAAGGGCAGGGCGCTGGCGCAATATACCGCCCGTGCCACGGCGCGCGCCAGCACGTCGGCGGCTGTGGCGCAGAGTTCGGTCAGGGCGAAGGCGTCGGAGGGGGCGCCGCTATGGCCGGTCGCGGCGGCGAAGACGACGTCGCCGTCGAGCGGAGCATGGACCGGGCGGAGTGATCGGGCGAGCCCGTCATGGGCGCAGAGCGCCATGCGCTTGGCCTGCGCCTTGGTCAGCACGGCATCGGTCGCGACCAGGGCGATGGTGGTGTTGGCGCCGGGGCCGCCCTTGAAGCGCAAGGCCAGGTCCTCCGGCGGGATCGCCGCCGGCCAGCCGCGGCCGCCGAACTCGGCGCCTTGCTCGTAAGGCGCGGCCCAGAAATGCGGGCTGTCGCCGATCGTCGCCGTGCCGACGGCGTTGACCGCGACCAGCGCGCCGACGACCTGGCCGGTCGCGGCCCTCGCACTGGCCGAGCCGAGCCCGCCCTTGAGATTGGCCGTGGTCGCGCCGAAGCCGGCGCCGACGCTGCCGAGCGTGAACTCGGCCGCAGCGGCGGCGCTCGCAGTCTCGGCGAGAGCGCGATAGGGCGCCTCGCCCTCGCCGCGGGCGAAGGGCTTGTCGCCGCCATTGGCGAGATCGAACAGGATCGCCTGCGGCACGATCGGCACGCGATAGCCGCCGATCGGGAAGCCGCGTCCTTGCCGCGCCAGCCAGCTCAGGGCGCCATCGGCAGCGGATAGGCCCCAGATCGAGCCGCCGGAGAGGACGATGCCGTCGATATGCTCGACCGTCATGCCCGGTTCGAGCAAAGCGGTGTCGCGCGTGCCGGGCGCGCCGCCGAGGACGGCGACCGAGGCGATGCTCGGCCGCTCGAACAAAGCGACGGTGACGCCGGTCGCGGCTGCTGGGTCCTCGGCATTGCCCACGACGATGCCGCGAACATCGGTGATGAGATTGCGCATGGCTGAAGCTCGCTGCCGGTTCGTCGCGTTGATGCCGGACGGCATGGTGCGCCGATTCGGCGGCACGCGGGAACTTCCGGCTCGCCGGCGCGTCATGCGGACATTACGATCTTGTCATGCGCGCGCCATGGCCGGGTCAGGCCGGCTGGGGCACCGTGGCGACATCGCGACCCTGCTTCGAGACCCGCAAAGCGACCCGTCGTTGTAGAGACCACAATCCCGGAGACCTCGCATGAAACGCATCGCCCTCATCGTCGCCTCCAGCGCCGCGGCCGTCGCGGCGACGCTGGCGATGGCGCAGCCGCAGCCGATTCCGCCCGCACCGGGCAGCACCCCGCCGGGCCAGCAGCAGAGCGAGCCGCGCGGCGACCGCGCCGAGCGCAGCGACCGTTCCGACCGGCGCGAGGAATGGCGTCAGCGCCGGGCCGAGCGCGCCACGGCCCGGATGAACGAGCGCCTCGCCCAGCTGCGCACCGATCTCAAGCTGAAGCCCGAGCAGGTGCCGGCTTTCGAGAAGCTGGAGACGCTCATCAAGCGCAATGCGCAGGAGCGTCAGGAACGCTTCGGCAAGATGCGCGAGCAGCGCGAGCTCTATCGCGACGCCGACATCATGGAGCGGCTCGACATGAGGGCGAACCGCCAGGCTGAACGCGCCACCCGCAGCAAGGAGATGGCCGACGCGGTCCGCCCGCTCTGGTCGACCTTCAGCGACGAGCAGAAGACGGTGGCGCGCCGGGCCGTGCGCCAGGCGATGTCGGAAGGTCGCGAGCGCATGCGCGAGATGCGCGGGCGCTCGATGGAGTGGCATGGCCGCGATCGTGATCACGACCGCTATGGCGACGACGACCGCGGCCCGCGCCGCTGGCGCGATCGCGACCGTGACGACGACCGCGGCTGAGCACGCAGCGGCCAGAATGAGCGAGGGCGGTCCGTCGGGCCGCCCTTTTGCGTGGCGGTCAGTGGTGGCTCAGGTGCCGACCGCGTCCTTGACGCATTTCGTCGTGAAGCTGGTCTTGGCGGCGCCGGCCAGCTTCTTGTCCGCCGCCTGCTTGTCGCAGGCCGCGCCAGCGTCCTTCTCGCATTTGGTGACGAAGCTGGTCTTGGCCGCTCCGGCGAGCTTCTTCTCGGCGGCCTGGGCGTTGCAGCTCGCGCTTTGGGCGAAGGCGGAACTCGACAAGCCGACGGCGAGGGCGGCGAGGATGAGCGTCTTCATGGTGCGATGATCCCTATGGCGGGACCTGACGCTAGCCTGAGTCGCGACGTGGCGTCATGCCCCGGCGGGGAAGGTGCGGACCGGTTGTCGCAGAGCCTGTATTCGCGAGTCGGATCAGGGCGCTGACGCATCCGGCTGAGACACTGAATCAATACTCTCACTGGAAGGGTGAAGGCGATTTCGCCCTTCATTGAACCGTCACATGCCACCCGCTATAGCCGGCAAGGTCGGGGCGGTCGGAAGCGCGCCGCCGTCACCGGGGGCTAAGCGCATGCGCTTCATCCAGACCTTCGAGCTCTATCCCTTCCTCGATTCGGTCGTCAGCCTGCTGGCGGCCTTCGTGCTCGGCGCGCTGATCGGGGCTGAGCGGCAGTACCGACAGCGCACGGCGGGCCTGCGCACCACAGTCCTGGTCGCCGTCGGGGCTGCCGCCTTCGTCGATCTCGCCATGCGGCTCACCGGGGCGGACGGTGCGATCCGCGTCATCGCCTATGTCGTCTCCGGCATCGGTTTTCTGGGCGCTGGCGTGATCATGAAGGAGGGCATGAATGTTCGCGGTCTCAACACCGCGGCGACGCTCTGGTGCGCGGCTGCGGTCGGTGCCTGCACCGGCGCCGACATGGTGGCGGAGGGGGCGCTGGTCACGGTCTTCGTCATCGCCGGCAACACCTTGCTGCGGCCGCTGGTCAACGCGATCAACCGCAGCCCGATCAACGAGACGGCCTCGGAAGCGACCTATGAGGTCGTGGTCACCACCGATCCCGAGGCGCTGCCGGCCGTGCGCGAGGCGGTGGTCGAGCTGCTCGAGCAGGCGAGCTATCCGGTCGGCGACGTCAAGACGGTGGAGCGCGGCGAGGAGGCGATCGAGATCGTCGCGACGCTGATCAGCACGGCGGTGGAGCGCAAGGAGCTCGACGCCGTCGTCGAGCGGATCGCAGGTCTGGCCGGCGTAACGCATGCGACCTGGGAGAGCAGTACAAGCGATTGATCGTCACAGCCATGCCGGTAAGCTCGCTTCGGGCGATAGCTGGTGAGGGCTGGATGAAGCGGGTCGTAACAGGCCGTAGCTGCGTGGCTGCGGCGATCCTTTTTGGGGCATCGTTCATCGGCGGCCCCAGTCTTGCCGAGGCGCCGGCACCCACCTTCCAGACGAGCTTCACCGTCAGCTGCCTCAATCCCAAGGATTGGAAGGTCTCAGGCCAGCTCGACAAGGCGGTGCGGGCGGACCGAATTCGCTGCGTCGACGGCGAGCGGGCCGGGCAGGAGAGGCCGGCGCTCGCGATCACGGTGAAGCCGGGCGACGCCTACGACCCCAATCCCGGCTCGACGCCGACCGAGCGCTCCGAGGTCCAGATGACGGGAGAGCTGATCCGCTTCGATGCGACGAGCTGGTACAGCTTTCGCTTCCGCGTCGAGAGCCCCTGGGCGCCGCGGCGCAACCGCACCGTGATCCAGCAGATCAAGCAGAACATCGACCTGCGCTACGAGAAGGGCAGGGGCGGCGAGGAGATCTGCGACGCCGCCAACCCGCTGTTCAAGATCGAGGTCGATTCCGACAATGGCAAGCCGGTGTTCCGGGCTAAGACGGCGGGAACCGAAGGCTGCGGCGACAGCGTCGGCCAGGCGCAGTTCTGCGGCGACTGGCCGGTTGAGCCCGATCGCTGGCACCGCGTCAACGTCATGATCCGGCCGAGCCAGCAGGCCGGCGAGAGCCGCCTCAGGCTCTGGCTCGACGGGCGGGCCTGCCCGGAGTTCCGCGGCGTGCTCGGCTATCCGCGCTATGGCACGATGAAGGACGGCAAGCCGTTCATCGACACGCAGCCGCGCTTCGGCATCTACCGCGACGCCTTGCCCGGCATCAGCCAGACGATCCTGTTCGACGATATCGCCTTCTGGTCGCAGGACCCTGCCGGCCATCCGGCCTGGGACGGGGTTGCGAGCCAGGGACAATAGGACCGGCAATAAAAAAGGAGAGGGCAAAGCCCTCTCCTGAAACGGACCGGAAGCGGGGTGGCGAACCACCCCGGCCGCCGTGATCAGCGCGAGTAGAACTCGATGACCAGGTTCGGCTCCATCTGCACCGCATAGGGCACGTCCGTCAGCGTCGGGGTGCGGGTGTAGGTGGCGGTCGACTTGGTGTGGTCGGCGTCGATGTAGTCAGGCACGTCGCGCTCGGCCAGCGCAGCCGACTCGATCACGATGGCGAGCTGGCGCGAGCTCTCCTTGATCGCGATCACGTCGCCCGGCTTGACCTGGTACGAGGCGATGTTGACGCGCTTGCCGTTCACGGTGATGTGGCCGTGGTTGATGAACTGGCGGGCGGCGAACACAGTCGGGACGAACTTGGCGCGGTAGATCACCGCGTCGAGACGGCGCTCGAGCAGGCCGACCAGGTTCTCGCCCGAGTCGCCCTTCAGGCGGATCGCCTCGGCATAGTAGCGGCGGAACTGCTTCTCGGAGATCGAGCCGTAATAGCCCTTCAGCTTCTGCTTGGCGCGCAGCTGGGTGCCGAAGTCGGACGGCTTGCCCTTGCGGCGCTGGCCGTGCTGGCCGGGGCCGTATTCGCGGCGGTTGACCGGGGACTTCGGACGGCCCCAGATGTTCTGACCGAGACGGCGGTCAATCTTGTACTTCGCCTCATGGCGCTTCGACATATCGCGTGTCCTCTATGGTTCGCGAGTTGAGGACCGCGCCCTCCTGTCCCCGTTTCCGGGGCGACAGATCCGGCCTCCGAAGAGAAGCGGATCACGGGTGCGGAAAAAGCCACGCGGCCCCGTGAGGAGCCGCGCGACGCCGGCTTACAAGCACTGCTGGTGGTAAAAGTCAAACTCTTTGCTCGTCATTCCCGGGCGAAGCGAAGCCTGGACCCGGGAATCTCCTTCCGGAGATGCTCGGGTCAAGCCCGAGCATGACAGCCTTAGAGCGGCAGCGGCTCGGTCTCGATCCCCGCCAGGCCGAAGCCGGCGAGCGCGATATGGGCCGGGCCGGAAAGGCTGGTGCCGTCGGTGAAGACGGCGACGGTCGAGGCCGGCTCCAGGCGGGGCAGGGCGGGGCCGAGCAATTGCGCCGTGCGCCGCGCGATCGCCGGAGCCGGGTCGATCCAGTCGACCGGCCAGGGCGCGAGCCTTTGCAGGCGGGGGAGCAGCAGCGGGTAATGCGTGCAGGCGAGCGTCACTACATCAGTGCGCCGACCATTGCAGGTAACGAAGCAGGGGGCGATCTCGGCCGCGATCGCGGCGTCGTCGACTGGCTCGCCCTTCAGAGCTGCCTCGGCCAGGCCGGCGAGGTTGCTGGCGCCGACCAGAATGACCTCGCAGCCGGCGGCATAGCGCTCGATCAAATCGTGCGTGTAGTCGCGGGCGACGGTGCCGGGTGTCGCCAATACCGAGATCAGCCCGCTGCGGGTGCGCTCTGCCGCCGGTTTCACCGCCGGCACGGTGCCGACGAAGGGAATGGCAAAACGGGCCCGCAGCGCCGGCAGAACCAGGGTCGAGGCCGTGTTGCAGGCGATGACGACGAGATCGGGATGGAATCGCGCGACCAGGCGCTCCATCACTGCGAGTACGCGCGCGACCAGCGCCTGCTCGTCGAGGCGGCCATAGGGGAAGGCGGCGTCGTCGGCGGCGTAGACGATGTCGGCATCCGGGCGCTGGCGCATGACCTCGCGCAGCACGGTGAGGCCACCGAGGCCGGAATCGAAGGCGAGGATGGTGGGGATTCGCAAGGGCAGCACCGGCGCGGCATAGCCGGCTCCGGCGAGAAGATCGACCCGCATCACACTCATATCCATTGCGTCCGCCAAGCCCTCGATTGGGCGCCTGGCGGGTTAAGGAGCGGTGAACACTTCGCTCTGGCCTATTCGATAATTTAGTTGACTCCGTCCATTAACAAACGATTCTCGCGATGGGATCAGGAGGCTCCGCGATGTCCGTCGTCGACACGCCTGCCATCGCGGCGATCCGCCGCTTCGGCCGTTTCCATACCCGCTTCATCGGGGCGCTCGGCGGCGACCTGCACGGCTCGGGTTTCGGCCTGACGGAAGGGCGCGTTCTCTATGAGTTGGCGCAGCGCGATGGCTGGCGGGCCGGCGAGCTGGCGCGCGAGCTCGGGCTCGACCCGGCCTATCTCTCGCGCCTGCTCAAGCGCTTCGTCGATCTCGGCTGGATGGAGCGGGTGAGGGCGGACGGCGATGGCAGGGCCTATGAGCTGAAGCTGACGGCAGCAGGGCACGAGGCCTTCGCGCCGCTCGACGAGGCTTCGCGCAGCCAGGCCGGCACGATCCTCTCGCGTCTGGCGGGCGGCGAGCAGGCGAGCCTGGTCTCCGCGTTGGAGCGGGCGCAGACGCTATTGTCGGGCGCGGCCGGCCCGCAGCCGATGGTGACGATCCGTGAGCACCGCCCCGGCGACATCGGCTGGGTGATCTCGGCCCATGCCCGGCTCTATGCCGAGGTCTATGGCTGGGACATCAGTTTCGAGGCGCTGGTTGCCGAGATCGCGGCGAAGTTCCTGCGCGAGTTCAAGCCGGGGCAGGAACGCTGCTTCATCGCCGAGCTCGACGGCACTCCGGTCGGCTCGGCCTTCGTCGTCCGCGAGAGCGAGGAAGTGGCCAAGCTCAGGCTCGTGCTGGTGGAGACACGGGCGCAGGGGCTCGGGCTCGGCAAGCGCCTGGTGCAGGACGCGATCGCCTTCGCCCGCGCCGCCGGCTATCGCCGCATGACGCTCTGGACCAACGACATCCTGCATGCCGCCCGCGCCATCTACATCGCTGAGGGGTTCAGGCTGGTGGCGGAGGAGAAGCACCATTCCTTCGGGAAGGATCTGGTGGGGCAGAATTGGGAGCGTGAGCTGTAGCGACTGTCACTGCACCGAGGTCAGCGCCGCGCGCTGAAAGTCGGTGCGGCGCTGCTGGTGCAGCGAGCCGTCGCCCGTGGTCACGACCGAGAACATCACGAAGCCGCCCTGCTTGCGCGGCAGCACATAGAACTCGGAATACTTGGCGTCGCCGCCATTCTCGCAGGAGGAGAAGCCGCGCAGCACGTTGGCGCCCTCGACCGTGTCGGTGGTCCGGCCGGAGGCGAACCGGCCCTGGCAGCCGCGGGCATCGGCAGCGGAGACCATGGCGGCGACGTCAACATCCTTCTGGTTCGGATTGGCCAGCACGCGCACGAGGCCGGTTGCGCCCTTGGCTCGCCAGCCGGCGCCATTGCCGCCGATGCCGGACGGCGCTCCCGGGCCGCTCAGCACCTGCGGCTCGGGCAATTGCGCCTTGAGCAGGAAATTGGTCGCGAGCGTCACCGCTTCGAGCTGGATCGCCGGGTCGGTTGCGGCGGCGGTGGTGGTGCCGCCGCCCTGCGCCGGGGCCGGCGTGCCGGGCGCGACCTTGAGGTTGGCGTTGGTCTTCACGCAATCGAGCAGCGCCGGCATGACGTCGGCCGTCGCGGTCAGGCGGAAGGTGTAGCGTGCGCCGAGCATGTTGGCTTCGAGGAACTCGGCGCCGCGGAAGGCACGGACGATGTTGGAGTTCGCCGGCATGGTCACGACGACGAGCTGCGGCTGCACCGCCTTGGCGTTGATGCGGACGATGTCGTTGCGGTCGAAGGCCAGCTCCATCGGCACGCTGTCGCCTGGCTTCAGCCCCCAGGCCCGGTTGGAGAAGCCGAGATTCCAGCCATAGGCGCTGTTGAGCGAGGCGTGCATGGTGACGCCGCTCTTGTAGCTGGCCGAGACGGCGCAGTGCGAGAAGTCGCCGGTCTGGTTGTTGGTGAAGGCGCCGCCGGCCCAGTTTCCGACCGAGAATTTCGCATAGGGTCCGGCGGCAAGCACCGGTGAAGCCAGCAGCATACCGGCGAGAACGAGCGACAGGCGCATCATCAGGCTCCGCTTCGATCCCCAGCGCCACCATGGTGGCAAAGACTGGGCGGGTCGGGCAAGCCTTGTGAGCGATTGAACGGGTCTTGCGCGGTGCCTAGACTTTGAGCCGGGCCACTGCGGTGGCTGCGCTGCGTCCGGCAAGGGTCGCGCCGCCCGCGGTCATGGCGCCGCCGCCGGCGGTGGCCTCGCCGGCGAGCCAGAGCTTGCCACCGATCGGCTCGGCCAGGATATCGCGCGCGCCGGCATGGCCCGGCAGGCAGACCGAATAGGAGCCGTGCGAGAACGGGTCGGTCCACCAGGCGGGGAAGGAGACCGGGCCGGCCGCCTTGCGGAACTCGGCCCCGATCATCGCGGCGAGCAGGTCGACGATCTGCTCGCGGGCGGAGTCGGCGCCGGCGGTCGAGAGATCGCGGGCGAAATCGCCGCCGCAATAGCCGATGACGATACCCTGGTCGCCCGGGAAGAGATCGAAGCTGATCAGCCTCGTCGCCGAGCCGGTCTCGAAATAGGTCGTGCCCGGCGCGATGCCGAAGCGCTCGTCGACCTTGAGCGCGATCTTGGTGAGGGCGCCCATGCCGATGCCGGCGAGCGCGCCCTGGGTGCGGGCGGGTAGCTGCGGCGTGAAGCGAATCGCGCCGGCCTTCAGTACGCCGACCGGCACGGTGACGATGCAGGCGCGGGCTCTCAGGGTTCCCGCGGCGGTGCTGACGGCGATGCGCGAGCCGCTCCAGTCGATCGCCGTGACCGGCTGGTTCAGGCGGATGTCGAGGCCCTCGGCGTAGCGGGTGACGAGATTGCCGTAGCCGCTCGGCACGACATAGTCCTCGCCGGCCCAGAGCCGCTGATAGTCGCGCGCCGAGATGCGCGCCGATTCCTCGCCGATCGAGAGCAGCATGCCGGAAGCTGCGACCGGGGCGAGATCCGGGCCGAGGTCGCTCAGCACCTCGGCGACCGAGAGGTCCCGGGCGTCGAGATCGGCATTGTCAAGCCGCCGGTCGATCTCGCCGAAGGCGCCGCGGCGGCGGGCGCGGTCGCCGGCTGGCATCGGCTTGCCGCCCTGGAAGAGGTGGAAGCCGCTGCCCCAGCTCTCGTTCGGGGTCGCCACGCCGAGTTCGCGGGCGATCTCGGTCCATGGGTTGCGCTCGGCCCAATGGATGAACATCGCCCCGGCATCATAGGAGGGGCCGAGCGAGGAATCGGTAAAGGTCCGGCCGCCGAGCCGGCCGCGTGCCTCGAGCACGATTACCGAGCGGCCCGCTGCCTGGAGCTGCTTCGCCGCGGCGATGCCGGCGGCGCCGGCGCCGATCACGATGGCGTCAGGTTCCGCGGCGCGAACGGGCACGGGCCGGCCGACAAGACTTGCTGCCAGCGCGCCTGATCCCATCAGCCATTTCCGGCGGTCGAGCATGAAGCGTGTCCGTGTCTGCGGCCGGTCCAAGATGCCAGCCGCTTTTCGCACCGCAATACACGACTGCGAGTGCGGCGGGAGCAGGGCCATCACAGCTTAGCGAGGCCACTGATGCGCCCGTCGCGCAGGGATCCAGGCTTTCAGTTTAGACGAATGAAAATCTTAGTTTGAAATTCGAACAAGTAAGTAATGTATCACGCAGCCGCGAGTCTATTGACAGTTAAATTGAGCTTTAATAACCGCTGATGGTGAAAGTAAGGCGCGAGGCCTAGTTTTCAGGCATTATAAAAAGCAGTTCGACTTGGCAAGTCACTTGGACAAGCCGAATTGCTTTTCAGCGACAGGATACGGGCGATGGGGATGAATTGCAGCGGGCTGCGCCATGGCGTAGCGCTTGGGGCCTTGATACTGGCGGTCACGCCGGCGCTGGCACAGCAGCAACGCAACCCCGTTCCGCCTGTCGTCACCGACCAGGTGCAGCTCGACCAGATCAACGTGCAGGGCGAGCGGCAGGCAGCACCGCTGCTGCAGGGGCCGACGACGATCACCGAGACGCGCGAGGATCTCGACCGCCAGCAGATCCAGAGCTTCGAAGAACTTGCCCGTCGCACCGAGGCCGGCATCAACTTCAACCGCCGGACCAACTCGATCAACATCCGCGGTCTCGATGGCGCGCGCGTGCTGACCACCATCGACGGGATCCGCATTCCGTTCCTGACCGATACCCGTATCGATCGCGGCGGCACGAGCGCCTTCGATTTCGACTCGCTTTCGTCGCTCGACCTGTTGCGCGGCAATAGCGGCAGCGCGACGCTTGGCGGCGCGCTCTCCGGCGCGGTGGCGTTGCGCACGCTCGATCCGGCCGACCTGCTGCGCGGGCGCAATTTCGGAGCGCTCGCCAAGACCGGCTTCGACAGCCTCGACCGGGCCATCTTCGGCAGCGCCGCGGTGGCGGGCCGGACGGGCGACACCTCCGTGTTGCTGCAGGGGAGCTTCCGCACCGGCCACGAGACCGATAGCCGGGGCGAGCTCAAGACCTTCGGCCCGACGCGCACCGCGCCGAACCCGACCGACTTCGACAAGTACGGCTTCCTCGGCAAGGTCCAGCATACGATCGATGGAGTGCACCGCCTCGGACTGACCGCCGAGACCTACAAGCGCAAGGACGACATCGACACGCGCACCTTGCAGAACACGACCGCGACCTCCATCTGGCGGCCGGGCAATCATCGCTCCGGTGAGGAGGTCGAGCGCAACCGTGTCTCGCTCTCCTATGATTTCAAGCTGCCCGGCGCCTTCGTCGACGAGGCCAGCGCCATCCTGTATTGGCAGAACATCAAGCAGAACGCCCGCGTCAACGGTACCCGCAGCACGACGCCGATCGGCTATTACTACCGCGACAACGAGACCGAGCAGGGCTCGTTCGGTTTCAACGGCTACGTCATCAAGAACTTCCAGACCGGGGCGGCGACCCACAGCGTGACGGCTGGCCTGGAGCTGCGCCAGTCGAATCTGACGCAATATTCGACCGGCATCGATTCCTGCCCACCGCGCCCGGCCTCGGGCCGCTTCGTCGCGCCGTTCACCACCTGCAACAATCTGCACAGCAACCAGGCCGATACGCCCGAGGTCGACGGCCGCATGGTCGGCGTCTACGTGCATGACGAGATCGGCTTCCTCGGCAACCGGCTGCGCGTGACGCCCGGCGCCCGCTTCGACTGGTATGAGGAGAAGCCGCAGCTGACGCCGCAATATGCCCGCAACGCCTCGTTCAGGGGGCTGCCGCCCTCGTCGAGCGACCAGGCTTTCTCGCCGCGTGTGCGGGTCGAGTACGACTTCCTGCCGAAGCTGACCGGTTTCGCGCAATGGTCGATGGGCTTCCGCGCGCCGACGGCGAGCGAGCTCTACGGCACCTTTGGCGGGCAGGGTACTTATCTGCGCATCGGCAATCCCGACCTCAAGGCGGAAAAGAGCAACGGTATCGATGTCGGCGTCCGCTTCGGCGACAACGCGCTCGGCGGCACGGTGACCTATTTCCACACCAACTACCGCAACTTCATCGAGACGGTGCAGATCGCTCCGCCGAACGCGATCTATCCGCAGGGCGGCATCCAGGGGCCGCGCAACATCCCGCGCGCCGAGATCCAGGGCGTCGAGCTCGCCGGCCACTACGCCTTCGCAGAGGGCTGGAAGGTGCGTGGCTCGTTCTCCTATATCCGCGGCACCAACCGCGACACCGGGCGGTTCCTCGACTCGATCCCGCCGATGCAGGGCGCGCTCGCCGTCAGCTACGCGACCGCGTCCTGGGGCGCCGAGGTGGCGAGCCGGATGGCCTCGAAGCGCGACGACGTCAATGTCGGCTTCAGGACGCCGGGCTATGCGGTGTTCGACGCCAGCGTCTGGTGGAAGCCGATCCAGGTCGCCGATCTTCAGGTCCAGCTCGGCGTCTACAACATCTTCGACCGTAGATATTACGATGCGACCAGCGTGCCGGTCGAGCCGACCGCGCGCACCCAGCCGATCGCCTATTACAGCGAGCCCGGCCGCACGGTGAAGGCGACGGTCAAGTACCAGTTCTGATCGCCAAAGTTTCGAGACCAGACTTCAGCCGGCCCTCAGGGGCCGGCTTTTTTGGTGCTCGATACCGGCGAACCCGTTGTGGTGTGACGGTCAGGAGATGCTTGCCGCGCCACTCAGCTCGCCAGGATCATCCTGACCCGGGTCATCCCGTCCTCTCGCGTCAAACAGAGCTCGCCCTTGTGCGCCCGCGCCACCTCCGCCGCGATGGCGAGGCCGAGGCCCGAGCCATGGGAGGCTACGCCCTTGGCGAAGGGCTGGACCAGCTCCGCCAGCGAGCCGGAAAAGCCGTCGCCATCGTCGGCGACCTCGATCCAGACATGTGTCTCGTCGGCGCCGATCGCAACGACGAGGCGGCTATGGGCGCCGTGGGCGAGGGCGTTGTCGATCAGGTTGCCGAGCGCTTCGCGCAGACTGACGGCGTCGCCGGGGATGATCGGCGTCGGCACGGCCGGCTCGAAGCTGATGTCGACTTCGCGCGGCAGCGAGAGCGGCACAGCGGTGCTGAGCACGGTCTTGGCGAGGGCGTTGAGGTCGACCGGGGCGAGCGCGGCGGCATCGGCGCGGTGGATCACCATGGCATGGTCGAGGAGCTGGCCGGTCAATCGGCCGAGCTCGGTGGTGCGCTCGCGGACGCGTGTGATCGTCTCGGCCTTCCGCCTTGCCGGCGCGGTCGCCGAGAGGATCTCGACCTGTGCATCGAGCGCCGCCAGCGGCGTGCGGATCTGATGGGCGGCGTCGCCGATGAAGCGCTGCATCAGGGCGACGCGATCGGAAAGGCGGCGCATGAAGCCGTCGATCGCCTCGACGAGATTGCGGACCTCGACTGGCGGCTCTGTCTTGATCGGGCTGAGATCGTCAGGCGTGCGCCGCGCGATCTCCTGTTCGATTCGGGCGAGCGGTTTCAGCGCGAGCCGGACGGCAAAGCCGGTCGCCAGCAGCGCAAGCGCACTCATGATCGCGATGACGCCGAGCGCCTTGAAAGTCAGGTCGCGCGCCAGCGACACGCGCGCTTGCATCGTCTGCGCGACGGTGATGGTGGCCCAGCCGCCGGCGAGCGGATCGTCAAAGCGGCGCGAGAGCGTCGCGATGCGGACCGGGTGGCCCTGATAGGTGCCGTCCTCCAGCACGACGCCGTTGCGCGTGGCCTCCCACGTCGCCTGCGAATGGAGATCGTCATAGCCGGCGATGACGACGCCGCGGGGATCGACGACCTTGTAAAAGACGAGGTCGTAGTCGGAGAGCGTCGCGATCGCCGAGGCCGGCGGGTCGAGTGTCAGCACGCCGCCCTGGAGGTAGACGTTCTCGGCGATCTGGACGGCGCCGCCGGAGAGCAGCCGGTCATAAGCCTGCTGCGCCGCGAGCCCCGCGGAATGCCAGGCGATCAGCCCGAGCGCTACCGCTCCGCCCGCCAGCACCGCCGAGAGCACGGCGATGATGCGGGCGCGCAGCGAGAGGCGCAGATCAGAGAGCGGCAAGTTGGTAGCCCAGCCCGCGCAAGGTGCGGATCTCGATCGGCGCGTCGGCGAGCTTGCGCCGCAGCCGCGCGACGAACTGCTCGACCGCGTTGGGGCTCGCCTCCTGCTCGAAATTGAAGAGCTGCTCGACCAGCTCCTCCTTGGGGACGATGCGCTCCGGCCGGGCGGCGAGGATCTCCAGCACGGTGAGCTCGCGCCTGGTGAGGTTGAGCGGGCGCTCGCCGATGCTGGCGATGCGGCCGGCGCGGTCGATGACCAGAGGGCCGACCCGCAGGAGATTGTCGGATTGCCCGGCGCTGCGTCGCAGCAGGGCGCGTGCGCGGGCTTCGAGCTCGCCATAGTCGAACGGCTTGATCAGGTAGTCGTCGGCGCCGAGATCGAGCGCGCCGATCCGCTCGTCGACATGCGAGCGGGCAGTGAGCACCAGCACCGGCGTCTTGAGCTTGCGCGCCCGCATGCCCTTGAGGATCGCGAGCCCGTCCTGCCCCGGCAGCGTCAGATCGAGGATGACGAGGTCGTAGGCCTGCACCTCGATCAGCTCGGCCGCCATCTGGCCGTCCTGCTCCCAGTCGACGGCATGGCCGATCTTTTCCAACCGCATCACGACGGCTTCGGCGATATCGGCCGTGTCTTCGACGACGAGGATGCGCAAGCCCTGGGTCTCCGTTCGCCCGAGTCAGGTTGGTGTCAGCGGAGCAGGCTATCCCATCCGACAAGCGCCCATAAGTGCGCCAGGAAACGAAGCAAGGGAGGGTTCATGCTAGCCCCGTTCGACGCCGCATCCGCGACACCGCTCCTCTCCGTCGAGGGCGTGACGCTGCAATACAAGACGCCCGACGTCGTGGTCACCGCGACACGGCAGGTCTCGTTCGACGTCTACCCGTCCGACCGCTTCGTGCTGCTCGGCCCTTCCGGCTGCGGCAAGTCGACTTTGCTCAAGGCAATCGGCGGGTACCTTTCACCGGTCGAAGGGCAGATTTGCCTGAAAGGACGCGCCGTCTCCGGCCCCGGCCCGGACCGGATGATGGTGTTCCAGGAATTCGACCAGCTGCTGCCGTGGAAGACGGTGCGCGAGAACGTCGTCTTCGCGCTGACCGCCTCGGGCCGTGCAACGCAGGCCGAAGCCGAGGAGCGGGCGCGCTCCTATATCGAGAAGGTCGGCCTCGCCAAGTTCATCGACAGCTATCCGCATATGCTGTCGGGCGGCATGAAGCAGCGCGTCGCGATCGCCCGCGGCATGGCGATGGAGCCCGACGTGCTCTTGATGGACGAGCCCTTCGCGGCGCTCGACGCGCTGACGCGCCGCAAGATGCAGGACGAATTGCTGCGCCTCTGGGACGACACGCAGTTCACCGTGCTCTTCGTCACCCACTCTATCGAGGAGGCGATCCGCATCGGCACCCGCATCCTGCTGCTCTCGCCGCATCCCGGCGAGGTCAAGGCCGAGCTCAACAGCGTGCCGCCCGAGGAGTTGGGCACCGGCAAGCAGGCCGAACTCGAAACCCGCATCAACGACATGCTGTTCGCTCATCATTGAGCCGGAGGTGACCGACATGACCGATCTTGTCAGCTTCCGCCCCGAAATCCTCCGCGAGGTCCATTCGAGCGACGCGCCCGTGGTGGCCAAATCGATCGGCCTCGCCGAGCGGATTTATCGCCTCGGCTTCGTCCGCAAGGCCTTCATCCTCGCCGTGCTTGCCCTGGCCTGGGAGCTCTATGGCCGCTGGCTCGGCAATCCCCTGCTGTTTCCGACCTTCGGCCAGACGGTCGATGCCTTCGTCGGCAACATCGTCAACGGCATCATTCCCCAGCGCATGCTGGTCTCGCTGCAGACGCTCGTCATCGGCTACGGCATTGGTATCGGCCTCGCAGCACTGCTGACCACGCTGGCGATCGGCTCGCGCATCGGCGCCGATTTGCTGGAGACGCTGACCTCGATGTTCAACCCGCTGCCGGCGATCGCCCTGCTGCCGCTGGCGCTGATCTGGTTCGGGCTCGGCACCGGCAGCATCATCTTCGTCTTGGTGCACTCGGTGCTCTGGGCGATCGCACTCAACACCCATGCCGGCTTCCGCTCGGTCTCGAACACGCTGCGCATGGTCGGCCAGAACTACGGGCTGCGCGGCCTGAAGCTGGTGCGCCTCATCCTGATCCCAGCCGCCTTTCCGGCGATCCTGACCGGCCTCAAGGTCGGCTGGGCCTTCGCCTGGCGCACGCTGATCGCGGCCGAGCTGGTCTTCGGCGTGTCCTCGGGCTCTGGCGGCCTCGGCTGGTTCATCTTCGAGAACCGCAACCAGCTTGAGACGGCCAATGTCTTCGCCGGCCTATTCACGGTGATCCTGATCGGCCTGTTCGTCGAGAACATCATCTTCGCCACCATCGAGCGCAAGACCATCCGCCGCTGGGGCATGCAGCACTGACACCCGTTTTCACAAGGCCGAACGGCCAAAGTTCAAAGGGAGAGACTCCAATGACGTTCAAGACCTGTCTACGCGCTGCCGTTACAGCCCTCGCGCTCGGCGCTGCCTTCATCACTCCGGCCCGGGCCGAGGTCAGCGAGGTCCGCATCTCCAAGGGCTTCGGCATCCTCTATTTGCCGCTGATCGTGATGCAGGATCAGCAATTCCTCGAGAAGCGCGCAAAGGCGGCCGGGCTCGGCGACGTCAAGGTCAACTGGCTGATGCTCGACGGCGGCAACGTCATCAACGATGCGATGATGGCCGGCACGCTCGACTTTGCCGGCACCGGCGCGCCGGGCTTCATCACGCTCTGGGCCAAGGCCAAGGGCATTCCGGGGGTCGAGGTCGTCGGCGTCTCCGGGATGAGCTCGACCTCGCTCTGGCTGATGTCGAACAAGCCGGAGCTGAAGGCGCTGAAAGACTTCACCACGACCGACAAGATTGCGCTGCCGGGGATCAAGACCTCGCTCGCCGCGGTCGTGCTGCAAATGATCGCAGCCAAGGAGTTCGGCGATGTCGCCTATGCCAAGATGGACCCGATGACGGTGAGCCTGCCGCATCCGGAGGCGCTGGCGGCGCTGATCGGCGGCAAGACCGAGATCAAGGCGCATTTCACCTCGCCGCCCTTCCAGTACATCGAGGCGAAGAGCCCGGGCATCCACCGCGTGCTCAACTCAGTCGACTATCTCGGCAACCTGACGCTCGACGTCACCTTCGCGCCGAAGAAGTTCGTCGATGCCAACCCGAAGATGACCCAGGCCTTCATCGACGCGATGGACGACGCCAACGCCCTGATCGCCAAGGACAAGAAGCTGGCGGCCGAGATCTTCGCCCGGAGCTCGAAGGTCAAGGTCGATGCGGCCGAGGTCCAGGAGATGATCGAGGACAAGGATGCGCGCTTCACAGCGACGCCCGAAGGCGTGATGAAGTTTACCGAGTTCATGCACAAGGCGGGCTCGATCAAGGTCAAGCCGGCCAAGTGGAGCGACATGTTCGTGCCGCAGCTCGCTGGCCGCTCGGGCAGCTAAAGACCTGGTACATCGACAACGACAGCGCCGCCGCAGGCTTTGCGGCGGCGTTTTATTTCGGAGGCCTTAGGCTTTGGGCTCGCGGCCAGCCCTCGGCCCCTCGGCCAGCGACTTGAAGACGCCGCGCAGGGTGCGCGCCTCCTGCTCGGTCATGTCGAGCCGGTGCAGGATGTCGCGCAGATTGGCGGTCATGACAGGCTTCTTGCCGGGCGGGAAGA
This sequence comes from Allobosea sp., assembly GCA_035998995.1. Lineage (GTDB taxonomy): Bacteria > Pseudomonadota > Alphaproteobacteria > Rhizobiales > Beijerinckiaceae > Allobosea. Next base: position 79,663 of record DASYHC010000028.1, read on the forward strand.
AGCCGCAGCGCTCGAGCTCACCCTCGAGATAGTCGAACATCGAGAGGACGGTGGCCCGGCTCGCTGGCGGCGAGGGATTGTTCTCGCGGAAAGGCGGCTCGCCGCCGCTGGCCTTCAGCCATTCATAGCCGCAGAGCAGCACCGCCTGCGCCAGGTTGAGCGAGGCGAAGGCCGGATTGACCGGGAAGGTCAGGATCGCGTCGGCGAAGCTGATCTCCTCATTGGTCAGGCCGATGCGCTCACGTCCGAACAGGATGCCGACGCGTTCATTCGACGCGATGCGCTCGCTGAGGTTCGGCATCGCCTCGGCCGGGGTGACGACGCGCTTCATCTGGCCGCGTTCGCGCGCCGTAGTCGCCAGCACATGGTTGAGATCGGCGATCGCCGCGGCGGCGTCGGGAAAGAGCCGGGCATTGTCGAGGATATGGGTCGCGCCGGAGGCGGCTGCCGTCGCGCCCTTCTTGAGGCCACCGCCGCTCGGCCAGCCATCGCGCGGCGCCACCAGACGCAGCTCGGTCAGGCCGAAATTCGCCATGGCGCGGGCGCACATGCCGATATTCTCGGCGAGCTGCGGTTCGACGAGGATGACGATGGGAGCTTGTCCCGTCAGAGGCGGGCGGGTGCGGTCGGTGCCGGAACCGGTCATATGATGAAAGCTGCGTCCTGAAAGAGGCCGCAGCCATGCGCCGGCTGTGCGGCTTCCGTCAACCGCCTCGCTTCGATCAGGCGCGGCGGCGCTCGTGCCTGGGATCGACCATGTGGCTGATCCTACTGTCGTCACGCGTCCGGAAAGCGGCGACCAGCCCGTTCAGCCGCTCGATCTGTTGGCCCAGAGCCGTCGCCGAAGCGGCGCTCTGCTCGGCGAGGGCGGCATTCTGCTGGGTCATCTCGTCCATATGGGCGATGGTTTGGCTCATCTCGTCGATGCCGCTGGCCTGCTCGGACGAGGCCGAGGAGACCTCGGTGACCGTCGTCGCGACGCGCTGGGAGGCCTCGACGATCTGGCTGAGCACCGCGCCGGCCGAGCGAACAAGCTCAACGCCATCGCCGACCTGCGTGTTCGAAGCCTTGATCAGTGCCGAGATGCTCTTGGCCGCCTCGCTCGAGCGCTGGGCGAGCGTGCGCACTTCCGAAGCGACGACGGCAAAACCCTTGCCGGCATCACCGGCGCGGGCGGCTTCGACGGCCGCATTCAAGGCCAGCAGATTGGTCTGGAAGGCAATCTCGTCGATCACCGAAGTGATGTCGGATATCTTCTTTGAGGCGTCCTCAATGCGGCTCATCGCCTGGACCGCATCGTCGACGATGGCGCCGCCCTTGCGGGCGATGCCGCTCGCCTCATGCGAGAGCTTCGCGGCCTGGCGCGAGGCATCGGCTGCGGCCTTGACCGAGGCGGCGAGCTGCTCGGTGGTCGCGGCGCTCTCCTCCAGCGATGAGGCCTGCTCCTCGGTGCGTTTGGAGAGATCGTCAGCACCGCTGGTGATCTCGCGGCCGGCAGTAGCGACCTCGACCGAGGTCGCCTTGATCGCGTCGACAGTGGCGGCGAGGCGCTCGATCGCGCTGTTGAAGTCCTGCTTCAGCGTCTCATAGTCGGGCGCGACGGCATCCTCGATCCGCACGGTGAGGTCGCCCTGCGAGAGACGGGCGAGCGCATCGGCCAGGAGCGCGACGACTTCGCGCTGCTCGGCGAGCAGGGAGCCTTGCGCCGCGGCGGCCTCCTCGCGCTGCCGCGCAATGGCGAGGTTCTGGCGCTCGGCTGCGGCCCGGCCCTCGCTGGTCTCGGCCTCCAGCCGCTGCACGGCAAGCCCGTTATCCTTGAACACCTGCACGGCCTGCGCCATCTGACCGATCTCGTCGCTGCGCGACAGGCCGGCAATCGCGACCTCGTAGTCGCCGGCGGCGAGCTTCAGCATGGCGTCACGCAGGCGGCGCAGGGGCAGGGCGGTGGTCCGCCCGACGATGAAGGCGGCGATCAGGCCGAGCACCAGCGCCGCCGCGATCGTTCCGAGGATGATCGCTTGCGTCCAGCTTTGCGCCTCAGCGAGACGGGCGCCAGCTTGGGCCTCCTCAGCGGAGAGCCGGGTTTCGAGCTCTTGGAGCGGCGGGGCGATCAGGTCGAACTCGCCCGAGAGCTTCTCGCCGGCGAGCATGAAGTCCTTCTCGGCCTTGCTCCAGGCGGGAACGATCTCGGCATAGGCCTTGAGGGCCGGCTCGATCTCGGCCTTGGCCTCGGCAGGAACGCCCGGACGGCCGAGCGCCCGCTCGAAGCGGCCCTGTTCGACCTCCCATTGGCCGAGCAGGCTCTCGTCGAGGGAGAGGCGATAGGCGGCGTCGATCCGGCGCAGGGCCGCGAGGATGCCGGGCAGGCGCGCAAGGTCGGCCGAATCCGAGCCCATGCTGTTGGAACGGACCTTGGTCCCCAGCGCATCGGCCGCCTCTTCCACCTGTGCGGCGAGACCTTCCGGAGCAGCGGAACGCAAGGCGAGCTGCATCGTCCCGATGGCAGTGAAGTCGGCTTCGATCGCCTTCAACGGCGCGTCGAGCGCGGCGATGCTGTCGCGGACCCGCTCGGCTCCGCTCGCCGCGCCAAGGCGGGCAACTGCTTGCTTGAGTGATTCAAGACCGGCCTTGAAGTCGTTGATATCAGTCGTTTCCTGCCGGAATCGAACATCGCGGCTCTGCGCCTTCAGAGCGAAGCTCGCCGCGCGCACCTCGCGCGAGCGGGCGGCCAGGGCGGAATAGGCCTTGTGGTCCTCGAAGGCAGCGGTGAGCCGATTGCTGCCGGTCCAGGACGCCGCGCCGATCAGCACGAGACCGAGAATGAAGACGACGCTGACCAGCGCGATCCGGAGCTGGATCGTCAGGCGGGACGCGGCCGAGCGCGCTTGTTCGGTAGACAACGCCGTGGTCCTCTCACCTGTCGAGATCAGGCAAAAGCGTGCCAAAACAGGCTTAATGATCCGCTAAACGCGGAGCGGGCACGGCCAAGGCCGTGCCCGCTTTTTGGGGTGGCGAGGTTCTTTGCGCCTCAGAACTCTTCCCAGCCGGCATCATCCGAACGGGTATTGGCGCGTTTGCGGGCGGGAGCCTCGCGGTGGGGTGCCTTCTGCTCGGCGATCGCTGCGGCAAGCTTGCGCAGGCGTTCCGGTTCCGCGCCCCGGCCGGTGGCGATCGCCGCCAGGTCGGAGGTGCGCAGGGCCGGGGGAGCATAGGGCGCAGCAGCGGCCGGCGACCGGGCGATCGGCGCGAGCTCGTCGCCGGTCCTGAAGGCCGCGACGAGGGCATTGAGCTCGGCGATCTTACCGGCGAGGGCGTTGGCGGAGGCGGCGCTCTGCTCGGCCAGCGCGGCGTTCGCCTGGGTCATCTCGTCCATATGGGCGACGGTCTGGCTCATCTCCTCGATGCCGTTGGCCTGCTCGGATGAGGCGGTCGCGACTTCGGAGATGGTGGTCTGCACGCCGCGCGAGGCCTCGACGATGCGGGTCAGCGCGTCGCCTGCCTGACGGACCAGCTTCACGCCGGACTCGATCTCGCTGTTCGAGGAGGAGATCAGCCCCGAAATGTCCTTGGCCGCCTCACCCGAGCGCTGGGCCAGGGTGCGCACTTCCGAGGCCACCACGGCGAAGCCCTTGCCGGCATCGCCGGCGCGGGCAGCTTCGACCGCGGCGTTGAGTGCCAGCAGATTGGTCTGGAAGGCGATGCCGTCGATCACCGAGACGATCTCGGAGATCTTCTTCGAGGCATCCTCGATCCGGGCCATGGCCGCGACCGCCTCGCCGGCGATGGCGCCGCCATCCTGAGCGACCTGCATGGCCTGGCCGGCCTGGCGCACGGCCTGCTGCGAGGCCTGTGCGGAAGCCTTGACCGAGGCCGCGAGCTCTTCGGTCGTCGCCGCGCTCTCCTCCAGCGAGGAGGCCTGCTCCTCGGTGCGCTTGGAGAGGTCGTCGGCGCCAGTCGAGATCTCGCGGGCCGAGAGGCCGACATCCGAGGCATTGGCCTGGATCGTCCGCATCGTCGTCGAGAGCCGCTCGGCGGTCTGGTTGATCGCCTCCTGCAGCGCGGCGAAGCGGCCGCGATAGCCGGTCGTCACGCGGTGGGTGAGGTCGCCGGCAGCGAGCGACTGCATCGCATCGGCGAACTCGGTGGTCGCGGCGTCGACGACGGCGTTGATCTCGTTGACGCCCTCGACCAGCTCGCGCAGCGGGCCTTCGACATCGCCGGCTTCGGCCTGTCCGGAGAAGTCGCCGGCGCGGGCCGCCGCGACGATTCCGGCGACTTCGCCGACGAGGGTGCGGACCTTGGCGGCCTGCTCGGCATCGGCCAGCATCGCGACCTCGCGGTCGCGCCGGTTGGTTTCGAGCGCGAGCGCGTTCTGGCGGTAATCCTCGAGTGCGCCGCTCAGCGTGCCGATCTCGTCGGGGCAGGGCGGTGTCGGGATCTTCTGGGCGAAGTCACCGGCCTGCATGCCGGCGAGCGAGGTCTGCAGCTGCACCAGCGGCCGGGTGATGCGGCGCTGCACGCCGCGCCAGCTCACGACGCAGATGCCGAGCAGAGCGAGGAACAGGCCGCCGGTGATGGCGAGCCGGGTCCAAGCGCGCGTCAGCGTCGCCTGCGTCACGTTCTCCATCTCGTCGAAGGACTGTCCGACGGCGGCGAGAATGGCGTTGAACGGGCCGTTGCACTGCTTGGTCCATTCCTCGGCGCCGACGACCGGGCTGCTGCCCTGGCCGACGCGGCCGATCTGCTCGTCCATCAGCCGGTTGGCGGCCGTGACTTCGCTGTTCATGGCGCCGACCTTGCGCGCCAGCTCGGGGCTGACGCCGGGGCGCGCCGCGAGCTGGGTCAGCTGGGCGACGCCGGCGTCGGAGGCACCGCGCATCTCGCCGAGCCGGCGCAACTGCGCCGCATCCATCGGCTTGTTGCTGCCGAAGACTGGGCGCAGCACCGAGCACTGCGTGCCGTAGCTCGAGCGCACGCGCCAGCCGGCGGCCTTGAAGTTCTGGAGATCGGCGAGCGCCGGATCGGACATGCGGACCGCAGTCGAGGTCGCGTCCGAGGCCGTGGTCATCGCGGTCTCGATGTCGCCGACGCCGTTGTACCAGGGCATGGTGGCGGCGAGGCTGCGCTGCGGCTTGGGCTTGCCGGCCTCGGCATAGATCTCAGTCAGCTTGGCCGCGGTCGCCTTCTCCTGCCGGTCGATCGCGTCGGCGAGCGCCTTGCGGTCGGCGAGGTCGGTGCCGCGCAGGAGGACCATGGCGCTGGCGAGCGCGTCGCGATTGGCCTGCTCGATCTTCTTCAGCGTGGGCGTCGGATCGTCCGCGACCTGGATCGCGGTCTGGGCCTGGCCGCGATTGGAGCGGATCGTGTTGCCGGCGTTGAGAAGGGCCTCATCGGCGGCGACGAGCTCGACCAGCCGCCGGCTGGTCAGCACGTCCTCGACGGATTGTTCGGCGAGAAAGGCGAGCGCGCCGAGTCCCGGCACGCACAGGCACGCCATGGTGGCGACGAGGTAGTTTTTGATCGAAGCGGGAAAGAGATTCACGGGTGCTGTCCGGGCTGTTCTGGCGCGGGACAGGGGACTCGCTAACGCTCCGCCCCCGCTCGCAATGTCGGGCCCGGCAGTTCTGGCACTACACCCTTAAAATTTTGCCTCAATTTCGCCTTGCTGCGGCAGCCGCGCTCAGCGCGCGGCTGCGCCTGCGACCGCTCGCATCACCCGCAGCATGTTGCCGCTGGCGAGCTTGGCGAGGTTCTCGTCCGACCAGCTGCGGCGAATGAGCTCGGCGATCACGGCGGGGAAGGTCGAGGCGTCCTCGATGCCCTCAGGCGTGAGGCCGCCGAAGAAGTCGGAGCCGATGCCGATATGGTCGTGGCCGATCCGCTTGGCGAGGTAGTCGACATGGTCGCAATACTGCGCCAGCGTCGACTTCGGACGGGGGCCGGCGGTGCGGACGATCTCGTCCTCGGCCTTCTTGTAGTCGAGCCCGTCCGGCGTCTTGCCGTACCGGTCCTTGGCCGGCCGGTGCCAGTCGCGCGAGGCTTGGCTGATGAAGTCGGGCACGAAGGTCGCCATCACCAGCCCGTCGTTCGTGGCGACCCGATCGAGCACGTCGTCGGGCACGTTGCGCGGGTGGTCGCAGAGCGAAAAGGCATTGGAGTGCGACCAGACCACCGGCGCATCGCTGATGTCGAGCACATCATGCATCACCTTGGGCGCGACATGGGCGAGGTCGACGATCATGCCGAGCCGGTTCATCCGCCCGATCACTTCCTTGCCGAAGGCGCTGAGGCCGTTATGGCGCGGCGCATCGGTCGCCGAGTCGCACCAGTCATGGGTGTCGTTGTGGCAGAGCGTCATCAGGCGGACGCCGAGATCCCAATAGGCGTCGAGCGCGTCGAGCTCGTTGTCGAGCGCCGAGCCGTTCTCGATCGTCATGAACAGGGCGATCCGCCCTTCCTTCTTGGCCGTTTCGACATCGTCGGCCGACAGGCCCGGCCGGAAGACGTCGGCGTGATGCTCCCAGATCCGGCGCATCAGCGCGATCTGCGCCAGCGCGAAGCCTGCAGGCTTGGGATGGTTCGGTGGGACATAGGCCGCGAAGAACTGGCCCGCGAGCTTGCCGGCGCGCATGCGCGGGATGTCGGTGTCGGTCTCGGGATGAACCTTGCCGAGATCGTATGCGGCGAGATCGCCCTTCGCGCTCCGGTCAAGGCGCACGACATAGGGGAGGTCGTTGTGGCCGTCGATCAGCGGCACGCGGTCAAGAAAAGCGAGCGCCTTGTCGTAGGCGGCGTCGGCGAGGGGAGGGGCGGCGAGGACCATGGCGCACCTGGGAAGCGGGATTCGGGAGGTGATCGTGGCAGCGTGCGGGCCGGTGCGCGAGGCCAAATGCGGAGATCCTGAGCGCGATCGGAGCCACCATTCCGGTATCTCGCGCGGGAGTGGTGCGACATCGGCGACAAAGGGGCCCGATGTCGCGGGATCGTGTACTGCATGCCGAGCAATCATCTTGCGCGGAATGAGCGCGGGGCCGCAGCATCAGCTGCCTATTGCATATGCAATGTCACGCAGATTGCTTTTGACAGAAATGTGGCGCGGGGTGATTGTCGAGGGCGCAGACGGTTGGTAGCTCTGCGCCGAAATCGCATCCCGCATGCGCCGGTGTCATACCGCGCAACAAGAACGGGCAACTGATTCGAGGGGTTAGGCGTCGTTCAATGGAAGTCTTCGTCCAGCAGCTCATCAATGGGCTGACCCTGGGGTCGATCTACGGCCTCATCGCCATCGGCTATACGATGGTCTTCGGCATCATCGGCATGGTGAATTTCGCCCATGGCGACGTGTTCATGCTGTCGGCCTTCATCGCGCTGATCTTCTTCATGCTGATTTCGGCCTGGCTCGGCGCCGGACTAATCGTGCTGTCACTGTTCTTCGTCCTGATCCTGGCGATGTTCTTCACCTCGCTGTGGAACTGGACGATCGAGCGGGTGGCCTACCGGCCGTTGCGCGGTTCGTTCCGACTCGCGCCGCTGATCTCGGCGATCGGCATGTCGATCTTCCTGATGAACTTCGTCCAAGTCGTGCAGGGGCCGCGCAACAAGCCGACGCCGCCGATGCTGAACAAGTCGATCCTGCTGATCGACAGCGCGACCTACCCGGTCTCGATCTCCTACAAGCAGATCGTCATCATCGTGACCACGATCGTGCTGCTCGCCGCCTTCTGGTACCTGGTGCAGAAGACGCCGCTCGGCCGGGCCCAGCGCGCCTGCGAGCAGGACCGCAAGATGGCCTCGCTCCTTGGCATCGATGTCGACCGCACCATCTCGATCACCTTCGTGATGGGCGCGGCGCTCGCGGCGGTCGCCGGCGTGATGTATCTCGTGCTCTACGGCGTGGTCTCCTTCCATGACGGCTTCGTGCCGGGCGTGAAGGCCTTCACTGCGGCTGTGCTCGGCGGCATCGGCTCACTGCCCGGCGCGGTGCTCGGCGGCTTGCTGATCGGCCTGATCGAGGTGATGTGGTCGGCCTATTTCACCATCGACTACAAGGACGTCGCCGCCTTCTGCATCCTCGCAGTCGTCCTCGTGTTCATGCCCTCCGGCATCCTTGGCCGGCCCGAAGTCGAGAAGGTCTGAGCCCATGGCCATGGACGCATCGACGCCGGCCAAGCGCCAGGCCGACATGACGGCAGCGCTGAAGGAGGCCGCCTTCGCGGCGCTGATTACCTTCGGCCTGTGCATCCCGATCATCGCCTGGGGCACGCGCCAGAACCTCGACAACCAGCTCGTCCTCGATCCGCGCTGGGACGCGGTGGCCTGGGCAGTGGCGATCGTCTTCGTCGGCCGCTTCCTGATGGCGCTGCGCCAGCAGAAGCGCGGCGAGGGCAAGTCGGTCGTCCGGCTCCTGCCGCATGGCACCATCGGCTTCTTCCAGCGCAACTCGAAGTTGTTCTCGCTGTTCGGGCTCGGCTTCCTGCTGACCTTCCCGATCATCGCGATCAACCTCGCGGGCTGGGGCGGGGCGCTGAAGTGGATCGACAATTTCGGCGTCCAGATCCTGATCTACGTGATGCTCGGCTGGGGGCTGAACATCGTCGTCGGCCTCGCCGGCCTGCTCGACCTCGGCTATGTCGCCTTCTATGCGGTCGGCGCCTATTCCTACGCGCTGCTGGCCAAGAATTTCGGCCTGTCCTTCTGGATCCTGTTGCCGATGGCCGGCATCCTCGCCGCCTTCTGGGGCATGATCCTCGGCTTCCCGGTACTGCGCCTGCGCGGCGACTATCTCGCCATCGTCACCCTGGCCTTCGGCGAGATCATCCGCCTCGTCCTGATCAACTGGACGGATTTCTCGAATGGCTATGCGGGCATCTCCGGCATCCCGCGACCGACCTTCTTCGGCATACCGTTCACGGCAGGCGATGACGGCTTCGCGGCAGTGTTCGGGCTGGAGTTCTCGCCGCTCTACCGCACGATCTTCCTCTACTACGTCATCCTGATGCTGGCGCTGCTGACCGCCTATGTCAGCCTGCGCCTGCGGCGCCTGCCGGTCGGGCGCGCCTGGGAGGCGCTGCGCGAGGATGAGATCGCCTGCCGTTCGCTCGGCATCAACACCACCAACACCAAGCTGACCGCCTTCTCGATCGGGGCGATGTTCGGCGGCTTCGCCGGCTCGTTCTTCGCGGCGCGGCAGGGTTTCATCTCGCCTGAATCCTTCGTCTTCATGGAATCGGCGATCATCCTCGCCATCGTCGTGCTCGGCGGCATGGGCTCGCTCTGGGGCTGTGCCATCGCCGCGATCGCGATGATCGGCGGCACGGAGCTGCTGCGCGAGCTCGACTGGCTGAAGCAGGTCTTCGGTCCCGACTTCGACCCGACCAAGTATCGCATGCTGATCTTCGGCTTCGCCATGGTGGTGATCATGATCTGGAAGCCGCGCGGGCTGATCTCGACCCGAGAACCCACGGCGTTCCTCAAGGAGAAGAAAGCGATCTCGGCCGACATGGTCCAGGAGGGGCACGGCTGATGACGACCAAACCGCTTCTCCAGGTCGAGCATGTCACCATGCGCTTCGGCGGCCTGACCGCCGTCAACGACCTCTCCTTCGAGGCCCGCAAGGGCGACATCACCGCGCTGATCGGCCCGAACGGGGCCGGCAAGACCACGGTGTTCAACTGCATCACCGGCTTCTACAAGCCGACCGAAGGCATGATGACGCTGACGCAGGACAGCGGAGACAGCTACCTGCTCGAGCGCATGCCCGACTTCCGGATCGCCTGGAAGGCCAAGGTCGCCCGCACCTTCCAGAACATCCGCCTCTTCGGCGGCATGACGGTGCTGGAGAACCTCCTGGTCGCGCAGCACAACCCGCTGATGATCGCCTCGGGCTTCACCTTCCTCGGCGTGCTCGGCATCGGCGGCTACAAGGCGCGCGAGAAGGAGGCGATCGAAAAGGCCAAGTTCTGGCTCGAGAAGATCAACCTGGTTCATCGCGCCGACGATCCCGCCGCGGACCTGCCCTATGGCGACCAACGCCGCCTGGAGATCGCGCGCGCCATGTGCACCGACCCGGTGCTGCTCTGCCTCGACGAGCCAGCCGCGGGCCTCAACCCGCGCGAGAGCCTCGACCTCAACAACCTCCTGCTGTCGATCCGCAAGGACCACGGCACGGCGCTCCTGCTGATCGAACATGACATGTCGGTGGTGATGGAAATCTCTGATCATGTCGTGGTGCTCGACTACGGCACCAAGATCGCGGACGGCACGCCGGCCGAAGTCCAGGCCGATCCGAAGGTGATCGCGGCCTATCTCGGCGTCGACGACGAAGAGGTCGAAGCGGTGGAAGCGGAGGTCGGCCTATGAGCGAGGCTCAACCGCTCCTCTCGGTCCGCGGCGTCAAGACCTATTACGGCAAGATCATCGCGCTGAAGGGCGTCGATGTCGACGTCCGCCAGGGCGAGATCGTGACCATGATCGGCGCCAACGGTGCCGGCAAATCGACGCTGATGATGACGATCTTCGGCGCGCCGCAGGCCCGCGAAGGCTCGATCACCTATGAAGGGCGCGACATCACCAGGATGCCGAGCCACGAGATCGCGCGCCTCGGCATCGCGCAGTCGCCGGAAGGGCGGCGCATCTTCCCGCGCATGACCGTGTTTGAGAATCTGCAGATGGGCGCAGCCGTCGCCGGCATGCAGCATTTCGACGAGGACCTCGAGACAATCTGCACGCTGTTCCCGCGCGTGAAGGAGCGCCTGCAGCAGCGCGGCGGCACGCTCTCGGGCGGCGAGCAGCAGATGGTGGCGATCGCGCGCGCCCTGATGGCACGGCCGAAGCTCCTGATGCTCGACGAGCCTTCGCTCGGTCTCGCGCCGCTGATCGTCAAGCAGATCTTCGAGGCGATCAAGGAACTCAACCGCAGCCAGGGCTTGACCGTGTTCCTGGTCGAGCAGAACGCTTTCCATGCGCTCAAGCTCGCCCATCGTGGCTATGTCATGGTCAACGGCGTCATCACCATGAGCGGCAGCGGCAAGGAGCTGCTCGCCAATCCGCAGGTGAGGGCGGCCTATCTCGAAGGCGGGCGGCATTGAGCGCCGCGAGCTTTTAACGGAGCACGCTGATGCAGGGCATTCTCTATGAGGAGCCGACCGTCTGGCTCTTTCTCCTCGTCACGGTGGTGATGGGCGGCTGGGCCGCCTGGATGGCGGGGCGGGCGGTGGCGATCACCTGGCGGCCGCCGATTCAGCTCGTCTTCTATACGCTGATCCTCGGGCTGGTGATCCGCTTCATCCACTTCGCCCTGTTCGAGGCGACGCTGCTGTCGCCGCACTATTACATCGTCGACACGCTGGTGCTCTTCGCCTTCAGTTTCGCCGGCTGGCGCTACAACCGGGCGCGGCAGATGACGACGCAATATCGCTGGCTCTACGAGCGCACCGGACCCTTCAGCTGGAGGGCTCGGGAGAGCACTTAAGGCGCCGAAAACACAACCAAAGTTCACGGGGCTTGCCGCGTGACAGCACCGCGAAAAAGCGCAAGACTGCGTTTCACGGTGGCACCACGCGCCGAGACGGGACGGCCAAGCCGGCCCGTAATATACTCACAGGGGAGTCACAACGCATGAAGAAGCTGCTCTTGGGCGGTATTGCCCTTGGCGCGGTCCTCGCCTTTTCCGGCGTAGCGAACGCACAGATCAAGCTTGGCGTCGGCGGCCCGATCACGGGTCCGAATGCGGCGTTCGGCGCGCAGCTGAAGAACGGGGCGGAACAGGCTGCGGAAGACATCAACGCTGCCGGCGGCATCCTGGGCCAGAAGATCCAGGTCGTCCTCGGCGACGACGTCTCGGATCCGAAGCAGGGCGTCTCGGTCGCCAACAAGTTCGTCGGCGACGGCGTCAAGATGGTGCTCGGCCACTTCAACTCCGGCGTCACCATGCCGGCGTCGGAAGTCTATGCCGAGAACGGCATCCTGATGATCAGCCCCTCGGCGACCAACCCGAAGATCACCGAGCGTGGCCTCTGGAACGTGTTCCGCACCTGCGGCCGCGACGACCAGCAGGGCTCGGTGGCGGCGGAGTACATCGCCAAGAACCTCAAGGGCAAGAAGATCGCCATCGTCCATGACAAGACGACCTATGGCCAGGGCCTCGCCGACGAGACCCGCAAGGGCCTGACCAAAGCCGGCGTCAAGGACGTGCTCTATGAAGGCGTCAACGCCGGCGAGAAGGACTTCTCGGCGCTGATCTCGAAGCTGAAGTCGACGGGTGCCGACTACCTCTATTGGGGTGGCCTGCACACCGAGGGCGGCCTGATCGTGCGCCAGATGCGCGACCAGGGCCTGAAGACCGTGATGATCTCAGGCGACGGCATCACCACCGACGAGTTCGCCACGATCGGCGGCCCCGGCGTCGAAGGCACGCTGATGACCTTCCCGCCGGATCCGCAGAAGCGTCCGGAGGCCGCTGCGGTCCTGAAGAAATTCGAGGCCCGCAAGTTCAAGCCGGAAGCCTACACGCTCTACAGCTACGCCGCGGTCCAGATCATGGCCGAAGGCGCCAAGCGCGCGAACTCGGTCGATCCCAAGAAGATCGCCGCGGCGCTGCATGGCGGCCAGCCGGTCGATACGGTCATCGGCAAGATCGGCTTCGACAAGAAGGGCGACATCACCCGCCCCGACTACACCGTCTACACCTGGAAGAAGGGTGCCGACGGCAAGATCGGCTATGTCGAGAACTGATCGTCTCTGATCGCCGCAAGGCATGAGACAGAGCCCGCTCCGGAGCGATCCGGGGCGGGTTTTTCTTTGAGGCGGCTGAACCAGATCACGAAACCTCGCGATCAAAAAGACGAGGGGAGTTGTCGGATGACACCGGCGCCATTCGTCCTCGGAATGCAAAGCGCGACGCACTCACGGGAGCAGTCGATGACCGCCACCATCACCGCCTTCGAACGCTCGCCCGACCGCGGCAACGCCCTGGCGCGCGACATGCGCCTGCGCTGGGCGCTCGAGGAGGTCGGCCAGCCCTACGAGGTCCGCCTCCTGTCGTTCAAGACGATGAAGGAACCGCCGCATCTGGCACTGCAGCCCTTCGGGCAGATTCCGACCTATGAGGAGGGCGATCTCGCATTGTTCGAGTCGGGAGCGATCGTGCTCCATATCGCCGAGCGCCATGCCGGCCTGCTACCTAACGATGCGAGTGCGCGGGCGCGCGCGATCATGTGGATGTTCGCCGCGCTCAACACGCTGGAGCCGCCGATCTTCGACCGCTCGCTAGTCAGGATTCTCGAGCGCGACAAGCCTTGGTACGAGGAACGCCTCGCCGCCCTGGACCAGATCGTCCGCAAACGGCTCGAAGGCCTCTCCAACCATCTCGGCAATGCCGAGTGGCTCGACGGCGCATTCAGCGCCGGCGACCTCTTGATGGTGACAGTGCTGCGCCGGCTGCAGGGTTCGGGGATGCTGGAAGAGCGGTCGAACCTTGCCGCCTATGTCGCCCGCGCCGAAGCGCGGCCGGCCTATCAGCGCGCCTTCGAGGCGCAACTGGCTGTGTTCACCGCTGCATCGGCGGGCTGATGACGATCTGTTTGGAGGGCAACGGCCTCCGCACCGCTCACACCACCGTCAGGCTCTTCATGAAGCCGGCGAAGCGCAAGAGCCCGTCCGGCCAGGGGCCGTGTCCGGATTCGGTGTTGAGATGGCCGCTGTCGCCGGCGTCGACGAACTCCGAGCCCCAGGCTTCGGCGAGCGCCTTTGCCTCGTCCGGCGTGCAGTAGGGGTCGGTCGCGCTGGCGATCAGCACCGAGCGGAAGGGCAGGGGCTTTCGTGGGATCGCGGTGAAATCGTCGGCTATGCCGGGGATGGCGCGCTTGGCCCGTTCGGAGGCCGGAGCAACCAGGAAGGCGCCGGTGACTTCGCGCGGCTTCAGATGCTCGGCCGCATGCGCGACGGCGCTGCAGCCGGCCGAGTGGGCGACGATCACGACCGGTTTCGTCGCGGCGCGCACCGCAGCGACGATGCGGTTGGCCCAGCCGTCGCGGGTCGGCTTGTACCAGTCCTCCTGCTCGACGCGGCGGGCCGTCGGCAGCTTGGCTTCCCAGCGGCTCTGCCAATGGTCGGGCCCGGAGCCCGACCAGCCGGGGACGATCAGGATGTCGGTGTCGGAGGTTTTCATAGCCGCTAGATAGCGTTCGCTTCCGTGAAATCCAGCAGGCGCCTCACGCTTCCCCGAACACCCGGCGGAAGATCGTGTCGACGTGCTTGAAGTGGTAGCCCTCGTCGAACATCGCCTCGAGATCGGCCACCGAGAGCTTCGCGGTGACGTCCTTGTCGGCCTTGAGATTGGTGAGGAAGTCCTCGCCATGCTCCCAGGTGCGCATCGCATTGCGCTGGACCATGGAATAGCTGTCCTCGCGGCTGGCGCCGGCCTGGGTCAGGGCGAGCAGGACGCGCTGCGAATTGTGCAGGCCGCCGAGCTTGTCGAGGTTCTTCCTCATGTTCTGCGGATAGATCAGCAGCTTGTCGACGACGCCGGTGAGGCGGGCCAGCGCGAAATCGAGCGTCACTGTCGCGTCGGGGCCGATCATGCGCTCGACCGAGGAGTGCGAGATGTCGCGCTCGTGCCAGAGCGCGACGTTCTCCAGCGCCGGCGTCACCATCCCGCGCACGAGGCGGGCGAGGCCGGTCAGGTTCTCGGTCAGGACGGGGTTGCGCTTGTGCGGCATCGCCGAGGAGCCCTTCTGGCCCGGCGAGAAATACTCCTCGGCCTCGTAGACCTCGGTGCGCTGGAGATGGCGGATCTCGGTGGCGAGGCGCTCGACCGAAGAGGCGACGACGCCGAGCGTGGCGAAGAACATGGCGTGGCGGTCGCGCGGGATGACCTGGGTCGAGACCGGCTCCGGCGTCAGCCCCATCTTCTCGGCGACATATTCCTCCACCTGCGGGTCGATATTGGCGAAGGTGCCGACGGCGCCGGAGATGGCGCAGGTCGCGATCTCGGCGCGCGCCGCGACGAGGCGGGCGCGGCAGCGGTCGAACTCGGCATAGGCCTGGGCGAGCTTGAGGCCGAAGGTCACCGGCTCGGCATGGATGCCGTGCGAGCGGCCGATGGTCGGGGTCAGCTTGTGCTCGAAGGCGCGGCGCCTGATGGCCGCGAGCAGGGCGTCGACATCGGCGATCAGGATGTCGGCGGCGCGGGCGAGCTGCACGGCGAGCGTGGTGTCGAGCACGTCGGAAGAGGTCATGCCCTGGTGGACGAAGCGCGCCTCGGGGCCGACGATCTCGGCGAGATGGGTCAGGAAGGCGATGACGTCGTGCTTGGTGACGCGCTCGATCTCGTCGATGCGGGCGACGTCGAAGGTGGCGTCCTTGGCCTTGGCCCAGATCGTCGCCGCCGCTTCCTTCGGCACGACGCCGAGCTCGGCGAGCTTGTCGGTGGCGTGCGCCTCGATCTCGAACCAGATGCGGAAGCGCGTCTGCGGCTCCCAGATCGCGACCATCTCGGGGCGGGAATAACGGGGGATCATAGCGGGCTCGCGACGTGACGATGAAAGGCTCGCCGGCTCGCTAGCACGGACGGGCCGCGGACGGAATGCCGGAGGGCCGCTGCTGACAGCTTCGGACCCCTATCATGCCTAGCGTCCGCGCCGGCCGGGCGGGACGCTCTTCGGATTTGGAGCGCCGACAGACCCAAGGAGGAAAAGACCGATGTCCTATGTCGATGGTTTCGTCGCGGCCGTGCCTGCCGCCAATCGCGAGGCCTATGCCGAGCATGCCCGCAAGGCTGCGCCATTGTTCAAGGAATACGGCGCGACGCGCGTCTTCGAATCCTGGGGCGACGACGTTCCGCGCGGCAAGCAGACCGATTTCTATCGCGCCGTCGCGGCCAAGGATGATGAGGTTGTCGTCTTCTCCTGGGTCGAATGGCCGAGCAAGGAGGCGCGCGACGCCGGCTGGCAGAAGCTGATGGAAGATCCACGCATGCAGCCGGGCGCCAATCCGATGCCCTTCGATGGGACGCGGCTGATCTATGGCGGCTTTGCCGCGATCGATTTGGGCTGACTGACGCTCTGCGTCATTGCGAGGAGCATAGCGACGAAGCAAGCCAGGAAGACGTAGAGCTCTGCCGCTCCTGGATTGCTTCGCTTCGCTCGCAATGACGGTCGCGCGTCAGACCCAGTCGCCGCGCGCCGCCTCTGCCGCCTTGCGGATGGCGGCGATGTTGCCGGCATAGGCCGACGGCCCGCCCTTGAACACGGCCGAGCCGGCGACGAGTGTGTCGGCGCCAGCCTTGATGCAGAGCGGCGCCGTCTCCGGCGTGACGCCGCCGTCGATCTCGAGCGCGATCGGCCGCTCGCCGATCAAGGCGCGCACCTGCGCGATCTTGTCGACCACTGAGTGGATGAAGCTCTGGCCGCCGAAGCCGGGATTGACCGTCATCAGCAGGATCAGGTCGACATCGCCGATCAGCGGCTCGGCCGCGCTCGCCGGCGTGCCGGGGTTAAGCACGATGCCGGCCTGCTTGCCCTGCGCCTTGATCGCCTGGATCGTCCGATGCGGATGCGCGCCGGCCTCGACATGGAAGGAGATCAGGTCGACGCCGGCCTTGGCGAAGGCCTCGATATAGGGATCGACCGGCGCAATCATCAGGTGGACGTCGAAGAACTTCTTGGTGTGCGGGCGGATCGCCTTCAGCACATCGGGGCCGAAGCTGATGTTGGGCACGAAATGCCCGTCCATCACGTCGCAATGGATCCAGTCGGCGCCGGCCTCGTCGATGGCACGGACCTCCTCGCCGAGCTTGGCGAAATCGGCGGAGAGAATGGATGGGGCGATGCGGATCGTGCTCATGCGGCGTGGTCTAGCGCCGCGATGCCGCTCTCGCAATCGCGAAAGGCGGCTGTCAGGCCCGTTTCAACGGGAAGGAGAGGCGCCGGTCGGCCTCGGCGATCTCGACGGCGGCCTGGGTGAAGGCGGGCCGCAGCTTCAGCCGCTCGAACCAGCGCGACAGGCCGTCGAACGGGGCGAGCGATGGGCCGCCGAGGCGAAGCGAGAACAGCACGCTCATGAACAGGGCGATATCGGCGATCGAGACGGCGTCGCCGAAGAACTCACGCCCGGCGAGCCGGTCTTCGAGCACGGCATAGTGCTGCTCCAGCGCGCGCTCGGCGATCAGCGCGTCGGCTTCCTGGGCGAGGCGCCTGGTCTGGTCGGAGTTCGGCGGGCTGGTTCGATGCATCAGCGGCTTCAGCGCCTGCAGCATGATCTCGTCGGCATAGAGCTCGTCGAGCCGGCAGCGGGCGCGGGCGCCGGGGCAGAGCGGAAAAAGTGGCGGCTCGGGATAAGCGTCTTCGAGATATTCGAGGATCACCGTGGAATCGTAGAGCACAATCCCGTCATCGTTCAGCACCGGGACCTGGCGCTTGGGGTTGATAGCGACGACTTCGGGATGCTTGGGATCATAGCCGGTCGTCTGGTTGAACGGCACCATGATGCGCTCGAAGGCGAGGCCTTTTTCGCGCAATGCAATCTCGACTTTGCGCGAGAACAGGCTGAGCGGCCCCGAATAGAGCGTGATCATAACAGGAACTCCGGTTTTGCTTTCCGGAACCCTGGCAAAGCTTGCAGTCAGCTCGCGTCAGCAGAGGCTTCTTTTCGCCTGATGCGGGCCGCGACACCGCGCAGCAGCCAGGGCAGGAGATAGATCGGAAACTGGGCCAGCGCGAAATAGAGGAAGGTGGTCGGCGGCACGCCGGCGCCGAGCGCGGCGACCAGCAGGCCCATGTTCCGCTGACTGGTGCCGTAGCCGATCATGAAGCGCTCGGAGACGGCAAAGCTACGCAGGGCCAGCCAGGCGCTGGCCAGACCGATGGCCGAAACCAGGAAGGCGACGCTGAGGAAAAGCGTGACCTGCCCGGGACGCTCGATCGCCGCCTTGGTGACGCCGTCCATCGCCGCGATGGCGAAGACGAAATACATCAGCACGCCGAAGCCATCGAGATTGGGCTTGAGCTCCCGGATGCGCTCCGCCCCAAGCCGGCGCCGGAGCGCGAAGGCGACGACGATGCCGCCGCCGATGAACATGGCGAGCCGCAAGGTCAGCGCCAGCCGGTCGAGCGGGACGGTGGCTCCAGCCAGCAAATCGACGAGAAATGGTGCGATGAGCGGGCTGACGACCGTCGTCGCGATGACGCCGGCGATGATCAGCGAGGGCTCGAACCCGTAGAGGATGGCGACCGCTGGCGTGGACATGATCGGCGGCGCCGCGCCCATGATGGCGATGCCTAGCAGCAGGCCCGGATCGAGGGCGTCGCGGCCGAGTACGGCAAGGGTGGCAGCGATCAGCAAGGCCGGGGTGAACAGCAGCCACAAGCAGGTCACGGTGAGCTTCATCGGCCGGCGCACCAGTCCGGCAATGACGGTGAGATCGGCGCGCATGAATACGACGGTGGTGAAGCAGAAGATCGTGATCGGCAGGAGCGGGCGCGCCGCCGCCGAGAATTGCGGCAGAGCCAGGCCGAGGAAGATCGAGAGCGCGAAGCCCTGCGTGCCATAGCGGCCGAGCAGAGCGAGGGTTGAGGCGAGGGCGGCCAGCATCGAAACCAGAACAGCGAAACGGGTCTTCACACTGGCCGATCCGGAGGGCGGCGTCATCTGACATCGGCGTAAGGCACTCTCGCGTCATTACGCGCGAAGCGCGATAAGGCATCTGAGCTCAGGCCGGCTCTTCAAAGGCAGCGCATCGCGCCCAGCCCTGGCCACTCTTCAGTGCAGAAAATTGCGCAAATTTGGTGGAGGTGTCCGTGTTTTCCGATATGACGCCGCAACAGCGGCGTAAGATACGAAATTTTTCGGTAAAACTCGCAATATTCCACACAAGAGCTGACAGCGCCGTGGCCGGCGCTATTCTCGCAGGAGGGGAAGGCTGGCGGAGTCAGGTCGAATGCGCACGGACGCGATCGTTGTTGGGGCGGGAATCGTCGGGATTTCGGTGGCGCTGCATCTTCAGAAGGCGGGGCGCTCGGTGCTGCTGGTCGATCGCGGCCAGCCGGGCGGTGAGACCAGCTATGGCAATGCCGGCCTGATCCAGCGCGAGGGCGTCTACCCCTACGGCTTTCCGCATGATTTCGGTGCGCTCATCCGCTACGCGATGAACAACACCATCGATGCGCACTACCATTGGAACGCGATCCCCAAGCTCGCGCCCTTCCTGTGGTCGTACTGGATGCATTCGCGCGCCTCGCAGCACGAGGCGATCGCGCATAAATACGCGACCCTGATCGAGCATTGCGTAACCGAGCACGACGCGCTGGCGCAGGAAGCCGGCGCGACCGACCTGCTCCGCCGCAAGGGCTGGATGAAGGTGTTCCGGACGCCCGTGGAGCAGGAGACCCGGCTGGCCGAGGCCGAGCGCTGGAAGCGCGATTTCGGTCTGAATCATCGCGCGCTCGACGCGAACGACCTGCGCGCCGAGGAACCGCATCTCGACCAGAGCCTGATCGGCGGCCTGCACTGGACCGATCCGGTGACGGTGATCGATCCGCTCGGCCTGTCCAAGGCCTATCTGGCGCTGTTCGAAAAGCTCGGCGGCCGCTTTGCGCAGGGCGATGCCGGCACGCTCACTCAGGACGGCGACCGGTGGAGCGTGACGCTCGCTGACGGCTCGAAGGCGCTCGGCACGGATGCGATCGTCGCACTCGGGCCCTGGGCCGACGTGCTGACGAACCGACTCGGCTACCGCCTGCCGCTCGCAGTCAAGCGCGGCTACCACATGCACTACAAGCCGCTCGGCAATGCCGTGTTGAATCATCCGGTGCTCGACACCGAGCGCGGCTATTTCCTGGCGCCGATGCGCCAGGGCGTGCGCCTCACCACCGGCGCCGAATTCGCCAGTCGCGGGGCGCCGAAGACGCCGGTGCAGCTGGCGCGCGCCGAGCCGATTGCCAAGACGCTGTTCCCGCTCGGCGAGCGGCTGGATGCTGAGCCCTGGCTCGGCAACCGCCCGTGCACGCCCGACATGATGCCGATCATCGGGCCGGCGCCGAAGCACCGGAATCTCTGGTTCTCCTTCGGCCATGCCCATCACGGTTTGACGCTGGCGGCGGTGACCGGGCGCATGGTCGCCGAGATGGTCAGTGGCCAGAAGGTCTTCGTCGACCCGACGCCGTTCGCGCCGGCGCGGTTCAGCTGAGCCTCAAGCGGGACGCAAAGCCGCGTTCCGCCGCAGCAGCCAGACGGCGAAGGCGGAGGCGGTCACGTACATGACCAGGCTGTAGATGCCAGGCACCACCGCTGCGGCCGGGTTGCGCAGCACGTTGAGCGCGATGAAGATCGCCAGCGCGGCGTTGTGGATGCCGATTTCCATGGCGATCGCCACCGCCTGGCCCTTCGGCAGGCGCAGCGCCAGCGGCGCGAGATAGCCGGTAAGCATGCTGACCAGGTTGAAGGCGAGGCAGGCGCCGCCAACCGCGATAAGGCTCGGCAGCAGCGCCTTGCGTTCGATGTAGATCGCGCCGGCGATCAGCACGGCGAGGACGAGGATCGAGAAGATCTTGATCGGCATCTCGGCGCGGATGGCGAAGCTCTCGGCCCGCGCCCGCAGCAGCATGCCGAGCGCAACCGGGATCAGGATGATCGCGCCGACCTCGATCACCTTGCGATGCGGCGGCGGCACATATTGCTCGGCGCCGAGGAAATAGGCGAGCGAGAGGTCGAGCACGATCGGCAGGGTGAGCAGGCAGAGCAGGCTGTTGACCGCCGTCAGGGTGATGTTGAGCGCGACGTCGCCGCGGGCGAGATGGCTGTAGATATTGGCGGTGGCGCCGCCGGGGGCAGCGGCCAGCAGCATCAGGCCGACGGCATGATCGGGAGAGAGCTTCAGGCCGATCGCGATCGCGAAGGCGGCGAGCGGCAGCAGCAGAACCTGCAGAAAGAGGCCGAAGCCGACGGCAAGGGGATAGCGCGCGACGCGGCGGAAATCCTCGATCGTCAGGCTGAGGCCCAGTCCGAGCATGACGATGCCGATGGCGAGCGGCAACAGCAGATCGGTCAGGATCGAAGCCTGCATGCGCGTTCCCCTCTGGCCGACATTTTCTATGCCGCAGCGTCAGGCTAGATGAGGAGTCGTGGCTACGCCACTGATCGCGCACGGTCTTTTCGTAGCAAGGTTTCCGAGTCTTTCAGGTTTACCCGAAAGAGATGTAGGCCGGGTCAAGAATCAACCTGGGCGATTGCTGGCGGAGCTTTTTTGTACGGAGACTTCGGCCAACTTCGCACGCTCTATAGCCTCGGCCGACAGCGCGTTTCGGGTGAGACTACCGGGGTCGCGCATGAGCCTTGTCGTTCGCCAGGGCATCGGACCGGAAAGTGGAGTCCACTTTTCGGAAGAATCCGATGCTCTGACAAACAGATAGATCACCGTTTCCGCGTCCAATAGGACGTGTGGCGATCTGGCGCAAAGGCGAATCAGATCAAGGTATTGCCGCTGCCGGCTGAGAGATCGATTCAGCCCGTCCCGGCGCTTCAGAAGCGCTGCGGGCTGAAATGGCTCATGTCGATCGCGGGCGAGCGACCGGCGATCAATGCGGCGACGAGACCAGCCGTCGCCGTCGACTGGGTCATGCCGTAATGGCCGTGACCGAAAGCGTAGACGACATTCGGGTTGCGGCTCGCCTTGCCGATGACCGGAAGCGAATCCGGCAGCGAGGGCCGAAAGCCCATCCAGAGCCTGCCGCTGTCGAAGGCCGGCAGCCCGTCCACCAGCTTCGCGGCCTTGTCGTAGAGCGCCCTGGTGCGGGCATGGTTCGGCGGCGCCTCCAGTCCGCCGAATTCAACCGCGCCGCCAATGCGCAGGCCGCTTTCGAGCGGCGTCATGACGAAGCCGTCATCCTTGAAGCCGATCGGACGGCTGGTCAGCCCGGTCACGCCCGGGAAGCTGACATTGTAGCCGCGCTCGGTGTCGAGCGGGATGTTGTCGCCCATCGCGGCGGCCAGCGGCTTCGACCAGGCGCCGGCGGCGACGACGACGCGGTCGACCACGCGCTGCCAGCCATCCGGGCCGACCAGGGCAGGGCGCTCGCCCAGCGAGATGTTATCGACATGGGCCTTCTCGAAGGCGGCGCCACGCGCCAGCGCGCTCTCAAAGAGGGCCATGGTGAGGGCGAGCGGATCGCTGATATGGGCGCAGTCGGGATGAAAGGCGGCGCCGGCGAAGCGATCCTTCAGCGCCGGCTCGAGTTGGCGCAGCTCCTGCGGTTGCAGCATGTCGACGGCGATGCCGGCGGCACGCTGCCGTTTGGCAAGCTCTTCGAGGCCGGCGGTGTCGTTCGCGTCGCGATAGGTATAGAGCGCGCCACGGCGGTAGATATGCCCGCCGAGCCCGGCCTTCTCGGCGCGCGCCAGCCAAGCCGGCAGCGCGAGCTGCTGGATGGCGATCATGCCGGCGATCGAGCGCTCATAGGCGGCGGGCCGGGCCGCGAGCAGGAAGCGCGCCAGCCAGGGCAGCAATTGCGGGAGATAGCCGAGGCGGATCGCCAGCGGCCCGAGCGGGTCGAGCAGGAAGCCCGGCACCTTGCGCAGCATGTTCGGACTGGCGATCGGCAGCACGTCGGTATGCGCGATGATGCCGGCATTGCCGCGCGAGGGGCCGAAAGCCGGCCCTTCCTTGTCGAGGATCAGGACCTCGTGGCCCTCGTCGAGCAGGGCGTGGGCGGTGGCCGTGCCGACGATACCGGCGCCGATGATCGCGATCTTCATGGGGTGGGCAGCAGCTTGAGGGTCGCCGGCTGCTTCACCTCGATCTCGACAAAGGCGATCGGGTGGGGCGAGCCGTTCATCACGTCGTGCTGAATGCCGGCCTGGCGCATATAGGCTTGGCCCTGCGCCAGCGGCACGTCGGTTTCCTTGGCGCCATCATGGATGCGCAAGGTGCCGGCCACCAGCATGATCACGAAATAGGGCCAGCCATGGCTGTGCCAGCCGGTGACCGCGCCGGGTTCGAAATCCCAGCGCGTGATCCGGACGGCGTCGTCGTCCTGCTGGAGCGTGGCGACGGCGGGGATCGTGCAGGAAAACGCCATGTCGCCTCCATCAGCGGGATATCCGCTTCTTGGCGGCTGGCTCACCCGCCTTGCGGCCTTGTCGAAAATCCTGATATATCAATGGCATCCGAAGCGTCAAGCATCACGGGTGCCACCGATGACCGAGGAGGCCAACGTTTCCGGCCTAGATGCCGTCGGCGCCCGCGCCACGGCCAGCCTGTCCGATCTGGCCTATCGCCGCCTCGAGGAGGCGATCGTGACCCTGTCGCTGCGGCCGGGCGCAGTGCTGACCGAGGCGCAGATGATCGAGCTCGTCGGTGTCGGTCGCACCCCGGTGCGCGAGGCGCTGATTCGGCTGGCGCAGCAGGGCCTGGTCGAGATCCTGCCGCGCAAGGGCGTCGCCGTCACGGCCATCGACGCGATCGACGTGATGGCGGCGCTCGACGCCCGCGAGGTGCTGGAGCGTCTGATCGCAGCCGAAGCGGCGAAGCGGGCCGGGCCGGGCGAGCGCAGCGCCATCCTCGCCAAGGCGCGGGCGATGCGCGAGGCGGCGCAGGCTGATGACGTCAACGCCTATATGCGTTTCGACAAGGAACTCGACGCGCTGGTCGCGGCGGCGGCGCGCAGCCCTTATGCCAGCCGGGCCGTCGAGCCCCTGCAGGCGCTGATCCGGCGGGCCTGGTACTTCTTCGACCGCCAGGTCGATCTTGTACCGGCCGCCCAGCATCACGTGATCCTCGCCCAGGCGCTGGTCGCGGGCGCGCCGGGCGCGGCCGCCGAGGCGAGCGACGCGCTGATGCAGCATCTGCGCGCCGGCTTGCTGGCGGCGCTGCAGCGCGATTGAGCCGGACGCAGCTGTAATATATCTTAACCCTGCGCGGGGACTGCACCGCGTGTCGAGAATTGCCGCAACTCGCCTTTTACTCCTGCGTACCTAGATAAAAGGCGGTATTCTCGCGCAGAGTTGGGCGATGAACAGCATGGTCGATGCCGCCTTACGCGCCGCACTTCCCGACGCGCAGGCTTTCCGCGAAGCGATGGCGCAGGTCGCCAGCGCTACGCATATCGTGACGACCCTCGGGCCGGCCGGCCGCTCGGGGCTGACGGCGACTGCGGTCAGCTCGGTCTCGGTCTCCCCGCCGACCATGCTCGTCTGCGTCGAAGCCGCGAGCCGGACGCTCTCGGCGATCGAGGAGAGCGGCATCTTCTGCATCAACACGCTGGCGGCCGCCGATCACGAGCTCGCCACGGTGTTCTCGGGCCGGCGCGGTCTGATGGGAGAGGATCGCTTCGCTGCCGGCGAGTGGGGCGAGCTGTCGACCGGCGCGCCGGTGCTGGCGAGCGCACTCGCGAGCTTCGACTGCCGCGTCTCGGCGATCCACCGGGTCACGACGCATCGCATCCTGATCGGTCAGGTGGTGGCGATCGGCGGCGGCGGCTCCGGGCCGGGACTGGTCTACCGCCATCGCCGTTTCGGCGGCTTCTGAAGCACCTTCCAGAACGTCCGCGGGACTCTCGCCGCGCTAGAGCAGCTCTTTGCCCGGCAAGACGCTCAGCCATTGCCGCTCATGTATTCCCGCTCTTCCTCATAGAGCACGAGGATGCGGTCGATGATGGCGTCGGTCGCGCCGCGATAGGTCGTGGGGTCGAAGAGGTCGTCGAGCTCGTCGCTGGAGAGCCTTCCGGCCAGCTTCGGGTGCTCGGCGAGGACGTCCTTCAGATGGCGGCCGCTGGCGAGGCAGTCGCGGCTGGCCTCCTCGAGCAGGTGATGCGCCTCGCCACGGCCGATCGTCGTTGCGAGCGCGAGCGAGACGCGCTCGGCCATGACCAGCCCGTTGGTGAGGTCGAGATTGTACTGCATCTGCTCAGGGAAGACCTGGAGCCCTTCGGCCAGCGCGACCGCATGGTTCAAGGCCCCGCCGGCGACCAGGAAGAGCTCGCGCAGTGTCGGCCACTCGGCATGCCAGCCGCCCATGGCGCGCTCATGCTCCTGCGGCATTGCCGCGAGCATGGTTGCGACCAGCCCCGGAGCGCGCTTGGCCCCGGTGAGGATCAGCGTGCACAGCACCGGGTTGCGCTTGTGCGGCATCGCCGAGGAGCCGCCCTTGCCGGGCGCCTCCGGCTCGGCCAGCTCGCCGATCTCGGTCTGCGCCATCAGGGCGATATCGCCAGCCATCTTGCCGAGATGGCCGAGTAGCAGTCCGAGCTCGGTCGCGATCCGGGCGGGGCGCCGGCGCTGAGTGTGCCAGGGCACGCGCACGGCGCCGATCGAGGGCATGATGCGGGCGAAGCCCTCCGACACCGCATCGGCCTTGTCGCCGAGCGAGGCGAGGCTGCCGGCGGCGCCGCCGAGCTGATGCGCGGATTCCCCCCAGATC
Source organism: Allobosea sp. (assembly GCA_035998995.1). GTDB lineage: Bacteria > Pseudomonadota > Alphaproteobacteria > Rhizobiales > Beijerinckiaceae > Allobosea. The sequence goes on from DASYHC010000028.1 coordinate 105,071, forward strand.
ATGAAGTCGTCGTGGAAGGAGACGATCGGGCTCAGCCAGTTGGCCGCCTTGAGCCCGAAGGAGATCGGCACCGCGTGTTGCAGGAAGGTGCGGCCGATCATCGGCGTGCGGCGATGATCGCGGGCGAGGGCGGCGAGCGCATGGGCGAGGCGGGCGGAGCGGGCGAGGATCAGGTCCTGCGCCGCCCGGTACTGCTGGGCCTGGCCGGAATCGATCACGTCCTGGCTGGTCGCGCCGTAATGCACCCATTTCGCCGCTTCGGCGTCGACGGCGGCGACACGGGCGGTCAGCGCCTTGACCAGCGGGATCGCCGGATTGCCGGCGAGCGTCGAGGCCTTGCCGATTGCGGCGATGTCGTAGAACTCGGCCTTGCAGTGGGTGGCGATGATGTCGGCCGCATTGGCGGGGATGACGCCGGTCTCGGCCTCGGCGCGGGCGAGGGCGGCTTCGAAATCAAGCATGCCCTGCAGCGCGGCGCGGTCGTCGAAGACGGCTGCCATCTCCCGGTCGGCGAAGAGCTCGCCATAGAGCCCGCTGTCAGCCATGCCGGGACGTGCCTTCACGCGGAGCGGTCGTTGCAACCCACATCCCAGCTTCGTCCTCTTGTGCGGGCCAGTGCTTTCCGGCCATGGATTATGCAGACTTGGATAGACCCGAGGCGGGCCGGCCTGCAACCTGCGCCGCAGACCTCGGAGAACGGTGAGGAGCGACGCCATGGCGATGACGATGACTGGCGAGGCGACGCTGCCCGCGGCCAAGCAGGTGGTCTGGGAGAAGCTCAACGATGCCGAGGTGCTGAAGGCCTGCATTCCCGGCTGTGAGCAGCTCACCAAGGATGACGACACGCATTTCTCGGCGGTGGTGAAGGTCAAGCTCGGCCCGGTGAAGGCGACCTTCAAGGGCAAGGTCGAATTGCAGGACCTCGACCCGCCGAATGGATATCGCATCGTCGGCGAGGGCGAGGGCGGCATCGCCGGCTTCGCCAAGGGTGGCGCCAAGGTTATGCTGGAGGACGCCGAGGGCGAGCAGACCCTGTTGCGCTACGAGGTCGAGGCGCAGGTCGGCGGCAAGCTGATGCAGCTCGGCTCGCGCCTGATCGACTCGGTCTCGAAGAAACTGGCCGACGAGTTCTTCGCCAATTTCGCCAAGGCGGTCAGCGAGGGCTGAGCCCCCCTTCGTCATTGCGAGGAGGCCTCAGCCGACGAAGCAATCCAGGAGCGGCAGAGCGCTACGAGCCTGGATTGCTTCGCGGCGCTCGCAATGACGGTCAGCGTCACGAGGCCTTGCGCAGTGCCGCGAGCGCTTCGCTGACCGTCGTCTCCGCTGCGCCGACCTGTAGGGCTATGTCGGCTGCGGCGGCATTGGCGCGCTCCAGCGCCTTCTCGGTCTTGCCGATGCTGTCGTTGACGCGGGTCGCGCTATCGATCGCCTCATCCGAGCCGTGGGCGACCTCGGCGGCGTGCCGGGCGATACCGCCGGTGACGCTGCTTTGCTGGGCGACGGCATCCGAGATCGCCTCCGAATCCGCCTTGATCTCGCCGATCGTCGCGCCGATCGAGGCGGCGCGCACGCCGCAGGCTTCGGCGCTTGCCGACAGCTCGGCGATCTGAGCTGCGATCTCCTGCGTGGCCGAGGCGGTCTGCGTCGCCAATGATTTCACTTCCGCCGCGACCACGGCGAAGCCGCGGCCGGATTCGCCGGCGCGGGCTGCCTCGATCGTGGCGTTGAGGGCGAGCAGATTGGTCTGCGCGGCGATGTCGGCGATCATGCCGACCACGGTGCCGATGCTGCTGGTGACGTGCCGCAGGCGGGTGATCGCCTCGTCCATCGCCTGCGCGTCGGCGACGGCGCGGTGGGCGATGTCGAGGCTCTGGCGGGCGCGCTGGCCGATCTCGGCGATGTTCGCCGACATCTCCTCGGTCGCGGCGGCGGTCTGCATCGCCTTCTCGCGGACCAGCAGCGAGGTCTGGGCGACCGAGCCGACCTGATCCTTGATGAAGCTGCTGGCTGCCGAGGTCTCGCCGGCGGTCTCGACGAACAGATTGACCGCGTTGCTGATCGCACCGTCGAGCTGGCCGATGCGCGAGGTCAGCGTCGCCGCGACTTCGTCGAGCGCGACGCCGCGACGGCGGGCTTCCGCCGCCTCGAACTCGCGGTCGAGCGACATGGCGGTGTTGACGTCATAGGTCAGCACCCGTTCGATGATGAAGAGGTCGTGCGGGATGTCGTGTCGCGAGAAGATCAGCCGCGTGCGGCTCTCCTCCAGGAAGATCCGGAACAGCGTGAAGGCGATCGAGGCGCGGGCGCGGGCACCGACCTGGCCATGCCGCTCAAGCACGGTGAGCCGTTCGAGCGAATCGCAATAGCGCTGGTCGAAATCGCCGTCGAAGAGCAGGCGGAAATGGTTGGCTTCGGCGGTGAAAAGCTCGGCCGCGACCGGATCGACCGCCAGCTTCAGCATCGGGTGAATGGCAAAGGCGCGGGCGAAATCCTGTTCGACGACCTCGACGATGACGCGCTCGACGATGGCGCGGTAGCGGCGCAGGCGCCGGCGCTGGCGCTCGTCATAGCCGATCGCCGTGAGGCGACGCTGGACGTGTTCGAGGATCGAGGCCAACCGCGCCATCCGTGAGCGGGACGATCGGAGATCGTCATTCCGACGAGCTATGCTGCAGAGGTGTGGTTAAGATTCCGCAAAGGGTTCACTCCCCGGTTGCGAGTTGCGGAACGTCGCTTTCCGGTGCCGGTGTTGAAAACCATGCAAAAACGCCGCCAAACGAGGCCGGTTGCGGAGCGGCCCCCCGCTTGACCGCGGAAAATCCCGGGTCCACATTGTTTTTTGAAGTTGTTCCAAGGAAATTCTCCGCTGGCTCGTGACGAGCCGGCGCATGGATCGTGCGGCCTTCGAGACGTCGTTGGCTGTACAGAAAACAGGCTTTCGGAGGAGTGCCCCATGGCCAATCTGTCCATGACGGTGAACGGCAAAGCCGTCACCGCGAATGTCGATCCGCGCACCCTCCTGGTGCAGTTCCTCAGAGAAAATCTCAGACTGACCGGAACGCATGTCGGCTGCGACACCAGCCAGTGCGGCGCCTGCGTCGTCCATCTCGACGGCAAGGCGGTGAAAGCCTGCACCACGCTGGCGCTGTCCTGCGAGGGCGCCTCGGTGACGACGATCGAGGGGCTCGCAAATGGCGGGGCGCTGCATCCGATGCAGGAGGCCTTCCGCGAGCATCACGGCCTGCAATGCGGCTTCTGCACGCCGGGCATGATCATGTCGGCGGTCGATATCGTGAACCGGCGCGGCAATGACCTCGACGAGAAGACGATCCGTGAGGATCTCGACGGCAATATCTGCCGCTGCACAGGCTACCACAACATCGTCAAGGCGGTCGCTGCTGGCGCCGAGGCGATGGCGGGGCAAGGCTTGGCAAGCAAGGAGCCGCCACGCCAGGCTGCGGAGTGAGGTTCAACCGACCTGCTCTCAACGTGCAGGCCGGCGCATAAGGTGATCCCCGAAAACGCTGATAGCGCCCGCCAAGAGGCGTCACGCCAGGAGGAATCCATGTCCGCCACCGGAATCGGCGCTCCCGTCCGCCGCAAGGAAGACCACCGCTTCATCACCGGCCAGGGCCGCTATACCGACGACATCAACCGTCCGGGCCAGGCCCACGCCTATTTCCTGCGTTCGCCGCATGCGCACGCCACGCTGAAAAAGATCGATACCATGGCCGCGGCGGCGATGCCGGGCGTGCTGGGGATCTTCACCGGCGACGATCTCGCCGCCGACAAGGTCGGCGGGCTGATCTGCGGCTGGATGATCCACAACAAGGACGGCTCGCCGATGAGGGCAGGCCCGCATCCGGCGCTGGCGCAGGGCAAGGTCCGCTATGTCGGAGACCATGTCGCGGTGGTGGTGGCCGAGACGCTGGCGCAGGCGCGTGACGCGGCCGAGGCGATCGTCGTCGACTATGGCGTGCTGCCGGCAGTGGTCGATACCGCGACAGCGGCCAAGGCGAAGACGCAAGTTCATGCCGAGGCACCGGACAACACGGTGTTCAACTGGCATCTCGGCGATAGGGCTGCGACCGACGCGGCCTTCAAGGCGGCCAAGCACGTCACCAAACTCGACATCGTCAACAACCGGCTGGTGCCGAACCCGATGGAGCCGCGCGCCGCGGTCGGCGATTACGACCAGGGCGAGGGCGCCTTCACGCTCTACACCACCAGCCAGAACCCGCATGTGGCGCGGCTGGTGCTCTCGGCCTTCATCGGCATCGCGCCGGAAAACAAGCTGCGCGTGATCGCGCCCGATGTCGGCGGCGGCTTCGGCTCGAAGATCTTCATCTATGCCGAGGAGACGGTCTGCGTCTGGGTGGCGAAGAAGGTCGGCCGCCCGGTGAAATGGACCTCTGACCGCACAGAGGCCTTCCTCTCCGATGCCCATGGCCGCGACCATGTCACCCATGCCGAGCTCGCCATGGACGCAGACGGCAAGATGCTGGCGATGCGGGTGCACACCACCGCCAATCTCGGCGCCTATCTCTCGACCTTCTCCTCCTCGGTGCCGACCTATCTCTACGCGCCGCTTTTGTCCGGCCAGTACGACATCCCGGCGATCTATTGCGAGGTCGATGCGGTCTATACCAACACCGCCCCGGTCGATGCCTATCGCGGGGCAGGGCGGCCGGAGGCGACCTTTGTGGTCGAGCGGCTCGTCGAGGTCGCAGCGCGCCAGCTCGGCAAGGACCCGGCCAAGTTCCGGACGCAGAACTTCATCAAGAAGTTCCCGCACCAGACGCCGGTGATCATGATGTACGACACCGGCAATTACGGGGCCTCGCTGAAGAAGGCGATGGAGATCATTGACTACAAGGGCTTTCCGAAGCGCCGCCGCGATTCGGCCCGCAGCGGCAAGCTGCGCGGCATCGGCTTCTCTGCTTACATCGAGGCCTGCGGCATCGCCCCATCCGCGGCGGTCGGCTCGCTCGGCGCCGGCGTGGGCTTGTGGGAATCGGCTGAGGTCCGGGTCAATCCGATCGGCACGATCGAGGTGCTGACCGGCTCTCACAGCCACGGCCAGGGCCATGAGACGACCTTCGCCCAGCTCGTCTCCGACCGGCTCGGGGTGCCCTTGGAGAACGTCTCGATCGTCCATGGCGACACCGACAAGGTGCAGATGGGCATGGGCACTTATGGTTCGCGCTCGGGCGCGGTCGGCATGTCGGCGATCTTCAAGGCGATCGACAAGGTGATCGCCAAGGGCAAGAAGGTCGCGGCCTATGTGCTGGAGGCCGACGAGGCCGATATCGACTTCAAGGACGGCAATTTCTCCGTCAAGGGTACCGACCGGACGCTCGATTTCGGCTCCTGCGCGCTGCAGGCCTATGTCGCGCACAAGTTCAACGGTCAGGACCTTGAACCGGGCTTGAAGGAGGGGGCGTTCTACGACCCGACCAACTTCACCTTCCCGGCCGGCGTCCATATCTGCGAGCTCGAGATCGATCCCGACACCGGCGTGACCCGGATCGAGCGCTGGGCCGCGGTCGACGATTTCGGCAATGTCATCAACCCGATGATCGTCGAGGGCCAGGTCCATGGCGGCATCGCCCAGGGCGTCGGCCAGGCGCTGCTCGAAGGCGCCCGCTACAATGCCGACGGCCAGCTCGTGACCGCGAGCTTCATGGACTACTGCATGCCGCGCGCCGACGACCTGCCGTCCTTCGAGGTCGGCATGACGGTGACGCCCTGCCCGTCGAACCCGCTGGGGATCAAGGGCTGCGGCGAGGCCGGCGCCATCGCCTCGCCGCCCGCGGTCATCAACGCCATCACCGACGCGCTCGGCCATGAGGACATCGCCATGCCGGCGACGCCACAGGCCGTCTGGCGCGCCGCGCAGAAAACGCTCAGCCGCATGGCTGCCGAGTGATCTGAAAGGACGAGACGATGTACGCCTTCACCTATCACCGCCCGGCGACCGCGCGTCAGGCCGCCAGCCTCCTGGCCAAGAAGGAGGACGCCAAGCTCCTCGCCGGCGGCCACACCTTGCTGCCGACGATGAAGCAGCGCCTGGCCTCGCCCGGCGCGCTGGTCGACCTCTCCTCCTGCGCTGACCTCAAGGGCATCGCCCGCAAGGGCCGCAACCTCGTCATCGGCGCGATGACGACCCATGCCGAGGTCGCTGCCTCGCCCGAGGTCCAGGAGGCGATCCCGGCGCTGGCCTATCTCGCCAGCCATATCGGCGACCCGCATGTGCGCCATCGCGGCACGATCGGCGGCTCGGTCGCCAACAACGATCCGGCGGCCGACTATCCGGCGGCGCTGCTGGCGCTCGGCGCGACGGTGGTGACCAACAAGCGCAAGCTGCCGGCGGAGGAGTTCTTCAGCGGCCTCTACGAGACGGCGCTCGAGGAGGACGAGATCATCGTCAAGGTCTCGTTCCCGGTGGCGTCCAAGGCGGGCTACGCCAAGTTCCGCAATCCAGCCTCGCGCTACGCGCTGGTCGGCGTCTTCGTCGCAAAGCGCGGCAGCGAGATCGCGGTTGCTATCATTGGCGCGGGCGAGGGCGGTGTCTTCCGCTGGCCGGAAGCGGAGGCGGCGCTGAAGGGCCGCTTTGCCGCCAAATCGCTCGACGGTCTCAAGCACACCGCCAAGGGCATCAACGGCGATATCCATGCCGATGCCGAGTACCGCGCTCATCTGATCGGCGTGATGGCGAAGCAAGCGGTTGCGCAGGCGACGGGGAAGGCTTGAACCGGCGATAGCGCGTCATGCTCGGGCCAGACCCGAGCATCTCCGGCCGGAGAGGGCACTGGTTCGCGCCTTCTCGTCACGAGATTCCCCGGTCTGCGCTCCGCTCCGCCCGGGAATGACGGCATGCCAGTCCGCGGCCTATCGTCGCCACTCATGCAAAAAGCCCGGCCGCGAGGCCGGGCTTTTCTGTCGTGCTCGCAGGCTCCGAAGGGCCGCGAAAACGCGAATTACTTCTTGCCGAGGGCGCCCAGCGCGCCGAAACGCGAGTTGAAGCGCGAGACGCGGCCGCCGCGGTCCAGCATATGCTGGGTGCCGCCGGTCCAGGCCGGGTGGGTCTTCGGGTCGATGTCGAGGTTGAGGGTGTCACCCTCCTTGCCCAGCGTCGAACGCGTGAAGTATTCGGTGCCATCGGTCATGACGACCTTGATGGTGTGGTAGTCGGGATGAATGCCGGTCTTCATGGCGAAATCCTCAATTCGAAAAGCGGGCGGCCGGAACTCGGCGCGCATCGCCGGCTCTTCGAACAATTCGTATGAGCCTGTCGTGAAGTGGGCTGCCCATAGCGCAGCCGCGGCGGCGGTGCAAGCTTTTCAGGACGAGTGAGCGTGGCGAACGAGAACAACGAAGATAAAAAGGCGCGGCCTGATTTCAGTGCGCTGCGCTCGTTCTGGCCCTATGCGCTGGCCCAGAAGCGGCGGATCGCCTTCGCGCTCGTCGCGCTGATCGTCGCTTCGCTCGCGACGCTGGCGCTGCCGATGGCGGTCCGGCGCGTGATCGATGTCGGTTTCTCCGGCGGCGAGCAGCAGCTGGCGAACTCCTATTTCGCGCTCTTGATCGGGGTCGTCGCCGTGCTGGCGCTGGCGAGCTCGTTCCGATTCTATCTGGTGATGACGGTCGGCGAGCGTGTCGTCTCGCAATTGCGCTCCGATGTCTTCGCGCATCTGACCAAGCTCGAGCCTGCGTTCTTCGACGCCAGCCGCGCCGGCGACCTTGTCTCGCGCCTGACCGCCGACACCACCCAGATCAAGTCGACCTTCGCCTCGACCGCCTCGATCGCGCTGCGCAACGGCATCATGTTCCTCGGCGCGTTGGCGCTGATGATCTTCACCAGCCCGCAGCTCTCGGCGATCGTGATCGGCGCGATCCCGCTTGTCGTGCTGCCGCTGGTCTTCTCCGGCCGCACCGTGCGCAAGCGCGCCAGGGCTGCGCAGGACCGGCTCGCCGACGCCTCCGCCTTCGCCTCGGAGGCGATCGGCGCGATCCGGACCATGCAGTCCTTCGGGGCGGAGAGCGCGACGACGCAGCGCTTCCAGGGCGCCTCGGATGGTGCCTACGACGCCTCGCGCGATGCGACGCGCTCCCGCGCCTGGCTGTCAGGCATCGCCATCTTCCTGGTCTCGGCCAGTGTCGTGCTCGTGCTCTGGGTCGGCGCGACCGAGGTTTTTGCCGGCCGGATGAGCGGCGGGCGCCTGTCGCAATTCGTACTCTATGCCGTGCTGGCGGCGAGCTCGCTCGGCCAGCTCTCGGAAGTCTATGGCGATATCTCGGCCGCGGCGGGTGCTGCCGGACGGCTCGGCGAGATCCTCGCGACCAAGCCGGCCATCGCCGCGCCGCCGCATCCGAAGGCGTTGCCGACGCCGCCGGTCGGAGCGCTTTCCTTCGAGAACGTGTCATTCCGTTATCCCGGCCGCAGCAATCTCGCGCTCGCCGATCTCGACCTTGCGATCAAGCCGGGCGAGCGGGTCGCACTGGTCGGCCCGTCCGGCGCTGGCAAGAGCACCGTGTTGCAGCTGGCGCTGCGCTTCTACGATCCTTTCGCCGGACGCGTCGTCGTCGATGGCGTCGCCGGGCCGGAGGCCGATCCGACCGATTGGCGCAGCCGCTTCGCGCTGGTGCCGCAGGAGCCGACCGTGTTCGGCGTCTCGGTCGCCGACAACATCGCCTATGGCCGTCCTGGTGCGAGCCGGGCCGAGATCGAGGAGGCGGCGCAGCTCGCCGCCGCCGACGGCTTCATCCGGGCTCTGCCGGAAGGCTATGACACCGTCATCGGCGAACGCGGCGTCACGCTTTCTGGCGGCCAGCGCCAGCGCCTTGCCATTGCTCGGGCCGTGCTCAAGGACGCGCCGATCCTGCTGCTGGACGAGGCGACCTCGGCGCTCGATTCGGAAAGCGAGCGCGCCGTGCAGGACGCGCTCGACCGGTTGATGCAGGGCCGGACGACACTCGTCGTCGCCCACCGCCTTGCCACTATCCTCTCGGCCGACCGCATCCTGGTGATGGAGGATGGGCGGGTGGTCGAGGAAGGCACGCACGCCGCCCTCGTCGCCAAGGGCGGGCTCTATGCGCGGCTGGCTGCGCTCCAGTTCGGGCTGGAGGCGGCCTAGCTTCCTTCTCCCGTCGGACCCCCCTTCTCCCCCGAGGGGAGAAGGCAAGCTTCCAGCAGCGCCGCGGCATCCAGCAGCCCCCGCTTGCGCGCGACTTCTGCCGCCGCCAGACCTTCCGCGTCGCGCGCAGCCGGATCGGAGCCAGCTGCCAGCAGGAACTCGACGAGGTCGCAGGCGCTGGTGTCGTCATCAGGCAGGCAGAACAGCGGCGGCTTGCCCGAGCGGGCCGGTGCATTGGCGAGCGCAGGAGTCTCCGCGAAGAGCGTTTCCAGCCGCTCGATCTCGGCGGCCTCGCACAGCGCCTGAACATCGTGGCTGCGCGAGGCGAGATAGATCTGCGCAGCGCTCGCGCCCTGATGGCGTGCCCAGCCGAGCGGGGTCGAGCTGTAACGGCGCTCGATCGGATCGATCTCGGCGCCTGCCTCGACCAGGAGCGCAACGATCTCGATCGCATCGCTGCCTGCCGCCTCGTGCAGGGCACGCACGCCGTCGCGGGTTTGCGCATCCGGTGAGACGCCGAGCCGGACTGCCAGCGCCGCGATCTCCGCCTTGCCTTGCCGGATCGCGACGAGGAACGGTGCGGGATCGCGCAGGAAGTCCGGATTGCCGTCGAGCAACCGGCGCGCCTCGGCTTCATCGCCGCGGGCGAGCGCGGCGGTGAAGGCTTCCTGCCCGGTCAGCTCGACCGGGCTCGCGCCATTGTCGACGAGCAGGCGAACGAGATCGCTGCGGCCGTCGAGCATCGCCTGCTTGACCAAGCTTTGCTTCGAATAGGCATTGAGCGCCTGGGCGCTGGCGCCACGGGCGAGGAGCCATGCGGCGCGTTTCGGCTGGCGTGGCACCGCGTTGCCGAGCAGATAGTCGAGCGGCGGCGCCGGCAATTCGCGGACTGGCTCGTGCCAGCGCCGGCTCTCACCGCGCTTGTCCGTCTCGTTCCAGAGCAGGTCGAGCCAAGTGACATCGTCGGCGCCGAGCGAGGAGTTGTAGAGCGCCTGGCCGTTGAGCGGATCGGCGCCGCGGTCGATCAGCAACCGCGCCAGCGCCTCCGACTGCGGATGCGCCGGCTGGTTGCTCTCGCCGCCGCCGATGACGCCGGTCAGCGGGGTGAAGTGGTTAGTGCCGTCGCTGAACAGCGCATTCGGGTCGGCGCCATGATCGAGCAAGAGCTGCGCGATCGCGACGGCGTTGTGCGACAGGGCCTCGTTCGGCAGGCGGGTGAAGGCGAGGCGCACCAACGGCGTCCAGCCATCGAATTCGCTGGGCTTCTCCGCGAGCGTGGCGTCCGTTGAGATGTAGCCGCGGACGGCGTCGAGATCATGCGCGGCGACGGCGGTGTGGATGCTGTCGCCGACGATCTCGGGATGGCGTTCGAGCAGGCGCTGTGCCAGCGCGCCGCGGGCCGGCCGGTCGGCCTCGTACTCGCCCCAGTTCTGCGTGCCGGGCCTGACGCCATAGCGCAGCGCGGACTTCTCCAGGAACAGCGCGACGAGTGCGGCGTGGCCGCGCGCGGCTGCTTCGCGCGTCGCCAGCTCCTGCTTCAACGCTGCCCAGCTCGCCAGCCCATAGTCGCGGGCGAGCGCGTGCTGGACCTCGCGCAGCTTGGCCGGACCGGCATGGCTGGGCATCAGCTTGCGGAAACGGGCGAGTGCCTCGGTGTCGCCGGCCTCGATCTCCTTCAGCCAGCGCTTGGCCTGGCGGCGGATGGTTTCGAGATTGGAACGGGACGTGAGTTCGCGGTTGGGATCAGACATGGGTCTTCCTTCCGAGGAAAGCCTGATGTCCGCTCGACAGGCCGGAAGAAAGCGAGATGCGATGTCTTCGCTCAATGTGTGGGTGGGAGCAGGCTCCCTTGCCGCGGACTGGTGGCGCCCCATGCGCTCTGCGGCGATGAAAAGCGTAATGGTACGGCGAAGTCAATCGCCGGCGATGCTAGCCGGGTTGGCCCGGCAGCAGGCTCTTCGCCACCATCTCGATGCGCTCGGCCGCGGCGACGAGGGCAGCCGCCGCCTTTTCCTCGACCTCGCCGGCGCGCTGGTCGGCAAAGCCGGCATCGCCCTGCAGCGATTGCAGGCGGCCTTCGAGGGTCTCGACCTTCTTCTTCAGCTCGGTGACCTCGTCGGCGACCATCAGCGCCGCCATGACGTGCAGGCGCATGTCGCCGATCTCGCCGAAGGCCTGGCGCATCTCCTCGATCTTGCCGTCATAGAGCTGAGCGAGCGCCTCCAGATGCGGCTCCTCGCCCTCGCCGCAGGCCATGCGGTAGGCCTTGCCGGAGATGGTGACGTTGACCTGGGGCATCAGGCGTCCTGCTCGGCTTCTTCGTCGGGGCGGGCTTCGACGCGGGCGATCACTTCGGCGAGCGCCGTCATGGCGCGGTCGAGCTTGCGGTCGACCTCTTCCGCCACGCCCTGGACCTGGCCGACCCGGGCCATGGCGCCGTCCAGTTCGACGGCGAGGCGAGCGCGGTCGTCCTGCATCAGAGTGAGTTCGGTTTCGAGATTGGCTCGGCCACGCTCGACCTCGAGCCGCCTGCGGGCGGCCGCTTCGAGTTGGCCAAGCGCGCCTTCGAGACGCGACAGGGCGTGATCCAGTCCTGGAGACGCCACGCTTCTTCCTCTGCAGGCCGGCGAAAGCCGGCTCATCCGATTCGGAAGCCTAGTTTAACAAATATGGACGGGGAAAGCGCTTTGGACGCTTCGCCGACCAGCATGGCTTGTTGGCAGTGGATATCCGGCCGTCTCAGGCGAATTGACTCCGCTTGAGCGGGCAGCCTATCGAACGCGCGACCTTTTCCGATTTCGCTGCTCGCTGCCGGCCGGCTCCGGCGCGAGCTCTGTTCCCGCCCGCCGGAGAGATTCCATGACGACGCCCGCGATCGACCGCGCCCAGCACGAGCGGCTCGCCAACGCCATCCGCTCCCTCGCCATGGACGGCGTCGAGCAGGCCAAGTCCGGCCATCCCGGCCTGCCGATGGGCGCGGCCGACGTCGCGACCGTGCTGTTCACCCGCATCCTGAAATACGATGCGGCTGAGCCGCGCTGGCCCGATCGCGACCGCTTCGTGCTTTCGGCCGGCCATGGCTCGATGCTGATCTACGCGCTGCTCTATCTCACCGGCACCCCCGGCATGGAACTCGACGACCTCAAGAAGTTCCGCCAGCTCGAATCGAAGACGCCGGGCCATCCCGAGAACTTCATGACCGCCGGCGTCGAGACCACGACCGGCCCGCTCGGCCAGGGTCTGGCCACCGCGGTCGGCATGGCGATGGCCGAGCGCATGCTCGCCGCCGAGTTCGGCAAGAAGCTGGTCGACCATAAGACCTATGTCCTCGCCTCCGACGGCGACCTGATGGAGGGCATCAGCCAGGAGGCGATCGCGCTCGCCGGCCATCAGAAGCTGAACAAGCTGATCGTGCTTTGGGACGATAACGGCATCTCGATCGACGGCCCGCTCTCGATCTCCGACTCGGTCGACCAGATCGCCCGCTTCAAGGCCTGCGGCTGGAAGGCCGAGCGCGTCGACGGGCATGATCCCGACGCGATCGAGGCTGCGGTTCGTCGCGCCCAGAAGTCGAACAAGCCGACGCTGATCGCCTGCAAGACCGTGATCGGATTCGGCGCGCCGAAGAAGGCCGGCACCTCCAAGGCGCATGGCGAGCCGCTCGGCGCCGAGGAACTGGCCGCCGCCAAGACGGCGCTCGGCATCACCGGCGGGCCGTTCGAGGTCGCGGCCGACGTGCTCAAGGCCTGGCGCGGCTTCGGCGCCAGCGGCTTCGCCGAGCGCAAGGAGTGGAATGCGCGCCTCGCGGCGCTGTCCGAGCGCAAGCGCGGCGAGTTCGAGCGTCGCCTGAACCATACCGTACCGGCCAAGCTCGCCAAGGCGCTGGTCGCCCACAAGAAGGCGCTGGCTGCGAGCCCGGTCACCGTCGCGACCCGCAAGGCCTCCGAGCTGGCGCTCGACGTGATCGTGCCGGTGATGCCGGAGCTGGTCTCGGGCTCGGCCGACCTGACGCCGTCCAACAACACCCGCGCCAAGGGCTTCGAGGACTTCACACCGAAGACGCCCAAGGGCCGCTATGTCCGCTATGGCATCCGCGAGCACGGCATGGCCGCGGCGATGAACGGCATCACCCTGCATGGCGGCTTCCGCACCGCCGGCGGCACCTTCCTTGTCTTCGCCGACTATGCCCGCCCGTCGATGCGGCTCGCGGCGCTGATGGGGCTGCCGGTCGTCTATGTCATGACCCATGATTCGATCGGCCTCGGCGAGGACGGTCCGACCCACCAGCCGGTCGAGCAGATCGCTTCCTTGCGCGCCATGCCGAACATGCGCGTGCTGCGTCCTGCCGATGCGATCGAGACGGCGGAAGCCTGGCAGATCGCGCTGGAGCGCACGGATGGCCCGACCGTGCTGGCGCTCTCGCGCCAGAACCTAGCGCCGGTCCGTACCGACGCCTCGGCGACGAACCGTTCGGCCAAGGGCGGCTACGAGCTGCTGGCGGCCGAGGGCGGCAAGGCGCAGGTCTCGCTCTTCGCCTCGGGCTCCGAGGTCGAGATCGCGGTCGCCGCCCGCAAGCTCCTGGCCGACAAGGGCATTCGCGCCCGCGTCGTCTCGGTGCCGTCGCTCGAAGCGCTGCTGGAGCAGGACGAGGCGACCAGGGCGGCGATCATCGGCGATGCCCCGATCAAGATCGCGGTCGAGGCCGCCGTGCGCTTCGGCTGGGATGGCGTGATCGGCACTGAAGGCGGCTTCGTCGGCATGTCCTCCTTCGGGGCGAGCGCCCCCTACAAGGAGGTCTACAAGCATTTCGGCATCACGCCGGAGGCTGTGGCCGAGGCTGCGATCAAGCGTCACAACGGCTGAGATTCCTTGAAATTTTTAAGGCCTGCCCTTGCGTTCCGCCATGGTTTGGCCGATTTGCCCGCGTGAATGACCCGGCCCAGCCGGTGAACGGCGAAGGAGAGGATTGAGATGACGGTCAAGGTAGCGATCAACGGCTTCGGCCGTATCGGGCGCAACGTTCTGCGCGCGATCATCGAGTCGAAGCGCAAGGACATCGAGGTCGTGGCGATCAACGATCTCGGCCCGGTCGAGACCAACGCCCATCTCTTCCGCTTCGACTCCGTGCACGGCCGCTTCCCGGGCACGGTGACGGTCTTCGGCGACACGATCGATGTCGGCCGCGGCCCGATCAAGGTGACCGCGATCCGCGATCCCAAGGACCTGCCGCACAAGGCGCTCGGCGTCGACATCGCGCTGGAATGCACCGGCATCTTCACCACCCGCGACAAGGCGGCGGCCCATCTTGCCGCCGGCGCCAAGCGCGTGCTCGTCTCGGCCCCCTGCGACGGCGCTGATCTCACGGTGGTCTTCGGCGTCAACCATGACGCCCTGACCAAGGACCATGTCGTCGTCTCGAACGCGTCCTGCACGACCAACTGCCTCGCGCCGGTGGTCAAGGTGCTGCAGGACACGGTCGGCATCGACAAGGGCTTCATGACCACGATCCACGCCTATACGGGCGACCAGCCGACGCTGGACACGATGCACAAGGATCTCTACCGCGGCCGCGCCGCTGCGATGTCGATGATCCCGACCTCGACCGGCGCCGCCAAGGCGATCGGCCTTGTCATCCCCGAGCTTAAGGGCCGGCTCGACGGCACCTCGATCCGCGTGCCGACGCCGAACGTCTCGGTCGTCGATTTCAAGTTCATCTCGAAGCGCAAGACCACGGTCGAGAAGATCAACGACGCCATCATCAAGGCGAGCAAGCGCGGCGCCCTGAAGGGTATCCTCGCGGTCACCGACCAGCCGAACGTCTCGATCGACTTCAACCATGATCCGGCGTCGTCGACCTTCGCGCTCGACCAGACCAAGGTGATGGACGAGAAGTTCGTCCGCGTCCTCTCCTGGTACGACAACGAGTGGGGCTTCTCGAACCGCATGAGCGACACCGCTGTCGCCATGGCGAAGCTGATCTGACCCACATTTCTGCTGCGGCCGCGCCCTCCCGGTGCGGCCGCGTCTACACTGCCGAGGAACGGACCGCGCAATGAACAAGATCGAGCCGACCGTCGCCACGCCGACCACGCCCACCGAGGCCGTCATCGTGCCGCCGGCGCCCAGCATGGCCGAGATCGCCGCAGCGCGCGCCACCGAGGTTAAGCCGGCCGAGCCGCTCGCTGCAAGCGATCCGCGCAAGCTCGACCAGCTCTCGCGCATCGAGGACAAGGCGGCGCGGATCGAAGAGAAGTTCGCGCGCTACGAGGCGGTGCTGACCCGCGCCGAGGCCTCGCTGGAGCGCAGCGCCCAGAAGGTCGAGCTCGCCGCCGGCACCATGGACTTCGCCGGCCTGCGCGAGGAGCTCTCGGCGTTGCGCCAGCGCGTCAATTCGACCCCGCGCTTCGGCGCGCTGCTGCTCACCGGCATCGTCACGGCGGTCCTGACCGTCATCCTGACGGTGATCGTGCTCAAGAGCGGCGTTCCCGGCGTGCTGCCGCCGATCCTGCCGCGATGAGCTTTCGCCCGCCCGCCGATCTTGCGGACGGGCATAGCGTCCGCTGGCGGGCGCTGGAAGGCGATGGGCTCGAACATCTGACCTTGCGCGCGGGAGCAGACGGCTTTCGCGCCGATGCTGCGCTGGTCGGTGAGCGCGACGGACAGCGCTTCGGCGCGAGCTACCGGATCGATTGCGATCCTGATTTCACGGTGCGTTCCTTCGAGATCGCAACGACCGATGGCCGCCGGCTCGCCATGACCCGGCGCGACGGCGCCTGGCACGACAGCGGGCGCGGCCATCTGGCGGCCTTCGACGCCTGCATCGACATCGACCTCTCCGCAACGCCCTTCACCAACACGCTGCCGATCCGCCGCTGCGCCTGGCAGCCGGGCGAGAAGCGGCGGATCGCGATGCTGTTCGTGCCGTTCGACAGCTTCGAGCCCTTCGTCACCGAACAGATCTACACCTGCCTGGCGCCGAGGCTCTTCCGGTTCGAGACGGCCGATGGCAGTTTCACCGCCGAGCTTCCGGTCGACGAGGACGGCCTCGTCATGGATTATCCTTCCCTGTTCCAACGCCTTTGAGAGAGATAGCGATGCCCGCTTTCCGCACCCTCGACGACGCCGATCTCGCCGGCAAGCGTGTCCTCGTCCGCGTCGATCTCAACGTGCCGATGGAGGACGGCAGGGTCAGCGACACCACCCGGATCGACCGTATCCTGCCGACAATCCGCGAGATCGCGCAGAAGGGCGGCAAGGTCATCCTGCTGGCGCATTTCGGCCGGCCGAAGGGGCGCGACGAGAAGAACAGCCTCAGGCAGGTCGTGCCGGCGCTGGCGCATGCGCTCGGCCAGCCGGTGATCTTCGTTGGCGACTGCATCGGCACCGAGGCGCCGAAGGCGATCGCCGCCGCCAAGAACGGCGAGATCCTGCTGCTGGAGAACACCCGCTTCCACGCCGGCGATGAGACGAACGATCCCGAATTCGTCAAGGCGCTCGCCGCCAATGGCGATCTCTATGTCAACGACGCCTTCTCGGCCGCCCACCGCGCCCATGCCTCGACGGAAGGGCTGGCGCATCTGCTGCCGGCCTATGCCGGGCGGACCATGCAGGCCGAATTGGAGGCGCTTTCGGCCGGCCTCGACAATCCCGCCCGGCCGGTGATGGCGATCGTCGGCGGCGCCAAGGTTTCGACCAAGCTCGAGCTCCTCGGCAACCTCGTGCAGAAGGTCGACGTGCTCGTCATCGGCGGCGGCATGGCCAACACCTTCCTCGCTGCGCGCGGCGTCAATGTCGGCAAGTCGCTGTGCGAGCACGATCTCGCCGGAACCGCCCACGAAATCGAGGAAAAAGCCAAGGCCGCCGGCTGCGAAATCATCCTGCCGGTCGATGCGCTGGTGGCCCGCGAGTTCAAGGCCCACCCCGGCCATCGCGTCGTCTCGATCGGCGAGGTCGGGCCCGACGAGATGATCCTCGATGCCGGCCCGCTCAGCGTCGCCGAGGTCGTGCTCAAGCTCAACACCGTGAAGACGGTGGTCTGGAACGGGCCGTTCGGCGCTTTCGAGCTGCCGCCCTTCGACACGGCGACGGTCGGGGTGGCGCAGGCGGTGGCGGAGCGCGTCCGCGACGGCAAGCTCGTTGCCGTCGCCGGCGGTGGCGATACGGTCGCGGCGATGAACCATGCCGGCGTCGCCGAGGACCTGACCTACGTCTCGACCGCGGGCGGCGCCTTCCTGGAATGGATGGAAGGCAAGGCGCTGCCAGGCGTCGAGGCGCTCCGGAAGGGCTGAGCGGCGGCGCAGCCTGCGGTTGCGCTGTGCGATGTTTATGCTATGTTCTCGCGCATGAGCGAGAACGTGCAAACGGCCATGTACGAGATCCTGAAGAAAATTCAGGCGCAGCTCTCCGAGCATGACAAGCGCTTCGACGCGGTCGAGAAGCGCTTTGACGAGCTCGGTGATCTCGTTCGCAAGCAGCGCCGCGATACGGCTGGCCTGCTGGTCATGGCGAAGTCGATCACCGGCAACTTCGCCGAGGAGCTGGCGGCGATCGAGGAGCGCGTCAGGGTTCTTGAAGCGCGCGGGCGCTGATCGCGTTCACTTTTCCAGCTGCTTTCGCTTTGCGTCTGCCACAGTTCGATTCTAAACCCTCCGGATAAAGCAGAGCCCAACCGGAGGATCATCGTGGCCCGCATCACGCTTCGCCAATTGCTCGACCATGCCGCCGAGAACGACTACGGCGTTCCGGCCTTCAACATCAACAACATGGAACAGGCGCTCGCGATCATGGCCGCTGCCGACGCGACGGACGCGCCGGTGATCATCCAGGCCTCGCGCGGGGCGCGTTCCTACGCCAACGACATCATGCTCAAGCACATGATGGACGCGGTCACCGAAATCTATCCGCATATCCCGGTCTGCGTGCATCTCGACCACGGCAACGAGCCGGCGACCTGCATGACCGCGATCCAGGCCGGCTTCACCTCGGTGATGATGGATGGCTCGCTCAAGGCCGACGGCAAGACCCCCGGCGACTGGGACTACAATGTCGGCGTGACCAAGACCGTCACCGACATGGCCCATCTCGGCGGCATCTCGGTCGAGGGCGAGCTCGGTGTGCTCGGCTCGCTCGAGAGTGGCGAAGGCGAGAAGGAGGACGGCCACGGCTTCGAGGGCAAGCTCAGCCACGACCAGCTCCTGACCAACCCCGACGAGGCGGTGAAGTTCGTCGCCGAGACCAAGGTCGATGCGCTCGCCATCGCCATGGGCACCTCGCATGGCGCCTACAAGTTCACGCGCAAGCCCGACGGCGCGATCCTGGCGATGCATGTCATCGAGGAGATCCACAAGAAGCTGCCGAACATGCATCTCGTCATGCACGGCTCCTCCTCGGTGCCGCAGGACCTGCAGGACGTGATCAACCAGTATGGCGGCAAGATGCCCCAGACCTGGGGCGTTCCGGTCGAGGAGATCCAGCGCGGCATCAAGCACGGCGTGCGCAAGATCAACATCGACACCGACAACCGGATGGCGATGACCGGCCAGATCCGCAAGATCCTGTCCGAGCACCCCGGCGAGTTCGACCCGCGCAAGTACCTGAAGCCGGCGATGGAGGCGATGACCGCGCTCTGCAAGAAGCGGCTGGAGGAGTTCAATACCGCCGGCCAGGCCTCGAAGATCAAGCGCGTGATCACGCTGGCCGATATGGCCAAGCGCTACGCCAAGGGCGAGCTCGACCCGACCTTCGGCGCCAAGAAGGCGGCGTGATCACCCGCTGAAGCTGCGGTATCCGTCATGGTCGGGCTTGTCCCGGCCATCCACGTCTTCGCTTCGCCCATCGAATTAGGTGTTCAAGACGTGGATGCTCGCCACAAGGGCGAGCATGACGGCGGAGCGGCATGGCAGCCAAAAGCAAAACGCCCGGCACTTCGCCGGGCGTTTCCATTTCAAGAGACGGTCGGGGCAAGCCCGACCATGACGGCTTCGCTCACACGCCGATCTTGCCGCCGCCGCGCTTGGTGATCGCCACCACGGACGGGCGCGTCGGCATGTCCGGCTTGAAGTCGGGCCAGCGGGTCGAGAGGTCCTCGTAATAGGAGCGGCGGCCGAAAGCGGGCCAGTCCGGGCCGTCGTCGCCCGGATGCTGGACGGCGACGAAGGCGGTCGTGTCGTCCGGCGTGAAGCAGGGGCCGCAGAGCTCGGCGCCATGCGGCACGCGGTAGAACAGCTTCGAGGTGCGGCGCGCCTCGCCTTCGGTGTCGACCGCCCAGAGGCCGTCGGTGCGGCCGGTCTCCTGCGGGCCGTTGCCGTCGGTCGAGACCCAGAGCCGGCCGGCGGAATCGACCACCGCATTGTCCGGCATGCCGAACCAGCCGTTCTTGCTGGTCTCGGTCGAGAAGCTCGCGCCGACGGCGGCGACCGACGGATCGCCGCATTTCAGCAGCACTTCCCATTTGCCCTTGGTCGCGGTGAAGTCGCCGCCATCCTCGATGATCTCGATGATGTGGCCGAAGGCGTTCTTGGCACGCGGATTGGCGGCGTCGACCTGGTCTTCCTTGCGGTTGGTATTGTTGGTCAGCATCACATAGACGCGGCCGTTGACGCCGTTGGGCGTGATGTCCTCCGGCCGATCCATCTTGGTGGCGCCGAGCAGGTCGCCGGCGCGGCGTGTCTCGATCACCACGTCGGCCTGGCTGGTGAAGCCGTTGGCCGCGGTGAGCGGACCCTGGCCGAAGACCAGCGGCAGCCACTCGACCGTGCCGTCGGCGGCGAACTTGGCGACATGGAGCGTGCCCGCATCGAGCAGGTCCATATTGGCGGCGCGGTCGTTCGGATCGAAGCGGCCGGCCGTGACGAATTTGTAGACATAGTCGAAGCGCTCGTCGTCGCCGAGATAGACGACGACGCGGCCGTCCCTGGCGACGATGCTGTCGGCGCCTTCATGCTTGAAGCGGCCGAGCGCGGTGCGCTTCTTGGGCACCGAGTTCGGATCGAACGGATCGACCTCGATGACCCAGCCGAAGCGGTTGGCCTCGTTCGGCTCCTTGGCGAGGTCGAAGCGCTCCTCGAAGCGGCCCCAGGCATAGGGCGCCGAGGGAATGGCGAGGCGCTTGTAATTGGCCTCCTCGCGGTGGCCGTCCGGCAGCTTGCCGGAGAAGTAGCCGTGAAAATTCTCCTCGCCGGAGACGAAGGTGCCCCAGGGCGTCATCGCGCCCGAGCAGTTGTTCAGCGTGCCGAAGACCTTGCGGCCGCTGGCATCGGCATTGGTCTTGACGCGGTCGCTGCCGACGACGGGGCCGGAAAGCTGCATCTCGGTGGCGGCGGTGATGCGGCGATTATACTTGGAATCCTTCACCAGCGCCCATTTGCCGTCGGTCTTGCGGATCTCGGCGACGGTCGCGCCATGCGCCATCGCCTCGATCGCAAAACGCTCCGGGGTCGCGTTCTTCATCACCGGCTTGCCGTCCTTGATCTCGACGACGCCCGGGAACATCAGATGCGGGTTGGTGTATTCGTGATTGACGAAGAGCACGCCATGGGCCGACGGGTCGGCCGCTCCCGGCACCGGCAGGTAGCCGACGAAGTCGTTGTTGTAGCCGAACTGCTTGGCCTGGGACTCGGCCGTCTGCTTCGTCGGGTCGAAGGCCGGCGCGTCGGGGAAGAGCGGGTCGCCCCAGCGCAGCAGCACGTCGGCCTGATAGCCCTCCGCGACATGGTGGTCGGCGTCGACCCCGGCCTCGACTTCCTTGAAGCTGAAAGCGGAGCCCTTCGCCTGGGCCTTGGCCTCCTCGGCGGTCGCCAGCGCGGTCGCGCCGACCGTCGCCGAGATGGCGGAGACGGCGAGGGCGCCCTTGAGCAGGCCGCGGCGCGAGAAGCGCTGGCCGATCAGCTCGCCCATGGTCGGGTTGGCGGAGTGGTTCTGCGGCGGCGCGTCGTCATGCTCGAGCATGCTGGCGCCGAAGGTGGATTCGTACTGGGTCTCTTCGGTCATGGCCGGCCCCTCCTGTCAGTCAAATTAGAATGGCTCGAAGCTATGAGCCATGCTTGACAGGTCGGTGACGGTGACGCCTCAGGCGGCGCGGTTCTGTTTCGTCAGATTCTCGAAGGCTTCGGTCAGGGTCTCGGCCTGGCGCGTCAGCGCCTGGGCGAGGCCGAGCATCTCGCCGACGCCGGTCCCGGCGGCCTGGGCGGATTCGTTGACGCTGGCGATGGCGTGAGCGACCTCTTGCGTGCCCTGCGAAGCGAAGCTGATGCTGCGGGCGATCTCCTGCGTCGCTGCGCGCTGCTCGTCGACGGAACTCGCGATCGTCAGCGTCGTCTGGTCCATGTCGCCGACGAAGCCGACAATGCTCTCGATCGCCTCGACGGCCTCCTGCGTCGCCGCCTGCATGGCCGGAACCTGGGCCGCGATCTCGTCGGTGGCCCTGGCGGTGCGCGCTGAAAGCTGCTTCACCTCCTGCGCGACCACCGCGAAGCCCCGCCCGGCTTCTCCGGCGCGGGCGGCTTCGATGGTCGCATTGAGCGCCAGCAGATTGGTCTGCGCGGCAATGTCGCGGATCAGGTCGACGATGGAGCCGATCGTCTGTGCCGACTGCGCCAGGCCCTTGACGATCGCCTCGGTCCGGAGTGCCGCATTGCTGGCATCGTGAGCCTTGGTCGTGGCGCGGGCGACCTCGCCGGAAATTTCGCTGAGCGAGGCGGAAAGCTCCTCGGTAGCGCTGGCGACGCTGGCGACATTGTCGGAAGCCTCGTCCGAGGCTCGCGCGGCGGCGACAGCCTGCAGGCCGGTTTCCTTCACGACGCCATTCATCGTGTGCGCCATCTCCTCGACGACGCGGGCGCTGCCGGTGACGGCGCCGACCACGTCGCGGACCGTGACCTGGAAGGCCGAGATTTCGTGCTGGATGCGCTCGCGGCTCTGGCGCTGGACATGGGTATAGGTCTCGAGCAGCAGTTCGAGATCGAGCTGCACCGCCTTTTGCAAGGCGGCGCGCAGCGCGATGCGCCGATTGTATTCCTTGGCCTGCCAGATGTGGCTGAGCCTGGCGAGGCCGTCGCGCAGCAGGCCGAGCTCGGCGCCGATCGCATTGCTGACGATGGCGTGGCAGATCGCGACGGCATGGGCGGGAACGCTGTTGTCGTTGAACGCGCTGGCGAGGGCATGTGCCGACTCCAGAAAGCCGTCCTCGAATTCGCCCGAGACCAGCCGGATCCAGTGCGCGAGCCGGAGCTCATGCACGTCCGGCCGCTGCATTGCCCGCAAAATCTCAGGCCAGGCCTCGAACTGCTCATGCAATTCCGGCAGCAGGGTGGGCAGGCGCAGACGCGCGAACTCCGCCTGCTGCCGCAGTAGGCCGATATCGGTGGCGTCGATCCGGAAGGTTCGCAGGCGCGCCGTATGCTCGACGATGGCATTGTTCATGGTGCGCGCTGGGTTCGCTTCCGCTCGATGGTTCCTTTCCGAACCTTGCAGGCAGTTCGCGAAGAAACGCTTAAGCATGGGGCGCAGCGGGCGTAAGCTGGAAACGCCGCAGCCGCGCTTGCCTCGCGCCGAGCCGGCTGAGTATAAGCCGCCCGGCGCATAACAGCGGAGATCAGGGCGTATGGCCGGCCATTCACAGTTCAAGAACATCATGCACCGCAAGGGCAAGCAGGATGCGGTGCGCTCCAAGCTGTTCTCGAAGCTGGGCCGTGAAATCACCGTCGCCGCCAAGCTGGGCATGCCCGACCCGAACATGAATCCGCGCCTGCGCATGGCCGTGCTGGCGGCGCGGGCCGAGAACATGCCCAAGGACAATATCGAGCGCGCCATCAAGAAGGCGCTCGGCGGCGAGGGCGACAATTACGACGAGGTCCGCTACGAGGGCTACGGACCCGGTGGCGCTGCCGTGATCGTCGAGGCGCTGACCGACAATCGCAACCGTACCGCCTCCGCCGTCCGCTCCTACTTCACCAAATCCGGTGGAGCGATGGGCGAGAGCAACTCGGTCTCGTTCATGTTCAATCGCGTCGGCGAGGTCAGCTATCCGGCCGAAGTCGGGGATGCCGACAAGGTGATGGAAGCGGCTATCGAGGCCGGCGCCGACGATGTGATCTCGGATGAGAACGGCCACACCATCCTGTGCGCCTTCGACGCGCTGAACGAGGTCTCCAAGGCGCTGGAAGCTGCGCTCGGCGCACCGGCCTCGGCCAAGCCGGTCTGGCGGCCGACGACCACGGCGCCGCTCGACGAGGAGAAGGCCGCGTCGATGATGAAGCTGATGGAAGCGCTCGACAATGACGACGACGTCCAGAACGTCTTCGCCAATTTCGAGATCGCCGACGACATCATGGCCAAGCTCGGCTGAGCATGACGATCGTCGCTAGCGCCCGATCAGCCCGTCCCAGAGCGGCAGGCTGACGAGGGCGCTGAGGAAGATCGTCAGATAGGCGATGCGGCGGAAGGTCTGTTCCGAGGCCAGTCCGAAGGCATGGGTGCCGAGCCAGAGGCCGGCGCCATAGATCGCGAAGAGCGGCAGCGCCATCAGCGCCGAGGCGAGGGTGATGATGCCCTTCAGCGCCAGGATCGTGCCGCTGACGAAGGTGCTCAAGCCGATATAGGCCTGCAGATTGGCGCGGGTCCTGTGCCGGTCGTTGCGCTGGGCGCTGAGCCAGAACACCGCGAGCGGCATGCCGCCGATGCTGGCGAGGCCGTTGCACAGGCCCGACGCCGCGCCGACGCCGAGCGAGAGCGGGAGGCCGGGCTTGCCGTGATAGCGCCAGCCCGAGCCCATCAGCGCGACCGCAGCCAGCACGAGCAGCGCCAGGACCCAGCGCATGGTTTGCTGGTCGAGCCAGGTCAGCAGGGCGATGCCGGCCGGCAGGGTCAGCGTCGCCGCGATCAGGAGCGGGACGACCTCGCTCCATTCCGCGCGCTTGGCCGCCCTGAACCCCAGGGGCAGGGCGAAGGGCATGTCGATCACCCAGATCAGCCCGAGCGCCGCGACGGGGCCGAGCACGATCGAGGCCAGCGGCATGAACACCATGGCAAAGCCGAAGCCGGTGAAGCCGCGCACCAGACCGCCGAGAAAGGTCGCGACGGCGAGGATGGCAATGCCGTCCGCGGTGAGGCCTGGAAAAAGCGAGGTCAGGAAAGCAGTCATCGGGTCGATCGGAGAAGGATGTTCTTTCCTTCACGCTGCGCAGCGAACGATCAACCCCCGTTACGGTGATGGCCGCGATGAGCGCCGTTCATCCATCGACCTCTCCCGAAATCCTCTACTGTGCGCCGATGTCCGATCCGATTCGCATTCTCGGCCTCGATCCCGGTCTCAGGAAGACCGGCTGGGGCATCGTCGTCAGCGAGGGAACCAAGCTCTCCTTCATTGCCTGTGGCGTGGTCGAGAGCGACGAGAAGCAGCCGCTCGCCGAGCGCTTGCGGCAATTGCACGAAGGCATCGCCGGCGTGATCGCGCGGCACCAGCCGCAGGAAGTCGCGGTCGAGGAAACCTTCGTCAACCGCGACCCGCAATCGGCGCTGAAGCTCGGCCAGGCGCGCGGCATCGCTTTGGTCGTGCCGGCTCTGGCCGGGCTCGATGTCGCCGAATACGCCGCCAATCTGGTGAAGAAGACCGTGGTCGGCGTCGGCCATGCTGACAAGAAGCAGGTGCAGGCGATGATCCGCGTGTTGCTGCCCAAGGCCGAGACCCGCAGCGCCGATGCGGCGGACGCGCTCGCCGTCGCGATCTGCCATGCCCAGCATCGCGGCGCGCGGGCGCTGCTGGCGCAGTATCAGCTGCGGAAAGCGTAGAGCTCGGCGTCCGGATCACCCTTGCCAAGCAGGCCGGCGCGGATGATCTCG
Organism: Allobosea sp.; assembly: GCA_035998995.1. Classification (GTDB taxonomy): domain Bacteria; phylum Pseudomonadota; class Alphaproteobacteria; order Rhizobiales; family Beijerinckiaceae; genus Allobosea. Next base: position 130,045 of record DASYHC010000028.1, read on the forward strand.
GCGCCGATTCGGCTATAGGTGATGCCGTTGCCGCCGAAGCCCATCACGGCCCAGCAATTCCTGAGCTCCGGCATCAGACCTAAGGTCGGCAGGCCGGTTTCGGAGGTCCCGAAGGTGCCGGTCCAGGCATAGTCGACCTCGGTCGAGACCTCAGGCAGGAGTTGGCCGAGCTTTCGCCGGATCGCCGCTGTCTTGCGGTCGATCAAGGCATCGCGCTTGTCCTCGTCGACGAAATCCTCGTCCTCGCCGCCACAGATGACGCGGCCGTCGCGCGTGCTGCGCAGATAGAGGTAAGGGTCCGATGCTTCCCAGATGAAGCAGCACTCTGGCCAGAGCCGGCGCTTCTGCGACACGGTGGCCAAGGCCCAGGTCGAAAGCACCCGGTGGCCCTTGGGCAATTTGCCGAAGGGGAGTTCGTAGCCGGTCGCGAAGACGAGATGGCGGCAGCTTATGCGATGGCCTTCGCCGGTGCGCAGCTGAACCGAGCGGGGCTTGGCGTCGAGGTCGACGATCTCGACTGGCCAGGCGAGGCGGGCGCCTCGGCTGAGCGCGGCACGCAGGAAGCCGGAAGCGAGCACGACCGGGTCGGCTTCAAGATTGTCGTAGCCGAGCAGCGCCGCCGGGCGCTCGATACCGAAGCGCTCCTTCAGTGCGGCGTCGTCGAGATAGGCGGTCTCCAGCCCGGCGCGGCGGCGGGCCTCGTGTTCGCGGGCGAGGGCATCGGCATCGAGCACATTTCCGGCGAGATAGAGCGAGTCGCGGCGGGTGATGGGCGCGATGGAGAGCTCCCGCATTCGCGCCGCCAACCCGTCCACGGCCAGGCGCGAGCGGCGCCAGGCGCGGATGGCGGCCTCCTCGCCGATCTGGCGCGTCAGCTTGGTCAGGGGTTGGTCGATCTCGTATTGCAGCAGGGCGGTGCTCGCTGGCGTCGAGCCGCGGACCGGGCCGCGCCGGTCGACGATCAACACATCGAAGCCGGCGGCGCTCAGCGCATCGGCTTGCATAGCGCCGGAGATGCCGGCGCCGATGATGACGACGTCACTTTGTGTATCCGACGTGATTTCGTGCGTCGGAAAGCGCGGCGGCCGCTTGCCCTGCCAGACCGAACGGCCGGTCCGCAGATCCCTCGTCTTCGTCAGCACATTGAGCTCCCCGAGATCGCCGGTGGAGAACGCGCAGCTGTCTCGATTGATCCGGTCTGGTGGGCGCCGCACGTCATGCTAACAGGAGGCATGATCGGAAAGCTCAAGGGCCTCATCGATTCGTATGGCGAGGACCATGTCATCGTCGACGTGCAGGGCGTCGGCTATGTCGTGCAGTGCTCGTCGCGCACGCTGCAACGACTGCCCAAGATCGGCGAGGCGGCGGCACTCTCGATCGAGACGCATGTGCGCGAGGATGCGATCCGGCTTTACGGCTTCATGTCGGATACCGAGCGCGACTGGTTCCGGCTGATGCAGATGGTCCAGGGCGTCGGCGCCAAGGTCGCGCTCGCCATTCTCTCGACGCTGGAGCCCGGTGCGCTCGCGACCGCGATCGCGACCAACGACAAGGCGGCGGTGGCGCGCGCGCCCGGCGTCGGGCCCAAGCTCGCCCAACGCATCTGCGCCGAGCTCAAGGACAAGGCACCGGCCTTCGGCCATGTCGATCCGGCGCTGGCGCAGCTCTCGGGTGCGCTCGAAGACAAGCGACTGCCGCAGCCGGTGGCGGATGCCGTCTCTGCGCTGACTAATCTCGGCTATCCTCAGGCGCAGGCCGTTGCGGCGGTCGCGGCGGCTTCGCGTGAGGCCGGAGAGGGCGCCGGGACGGCGCAGTTGATCCGGCTCGGGCTGAAGGAGTTGGCGAAATGAAGAAGGGACCGACGGTGATCTTCCGCGAGATCGCCGACAAGTCGGCCTTCCTCGCGCTGATGATGCGGCATTGGGGGTCGCATCGCATGATGATCGGCTCGAAGCTCTATGATTGCGCCGAACTGCCCCTGATCGGCATGTTCGCGGCCGAGGGCGAGTTGCTGGCGGTGGCGAGCTGGGCCCGCGACGGAGATATCGCGGTGCTGTGCGCCCTGCACTCCCTCAAGGAAGGGGAGGGCGCGGCCTCGCGCATGCTAGAGGCGGTGAAGTCGGCGGCGAGGGCGGCCGGCGCGCGCAAGCTCAGGGCGATGCTGACTAACGACAACATGCCGGCGCTGGTGTTCTACCAGAAGCACGGTTTCCGCTTCTCCGGCCTCTATATCGAGGCGATCGACGCCTATCGCGCCATGGTTCCGACGATCATCAAGACCGGCTACCAGGACATCCCGGTGCATGACGCGCTGGAGCTGGAGATCGAATTGTGAGTGAGCCGAAGCGGCCCGGCCTGATGACGGCGGACAAGCGTGACGACGACAGCGAGGTCTCACTGCGGCCGCTCTCGCTCGCCGATTTCACCGGGCAGGCGGCGGCGCGTGCGAACCTCCAGGTCTTCATCAACGCGGCCCGCACACGCGGCGATGCGCTCGACCATGTCCTGTTCGTCGGCCCGCCCGGCCTCGGCAAGACGACGCTGGCGCAGATCGTGGCGCGCGAGCTCGGCGTCAGCTTCCGCTCGACCTCGGGGCCGGTGATCGCCAAGGCCGGCGATCTTGCGGCGCAGCTCACCAATCTCGAAGAGCGCGACGTGCTCTTCATCGACGAGATCCACCGCCTCAACCCGGCGGTGGAGGAGATCCTCTATCCGGCGATGGAGGACTACCAGCTCGACCTGATCATCGGCGAGGGGCCGGCGGCGCGCTCGGTCAAGATCGACCTGCCGAAGTTCACCCTCGTCGGCGCCACAACCCGCGCCGGCCTGCTGACGACGCCGCTGCGCGACCGCTTCGGCATTCCGATCCGCCTGCAGTTCTATACGGTCGAGGAATTGCAGGGCATCGTCGCGCGCGGAGCGCGGGTGCTCGGCGTGCCGATGTCGGATGACGGCGCCAACGAGATCGCCAAGCGCTCGCGCGGGACGCCGCGCATCGCCGGCCGGCTGCTCCGGCGCGTGCGCGACTTCGCCATCGTCGACGGCGATGCGATCGTCACCCGCAAGGTCGCCGACAAGGCGCTCGGCCTGCTCGATGTCGATGCGATCGGCCTCGACCAGATGGACCGGCGCTACCTCACCACCGTCGCGATCAATTTCGGCGGTGGCCCGGTCGGGATCGAGACGATTGCTGCCTCGCTCTCCGAGCCGCGCGATGCGATCGAGGAGATCATCGAACCCTTCCTGCTGCAGCAGGGCTTCATTCAGCGCACGCCGCGCGGCCGCCTGCTGACGCCGCACGCCTTCCGACATCTCGGCATGCCCGAGCCGAGCCGGGAGGGCGCGCAGTTCGGCCTGTTCGGCAGCGAGGACGAGGACTGAGCTTTGGTCCAAAGCGCCTCGCTGCTAAGATGCGGGGAGTGAGAGGATCTTTCATGACCTTGAGGTTGCCGGAAGACATCGAGGCCCTCGTGCAGGCGCGTGCGGATGCCGGTGGGTTCGCAACCGCCGAGGAAGTGCTGCGCGATGCCATGCGGCCATGGCTGGAGGCTGAGCAGAAGCGGCAAGAGGCCCTGCGTGTGATCCGGGAGAAGATCACCCAGGGCGACGCCGATCCGAGCGATATCAGCGCAGAAGAGGTTTCTGCGCGCCTGGATCGGCTCGCGAGTTCGATCGCCAAGACCTCCCCCGATGCGGCTTGAGCTCGTCTACTCCGCATCTGCTCTCGCCGATCTCGAAGCTGTCCTAATCTATATCGCACTCGATAATCCGCGTGCGGCCCGGCAATGGGTGGCCGATATCGAAAAGCGTTGCGCGCTGCTCTGCGAGTTTCCGGAACTGGGCGTCGAGCGCGACGACCTTGTCCCGGGAATCCGGATGTTTCCCTATCGGCGGGCCGTAATCGCCTACCGCATTCAGAAGATGCGGATCAGGATCGTGCGCGTCTTCTATGGCGGGCAGGATTACGCCACCCTGATGGATCTTTAGAGATGCACTTGCTCTTGCCGCTGCGCATGATCGTTATCTCCTTAGGGCTGTTGCACGTCACCGCTGCAGCCCACGCCGCCGAGCCCACCCCCGACGCCACCGTGCGCAAGGCCTACGAGGTCACGCAGAAGACGCTGGATGGCGGTGGCGAGCCGCCCTGGCGGCCGCCGCATCGCGACGCGCTGATGAGCAAGAGCCTGGCGGCGCTGTTCGCCCGCGATGATCTTCCAGGACGAGAGTGGTGATATCGGCCATGTCGGGGCCGATCCGTTCATCAACGGCCAGGATGGCGAGCTCAAGGATCTGCAGGTCGGTGTCGCCGGCAAGGCTTCGCGCGGGCGGGCCCGGGTCGTCGCGTCCTTCCGCAGCTTCGATCAGAAGATGGCCGTCCGCTTCCTGATGGTGGAGGAGGGCGGCGGCTGGCGCATCGACGACATCGTCAATCGTATCGAGGGCAAGGCCCATTCGATCCGTGCCACCCTGTCGCAGCCCTATGATTGCGGCTCGTTCATGGGCAAGCCCTGCAAGCGCTGAGCGCTCGCAGGGGCGGGCACCGCGCAGCCGGTTTATTGGCGCGCAATCTTCGCGCGCATCATCGCGGGGCGGGCACCGGCATCCTTGAGCGCACCGGATTTGGCCGCTTTCCGATTCTCGACCGGGCGCATGCCTTCGCCAGCGGTGCGGCTCGCCGGACGCTGCAAGGCTCGCTCGCGCTGCTTGAGCGCCAGCGCCTTGCGGGCAAGGCTGCGTTGGCTCGGAGCGTGCAGCTTTTCGCTGCGGCGGGTCTGCTCGGCCCCGACGCGCTTGAGCGCCACTGTCAAAGCGTCGGCCTTGGCTTTCGTCCCCGTATTGTCCGAGGCAGGCTGCGTGCCCTGCGGCGCCGCCTTGCCGCGGAATTCGCGGCGCTGCTGCCGGGCGATGCCGCGGGCACGATCGCGCTTCTCGCGCAGGACGCGGCTGAGATCGCGCAGATTGTCGTCGCTTTCGCCCGAGAGCTTGCCGCGCCGCGTGCGCGCCACGAGGTCGAACTCCGACTTGTCGAGAAGCCGTTCGAGCGCCTTGGCCGAGAGTGACATGAGCTGTCTCCGCAAGATCGCACCCCCCGTCAGGGACTATGCGGGCGCGACGCTTTTGTTCCTACGGTCATTTGCGCGCTGGACGGCTCGCCTGTAAGCCGCAGGCATGGCCAGCCCGCATCAGATCTCCGTCCGCGTCTACTACGAGGACACCGATTTCTCCGGCGTCGTCTACCACGCCTCCTATCTGCGCTTCATGGAGCGCGGCCGCACCGAGCTGATCCGGGCGCTTGGCATCGAGCAGCGCGAGCTGTTCGACGGTGACGCGGCGCTCGGCTTCGCGGTCCGGCGGATGCTGATCGATTTCGTCAGGCCGGCGGTGATGGACGACCTGCTCACGATCGAGACCAGGCCGACGCTCGCGCGCGGCGCCACCATGGAACTCGACCAGCGCATATTGCGCGGCGAGGAGGTACTGGTGACGGCGCAGGTCAAGGTCGCCTGCGTTGGAGATGGCAAGGCACGGCGCATCCCCGACCTGCTGCGGCACAGGCTCGGCCTCGAAATCATCTGATCGTTCGTGCTGCCCGCTGGCATCGACGCTGGCGGATCGCCATGTTAGGGCCCGTAACATGAGCTGGAAACGCAACGAGCCCGAGCAGCCGCGGGGCTATCACCACGGCAACCTCAAGGAGGCGCTGGTGCGCGCCGCCCTCGGCCTGATCGGCGAGAAGGGGCCGAACGGCTTCACCTTCGCCGAGGCCGCGCGCATGGCCGGGGTCAGCCCGGCGGCGCCTTACCGGCACTATCGCGATCGTGATGAGCTGCTCGCCGATGTCGCGGTGCACGGCTTCGCCGCCTTCGAGGCGGCGCTTGCGAAGGCTTGGGATAATGGCAAGCCAGACGCCGAGACGGCGTTCCACCGGCTCGGCCGAGCCTACCTCGCCTTCGCCCATGACCAGCCGGCCTTCTATTCGGCGATGTTCGAGGCCGGGGTGCCGCTCGACGCCAGCCCGGAATTGCGCGCGGCCGCCGATCGCTCCTTCCAGCAACTGCGCCAGGCGGCTGAGACGCTCATCGCGGCGTTGCCGCAAGGCAAGCGCCCGCCGGCCCTGATGATGGCGCTGCATATCTGGGCGATGTCGCACGGCGTCGCCGCCCTGTTCGGCCGCGCCGATGCCGGCCGGCGGCCGCTGCCGATGTCGGCCTCCGACCTGCTCGAAGCGGGAATGCTGATCTATCTCAAGGGCTTGGGCCTGCCTCCCGAGCAGGCGGGCTGACCCCAACCTGAAATTTTTGATCCGGCTGTCTTGAAAGCCTTGGCAGTTGCGTCCAGATATGTGAATGTGATTTACATTCACACGGTCGGCGAGGGCCGATCGGGAGGTTGGCCGGCAGCGGCATCCGCCGCTGCCCATCAGGTTCGAGAGGGATCGATGCCGATCGTCGCGAAGCTTGACGAATATGGAAAGGGAGCCTGGATCGCCTTCGCGGTGCTCGGCTTCATCATCTTCTGGCCGCTGGGTCTGGCGACCCTGGTCTTTCTTTTCTGGAGTGGTCGCATGGGACATGGTTGCGGACCGGCTCGCTATGAGCACCGGATGAATCGCCTGCAGGACAAGATGGAACGCCTGCGCGAACGCATGGGCGGCGCCCAGCAGTGGGGGGGCCGTGGCGGTTTCGGCGGCTGGGGCCGCGGCCCGTCGTCGAGCGGCAACCGCGCCTTCGACGAATACCGCGACGAGACGCTGCGCCGTCTCGAGGACGAGCAGCGCGAGTTCCATGATTTCCTCGGCCGGCTGCGCATGGCCAAGGACAAGGCCGAGTTCGACGAGTTCATGAACGAGCGTCGCCGCACCGGCGGCACGGATACTGTCGAAAGCGCCTGATCGCCCCTTTTTAGGAGCTGACGACCGTCGGCGGCCCGCTTCCTCACGGAAGCGGGCCGTTGGCGTTTCAGGCGTTGATTTTGCGGTTCCGGAGATCATTTCAAGCCCGGCAGGTGCGCGCTCTCGCCAATCGCTGCACTCCAGCCGCATGGCCGTCATAACGCGAAATTAACCATACAGGCCCTTAACCTCGAAGCTGACTTAACGGGATCTCAGGCCCCTGGCGCACGGGAACATCGCCGTTTGGCCCATCTTTCGCCGAATTCAGCG
>DASYHC010000064.1:0-33976 GCA_035998995.1 Allobosea sp.
TTGCGAGCGAAGCGAAGCAATCCAGAACGCCGCGCGCAATCCCTCTGGATTGCTTCGTCGGCAGGGCCTCCTCGCAATGACGACATGACGAGGCTCCCGGCGTTCACAGGAACATCGTCGAGAAGGACGGCACATAGGCGATGATGGCGAGGCCGGCGAGCAACGCTAGCAGATAGGGCCAGATCGCGCCCATCGCCTCGTCAGGTTCGACATTGCCGATCTTGCAGGCGATGTAGAAGCCGATGCCGACCGGCGGCGTCATCAGGCCGATATTCATCGCGGTGACCACCACCATCGAATAGTGGATGTCGTTGATGCCGAGGCTCTTGGCGATCGGGAACATCAGCGGCGCCATCAGCACGATCGCCGGCAGGCCCTCGAGCACGCAGCCGAGGATCATGAAGACGACGATCGTCACAGCCATGAAGCTGATCCAGCCGCCGGGCAGATGCGACATCGCGGTGGCGAGATCGCGGGCGAAACCGGTCTGGGTCAGCGCCCAGGCCATGGCCGAGGCGGTTCCCAAGATCATCAGGATCGCGCCCGAGAGCGCCGCGGTCTCGACCAGCATGCCGTAGAAGGTGCGCCAGCTGATGCCACCATAGAGCACGATGCCGACGATCAGCGCGTAGAGCACGGCGATGGTCGAGACCTCGGTCGCGGTGGCGACGCCGCCGCCCACCGCGCTGCGGATCAGGAAGGGCAGGACAAGGGCGGGCGCCGCGACCAGCGCCGTCTTCCAGATCACAGTGAAAGGCGCGCGGCGCACGCCCTTCAGCATTTCACCGCGGGCCTTCCAGCGCGCCAGGATCGCGAGCACCAGCAGCAACACGGTCGCGACGACGAGGCCGTTGGTGAAGAGCCCGGCGATCGAGACGCCGGCGACCGAGCCCAGCACGATCAGGACGATCGAGGGCGGCACGGTCTCGGCCATGGCGGCGCCAGTCGAGAGCAGCGCGATCAGCTCCTTGGGCTGGTAGCCGCGGCGCTTCATCTCCGGGAACAGCGCCGGCGCCACCGTCGCCATATCGGAGACCTTGGAGCCGGAGATGCCGGAGACCAGGAAGAGCGAACCGAGCAGCACATAGGACATGCCGGCGCGGACATGGCCGAGCAGCGAGGCCAGGAAATCGACGATCGCCTTGCCCATGCCGGTCGAGTCGAGCACGCAGCCGAGCAGCACGAAGATCGGCACGGAGAGCAGGATCAGGCTCGACATGCCCTCGTCCATGCGCCCGATCATCACGAAGATCGGCACGCTGGTGCTGAAGGAGAGGAAGCAGAGCGCTCCCAGCCCGAAGCAGAAGGCGATCGGCACGCCGGCGACGAGGCAGAGCCCGACGACGCCGAGCAGGAAGATGGCGATGTTGACGTAGCCCAGCGTCTTGAACACCGGCGTCAGCAGGAAGAACGCCGCCGCGACGACACCGATCACCGCAGCCGAGATCACGAGGTCGCGCAGCGTGCAGGTGCGTACCGCATAGGTCAGCACCAGCGCCAGCATGGCGATGATGCCGAAGGCGATGGCCGAGACGCGGTAGCTCGAGGGAATGTTGAGCGCCGCCGAGGTGACGTAGGATTCCTCGATGACATAGTCGATCGCCGGCCAGGTCATCACTGCGAGGAAGGTCGCGACCGCGAGCAGGCCGAAGGCATGGGCGAGCCCGCGCAGATGCTCGGGCAGCATGCCGACGAAGAGCGTCAGGCGCAGATGCTCATTGCGGTCGATCGCGATGGCGGCGCCGAGCATGGCGAGCCACAGGAAGCAGATCGAGGCGGCCTCGTCGATCCAGACCACCGGGATCGACAGCACATAGCGCGAGGTCACGCCGGCGAGCAGCAGGGTGACGATGGCGACGAGCAGGCATGCGGCGATGATTTCGAGCGGACGCACCAGCGCCGAGCCGACACGCTTCGGGGTATGGTCGAGGCTCTCCAGGACCGCGGCGACGCCATCATTGGCATGCGCGCCGGCGGCTGCGCTCGTGCTTGTCTCGGCCATAAGGGCCGCTCCTCCCATCCGCCCGCCGATCCAGCGGGTCCACATTATGGCGAATTTGATCGCTCGTTCCGGCTGGAACATACACGGATCGACTGCTGTTGCAATCGCAGACACGGCCATCTACACCTTTAAGGCAGATGAGAGGTCCGTATCATGGACCCCAATGCGATCGAGGAAATGCAGTCCGAGGCCACGCCGACGCCCGATCTGTCAGGCTCGCAGAGCGTCGACCGCGCTTTGCGATTGCTGGCGCTCGTCGGCCGCGAGAGTGCATCGGGCCTGCCGCTCAGCGAGATCGTCGAGGACAGCGGGCTGAACAAGCCGACCGTCCGGCGCCTTCTCCTGGCATTGATGCGGGCAGGCCTCGTCGAGCAGGAACCACGCACGCGGCGCTACCATCTCGGCCAGGAAGCCTTCGTGCTCGGCCTGCTCTCCGGCCAGCGCCATGGCCTGCTCGACCTCGCCATGGCAAGCCTGCACAGGCTTTCCGACACGACGCAGGACACCAGCTTCTTCTCGATCCGGCGCGATCGCTTCGCCATCTGCCTGCACCGCGAGGAAGGCACCTGGCCGGTGCGCACCCATGCCCTGCAGGCCGGCGACCAGCACCCGCTCGGAGTCGGCGCCGGCTCTCTTGCCATGCTGGCGCTGATGCCGGACATCGAATCCGCGGCGATGATCGAGGCCAACCGCGCCGTGCTTGCGGCGCGCTACCCGGCCTATTCGCCGGCCCAGCTCATCACCGACATCGCGCTGGCGCGTGCACAGGGCTTTGCCCTCAATCCCGGCCGGATCGTCGCCAGTTCCTGGGGCATCGGCGTCGGCGTGCGCTATCCTGACGGGCGCGTCGCCGGAGCGCTCAGCATCGCCGCGATCGATTCGCGCATGCAGCCGCAGCGGCAGGAAGAACTCGGAGCGCTGCTGCGTCACGAGGCGCGGCAGGTAGAGACGCGGATCGCCACCATGCTCGACCGGCGGCAGGCGAAATCGGCGCAAGACGAGATCAGGACAGCGGAGACGACGCCATGACGAGCGCTGTGAATACCGGCCCGGCCGGCGGGCTGAAACCCGTGACGACGCGGGTGATGAACCTCGCGCATGTCCTGACGCGCAATGCCCGGCGCTTCGCCGACCGGCCCGGGCTTATCTGGGGCGAGCGGCAATGGAGCTGGCGCGAACTCGATGCGGCCACGCATGCGCTCTGCGCGGCGCTGGCCGCGCGCGGCATCGGCAAGGGCGATCGCATCCTCGTCCACTCGAAGAATTGCGACGAGATGTTCGTCTCGATGTTCGCCGCCTTCCGGCTCGGCGCCGTCTGGGTGCCGACCAATTTCCGTTTGATGCCGGATGAGGTCGCCTATCTTGCGACCTCCTCCGGTGCCAAGTGCTTCCTCTGCCATGGCGACTTCCCTGAGCATGCCGCGGCTGTCGCCAAAGAGAGCAAGGCGCTGCAATTCACCTGGCGGATCGGCGCCGGCAGCTTCGGAGAGACATCGCTCACCGAGGCGATCGCTGCCAATCAGGGCAAGCGCATCCCCGATGCGGTCGTCGACCGCGACGATCCCTGCTGGTTCTTCTTCACCTCCGGCACCACCGGCCGCTCCAAGGCCGCTGTGCTGACCCATGGCCAGATGGGCTTCGTCGTCACCAACCACCTCGCCGACCTCGTGCCAGGCTCGACGGAAGCAGACGCCTCGCTGGTCGTCGCGCCGCTCTCGCACGGCGCGGGCGTGCACCAGCTCGTGCTGACGGCGCGCGGCGCGCCGACGATCCTGCTGCCGACCGAGCGCTTCGACATCGACGAAGCCTTTCGGCTGATCGAAAAGCACCGCGTGACCAACATCTTCACCGTGCCGACCATCCTGAAGATGCTGGTCGAGCACCCGGCGGTCGACCAGCACGACCACTCCAGCCTGCGCCATGTCATCTATGCCGGCGCGCCGATGTATCGCGAGGACCAGAAGACCGCGCTCGCCAAGCTCGGCAAGGTGCTGGTTCAGTATTTCGGCCTCGGCGAGGTCACCGGCAACATCACGGTGTTGCCGACCCATCTGCACGAGGAAGAGGACGGGCCGGCGGCGCGGATCGGCAGCTGCGGCGTCGAGCGCACCGGCATCCAGGTTGCGATCCAGAATGACGAGGGCGAAGAGCTCAAGCCCTTCGAGACCGGCGAGATCTGCGTGATCGGCCCGGCCGTCTTCGCCGGCTATTACGAGAACCCCGAGGCCAATGCGAAATCCTTCCGCAATGGCTGGTTCCGCACCGGCGATCTCGGCCACATGGACGAAGAGGGCTTCGTCTACATCACCGGCCGCGCCTCGGACATGTACATCTCCGGCGGCTCGAACATCTATCCGCGCGAGATCGAGGAGAAGATCCTGACCCACCCGGCGATCGCCGAGGCCGCCGTGCTCGGCGTGCCCGATGCGGTCTGGGGCGAGATCGGCGTCGCCGTCTGCGTCGCGCGCAGCCCTGTCGACGAGAATGAGCTGGCTGGTTACCTCGCCGAGAAGATCCCGCGCTACAAGATGCCGAAGCGGTTCTTCTTCTTCGAGGAGTTGCCGAAATCCGGCTATGGCAAGGTGCCCAAGCGCCTCGTCCGCGACGAACTGGAGAAGCGCGGCCTGCTCGACTTCGTCCGTGCGCCGGGAGCTTCCGCGTGAGGACGATCCAGCAGCCGGGACCGGCCGAGCCCGAGCGCATCCAATGGGTTGAAGCGCGCGGCCGCAAGCTCAGGCTGGAGCTGAAGCCCGGTCTGCTGCTCGATGCGATCACTGATGCCTTCGCCGCGCAGGGCTTTTCCAGCGGCGTGCTGCGCCTGCCGGCCGGCCTCCCGCTCGCGCCCTTCGCCTATGTGATGCCGGCGCTGTCGGCGACGCCGGAGCATGCGGCCTTCTACAGCGAAACCTTCCGGCCCGATGGCGTGACCCGGATCGAGGCCGGCGCCTTGACCTTCGGCGAGCGCGATGATGCACCGTTCTTCCACGGTCATGCGCTCTGGCGCGAGCCGGACGGCCGGCACAATGGCGGCCATATCCTGCCGGACCTGAGCTTTCTGGCCGAGCCCGTCACGGTCGATGCTGTCGGACTGGATGGCGCCGGCTTCGTCGCCGGCCATGACCCGGAGACCAATTTCAAGCTGTTCATGCCGGCAGAGCGGCCGAGCAACAGCGCGGATGCGGGCGGACGCTTCTTCGTGCTGCGGCTGCGGCCAAACCATGACGTCTTCACCGCGCTGGAGACTTTCTGCGCCGAACGCGGCATCGCGCATGCGGTCATCCATGGCGGCGTCGGCTCGACCATCGGCGCGCGCTTTAGTGATGGCCGCTCGATCGAACCTTTTGCCACCGAGATCGCGATCACCGCCGGCCATATCGCGCCCGGTGCCGACAGCAGGCCGGAAGCGGCGCTAGCCATCGCGCTGGTCGACTACACCGGCGGCATGGCCCAAGGCGCCCTCCAACGCGGCGACAATCCGGTATTGATGACGTTGGAGCTGGTGCTGGAGGCGAGCTAGCGGCCGCGTCGCCGCTGACGCGAGGTCCTGATCAAATTATCGCCCCATGCGCCTGCTCGACTTGTCCGTCTGAAAGGGGAAACAGACATGCGCATAGCACTCGCGGCCATCGCCATCGCTCTCGCCGGCTGTAGCGGCGGCGAGAGCTCGCGCGGCGTCGCCCGGAATCTGACCGTGGGCACCGAGCAATGCTCGAAATTCAAATGGGGCACGCCGGAGATGGCGGCCTGTCTCGACCGCGCAGCGGAACGGCAATCGGCGACCGTCGCCGACCCGAAGGATGCCGACAGCAGCTGATCTCATTCAGCTCGCAAATTTGTTCCATGCGCTGGGAGCTATCCCGCACCCGCTCAGAAAGCTTGTGCAGCGCAGCAATAGTTCATATCTGACACGTGCCTGAAGCAACCTCCCCACGTTTCGAAAGGAGCGACCCATGCTGGAACGGCACGATTGTGATTGTGTGCTCGAGATCGAGCCGGACCACGAAGACACCCAGGAAGCGCAGCAGCAGGACGGTTCGGAACCGTTTTCTCCGCGCGACCACCAGGCCGGCTTCTGGAGCTAGCCTTTTCGAGGCAGAGCGGAGGGCTTGAAGCCCTCCGCAAGCCAGACTTAGCGCGACGCGCGGCGCACAGTGCGCGTCACGGCGGGACCGGAGATCGCGCCGGCAGCGCCGCCTACCACGGCCCCGACCGGGCCGGCGACAACAGCGCCAGTACCGGCACCGACAGCCGCGCCACCAATACGCTGTTCGACGGTATTGCCGCATCCTGCGAGCATGAGACAGGTTGTGGCCAAGGCCAGCACCGGCTTGAGCATATCGACGTTCTCCCGAGATGGGTTGGCCGCGGCGAGTTCCGCGTCGCCCCCAAAGCCGGCTGAGTCGGGCTTTTCCATGGCAGCGACCGCGTTGCAGCGCCCTCACCGACGCCCCTTGAGGGTACGCTGCGCTTCGAGCCGAACGAGGCCCATTCGGCACCCCGGCACGATCTCGATCGGCTGGGCTCTGAAACAGACCGTCGTGTCCCACGAGGCTGTTGGCGTGCCGATCTGCCAGACCGCCTCCCGTTTCAGGCTAGATCATCGCGTGTCACAACCGGACGCGTGATGATCTATCACATTGTTATCGCATCAGATTCTTCCGAAAAGCGGATTCCACTTTTCGGTCCGATGTTCTAGCGCCGCAGCCTGCAGCGCGATTTCCGCCCCGCCTTCGGCATCGAGCCTTCATCCGGATCGCGCGGCTGCAAGCCAGTGAAGAGGAATCGCGCGCAGCGGCGGCAGGCGTCGACGACATCGTCACCCGTCTAGGCGGCTGGGTGCACAGGTCGGCGAAGGTGGAGCCGCACTGTCGGGGGGCGAGCGTCAGCGGGTCAGCATCGCCCGCGGTCATGTGTCGAGCAGCGCGATCTCCTTCTTGATCGCGTTGAGGAAGTAGCGCCCGAGCCAGCGCCGCGGCATGTAGCGCAGGGCGATGTTGCGAACATGGAAGGCCATGCGCCCGTCCGGGATGAAGATCCGGGCCATCTGGCGGCTGCGTTGCTGCAAGCGCGTGATCGCAGGCGAAAGCCGCCGATGATGGTCCGCCAGCGCCTCGTCGACCGGCCGTCTCGCCAATTCCTGCGACAGCATTTCGGCCGAGGCCATCGCCATGCCCGCCCCCTGTCCGGAGATCAGCGTCAGGCAATGCGCGGCGTCCCCGAGCAGGACGATCCTGCTCCTGTGCCAGGCCGGCATCGCGACCATCGTCAGACTGTCGAGCTGCGGCGCCCCGCCGCTCTCGCAACTCTCGATCAGCCGCGCGACGTTCGGATGACTCGCGCCCGCCACACGCTTCAGCAGCGGCCAACGTTCCTCGGGCGGGACAAGCCCGACATCCGGATCGCGCCAGATCTGCAGGGCGGCCAGCCCGCCGCTCCTGAGGCCATAGTATTCGGCCATCTGGCCCGGCTCTGCATAGGAGAGGAAGCTCTCGCCGAGACCGAGCGTATCCGCCAGCGGATAGGTCGCGAAGCGATAGCCGAGCGGCTCATGAAAGGCGCTGTCGGGACCGAAAAAACGCTGCCGCGTACAGCCCTGCGAAGATGCCAATCAGTCTTATGTCGCCGCGCATGTCCACCTGTCCCTGACAGCCGAGCCTTAGGAGCTGCCGGGATGTCCTGCGCGTGCGATTGGGGTTGACGCTACCGGGATCGGGACTAATTGTGCCGAACGTCGTAGCTGGCGACTGACACAGATTAAAATCAATCAAAACAAAGCGTTAGAGGCAGCCAAAACTGACCATGGCAACGGGTCATAACGTCATTCTGGAGGAAAGGCGTCTCGGCCATGCCGAGCCCGGTCTGCGCCCCCAACCTGCGGCTGCGGACTTCTCCAAACGCTTCCCCGACGGGATCGCGGCGACGGGTCGTGGCAAGCGCCTGGCTTTGCGCGAGGGGCTCGATCTCACCTGCATCGATTTCCAGATGCAGGACGTCTGCACCAGCACGGGGTCGAGCAAGGGCACGCAGCTCTCGATCCATATCCTGCTCGACGCGGCCGGGCATGGCTGGGTCGCCGATGCCGATGGCGTTCCGCTCGGCGAGCCGATCGCCTATCGGCCGGGCCTGACCTATCTCTGCTTTTTCGAACGCGAAGTCGCCGGGACCTACCAGGTTCCCGTCGGTGCGCGCTTCAAGCTCGTCGAGCTGCGCCTGCAATTCGACCTGCTGCAGAAGCTCGGTGTGCTCGAAAAATGCCGCGTGCTCAGCAAGGCCCATCCGCTGTGCAAGACGGCTGGCGATCGTTACTGGATCGGGCTGATGCTGACGCGCCCCGCGGTTCAGCGCGCCGCGACGCAACTACTCGATCTGGTGCTCGGCGAGGAGGCCAGCGACCTCGCGATCGAGGCGCATGCGCTGGAGGTGCTCTCTCAGGTCCTGCCCGTCATCGGCGACGCCGCCGATGCCTCTTATGTGCCGCGCGACGTTTCACGTCTGCTGACAGCGCGCGATCTGTTGCTGGCGAACCTCGACCATGCCTGGAGCATCCGCGAGTTATCGCTCAAGGTCGGCCTGAACGAGAAGAAGCTGAAGACGGGCTTTCGCGAGCAGTTCGGTTCACCGATCTACGCCTTCCTGCAACGCGCCCGTCTCGATCGTGCTCGCACACTGGTCGAGAGTGGCAGTCTCAGCGTGGCAGAGGCGGCGTTCCAGGTCGGCTACAGCAATCCCAGCCATTTCGCCCGGTTGTTCCGGCGCGAGTTCGGGATCGCACCCAGCTCTGCGCTCGGCAAGAACAGCTCGGAGTTCTGAAGCCGGCCGAACGTCCGCTATCCGAGAATCCGACCTTCATTCGTCGACGCAACCATCGCGTCCCTCGGCAGATCGCAGAACCCGTGCAGTCGTCTCCGCCTGATGCTTGGCCACCTGAATTCACAGGCGCCTGTAAGCCATGCGCTTCCGAGCCTTCAGCCATGACCGCGTTGGCCGGCAGAGCCGTCCTCAGTGAAACGCAGAAGACGCTCTCTTCAGCGCTCTACCAGCCTGAAGCGCCCTTTCGCCTCAGCGGCGGCTGCTTGACGCTTCGCCCTCATGCCCATTGGACAGGAACCGCGTGAAAGCTGGTGGGATCTCGATGTAACCGAGCGCTTCCTGGCGGATATCGAAGTCCGCAATAGCCTCGGTCAGCGTCTCGAATTCCCGCTCACCATCGGAGCCTCTCGATGATGAGATGAGCTGCGCAGCTCGCAGCACGGCAGCCTTCCGCTCTTGATAGGTCGAGATCATCACGGCGTCGGCGTTCGGCATGACACCACCTCATCGCTACGCAACCTCACGCCCGCTACGCTAGCGACCCAACCGCTGGAATACGAGTCGCTTATGCAAGATTGCGGGGTCTCCGACCCCCGACGCCTAAAATGGAGCTCGTGCACAAGGACAAACCGCGCTGGCACGATTCCTGATTGAGTGACGCCTGACCATCCCGCGGGAACGACTGGAAAGGCATGACGCCAAATCTGCGGATACTCATCGTCGATGCGAACCAGGTTCGCGCCGCGATCATCGAGGAAGGCCTGCGCGAAGCGGGCTATGACGAGCTCATCCGCATATCCGGCACGACCGGCCTGGTCGCCGCCATCGAAGCCCATGATCCCGATGTCGTGGTCATCGACCTCGAGGATCCGAGCCGCGATGCGCTGGCGGACATGTTTCTCGTCAGCCGGCATGTGCGACGGCCGATCACCATGTTCGTCGACCAGTCCGACTCTGCCTCGATCGAGGCCGCAGTCGAGGCCGGCGTCTCCGCCTATATCGTCGATGGGCTGAAGAAGGAGCGGATGCAGCCGATCCTGCAGACCTGCATCAGCCGCTTCAATGCCTTCCGCAAGCTGCGCGAGGAGCTGGAGGAGGCGCGTTCCCAGCTCGACGACCGCAAGACGATCGACCGCGCCAAGGCCATCGTCATGCGCCTGAAGGGTCTCTCCGAAGAGGAGGCCTACGCACTGATGCGCCGCACCGCGATGAACGAGAAGCGCAAACTCGTCGAGATCGCCCGCTCCCTGATCACCGCCGCGGAGATGCTCAAATGACCACGCTGCACCTGCGGGTCGGCTTCATGCCGCTGGTCGATGCGGCGTTGCTGGTCGCCGCCGCCGATAGCGGCATTGCCGAAGGTCACGGTCTTTCGCTCGAACTCGTGCGTGAGGTGTCCTGGTCGAACCTGCGCGACCGCCTGCATGTCCGCCTCCTCGACGCCGCGCATATGCTGGCGCCGGCGGCGATCGCCTCGACGCTCGGGATCGGCGGCGTCACCGCGCCGATGGCGGCTCCGATCCTGCTGAACCTGAACGGCAACGCGCTCACCGTGTCGGCGCGCCGTTTTGAGGAGATGGCACGCGTGGCGAAGGGCGATCTGGACGACCCGTCGGTCTCGGCGCTGGCGCTGGCGAGCCTCGTCTCCGCTCGCAAAGCCTCTGGCCTGCCGCCGCTCGCCTTCGCCGCGGTCTTCGGCTTTTCCTGCCATGCCTATCTCTTGCGCGACTGGATGGCGCTCGCTGGTCTTCGTCTCGGCGAGGATGTCCGGCTCGAAATCGTGCCGCCGGTCCGCACGGTCGAAGCACTGGCCAGCGGCGAGGTCGACGGCTTCTGCGCCGGTGCGCCGTGGAACACGCTGGCGGTGGAGGCCGGTGTCGGGACGATCCTGCATTGCGGGGTCGATCTCATGCCTGATTGCCCGGAAAAGGTCTTGGCCTGGCGCGCCGACGATATCGAGCGCCGCAGCGAGGCGGTCGCGCGCCTGAACGCTGCGCTCATCGAAGCGAGCCACTGGGTTTCGAACGAAAGCAATCGGCCGGCCCTCGCCCGGATGCTCGCCGCGCCCGACCGCCTCGCGGCCCCTGCCAGCCTGATCGAAGCGATCCTGCGCGGCGAGATCATGCAAGGTGGTGGCCGCCCGCCACGACAGGTGCCGTCCTATATCCGCTTCGACGTCGCCGCGATCCGCCCCGATCCGGCCCATGCCGATGTCCTGCTCGCTGCGATGGCCCGGGCCGGGCATGTCGTTGCGACCCCGGATTTGGCGGAGCGAGCGCGAGCGATTTTCAGGCCGTTCGCCGCCGACGTAACGCAACGATGAAATTCTAGGCGCGCCTTATTTTTGTGCAAATGCGATCAGATTGTGCGGTGCACAAAAACATGAAATGTGCAGCGCCTCATGCTCATCATCCGTGCAAATTGAAACAATTCAAACGCTTGCCGGCTGATCGCGAGTTGGCACGGTCCTTGTAACGCTGGTCTCGACCGCGGCCAACGCTGCCCGCGAGCAAGTTCGAAATCGGAACGCACAGCAACGCCGCTGTCGAAGGAGCCCGGCAGGGCGCTTTCGCGCGGCGTTTTCGTTTTCGCGGACACCCCAACTTCGCCGCTCACGAGAGGGATCGATGACGAAGACCGTTCAGAGCAGGGCCCTGGCCCTTCCGGTTAAGCCGAGCCGACGCGACTTCCTGAATCTGACCGGCGCAGCCGCGGTGGCCGCCGCGGCCAAACTCGCGCTGCCGAACGGCGCCTTCGCGCAAGGCACCGGCCCCGAGGTCAAGGGCACCCGCCTCGGCTACATCGCGCTGACCGATGCGGCGCCGCTGATCATCGCCAAGGAGAAGGGCCTCTTCGCCAAATACGGCCTGCCCGACATGGATATCGCCAAGCAGGCTTCCTGGGGCGCGACGCGCGACAACATGGCGCTCGGCTTCAAGAACAACGGCATCGATGGCGGCCACATCCTGCGCCCGAAGACGCATCTTTATTCGACCGGCAAGGTCATGCAGAACGGCCAGCAGCTGCCGATGTACACACTGCTCAACCTGAACCAGGACGGGCAGGCGATCTCGGTCTCCAACGAATACAAGGACCTCAACGTCCAGAAGGACGCCTCGCCGCTGAAGCAGGCCTTCGAGCGCAAGAAGGCCGCCGGCAAGGAACTGACCGCCGCCATGACCTTCCCGGGCGGCACGCACGACCTCTGGATCCGCTACTGGCTCGCCGCCGGCGGCATCGACCCCGACAGCGACATCAAGGTGATCGTGGTGCCGCCGCCGCAGATGGTGGCGAATATGAAGGTCGGCACCATGGACTGCTTCTGCGTCGGCGAGCCCTGGAACGAGCAGCTCGTCAACCAGAACATCGGCTACACCGCGCTGACCACCGGCGAGCTCTGGTTCAAGCACCCCGAGAAGATCCTCGGCATGCGCGCCGATTTCGTCGACGCCAACCCGAAGGCGACGCAGGCCATCCTGATGGCGGTGATGGAAGCCCAGCAATGGGCCGACAAGATGGAGAACCGCCAGGAGCTCGCCGAGATCGTCGGCAAGCGGCAATGGTTCAACGTCCCGGTCGGCGACATCAACAAGCGCCTGCAGGGCGACATCAACTACGGCAACGGCCGCGAGGTGAAAGGCACCAATCTCTACATGAAGTTCTGGGGCGAAGGCGGCACCGTCTCCTATCCCTGGAAGAGCCATGACAGCTGGTTCGTTACCGAGAACATCCGCTGGGGCAAGTTCGACACCAACACCGACATCAAGGCGCTGGTCGACAAGACCAACCGTTCGGACCTGTGGTCGGAGGCGGCCAAGACGCTCGGCGTCGCCAATGCTGTCAGCGGCGACTCGCGTGGTGTCGAGACCTTCTTCGACGGCATGAAGTTCGATCCGGCCGCGCCTCTCGACTATCTCAAGGCCCTCAAGATCAAGCGCGTGGCCTGAACCATGGCCGAGCCGCTCGTCATCATCGGCAAGGGCATGGCGGCGACCAGGCTGGTCGACGAGCTCAGCCAGCGCGCGCTCGGCCGCTACTCCATCGCGGTGATCGGAGCCGAGCCCAGGCTCGCCTATAACCGCGTGCTGCTCTCGCCGCTGCTCGCCGGCGAGATCGGCGAGCCTGAGATCGAATTGAAGCCCGCCTCCTGGTGGCAGGTGCGCGGCGTCTCGATGCTCTACGGCAAGCCGGTCACGGGCATCGACCGAGCGGCGAAGACAGTCACTCTGGCCGATGGCCCGACCCTGCCTTACGGCAAGCTCATCCTCGCTACCGGCTCCAAGCCCTTGATGCCGCCGGTGCCGGGCTTCGAATTGCCCGGCGTCGCCACTTTCCGCGATGTCGCCGATGTAGCCCTGTTCCGCACCGTCGCTGCGACCGGTGCGCGCGTCGTGGTGATCGGCGGCGGCCTGCTCGGGCTAGAGGCGGCCTATGGGCTGGCCAGGATCGGCGCCACTGTGACGGTGCTGCATCTCGCCGACCGGCTGATGGAGCGCCAGCTCGACCGCGAGGGCGCCGGCCTGCTCGCAGCCGAGATCGCCGCTCGCGGCATCGACATCAAACTGAACTGCACGGCCGAGCGCTTCGTCGGCCAGAGCC
The DNA here is from genome assembly GCA_035998995.1 of Allobosea sp. Taxonomy (GTDB): domain Bacteria; phylum Pseudomonadota; class Alphaproteobacteria; order Rhizobiales; family Beijerinckiaceae; genus Allobosea. Next base: position 13,412 of record DASYHC010000064.1, read on the forward strand.
GCGTCGAGGCGGTCGAGCTGACCGACGGCAGCACGATCCCGGCCGATCTCGTCATCGTTGCCATCGGCGTGCGCCCGCGCGTCGATCTCGCTGTGGCGGCCGGGCTCGACGTCAATCGCGGTGTCGATGTCGATGACGGCCTTGCCAGCAGCGACCCTTCGATCTTCGCCATCGGCGAATGCGCCGAGCATCGCGGCCTGGTCTATGGCCTGGTCGAGCCGGCTTATGAGCAGGCCCGTGTGCTGGCGACGCGACTTGCCGGCGGGACGGCGCGCTATACCGGCTCGCTGCTGGCGACCAATCTCAAGGTCAGCGGCGTCAGCGTCTTCTCGGCAGGCTCGGTCGAACCCGGAGATGACGACGAGGTCCTGCTGCTGCGCGATCCCGCCATGGGTGTCTACCGCAAGTTCATCCTGCGCGACGGCCAGCTCGCCGGCTGCGTGCTCGTCGGTGATACCAGCGGCGCGCTGTTCTATCTCGGCCTGATCCGCTCGCAGCAGGACATCTCGCCGATCCGCGCCGATCTGCCTTTCGGCGAAGCCTATTGCGTCAGGAAGGTGGCCTGACCATGCGCCACGACGCTCCGCTCGCCGGCCCGGTTCCGACACGCACCACCTGCCCCTATTGCGGGGTCGGCTGCGGCGTGCTGGCGACGCCGGACGGCATGGGCGGCGCGGCGATCGCCGGCGATCCGGATCATCCGGCCAATCGCGGCCGGCTCTGCTCCAAAGGCTCGGCGCTCGGCGAGACGCTCGGCCTGCGCACCCGCGTGCTGCATCCGCTGAAGCGCAATGCGCGCGGCGCCTATGACCGGGTATCCTGGGACGAAGCGCTCGATGCGGTGGCCGCCGGGCTGAAGGCGATTATCGACCGCGACGGCCCCGAGGCGGTTGCCTTCTATCTCTCCGGCCAGCTCCTGACCGAGGACTATTACGTCGCCAACAAGCTGATGAAGGGCTTCATCGGCTCGCCGCATGTCGACACCAATTCGCGGCTCTGCATGGCTTCGACCGTCGCCGGCCACCGCCGCGTACTCGGTTCCGACACCGTGCCCGGCTGCTATGAGGACCTCGATAGCGCCGACCTGATCGTGCTGGTCGGCTCCAACACGGCCTGGTGCCACCCGATCCTGTTCCGGCGCATCCAGCAGAACCGCGCCGAGCGCGGCGCCAAGGTCGTCGTGATCGATCCGCGCGTCACCGCGACTGCGGAAGAAGCCGATCTCACCCTCGCCCTCAAGCCGGGTTCGGACAGCACGCTCTTTGCCGGCCTGCTCGTCCATCTCGCGGACGGCGGGTTCCTGGACCTAGGCTACATCGAGCGTCATGTCGCCGGCTTCGATGCCGCGCTCGCCAATGCCCGCGGGATCGTGTCCGACATCGCAGCGATCGCGGCCAGCACAGGCCTGTCCGAGGCCGACATCGCCGCGTTCTACGCGCTCTGGGCCGGCATGCCTGCCGTCGTCACCGCCTGGAGCCAAGGCGTCAACCAGTCGGCGCAGGGCACCGACAAGGTCGCCGCAATCCTGCATTGCCATCTCGCCACCGGCCGCATCGGCAAGCCCGGCGCCGGCCCGTTCTCGCTGACCGGCCAGCCGAATGCCATGGGCGGGCGCGAGGTCGGCGGCCTCGCCAATATGCTCGCCGCCCATATGGGCTATTCGCCGGCCGAGATTGACCGCGTCCGTCGCTTCTGGCGGGCGCCGCGCATGGCGCAGGCTGAGGGCCTCAAGGCCGTCGCCATGATGGACGCCGTCACTGCGGGCCGCATCAAGGGGATGTGGGTGATGGCGACCAATCCTGCCGTCTCGCTGCCTCGCGCGGATGCGGTTCAGGCGGCGCTGCGCGGGCTCGATCTCTTCGTCGTCTCCGAGAATGTCCTTTCCAACGATACGCTCGCCGCCGGCCCGCACTACATCCTGCCGGCCGCCGCCTGGGGCGAGAAGGACGGCACCGTCACCAATTCCGAGCGGCGCATCTCGCGCCAGCGCGGCTTCCTGTCGCTGCCCGGCGACGTTCAGCCGGATTGGTGGGTCATCTGCGAGGTCGCCGAACGCCTCGGTTTCGAGGAGGCGTTCGACTATGCCGGGCCGCACGAGATCTACGCCGAGCATGCGGCGCTGTCGGCCTTCGAGAGCGAGGGCAGCCGCGATTTCGACATCGGCGCCCATGCCGAGCTGACGCGCAGCGCTTATGACGGGCTCGCGCCGGTGCAATGGCCGGTTCCTGCCAGCAAGCCGGAAGGAACCGCGCGGCTTTTCGCCGAGGGCGGCTTCTTCACCGCCGGCCGAAAGGCGACGATGCAGCCGCTCGCCGTGCCGGCGCTCGCGGCCGCGACCAGCGAGGCCTTCCCGCTGCTACTCAACACCGGCCGTGTTCGCGACCATTGGCACACGATGACGCGCACGGGCCTGAGCGCCCGGCTGTCGGGCCACATCGCCGAGCCGACAGTGCTCGTGCATCCGGACGATGCCACGCGCTTTGGTCTCGCCGACAAGGGTTTCGCCCGGATCGCTACCGCTCACGGCGCAGCCGTCCTCAAGGTCGCGCTCGATCCCGGCGCCCAGCCGGGCTCGCTCTTCGCACCGATCCACTGGTCGGGCGAGAACGCCTCCGATGCCCGCGTCGGCGCCGCCGTCCATCCGCGGGTCGATCCGTTCTCCGGTCAGCCCGAGCTGAAGGCGACGCCGGCCGCGATCTCTTCTGTTTCGTTCCGCTCGCGCGGCTTCCTGCTCGGCGCCGACGGCTTCGTCCTGCCCGATGGAAGCTGGTGGACTCGCGTCGCGGTCGAGGGCGGCCAAGGCCGGCTGTTTGCGACACAGGCCAACGCTGGCGAAGTCATGCAACTCGCCCGCGAAGCCTTCGATGGCGAGGGCTTGATCGAGATGATCGATGCCGAACGTGGGCTCTATCGCTGCGCAGTGATCCGCGATGGCAGGCTCGCGGCAGCCCTGTTCCTCGGGCCGGATCATGACGCGCCAGTCTGGGATGCGGTCAAGCTCGCCTTCGCCGGCAGTGAGGTCGATCCGCGCCAGCGCCTCGCGCTCCTTTCCGGCCGCAGCCTCGACGGCGCCGCCGATCAGGGGCCGACCGTCTGCGCCTGCTTTGGCGTCGGGCTGAACGCGATCCGCGCCGCCTTTGCCGAGGGCGCAACCATCACGGTCGAGGATATCGGCCGCAAGCTGAAGGCCGGCACGAATTGCGGTTCGTGCCTCCCCGAAATCCGCCGCATCGGTGCGCAGCAGCGTGTCGAGGTGCCGGCATGAACGCACCGATCGATCATGGGAGAGACGGAATGGGTCAGCCTGCCTTGAAGGACGCCGGCGCCGGCGCAAAGGTCGTCGCCTTGCCGGTGGCGAGCGCGGGCGTGGTGGCGCTACCTCCGGCGACCGGAAAGCCGCTGCGCGAGAAGCTGGCGCCGCTGGCGAAGTCCGTGCTGGTCACGGTGCTGCCGCCGCTCGTCACGGTCGCCCTCATCCTGCTGTTCTGGCAGATCGCCGCATCCGGTCCGCAATCCTCGCTGCCGCCGCCGAGCAAGATCTGGGAGGAGGCAAAGGACCTGATCACCGAGCCGTTCTACTGGGCTGGCACGCAGGATATCGGGCTTGGCTGGCGCATCCTGGTCTCGCTCCAGCGCGTCGCCATCGGCTTCACCCTCGCCGCCATCGTCGGCGTCCTGCTGGGGGCGCTCGTCGGCCAGTCGGTCTGGGCGATGCGGGGCCTAGACCCCGTCTTCCAGGTGCTGCGCACCGTGCCGCCGCTCGCTTGGCTGCCGCTCTCGCTGGCGGCGTTCCGCGACAGCCAGCCCTCGGCCATCTTCGTGATCTTCATCACCGCGATCTGGCCGGTGATCATCAATACCGCCGTCGGCATCCGCAATATCCCGCAGGACTACCGCAATGTCGCGCAGGTGCTGCGGCTGAACCAGGTCGAGTTCTTCTTCAAGGTGATGGTGCCCTCGGCGGCGCCCTACATCTTCACGGGTCTTCGCATCGGCGTCGGCCTGTCCTGGCTCGCCATTGTTGCGGCGGAAATGCTGACCGGCGGCGTCGGCATCGGCTTCTTCATCTGGGACGCGTGGAACTCCTCGCGCCTATCCGACATCATCGTGGCGCTCGTCTATATCGGCGTGGTCGGCTTCGTGCTCGACCGGCTGGTCGCCTTCATCGGCGCGATCGTCACCCGCGGCACCGCGGCACAGTGAGGATCGCAAGATGACCAGCGCCTATCTCAAGATCGACCATGTCGAGAAGACCTTCCAGCGCGGCTCGGCGACGACCAATGTGCTGAAGGACGTCAGCCTGGTCATCGACAAGGGCGAATACGTCTCGATCATCGGCCATTCCGGCTGCGGCAAGTCGACCTTGCTCAACATCGTCGCCGGTCTGACGCCGGTGACGGAGGGCGCCGTGCTGCTCGAGGGCAAGGAGGTCAATGCGCCCGGTCCCGAGCGCGCCGTGGTCTTCCAGAACCATTCGTTGCTGCCCTGGCTCTCGGTCTACGACAATGTCGCGCTCGCCGTGAACAAGGTCTTCGGCCGTACCAAAAGCAAGACCGAGCGGCATGACTGGATCATGCACAATCTCGACCTCGTCCAGATGGGCCACGCCAAGGACAAGCGCCCGGGCGAGATCTCCGGCGGCATGAAGCAGCGCGTCGGCATCGCCCGCGGCCTCGCCATGGAGCCAAAGATCCTGCTGCTCGACGAGCCCTTCGGCGCGCTCGACGCGCTGACCCGCGCCCATCTGCAGGATTCGATCATGCAGATCCACGCTACGCTCGGGAACACGATGATCATGATCACCCATGACGTCGACGAGGCGGTGCTGCTCTCGGACCGGATCGTGATGATGACCAACGGCCCCTCGGCCCGGATCGGCGAGGTGCTCGACGTCAGGCTGGAGCGCCCGCGCAAGCGGCTCGATCTGGTCTCGGACCGCACCTACATCGCCGCGCGCGAAGCGGTGCTGAAATTCCTCTACGAGCGGCACAGATTCGTGGAGGCCGCGTGATGGCGCTCCCATTGGAGCGCACAGCGCCGGACGAACCCTTCTCCCCTCGGGGGAGAAGGTGGCGCGTAGCGCCGGATGAGGGCAGCGCCGCGGCTTCTTCGGTTCAGGTTTCACAGGCGGCCCGGCCCTCATCCGTCAGCGCTTCGCGCTGCCACCTTCTCCCCCGAGGGGAGAAGGAAGAGGTTCGCCCATGAGCAACGACTTCTCCCCCGAGCAGAAGCGCTATCTCGAAGGCTTCATGAGCGGCATGCAGTCGGCGCGGGCCGCCCGCGGCCTCGGGCCGCTTGGCGGTATCGCCGGCTCGGGCAATGCCGCGCCATCGGGTCCTGACAAGGAGCATGCGCAGGCGCAGGCGAAGACCGTCGCCGGGGGCGGCAAGCTGGTCGATCAGGAAAAATGGAAGGCGGCCGAGCATCCCTTCGATGCCTATGCCCGCTTCAAGCAGCAGGCGGGATCAGGCACCTATCCGAAACCCGAGGACAATTTCCGCTGGCGCTATCACGGCCTGTTCTACGTCGCTCCGGCGCAGGACAGCTATATGTGCCGCCTGCGCGTTCCGAACGGCATCCTCAAGGCCTGGCAGTTCGAGGGCGTCGCCGATCTCGCCGAACGCTTCGGCGGCGGCTACAGCCATGTCACCACCCGCGCCAATCTCCAGGTCCGCGAGATCAAAGCGGAGAACGCGCCGCTGCTGCTCGAAGGCCTCGCCGATCTCGGCCTCACCGCCAAGGGCTCGGGCGCCGACAACATCCGCAACGTCACGGGCTCGGCGACCGCCGGCATCGACCCGCTCGAACTTTTGGACACGCGTCCGCACGCCCGCGCCTGGCATCACCACATCCTCAACGATCGCTCGCTTTACGGCCTGCCGCGCAAGTTCAACGTCGCCTTCGACGGCGCGGGCTCGATCGCGACGCTGGAGGACACCAACGATATCGGCTTCCAGGCGATCGAGGTCTGCGAAGGCACCTCCTTCGAGGGCTCGGCGATCGAGCCCGGCATCTGGTACCGGCTCGCGCTCGGTGGCATCACCGGCCATCAGGACCTCGCCCGCGACACCGGCGTCATCGTCGCGCCGTCCGATGCTGTCGCGGTCGCCGATGCGATCGTGCGCGTCTTCATCGCCAATGGCGACCGCACCAACCGCAACAAGGCGCGCCTGAAATACGTGCTCGACGCCTGGGGCTTCGACAAATTCCTCGCCGCCGTCGAGGAGACGCTCGGCCGTCGGCTGGTCCGGGTCGACAGCGCCTTCGTCAAGCCGCGCCCGGTCTATGACCGCCTCGCCCATATCGGCGTGCACAAACAGCTTCAGCCGGGCCTCAACTGGATCGGCGTCGCGCTGCCGGTCGGCAAGCTCACCGTGGCGCAGATGCGCACCCTCGCGGCAATCGCGCAAACCTGCGGCGACGGCGATATCCGCCTGACCGTCTGGCAGAACCTGCTGATCTCCGGCGTGCCCGATGCCAAGGTCGACGACGTCGTTGCCAATCTGAAGGCGACCGGGCTCTCGGCCGAGACCTCGGTGCTGCGCGCCGGCCTGATCGCCTGCACCGGTGCGACCGGTTGCAAGTTCGCCGCCGCCCACACCAAGGAGGACGCGCTCGCCATCGCCGCCCACTGCGAGCCACGGATCACGCTGGACCAACCGGTCAATATCCATCTCACCGGCTGCCATCATTCCTGCGCCCAGCACTATATCGGAGATCTCGGCCTGATCGGCGCCAAGGTTCCGCTGAACGAGGAGGGCGATACCGTTCCCGGCTACGACCTCCTGGTCGGCGGCGGCTATGGCGTCGATGGCGGCATGGCCCGGCCCTTCCGCGAGAAGGTCAAGGCGGAGGAGGCGCCGGCCCTGGTCGAGGCGATCCTGCGCACCTGGCAGGTCCATCGCGCTGCGCCCGACGAGAGCTTCGTCGCCTTCGCTCGCCGCCACGAGATCGCGGCGCTGCAGGCGCTGGTCGCCGAGACGGGAGAGGCGGCATGACCGTGCAGACGCCAAACCCGATCGTCCAGGTCCTGCCGGAGACCGCGCCCTTCAGCGAGGAGCAGCGCTCCTGGCTGAACGGCTTCTTCGCCGGCCTGCTCTCGCTCGACAATGCCGGCGTCACCGCGCTCTCGCCGGCCGAGAACGCCGCCGTGATGGGCGAAGCCGATGACGGCGCGCCCTGGCACGACCCCGCCATGGCGATCGCCGACCGCATGCAACTCGCCGAAGGCAAGCCGCTGCCGCGAAAACTCTTCGCCGCCATGGCGCAGCAGGATTGCGGTCAATGCGGCTATGTCTGCGAGAGCTATTCGGCCGCGATCGCCGAAGGCAAGGAAGGCCGGCTCAATCTCTGTGCACCCGGCGGCAAGGAGACTTTGCGCCAGCTCAAGGCGCTGATGGAGGAAGGCGGCGCTGCTCCCGCCACCGCGCTAGCCGAGGCTGCGCCCGCAGTCCCCGCCGGTCCGATCGGCCGCTCTCGCGAGAACCCGGCGCTCGCCACCTTCCTGTCGCGCCGCAAGCTCAATGGCGAGGGCTCGGAGAAGGAGACCTGGCATGTCGAGTTCGATCTTTCCGAGAGCGGGCTCGACTACATCGTCGGCGACGCCTTCGGCATCGTCGCGCAGAACGATCCGCGCCTCGTCGACGCGGTGATCGCCCTACTCGGGGCGCGGCCCGACGCCGATCTCGGCGGCAAGACCCTGCGCGAAAAACTGCTGGCCGATTGTGCGCTCGGGCCTGCGCCGGATGCGCTGTTCCAATTGATCTCCTATGTCACTGGTGGCGAGACCCGCCAGAAGGCCAAGCGGCTCGCCGCGGGCGAAGATCCCGACGGCGATCTCGACCGGCTCGACGTGCTCGGCACGCTGCACAAGTTCTCCTCGGCGCGGCTTTCGCCCGAGGCCTTCGTCGAGGCACTCGATCCGTTGCAGCCGCGGCTCTACTCGATCTCCTCCTCGTTCAACGCCACGCCCGGCCAGATCTCGCTGACGGTCGACACGGTGCGCTACAAGGTCGGCTCGCGGCCGCGCTGGGGCGTCGCTTCCACCTTCCTCGGCGAGCGCGTCCAACCCGGCGACAAGGTGCCGGTTTATGTCCAGCGTGCTCATGGCTTCGGCCTGCCGGAGAACCCGGAGACGCCGGTGATCATGTGCGGTCCCGGCACCGGCGTCGCGCCGTTCCGCGCCTTCCTGCATGACCGCAAGGCGACGAGGGCGACGGGCAAGAACTGGCTGTTCTTCGGCCATCAGCGGCGGGCCTCGGACTTCTTCTACGAAGACGAGCTCAACGCGATGAAGCAGGAGGGCGTGCTCACCGGCCTGACCCTGGCCTGGTCACGTGACGGCAAGGACAAGATCTACGTCCAAGACCGCATGCGCGAGCGTGGCGCCGAGCTCTTTGCCTGGCTCGAACAAGGCGCGCACTTCTACGTCTGCGGCGATGCCAAGCGCATGGCCAAGGATGTCGAGCGCGCCATGGTCGACGTCGTCGCCGAACACGGCAAGCGCTCGGTCGACGAGGCCGTCGCCTATGTCGCGGCGCTGAAGAAGGCCGGGCGCTATCAGGCGGATGTCTATTAGAAGGTCATGCTCCATAAGCCATCGGCGAGCCGCAGCGTGCTGCAGTGTCCTGCAATCACGCTCAGTCGCATGGCCGAACGAAGCTTGAGCTGTTGCCTCCTCCGGCCCGTATCGGCTTGTCAGAAAATCGAACCTGTCGGCAGGCCTAGCGCCATTGCTCCGGCATAGCGTGCCTGGGGGCCGGCCTGGAGCGGGTGAAATCGTGCACCTTGGATGTCACGGAAGCGCCGCTCCAATCCAGTCGCCCGATAGAACGACGAGCCGCCTGCCAGCTCCATCGCCAGATCGACCGCTGCAATCGCGTGGCGGGCGACCAGAGTACGCCCGATCATGACCTCATTGACCGTCTCGGCGCACGGCGCGTTACGCGCCACGGTATCCAGCATCCAGCGGTGTGCGAGCTGCGCGGCCCGCAATTCTGTGTCCATGCGACCGGCCAGCGGTGGGTCTGATACGGGTTTCTTCTTCGCGATCTCGATGGCGATGTCGCGGGCGCTCTCGGCAACCCCGAGGTAAACCGCATAGATCAGCGGGAACGCGATAGTCGCAATTATCTCGAAAACGGGATGCCACTCGCCGGCCTTGCGCGAAAACGCGACATTCGCGGCGGGGATGAAGAGATCCTCGATCACGACATCGTTCGACGCGGTGCCGCGCATGCCGAGCGTGCGCCAGGTGTCCTCTATGCGCACCGCCGAGGATTTCATCGGCGCGCCGAAATGAATGACCGATCGATTCCCGTCTTCTCCCTCGTAGACTGCTCCGGTCATCAGAACGTCTCCGGCTTCGGCGCCGGAGGTAAATACCTTCCGGGCGGTGATGCGATAGCCGTCACCGTCCCGCTCCGCTCTTCCTGATCCACCGATCCAGTCCGAGCCGCCGGACGACAACAAGATGATCCTCTCCGCGGCGACCCGTTTCAGCAGGGGTTCCACAGCCGCGACCTTCTGGTGCCGCCAGCGCCAGGCAGGGATGGCGACTTGATGGGTGTGCATGGAAAAAGCCAGTGCGGTGGAACCGCATGCCCTGGCGAGCACCCGCAGCATCTCGGCGAGCTCGGGGATCTCGGCGCCGCCGCCGCCCAACTCCCGCGGGACGCCTGCTTCGACGAGGCCCGCCTCCTTCAGCAGGGAATAGCTCTCGCTGACGAAACGGTCATTCTGGTCGATCTCGGCGGCACGCACGGCTAGCTTTGGCGCGAGATTTTGCGCGGTCTCCACGACATTGGTGAATGAGCCGGCGCCTACGCCGAATGACGGGGCCGAGGCTTTCGAAGCAGTGACAGTCGGCATGGTGTCCTCCATTGCTGCGAGGCAGAAGGATTACCGCTACGGCTTCGCGTTTCCAGTTCAGCAAATGAACTGCCGGCGTTTTTCGTGCGCGCCCGATCTGGTACCATTCGCCAAAAGAAAAACGGGGTTCGCCATGAACGATCGCGGCGGCTATGGCCAGTTCTGTCCGGTGTCGATGGCCTCGGAGATATTGTGCAGTCGATGGACGACGCTGGTGGTGCGAGAACTGCTCTGCGGCAGCACCCGCTTCAATGACCTGCGGCGCGGCCTGCCGAAGATGTCGCCTGCCTTGCTCTCGAAACGGCTCAAGGAATTGCAGCAGGCCGGGGTCATCACCGTGTCGCGCAAGACGAAAGGCTCGGTCGAGTATCACCTTTCCGAGGCCGGGGAGGAATTGCGATCACTGATCATGGGCCTCGGCAACTGGGCGCAGCGCTGGATGGAATCGCGGCTCTCGCTCAGGAATCTCGACCCTTCGTTGCTGATGTGGGACATGCGCAGGAGCCTCAACGTCAAGCTGCTGCCGGCGCATCGCTGCACGATACAGTTCCTGTACCCCGAACTTCCAGGGGCGCAGAAGCGCTGGTGGCTGGTGGTGGCTGACGGCACCGTCGACCTCTGCAATTTCGATCCCGGTCATCAGCTCGACCTGCTGGTCACGAGTTCCCTGCGCACGATGACGGCGATCTGGATGGGACTGACGACGATCAAGAAGGAGTCGGACACCGGCCAGTTGGAGATCGACGGCGATCAAGTCCTGGCTTGCTCGATGCAACAATGGCTGGGACTCAGCGCCTTCGCCTTCGAACCGCGTCGGGTGCAGTAGCCGAGACGGCGATCAGGCTGAACCGCCCGCTAGGAGCCGTCTTGCCACTGATCGTCGACGTGCGCGCTGACCACTCGCAGGGCGAGGCACAGCGAGCCCTGCTGGCGCAAGCCGTTCCAGCCGCCACAATTACCGCCGAAGCCAGAACTTAGTGCAGGCGCGGCGACATTCCCGTAGCCGCCAGGCGCTTTCGACCCCCGACAGCTTTCGCACGCCAGCCGCTGAAGCGCCTATGTGCGGCACCTCACAGACGAGATGCCCCTCGAGCCGCCACAACGCCGCAGCACCGCCCGAGGAGGCGGAGGACAACGCGATGGAGCGGCACAATGCATGCCCTGAGAAGCGACTTCTTTCACAACGTCGAAGACCTGACCGACATGCTGCGGCCGCGCACCAAGTCGGTGCTCGACCGGCTGATCGGCCGCATGGCGGTCGGGCAGATCCTCAGTGAGCAGTTCCTCTACGAGGTCCACGGCCCCTTCGTCCCGCCGCATCAGAAGCCGGCGCGGCAACCGCTGACGACGAGGCTGATCGAGGCATTGTCGGGCCGGCTGCGCAGGGTCGCTCTCGGCGTGCAGATACGCCACGCGGCAAATGCGTTGTCGGGTCTCGACGACAGGATGCTGAAGGATATCGGCATCAGTCGTTCGGAGATCGAGCTCAGCGTTCGGCGCGTCGATCCGCGGCCGTGAGAGCTCACAGCCCGGCGCGAGGCCCTCCGGCGCGCCATGCCCCGTCCGCTCATCCGAGCCTACCAAGCGAATTTCATAGGGAAGAACATCCAATGTCCACCATGCTTCAAGCCGCTGCCCCGCAGACGATCGATCACGAGGCGATCAAGCTCCGCCAGCATGGCGCCTGGTCGTCCGGCGACTATGCCATCGTCGGAACGACCCTGCAGATCGTCGGCGAACGCCTGTGCGAGGCGCTCGATCTGCGCAGCGGTCAGGCCGTGCTCGATGTCGCCGCCGGAAACGGCAATGCCAGTCTCGCTGCGGCTCGCCGCTGGTGCGACGTCACCAGCACGGACTATGTCGCGGCCTTGCTCGAGCGTGGCCGCGAGCGCGCCGCTGCCGAGCGGCTCGACATCGCCTTTCGCGAAGCCGATGCCGAAGCCTTGCCGTTCGCCGATGGCCATTTCGACGCGGTCATGTCGACCTTCGGGGTGATGTTCACGCCCGATCAGGAGCGCGCCGCCGCCGAGCTGCTGCGGGTCTGCCGGCATGGCGGCAAGATCGGCCTCGCCAACTGGACGCCGGACGGCTTCATCGGTCATCTCTTCAAGACGATCGGACAATATGTCCCGCCGGCTCCCGGACTGCGGTCGCCTGCGCTCTGGGGCACGCAGGAGCGCCTCGCCGAGCTGTTCGGTTCGGCCGGAGCTTCCGTCCAGACGACGCGGCGCGACTTCGTCTTCCGCTATCGCTCGCCGAAGCATTGGCTAGAGGTCTTCAGCAACTATTACGGGCCGGTGCTCAAGGTCTTCGGAGCGCTGGACCAGCCTGCCAAGGCGGCCTTGACGCGCGATCTGATGGCGCTGGTCGATCAGTTCAACCGCTCGGGCGACGCGACCGTGGTGGTACCGAGCAGCTATCTCGAAGTCGTCGTCACGCGCGGGCTGAACTGAACCTGGCCGCCTCGGTCCGCGCCCGGGCTCGGACGAAAATCTGACTATCTTCCGCTGCAACAGGCCAGCGCCCGTTGCAGCGTCCGCTCATCCTCTGCTGCGATGACGCGATAGAGCGTCTATCGCAGTGACGAGATCGACCCTGAAGCTGTGGCGTGCCCATGATCCTCATGGCTCCGCCCAGACGGGTTACCCTTGCCCGGTTTCGCGACACGGCCCGTCCGACATGTTATAGGAATAGCGGGTGCAATTGGGCGCTTCCCCACCTGCACAGATTCCAGTCGGAAGGGGGAACGGCCGTGCGTTCTGTGCCCGGCTCCTTGCGCCAGTCTGCTTCGGTGACGCGGCGCGAGACGATCGCGCTGCTCGGCGCCATGGCGGCATCGACGACCCCAGCCCGTGCACAGCAGAAGACCATGCCGGTCATCGGCTATCTCGGCTCTGAATCGCCCGAGCCTTACGCCAGTCGCCTCGCCGCTTTTGCCGAGGGGCTGGCCGAAGCCGGCTATGTCGACGGCCGCAACGTCGCGATCGATTTTCGCTGGGCTGAAGGCCGGTACAGCCGATTGCCGGCGCTCGCGACGGAACTGACCGATCGCCAGGTCACCGTGATGGTCGCGCCCGGTGGCGCGGAGGTCGCACTCGCCGCGCGCTCGGCGACCAAGACGATCCCGATCGTCTTCGAGTTGGGGGGCGATCCTGTCGCGCTCGGCCTGGTCGCCAGCCTGTCCCGGCCCGGCGGCAACCTGACCGGCGTCAGCAGCCTCAGTGTCGAAGTCTCGCTGAAACGGCTGGAGTTCATGAGCGAGCTGTTCCCGGCCGCCAAGACCTTCGCCGTCGCGGTCAACCCGGCGAGCCCGACCTCGGCTTCGCAATCGAAAAACCTGCAGGCCGCAGCGGGCAGTCTCGGACTGGAGCTGCGCCTGCTCAATGCCAGCAGCGAACCGGAGCTGGAAACCCTGTTCGCTTCGGTTTCCCAAATGCAGCTGCCCGGGCTGGTCTTCACCTCCGATCCTTATTTCGCCTATCGAAGTCGGCGCCTCGCAGAGTTGGCCGTGCGTCACGGAGTGCCCGCCATCACCCAGGCGCGGGATTTCCCGAATGCCGGCGGCCTGATGAGCTATGGCGGCGACTTCCGGCAGTCGCACCGCCACACCGGGATCTATGCCGGCCGGATCATCAAGGGCGAGAAACCCTCCGATCTGCCGGTCCAGCGCGTGACGAAGGTCGAGCTGTTCGTCAATCTGAAGGCGGCTGGGCAGCTCGGGCTGACCATGCCGCCTTCAATCCTGAGCAGCGCGGATGTGGTGATCGAGTAACCTGGCCGAAAAGCCGGCATATGAGCTGTCACGGTGACACACCCGCCACCCGCCCCACGAAGCTCGCTCTTCGCGAAGTATTTCATCGTGCTGTTCGCGGCAGTGGTCGTGCCGCTTCTCGTCGCCGGCGGCAGCGAGGCCTGGTTCGGTCACCGGGACCAGCGAGCAAGGCTGAACGATCTTCTCGAAGCTGAAGCCAGGGCGGCTGCTGCGAAAATCCAGGATTTCCTCGACGGCATCCGCGATCAGCTGGCGTGGACCGTCCAGCTGCCATGGTCCGACAGCGCTGACGAAAGACGCCGGCTCGATGCCTTTCGCCTTTTGCGTCAGGTCCCTGCCGTCGTCAGCCTGACGCTCATCGACGCCACCGGGCGGGAGCGCGTATTCGTCTCGCGCATGGGGCTCAACAAGGTCGAGAGCGGCGCGGACCACTCGATCAGCCCGGCGCTCAAGAACATCCGGCCAGGCGGCGCCTGGTACGGCCCCGTGACCTTCCATGCCGGCTCCGAGCCGTTCTTGACCATTGCCGTCGCCGGCACACGGTCGGCGGTCGGCGTGGCGGTCGCCGAGGTCAATCTCAAACTGATCTGGGACGTCATCTCGGCGATCCGGGTCGGCAAGACCGGGGCTGCGTTCGTTCTCGACCAGCCGGGGCGCCTCATCGCTCACCCCGATATCAGCCTGGTTCTGCGCGCCGACCAGACCGCGATACAGCCACTCCAGGCACTCAGGGCGAGGATCACGGCACAAAGCGGCCAGGCGACGTCGGGACGCGATATCGGCGGCCATATGGTTCTGGCGGCGATGGCGCCGATACCTGGCATCGACTGGAGCGTCGTCGTCAAGCAGCCGGTCGCCGAGGCTCTCGCGCCGATCTATGCGGCCCTATGGCGGACGGGCGCATTGCTCATCGTCGGTTCCGGTCTCGCGGCCGCGCTCGCCTACTGGCTCACCCAGCGCATGGTCGAGCCGATCCGTGTTCTGGAGGATGGCGTGGCCCGCATCGGCGCCGGGCAGTTCGATCACCGGATCGACATCGCCACCGGCGATGAATTCGAGCGGCTGGCGACGCGCTTCAACGAAATGGCCGGCGATCTGGCGATATCGCAGGAACGCTCGGAACGGATCGGCCGGCTCAAGCGGTTTCTCGCGCCGCAGGTGGCTGAGCTGGTCGATCAGTCAGGCGACGACAGCGTGCTCGACGGCCGGCGCATCGAGGTGGTCGTCGTTTTCGGCGATCTGCGCGGTTTCACCGCCTTTTCGGCACGCGCCGCGCCCGAAATCGTGATGAGTTTCCTCGGCGACTACTACGATGCCCTGGACAGGGTGGTGATCGACCACGGAGCCACGCTGACCCATTTCTCGGGTGACGGGATGATGGTTCTGATCAACGCCCCGGTGTCCCGTCCGGACCCGGCTTTGTGCGCCGTCAACATGGCGCGGGACATGCAGAAGACCGTGCAGTCTCTTTTGCGCGATCGGAAGACGCTGGACCACCGTCTCGGCTTCGGGGTTGGGCTCGCCATGGGGCTGGCCACGGTGGGGCGCATCGGCTCGGAAGGCCGGCTCGAATACACGGCGGTCGGCAGCGTCGTGAACCTCGCAGCGCGTCTATGCGCCAGCGCGCGCAACACCGAAATCCTCGTCGATTTGGTCGCCGCGGAGGCTGTCGGCGGGCGGGCGCCGCTCGTTGAACTGGATGCGCGCGCTCTAAAGGGTTTCGACGAGCCAGTCCGGATTTTCGCTGCGGGCGAAGCGGCGGCCGGGTAAGCGCCCGAGTTAAGGCCGACGCGGTGTTGAACGCAATCGCCATGGCAGCGGACCGAAAGGCCGAATTCACTTTTCGGAGAAATCCGATGCGATAGCAATGTGATAGATCATCGTGACCGCGTCCAATCGGACGCGCGATGACCTAGGCCGCATCCACCTTCGCCAGACGCCGCAGATTGTCGATGTCCTGGATCAGCAGCCGTCCCCGCCCCAACGAAATGATGCCGGTGCGCTTCCAGGACTGGAGATGGCGGTTGACCGTTTCGCGCGTCACGCCGGTGAGCGATGCCAACTCCTCCTGGGAGGCGCGGACATCGGTTCCGTAATCGGCAGCGAGCACCAAGATGCGTCGTGCAAGCCGGATCGCGGAGGGAAGGAATGTCGTCTCTTCCAGCCGGCCGATGACATCGCGCAACCGGGCGCAGAGGAGGTCGATCAACTGCAGGGCGATCGGCGGCTCGCGATTGAGCAGGCTCAAGAAGTCGTGCCGCGGCAGGAAGAACATATCGGTGTCCTCCATCGCTACGGCATCGGCGGTGCGGGACTGGCCGTCGAGCAGGGTGATCTCGCCGAAGACATCACCGCCGCCGAGGACATTCATGGTCATCTGCTGGCCAAGGTCATCCACCGATCCGATGCGGATCAGGCCGCGCCGGATGGCGTAAAGCCCATCGCCCGGATCGCCCTTGAGGAACAGGATCTCCCGCGCGGCCAGGTGCCGTTGCTTGCAGATGGCCGCGATCTTCTCCAGCGCATCCTGTTCGAAGCCCGCAAAAAACGGGTTCGCGGTCAGAATGCTGACGATGCGATGAGAGACATCGCTCATCGAAGGTCCCCCAGAATTTCGACCGAGCGGCCGGGGCTTCCGTCATCCGGCGCAGAGATCAACAGGCTGGAACGGCGCGGAAGCCACGGCGACAGGCGATCGTATTCGTTTGCGTCCATGCGCGGCCGATCGCAAACGGGACAAGACAATGCCCAATGGCCTGGTCCGTCACAATACGCTCTTGCGGCTGACAACTCTCGAACCGTGGCGCAGGGCGTGTGGAGGAACACCCGCGCCCGACGTCATCATTCCCGCGGCGCGGCAGAATTATCTTCGATGGGACTCAGCAACTCGCCCCTTCGCCATTCGCAAGGCCATGCGACCGGCCTCTTGCACCAAGGAGCGGCGTCGGGTCAAAAATAGCGACAAAAATCGACAACCATGAAGGGGTCGGATGGTGCCGCAAGAGGGAGGGACCCCCGACAACCATCACTATGCATATTCAACGACTTACGCGATTGGAAACGCCATTGTTATACTGCCTGTTATGCAGCCACAACTGGTGATCTGCCTCCGCCGAGAAATCCGGCTTAATTGTTAGTGATGAGGTGGAACTTGGTCGTGTCCCGGGTCGTGGTGTAGCTGACGGCTTTGACCTTCGCTTGCCGGCGTTGGCCGGGCTGATCAGGCTGCCAAGGTTGGCAGGCCGACGATGGGATCATCGCCGATCGGCGCGATGCTTTCCAGCGTGATGTAGCGGGCGCGCTGGACGGCCCATTCGTCGTTCTGTTCGAGCAGGATGGCGCCGACGAGCCTGGTGATGGCGGCCTCGTTGGGGAAGATGCCGACGACCTCGGTGCGGCGCTTGATCTCGCCGTTGAGGCGCTCCAGCGGATTCGTCGAATGGAGCTTGGCGCGATGCTGCATGGGGAAGGTCATGTAGGCGAGCACGTCGGTCTCGGTCTTGTCCATCAGCGCGGCGAGCTTGGAGACCGTCGGCCTGAGGTGATCGGCGACCTTGCGCCATTGCTGGCTGGCCGCGGCAGCATTGTCCTGGGCGAAGGCGGTGGCGATGAAGGCCGAGACGACGCGCCGCCCGCTGCGGCCGGCATGGGCCAGAGCGTTCCTCATGAAGTGAACCCGGCAGCGCTGCCAGCTCGCGGTCAGCACCTTCGCAACTGCGGCCTTGATGCCCTCGTGACTGTCGGAGACGACGAGCTTGACGCCGCGCAGGCCGCGTCTTGCGAGCTTGCGCAGAAAGTCCGTCCAGAAGGTCTCAGCCTCGGACGGGCCGATATCCATGCCCAGCATCTCGCGCCGGCCGTCGCTGTTGACGCCGACGGCGACGATCACCGCCACCGAGACGATCCGGCCGGCCTGGCGCACCTTCACATAGGTCGCGTCGATCCAGAGATAGGGCCAGTCGCCCGGGAGTGTCAGGATTTCCGTGTGCGGGCGGCGGGTTGAACATCAGGCCGCCATGGCCCTTGTGAAGCGCTCACCGAAGATGACGGCAAACTGGGCCTTGGCCATGACCCCCTCACGGGGCGCCATCTTCCACTCCTTTTCCGAGCGGTTCAAGACGAGGAAGAGGAGCTTCATCGCGGCCTCGTCGGTCGGGAAGTGACCTCTGGCCCGAACGGCGCGGCGCAGCTTGGCGTTCAGGGCTTCAATGGCGTTCGTCGTGTATAAGATGCGCCGAACGTCGAAATGAAAGGCATAGAACGGCACGACCTCGGTCCAGGCGCGCCGCCAGCTCTGGGCGATGGCCGGATAGCGGCGGCCCCAGAGGCCTTCCTCGAAGGTGCGGAGTTCGGCTTCGCCGGCCTCGGCATCGACAGCGCGGTAGATCATCTTCAGCGCGGCCGCGACGGGCTTTCGATCCTTGTAGGAGACGAAGTCGAGGCTGTACCGTAGCAGGTGAACCACGCAGGTTTGGACCATGGCCTCCGGGAAGACGGCCCGGATCGCGTCGGGAAAGCCCTTCAGCCCGTCGACGACGGCGAGCAGGATATCCTCGACGCCGCGATTGCGCAGCTCGTTCATGGCGCGCAGCCAGAACTTCGCGCCCTCGTTCTGCTCGAGCCAGAGGCCGAGAATTTCCTTGGCGCCGTCGGCGCGGACGCCGAGTGCGATGTGCACCGCCTTGTTGCGGACGATGCCCTCGTCCCGGACTTTGACCCTGAGCGCGTCGAAGAAGACCAGGGGATAGACCGGCTCCAGCGGCCGCGCCTGCCAGGCGGCGATCTCCTCCAGCACCGCGTCAGTGACGGCGCTGATGAGATCGGGCGAGACCTCGATGCCATAGAGTTCGCGCAGATGCCCGACGATCTCGCGGGCGCTCATACCCCGGGCGTACATCGAGATGATCTTGTCGTCGAAACCCGGAAAGCGGCGCTGATACTTGGCGATGAGCTGCGGATCGAAGCTCGCTTGCCGGTCGCGCGGAATCTCAAGCTCGATCCGGCCGGTCTCGGTCGTCACAGTTTTGCGGCCGTAGCCATTACGGCTGTTGCCGGCCTCGTCGCCAGCCAGATGATGATCCATCTCGGCGTTCAGGGCCCGCTCGGCCAGGGCCTTCTTCAAATCGTCGAGCAGGCCATTGGCATCGAATGCCGTCTTGGGATCGGCGCCGGCCAACAACTGGTCAAGAAGCGCGTCAGGAATACGGGGAGCTTTGCGTCGTGCCATCGAGAACCTCCTTCGGGTTCAGTATGGCCGCCCGCACACGGAAATCCTGATAGTCCCCAGTCGCCCTCGATCGGCCGATCGAGGAAGGCCTGGACCCGCTCGTCGATCTCCGCGCACAGCCGCGAGACCTGGCTCTTGGAGATGCCGCTCATGCCCATCGCCTTGACCAGATCGTCGACCGAACGGGTCGAGTGCCCTGGATGTAGGCTTCCTGGATCACGGCGGCGAGCGCCTTCTCGGCCATGCGGCGCGGCTCAAGGAAGCCGGGGAAGTAGCCGCCCTTGCGCAGCTTCGGGATGCGCAGCTCGACCGTGCCGGCGCGCGTCTCCCAGTCCCTGTCGCGATAGCCGTTGCGCTGCGCCAGACGCTCCGGGCTCTTCTCGACGAAGCCGGCACCGGTCAGGCCGCCGACCTCCAGCTCCATCAGGCGCTGCGCGGCAAAGCCGATCATCTCGCGCAGGAAATCGGCATCGGGGCTCTTCTCCAGCAGCCCGCGCAGGCTCATCATCTCGTCGGTCATCGGGGATCTCTCGGTTCAAGGTTGGCGTTCGCAACCCAAACCTAGCCGGCAATCGCCGATGACCACGTCACCTACACCACCATCATGATCCACCCCCGTTGGATTGGTCCACCCTGAAGTATGATGATGTGGAACGGCTCCGCTTTGCGGCATCGCTGATCCGGATTTGTGTTCCGGAGTGGTGTTCATTGCGGAAGGGACCTTTCCATGTCGCAGATTCAGGTTATTGGCCTCGACCTGGCCAAGCAGGTTTTCCAGGTCCACGCGATCGCTGCCGATGGCGAGGTCGTCGTGAAGCGTCAGCTGCGTCGATCGCAAGTCCTGACGTTCTTCTCGAAGCTCGAACCTTGCCTTGTCGGGCTGGAGGCGTGTGGCGGGGCGCATTACTGGGCCCGCGAGATCGCTGCGTTTGGGCATCAAGTGCGGCTGATGCCGCCGGCATACGTCAAGCCATATGTAAAGCGCGGCAAGACCGACGCCGGCGATGCGGAGGCGATCTGCGAAGCTGTCTGCAGGCCAACCATGCGCTTCGTTCCGGTGAAGACGGCAGCACAACAGTCGGAGGCCATGGTTCTCAAAATCCGGAACCTGATCGTCCGCCAGCGCAACCAGACAATCAATGCGTTGCGAGCGCACCTTTCCGAGTTTGGCATTGTCGCCGGGGTGGGGATCACCAGGGTTGCGGACCTGATCGCGGTCGTGCGCGATACGGACGACACACGCTTGCCTGGTGAAGCACGGGCTGTGTTGGCTGGCCTGGCCGACCAGCTCGACGCGCTGAGCACGCGACTGCGGCAGTTGGATGAGGAGATCATCCTCCAAGCTCGTCAAGATGCAGACATGCGCCGGCTGGCAACAGTCCCCGGGATCGGCCCCATAACGGCCGCTTCGCTCAAGGCTCTCGTCCCGGATCCCGCAGGGTTCTCTTCCGGACGCCACTTTGCAGCATGGCTTGGACTGACGCCGCGCTCCTATTCGAGCGGAGGCAAGGAGCGCCTGGGTCGGATCTCGAAGATGGGCAACCCAACATTGCGAACCCTGCTGATCCTGGGAGCGACAACGGTGCTACGCCATGTCCGCAATGGCGCGCCAACCTCAATGTGGACGACGGCGCTTCTGGCGCGCCGACCGCCGAAAGTCGCCGCGGTCGCGCTCGCCAATAAAATGGCTCGGATC
>DASYHC010000118.1:0-24869 GCA_035998995.1 Allobosea sp.
CCCAACCCTCCCCACCGCAAGCGGGGGGAGGGCTTACCCTTCCGGCAGCCGCTGGAATCCCTTGGAATCGCTCCCTCTCCGCTCATGCCTCGTCTCCGGCATAGCCGCCGAGATCAGGCGCCGCCGACCATTCCTTGACCCGGGCGAGCTGGTCATAGGGGCTGGCGTATTTGATGTAGGCCGGGGCGCGGCGGGAGAGCCAGGGCTCGCGGCCGGCGCGTAACACAGCGAGATGATCGAGCAGTTGTGCGAGGTGGCGGGCGGTGACGTCGGCCTGCTGCTCGTCCTTGAACGACAGCTTCTTGTCCTTCTCCCAGCTCTTGGGGTCATGGTTGAGCCTGAGATAGAGCAGCGCCTCGACCGGGCCGGGCAGGATGTCCGGCGCGAAGCCATGGCGTTGGGCGAGCTCGGCTTCGAGCGTCAATTGCGGGGCGAAACCGAGGCGGACCTGCTCCTCGCTCGGCGGTGCGCCGGTCTTGAAGTCGATGATGCGCAAGGCGCCATCGCGCGTAATCTCGACGCGGTCGGCCCGGCCTGTCAGCAGGATCGAGGAGCCATCGATGAGCGGAAACTCGGCCTGCGTATCGCGCTCGACGGCGACACGGGCGAGCCCCGGCCGCCGCCTTTCCTCCCAACTGATGAAATTCTGCGCGATCAGCAGGAAGCGCGGCCACCAGAAGGCACGGACCTCCGGCGTCTCGTCATAGGCGCGAAAGAGCCGCTCGCCGATCTCGATCAGGCTGCCATAGGCGCCAGCCGGCACCTGCTCGGGATAGGTCTCGGCGAAGGTTCCGACGATGTCGTGCAGCAGCGAGCCGCGATCGGTCGCGCCGGGATCCTCGACCAGCTCCGGGAGGGCGTCGAGCCTGAGGATCTTGCGGGCATAGAGCGCATAAGGGTCGCGGTAGAGCGTCTCGACCTCGGTGACGCTGAGCCGCTTCGGCTGCAGATGCGCCGCCGGATAGGGTTTTGGCCGCGGCACCGGCAGGAGATCGGCCGGCTTGCCGAGCAGCCCGGCCCAGGCGATCAAGTCCCGGCCGCGCGCTTCGGCTGCCGCCCAGGAATCGGCTGGCGCCACCGCCTTCAGCCTCTGCCAGAAACGCGAGGGGATCGTCTCGGCTTCGCCGGCCTTGCGGGCGCGGGTCAGCGTCACCCTGCCCGCAAGCGCCGCCGCGACGAAGTCGTGCGCGGTCTGGCCGATGCGCCGTTCCGGCGGCGAGAGGCCGAGCTCCGCCCGCATCGGCCGGTTGATGAAGGAATCGGTCTCGGTCGCCGGCGGCCAGACGCTTTCGATCAGCCCGCCAAGCACGACATGCTCGGCTTCGAGCAGGCGGGCTTCGAGCAGGCCCCAGATCTTGACGCGGGGATGGCCGGGATCGCGGCGCTGCACGACCCGCTCGCCGATCAAGCCTTCGAGAATGGCAATCCAATCGCGGGCGCGACCCTCGCCGGGTGCCTCCGGCAGGGCGGCGTCGAGATCGTCGAAGAGCTTGGCAAGCGCCTCGCCATCCGGCCCGCGCCAGGCGAGGATCGCACCGGCCTCGTCGCCGCTCAGCGTCTCGACGGCGCGCCGGGCCTGCGCCGCGATCTCGCGCAGTTCCGGTGCTGGGCCGGCCAAGGCCGCGACGAGCGGCGCGAGCGCGTCTTCCAGCGCTGCGAGCACCTCTTCGGCCGCGCCGACATCCTCGTCTGTCAGCTTGCGGCGCGGGCGCGGCGCATAGGTCGCCTCGCGCAGCTCCGGCATCGCTTCGAAGGCGCGACGCAGGCCGGGGAATCCGGGGCCTACGGCTTCGCCGCGCCAGCAACCGATCTCCAGCGTCGCGGCGCCCTGCCGCAAACGGGCCTCCGTCAGGCCGAGGCGGCAGAGCGGGTGCGCCAGCAAAGCGACGAGGCTCGCCGGCGAGAGATCGGCATCGACCGCATCGAGCGCCAGCCGGAGCAGGGCGCCAGCCGGCCAGCGGCCGAGCGGCAAGCCGGCGGAATCATCGGCCTGGATGCCCCAGCGCCTGAGCTCGACCGCGACGCGCTCGGCGAGGCCGCGATCGGGCGTGATCAGCGCGGCACGGGCGCCCGGCTCCTCCAGAGCCTCGCGCAGAGCCAGCGCCGCGACCAGCGCCTCCTCGCGTTCATCTGCCGCCTCGACGATGCGCAGGCCGTCGAGCGCCCCGGCAGCAAGCGGTGCCGCACCGGCCCAGTCATCCGTGACCGAGGCCGGCAGCAAGGCGCGGCGCAGAAGGTCGCGACGCGCTTCCAGCCCTGGCGACGGCTCGGCGAGGGTGATCACCTCATCCCGGCTCGCGCCGATTTCGTCGAGCAAGCGATGCAAAGCCGCCTGCGGATGCGAGGGCGCCGGCTCCTGGACAATGGCGCGCCAGCCCTGCTCGGAGAGCGCCTCGTCGAGATCGGGCAGGACGACGGCGCCGTTCGGGGCGCGCGCGAGCGCGGCAAGCAGGCGCGCCGTCGCCGGCACCGTGCCAGTCGAGCCCGCCGCGATCACCGGCCCGTGGAAATCGCCGGCGAGCAGGCGGTCGCGCTCGGCGGCGAGCATGCGGTTGCGGAACTCGGCCGGGTCGCATTCGCCGCGCTGTTCTAGGATCGCCGGCCAGGCCTGCGCGATGATGTCGAGGAAGCGGGCGTTGAACTGCCAGATCTCGTCGAAACGGGCGGCGTCGAGCCCTTTCAATCGCGCCGGCGAGACGCCTTCGGTCTGCAACTGGTCGAGGAGATGGGCGAGGTCACCGGCGAGCCCCCAGGCCTCGGCCAATGTCGCCGGCATCAGCGAGGGCTCGGCCGGATCGAGCTTGAGGTGCTGGCGATTGGCGGTGCGGCCCCAGGCCGAGATCAGCGTGGTCAGGATGAAGCGGCGGCGCAAAGGATCGGTCGGCGCGACGCGCTGCTGCGCCAGCGCATCGCCCGCGCCGGCGATCAACGCGGTCTCGGCCTCGTCGACATCGCCGAGCGGAACGATGCGCGGCAGCAGCAGCGGCCGGCCACCGAGCTTTTCCGAGAGGATCGTGCCGAAGGCCCGCGCCGCACGCTGCGTCGGCAGATAGAGCGTGGTGCGCGAGAGGGCGGCGGGATCACCGGGGTCGAAGGCCCGGCCGAAGCGGCCTGCGATCAGTGCCTCGGCCAGCACGGAGAGGAAGGGCGCGCCGGCCGGGATGCTGAACAGGTTGAGCCCGGCCATCGCGGCTTACCCGCTCTGATGGGCTGCGTAGGCCTGCTCCGCCAGCGGGATCGCCTCGGGCGTGCCGACATGCAGCCAGCGCCCATCGAGCAGGTGGCCGAACAGGGTGCCCCTCGCGATGCAGCGGTCGAACAGCAGGTTGAGCGAGAACGGCCCCTCCGGCGTATCGGCGAAGAGCTCCGGCTTGATGATCGCGACGCCGGCATAGACGTAAGGCGCGCTCGCAGCCTGCCCGCGCCGCACCAGCCGGCCGGCCTCGTCGCGGAAGAAATCGCCGGCGCCGTCGAAGCCGATGCTGCTCTCACGCTCGGCGAGCAGCAGCAGCATGTCCATGCGCCCGGCATCCCAGGCAGCGGCCATGGCGGAAATGTTCGACGCGCCGCGCTCGCTCCAGAGGGAATCGGAATTGATGTGGAAGAAGGGCTCGGTACCGAGCAGCGGCAGCGCCTTCTTCACGCCGCCACCGGTTTCGAGGAGAATGTCGCGCTCATCGGAGATGGTGATATGCGGGCTGGTGCGGTCGGCGACGCGCGCCTCGATCTGCTCGGCGAGATAGTGGACATTGACCACGGCATCCTCGACCCCAGCCTCGGCGAGGCGGTCGAGCGCATGGTCGAGCATGGTCTTGCCGGCGATCGCGACGAGCGGCTTCGGCATGGTGTCGGTGATCGGGCGCATGCGCTTGCCGAGCCCGGCGGCGAGCACCATGGCCCGGCGGATCGGCGACGAACCGGTCTGCATGATCAAGCGAATCTCCTGCCGGCCATAGCGGCCTATCAGCCATGGCCGGCGCGATTGCTCAAGTGCGGCGGGCAGATCAGAGGAAGCTGGCGATCTCCTCCAGCGGCTTCTTGCCGATCGCCGGGACGACGCAGCCCTCGGCGGGATAGCCGACGACGAGCAGGATCAGCGCCTTTTCATTGTCGGGTCGGCCGCAAAGCTCGTTGAGGAAGTTCATCGGCGCCGGCGTATGCGTCAGCGTCGCCAGCCCTGCCTGATGGAGCGAGGCGATCAGGAAGCCGGCGGCGATGCCGACCGATTCAGGCACGTAATAATGCTTCACCTTGCGGCCTTCGGCGTCATAGCCCCAGCGCTGGGCGAAGATCGCGATCAGCCAGGGCGCGGTATCGAGGAAGGGCTTGTGCTCGTCGGTGCCGAGGTGCTCGAGCGCATCGAGCCATTCCTCGCCGGCGCGGCCGGCATAGAAGGCGCGCTCCTCTTCCTCGGCGCCCTCACGGATCTTCTTTTTGATGTCCGGGTCCGAAATGCAGACGAAGGTCCAGGGCTGCTGGTTGGCGCCGGACGGTGCCGTGCCGGCGGTCGCGACCGCGGCCTCGATGATCTCGCGCGGCACGGGCCTGTCGGAATAGTCGCGCACCGTGCGGCGCTTCCTCATCGTCTCCAGGAATCTGAGCGCCTGCGCCTTCATCTCCTCCTCGGGCAGGCCCTGGAAGGCGAGCGGCATGGTGACATAGGCGTTCATCGATTTCCTCCTGACAGCTTCTTGCGGGCACTGCTGCTTGCACAATAGACCATCCCGGTCCTCCGCCCTATGGTCCCGCCCATGACGAACCCGGCCTCACAGCTCAAGCCCGGCGACCACCTCTTCCTGGTCGATGGCTCGAACTTCATCTTCCGCGCCTATTTCCAGTCGATCAACCAGGACCGGAAATACAACGCCCGCTCCGACGGGTTGCCGTCCGGCGCGGTGCGGTTGTTCGCGACAAAACTGTTCCAGTTCGTGCGCGAAGGGGTGCTCGGGGTTAAGCCGACCCATCTCGCCATCGTCTTCGACAAGAGCGAGAACTCCTTCCGCAAGGAGATCTACCCGGCCTATAAGGGCAACCGCTCCGACCCGCCGCCGGATCTGATCCCGCAATTCCCGCTGATGCGCGACGCGGTGCGGGCCTTCGGCCTGATCCCGGTCGAGCAGGACATCTACGAGGCCGACGACCTGATCGCGACCTATGCGCGCCAGGCGCGTGAGGCCGGCGCCGACGTGCTGATCGTCTCGGCCGACAAGGATCTGATGCAGCTGGTGCGGCCAGGCGTCGCCATGTACGACCCGGCCTCCGGCGACGCCAAGAAGGGCGCAGGCTTCCGGCCGGAGCGGCGCATCGGCGAGCCCGAGGTGGTCGAGTATTTCGGCGTCACGCCGGACAAGGTCACCGATGTCCAGGCGCTCGCCGGCGATGCCACCGACAATGTCCCGGGCGCGCCCGGTATCGGCATCAAGACGGCGGCACAGCTGATCGGCGAATACGGCGATCTCGAAACGCTGCTGGCGCGCGCTGGCGAGATCAAGCAGCCCAAGCGCCGGGAAACGCTGACCAATCCCGAGGTGGTCGAGAAGGTCCGCATCTCGCACAAGCTCGTCACACTGGTCGAGGACGTGCCGGTCGAGACGCCGGTCGGCGAACTGACGCTGAACCAGCCCGATCCGGCCAAACTCATCGCCTTCCTTAAGGCGATGGAGTTCACCACCATCACCAAGCGCGCGGCCGAGGCCTACGAGGCCGATGTCGGAGCGATCGATGCCGATCCCGACCTCGCCCCGGGCGGCGCCCGCGCTGCCGCGCTCAAAGCGCTCTATGCCGAGACCGATGCTCCGGTTGCCGGTGCCAGCGAGACCGCCACGGCTGCCCCCGCCGCGAACGGCGCCGCGCCGGCGACATCTCCTGCCGCCGATGGCTGGCTTCGGCCAGCGGACCTCGCTGCCTCCCGCAAGGACGCAGCGCTCGCGGTCAAGATCGATCATGCGGCTTACGAGTGCGTGCGCACCATCGCCGACCTCTCGCGCTGGATCGGCTGGGCCTATGAAGCCGGCCAGGTCGCGCTCGACACCGAGACCAATTCGCTCGACGTGATGCAGGCCGACCTGATCGGCATCTCGCTTGCGGTCGCGCCCGGCAAGGCCTGCTATATCCCGCTGCAGCACCGCGCCGGCGACGGGCTGTTCGATTCCGGCCTGCTCGAAGGCCAGATCCCGCTCGACCAGGCGCTGGCCGAGCTGAAGCCGCTGCTCGCCGATCCCGGCGTGCTGAAGATCGGCCAGAACCTGAAATACGACATCGCAGTGTTCAACCGGCACGGCGTCGAGGTCGGCCCGATCGACGATACGATGCTGATCTCCTATGCCCTCGATGCCGGCAATGGTGGACAGGGCATGGACCGGCTCTCGGAGGTCCATCTCGGCCATAAGCCGATCGCCTATTCGGAGGTCGCCGGCACCGGCAAGAATCAGGTCACTTTCGACAAGGTGCCGCTCGACAAGGCGACCGCCTATGCCGCCGAGGACGCCGATGTCACGCTCCGCCTCTGGCTGGCGCTGAAGCCGCGGCTGGTGCCGGAGCGCAAGACCACGGTCTATGAGACGATGGAGCGCCCGCTGGTGCCGGTGCTGGTCCGGATGGAGCGGCGCGGCATCTCGATCGACCGGCAGATCCTGTCGCGCCTCTCCGGCGAATTCGCCCAGTCGCTGGCGCGGCTGGAAGACGAGATCCACACGCTCGCCGGCGAGAAGTTCACCATCGGCAGCCCCAAGCAGCTCGGCGACATCCTGTTCGGCAAGATGGGCCTGCCCGGCGCCAAGAAGACTGCGACCGGGCAATGGGCGACCGGCGCCGGCGTGCTCGAGGACCTCGCCGAGCAGGGCAACGAACTACCGGCCCGCATCCTCGACTGGCGCCAGCTCGCCAAGCTGAAATCGACCTATACCGACTCGCTGCCTACTTACGTGAACCCGCAGACGCACCGGGTCCACACCTCCTACGCCCTGGCTGCGACCACCACCGGACGGCTCTCCTCCTCCGAACCGAACCTGCAGAACATCCCGATCCGCACCGAGGCCGGCCGCAAGATCAGGACCGCCTTCGTCGCCGAGAAGGGCCACAAGCTGGTCTCGGCCGACTACAGCCAGATCGAGTTGCGCATCCTCGCCCATATCGCCGAGATCCCGCAGCTCAGGCAGGCCTTCGCCGATGGCGTCGACATCCATGCGATGACGGCCTCCGAAATGTTCGGCGTGCCGGTCCAGGGCATGCCGAGCGAGGTGCGCCGGCGCGCCAAGGCAATCAATTTCGGCATCATCTACGGCATCTCGGCCTTCGGCCTCGCCAACCAGCTCGGCATCTCCCGCGAGGAGGCCAGCGCCTATATCCGCAAGTATTTCGAGCGCTTCCCCGGCATCCGCGACTATATGGACCAGGCCCGCACCACGGTGCGCGCCAAGGGCGCGGTCGAGACGATCTTCGGCCGGGTCTGCCATTTCCCCGCCGTCGCCTCGAAGAACCCGTCCGAGCGCGCCTTCGTCGAGCGCCAGGCGATCAACGCACCGATCCAGGGTTCGGCCTCCGACATCATCCGCCGGGCGATGATCCGGATGGAGGACGCGCTCGCAGCGGCGAAGCTCGACGCGCGCATGCTGCTGCAGGTGCATGACGAGCTGGTCTTCGAAGTGCCGGAGGCCCAGGTCGAGGCGGCACTGCCGGTAATCCGCAAGGTCATGGTCGAGGCGCCGCAGCCGGCGGTTGCGCTCAAGGTGCCGCTGGTGGTCGATGCCCGCGCCGCCGACAACTGGGACGAGGCGCACTAACCTTACCGCCGGGAACTGTCCCATTGCTGAGGCGTTGAGCTTTGCGCCATGCGCTTCGCATGGCATCGTTCATTGCCGGCACCAAGGAGGCATTTGATGGCCGCAACCAGTTCCACCGCAAAGCGACAGGCCGCGGCCTCGGTCAAACGTGCCAAGGACGAAGTCGCCGACGCGGCCTCCGACACCGCCGAGCGCGCCCGCCGCGCCGGCCGTCGCGTGCAGGAAGAGGCCGACGAGATCGAGGCGAGCCTGGCGCGCGGCGCCGAGGACCTTGCCGCAACGGTGAGCGAGAAGCTCAGATCGGTCGGCGTAGATACCGACCGCATGGCCGCGGTGGCGCGCGAGCAGGCAGGCGATCTGGAAGAGCTGATCATCCGCGAGATCCGCGAGCGGCCCTTGCGGGCGCTCGGCCTGGCAGCCGCGGTCGGATTGTTCGTCGGCTTCCTGTCGGCGCGCTGACCATGCTGGGGGGGCTGACCGGTCTGGTCACGCGCGAGGTCGGCGGCGTCGTGCGCCGCAACGTCACGGTCATCGTGCTCTATCTGCTGGCGGGGCTGCTAGCCGCCGGCGCCGTTGGCTACGGCCTCGATGCGCTGCATACGGTGCTGACGCTGCATTACGGGGCGATCACCGCCAGCCTGTCGATCGCTGGCGGGCTGCTCGTTGCGGCACTGCTGATGCTCGGCATCGCGCTTTATGTGAAAAGCCGGCCACGCCCGGACCGGCGCCTCGCCGCGGCCGTTGCCGCGGCGCCGATCGCGGCCTCGCTTGTCGGCAGCCGCAAGCTCGGCTGGCGCGCTGGGCTGGTCGGCGGCGTCGTGCTGCTCGGCCTCATCCTCGGGCGGCAATTCTCGCAAGGAGACGATGCTGAAGAATAGGGCAATTCGCCCTTGAATCCGCTGCCTTTTGCGCAGGCGGTTCGCGGTGAGGTGTCTTTTTACCTTGGGCGATCGATCTCCAGCGTCTATTCAAGACGGCGATGAATGCCCAGCTGAAGCTCCGTCCACGCTGGCTGTTGCCGGGATTGCCGTTGCTCGGTACGCGCCTTTACACCGCCTCCTCGGCGGCGATCGCGATCGTCGTGGTCGCTGCCGCCGCCCTCATCGCGGGCTGGATCAACATCCAGGCCGACGAGGCCTCGAAGCTGGTCGCGCGCTCGATCGACATCCGCGAGCGCAGTGAACGCTTCCTCGGCAATCTGCTCGACGCCGAGACGGGTCAGCGCGGCTTCCTGCTCACCGGCGACGAGCACTACCTGGAGCCCTACAACGAACGGCGCGCGGAGCTGCTGCCGAGCCTAGACAAGATCGAGCAACTCGTCGCCTACAGCCCGACGCAGCTGGAACGTGTCCAGAGCGCACGCGCGATCACGACCCGCAAACTCGGCGAAATGGCCGAGACGATCGCGCTGATGCGGCGCGGCCAGCGCAACGAGGCGGTCGCCTTCGTCACGCAAGGCACCGGCAACCGGCTGACCCAGGGGCTGCGCGAGATCGTCAGCGCGATCCAGCAGGAAGAGAATCTTCGGCTCACCGCCAGCACCCGCCGCGAGGAGCGCCGGCGCGTCCTGGCCAGCGCCGGCATTCTGATCGCACTCGCCGGCCTGTGCTTCGCGGCCTGGCTGCAGTTGCGGGGACGGCATCGCCGAACCGTCTCATTGTCCAGCTCCAATGCCGAGCTGGAACGGAAGGTATCCGAGCGCACGCTCCAGCTCGAGAATGAGCGGTTGCGGATCGAGGCGCTGCTGCGCGACGTCAACCATCGCGTCGGCAATAATCTGGCGATGGTCTCGGCCCTGCTCAACGTCCAGAGCCGCCAGACGCGCGAGCCGGCGGTCAAGCAGGCGCTCGCCCAGGCGCAGTCGCGCATCCAGGCGATCGCCGCCGGCCAGCGCCGCCTGCGGCTCGACATCGAGGCGGACGAGATCGAGGCCCAGCCCTATCTGGAAGACCTGCTGGCCGAGATCGGCAAGGCGGCGGAAGGCCGCCCGATCGAGATCGGGCTGGCGATGGATGCGATCCGCCTGCCGGGGCGCGACGCCGTCTCCTTCGTCGTTGTGATCAACGAACTGGTGACCAATGCGATCAAGCACGCCTTTCCGGACGGCGCTGCCGGCAAGATCACGATCCGGCTGGCGCGCACGCCTGAGGAGAATCTCGTCCTCTTCGTCGAGGATGACGGCGTCGGCATGCCGGAGGAGCAGCAGACGGCCGGGCTGGGCAAGTCCGTGATCAACGCCCTCCTGCGCAGCATGCGGGCTACGATGGAGATCACGCCTCTCTCTCCGGGCAGCGAACGACCCGGCACCCGTGTCGCGGTCACCTTTCCGAAACGGGAGCAGCCCGTCGAGGACGAGGCGGAATAGCCCTCAGCCCCTGTTCACGGCCTTCGAGACGAAGCGGACAAGTTCGTCGGCCGAGAACGGCTTGCGCACGAAGCGCACGTCGCGCAGCTCCGGCGGCACTTCGCTCGGCGCCGAGCCGGAGACGAAGACCAGCGGCGTGCCCTTGGCGCGCAGGCTGGCGGCGATGCCGAAGGTCTTGCCGCCGATCACGTCGATGTCGAGCAGCGCGCAATCGAGTGGTTGATCGGCGGCGCGCCGTGCCTGAGACAGAGACTCGACCACGATGAGTTCGGCGTCGCCACCGAGCTCCTCGCTCACGGCGCTTTCGATATCCATCGCGATAAAGGGGTCGTCCTCGACGATGAGGACCCGAATACCGGACATGAGACCCAGATCACCTTCCAACTTCACGACTAAACCCCAAGTCAGTTACCTGCTTGTGAGCCTGTTCAACGCCCGCTTCGTTGGCCTTGTTCCGTTCTGAGTCGGATTGTCCGCCTCAAACCGCTCAAATTCAATTCAAATTGATCGGATATGGTTAGGAAAGCGTAAGCACCCTTCCGTCAACGCCTGCGCGGCGAGCGAACGAGATTGAGCTCGAAAGCGGTCACGCCGAGGGCGACATTGGCGCCGCGCTGTATGGGAAGGGCTCGCGGCACCAGCCGGACATCCCCGTCATGGCTGCCGCTCAGCGCGACCTCGCCAGCCTTGCGGGCGTAGGCTCCGCTGAGCACGCCGAGGGGCGCACGCGCATAGGGACCGTAAACCCGCCAGGCGAGCAGGCTGCGTCCAACCGTCTTGGCATCGAGCGCGAAGCCGCGAATCACCCCGGAATAAGTCTGCAGGGGCCCGCGCCGTGGCCGGAAGCGGCACTCCAGCGGCTTTTGCGTGGCGACGACCTGAGCGAGGCCGGCGCCGATCGTGCAGGTCAGGCGTCCGGCCGGCGCGCCGCTCTGCGCCCAAGCCGGGGCGGCAGCGAGAAAGCTGGCTCCAGCCGCCAGGACGATCGTTGCGAGCAGACGTCTCATTCAGCCTCTCCTACGCCTTGCTGCGTATGCCATGCATCACCGGTAGATCATCCCAATGCGCTTCGAAACCGCACCAAACCGCCGCAATCACTCCATAGTTCCCAAATAATCCGGAACCTCAATCCGGTGCATGCGTTGACGGGAACTGACCAGCGGACGCGCAAATGCCAAAGCAAGGACGAATCGACCCGGTGTGGATGTTTCCTACCCCCAAGCTGGCGCGTGATCTTCCGCCATTCTGGGAGCTCGAACAACTTCTGCGCGAGGGTTTTGACCACGATTCGGCACTGGCAGAGCTCGCACGCCGGCGCGAGAGCTGGTCGAACGGACGGCGTCCCCCGCCGGTCGTCGCGCAGTCGGAC
Organism: Allobosea sp.; assembly: GCA_035998995.1. Lineage (GTDB taxonomy): Bacteria > Pseudomonadota > Alphaproteobacteria > Rhizobiales > Beijerinckiaceae > Allobosea. The sequence goes on from DASYHC010000118.1 coordinate 11,516, forward strand.
ACACCGGACGACCTCTTCACGATCGTGTCATAGGACTCTGTCGAAATCATTGGGCCGAGATCATTGGCAGAAGCGGCTCGAAGCCGCGCGCCGCTGCTGGATATCGACATGAAGATGATTGGCATGGGCAGCATCCGATCCGGGACCGAGAACTGTCATGAAGGCGCCGCAGGCTGATTGACGCACGCCGTCGAGAAAACGCGTCTGCTCCAACCCGTTCGGCCGCTCGACCGAGACGGCCACTCCCCCCTGTTTTCCGTCGCCGAACTCGAAGGCGAAGATGTCGAGCGCCTTTCCGGTGGCGTGCTCGCTGAGCTGCCCTTGCGCCTGACGATTGCGCCGCCTGCATTCATGTCCACCGCCGACTCGTAGCGCCGTCAACTCGTGTCCAAACGCGCCGCGCGCCAGGGGCTGCAGGCTGGTGTCGAGCCAGAGCGAAATAGCGCGCGCCAGCTCACAGCTCACCGTCGGCGGCGGCAGCAGCCTGACCTGCCCTGGTCCGGCGGCCGTCCGCACCGCGAGCGCTTCGATCACGACCGGATCGACCACCCGGCACTCCTCCGGATCAGGCTTTGCGGTCGCGGTGATCGGGCGAAGCCGGTTTCCGGCCACGCTCGTGAGGCCCCGCATGCAGGCGCTGGCTTCGGCGACGGCGGCCGGCTGGTCCACGACCGATGCGACCGGGGGCGGCGGAGCAGGAGCCTTTAGCGAGGGCGGGCGCGGCGGAGGCAGGACAGTGGTCGTCGGCTGGGCTTCGCGGCCGAAGGCGGGACTCAAGCCAGCCAGGGCTGCGATGATCAGCGCCGCGCAGCTGCCATGCCGAAGTGGCGAGCACTCCCGCATGCCCTCACCCGATGGCCGTGAACAGGACCGTCAGCGAGGCGGCGACGATCAGCGCCGCCAGCAGAGCCATGGACATGACCGATCTCCTTCGCATCGCCCGGGCCGGGGCAACGCGAGGGATGGCCGATTTGTTCCCGGTCACCTCGCCCGGTACGTCAGGCGGCCTTGCGGCCGGCGCGCCGGTCGAAGAACAGCGCCTGGCTGATCGCGGCCTTCACCGCTTCCGGCTGGAACGGCTTGGTGATCAGGAAGGCGGGTTCGGGCCGGTCGCCGGTGAGCAGCCGCTCCGGATAGGCGGTGATGAAGATCACCGGCACCTCGATGGCGCTGAGGATCTCGTTGACCGCCTCCAGCCCCGAGCTGCCGTCGGCCAGCTGGATGTCGGCGAGGACCAGCCCGGGCCGCTTCTTGGCGACCAGCGCGATCGCTTCGCGATGCGTCCGGGCGACGCCGGTCACCCTGTGGCCGAGCTCCTCGACCATGGTCTCGATGTCGAGGGCGATGATCGGTTCGTCCTCGATGATCAGCACGTCGGTGGCGACCTGCTCGGCGATCTCCTGGCCGGCGGTCTGCACGAGGGCGGCTGCGTCGCTGCTGGAGATGTTCATGATCTGCGCGACCTCCTCGATGGAGAAACCTTCGACCGTCCGCAGCAGGAAGGCCTGACGCGAGCGTGGCGTCAGCGCATCGAGATTGCGCTCGGCAGCCGAACGTTCGGTGGTGTCCGGCGCCGAGGCCTGCGTATTGAGCCCGACGGACGACCACATCTGCAGGAACAGGCGGTAGAGACCGACGCGCGGGCCGAGCTCGCGCGGGAAGGTGCCGGGATCGGCGATCAGCGCCTCCAGCGTCGCGACGACATAGGCGTCGCCGCCAGCCTGGGTACCGCTCAGCGCCCGGGCGAAGCGGCGCAGATACGGCAAATGCGGCGCGATTTCGGTGGCGATCGACATGGTGCTATCCCCCACGAGTCAGGCCCGATCGGCTTTCGGTGCACGCTGATCGGGTCGAGCTATATCCAGAATTGAGAGGCGGATCGACAGGATCCAACTCTGTCCAAAGTTGCTGGAGAAGAGCACTCAAGTCACTGTTATGACAAGAAAATTATTTTTCGTTCGGAATGGAACCTTTTGCTTTCGGCCTCGTTATTGGGCCGAATGAAGGTGCGTTTCGGGGCAGTCGCGCGTAGGCGTCTCAACGAGCGCGGCATGTGGTTTGGCGTGACCGGGAAAATGGCGGCGTGCCGATGGAGCGAGGGATCATGAATCTGATGAACGCCGACCCGCCAGACGCGGCAAGAGCCGAACCGGACGAGGACATGGTGCTCGACCCGCGGGTGCAGGAATCGATCGGCCGCTCCCTCAAGGCGCACTATGACGACCTCGTCAATGCGCCGGTGCCGGACCGTTTCCTGGTGCTGCTGGCCCAGCTCGAAGACACAGAGCGGCGTCTGCAGGCGCAAGGCGGTGCCGATGAGCGCCGCTGACTTCAAGGACGGGCTGATCGCCGAAATCCCGAACCTGCGCGCCTTCGCGGCGTCGCTGTCGGGCTCGATGCAGCTCGCCGACGATCTGGTCCAGGACACGCTGCTCAAGGCCTGGGGCAATGCCGACAAGTTCCAGCCCGGCACCAGCCTGAGGGCCTGGCTCTTCACCATCCTGCGCAACACCTATTACTCGCTCTACCGCAAGCGTGGGCGCGAGGTGCAGGACAGCGAAGGCACCTATGCCGACCGGCTCGCCACCCATGGCAACCAGGAAAGCCATCTCGACCTCGCCGATTTCCGCAAGGCGCTGGCAAAGCTGCCCGAGGAGCAGCGCGAGGTGCTGATCATGGTCGGTGCCACCGGGCTGTCCTATGAGGAGACCGCCGAGATCTGCGGCGTCGCGATCGGCACGATCAAGAGCCGCGTCAACCGGGCGCGCAGCAAGCTGGCGGAGCTCCTGTCCATCGGCGGCGTCGATGATCTCGGCCCCGATCGCCGGATCACCGCAGCCGTCCAGCGCGCCGGACCTGAAACTGTCGGCAGCTAGAGCAGGATGCGAAAAAGTGGGAACCGGTTTTTCGCAGAGATCCTGCTCTAACCTCTTAGAATCGATCACGTTTTATGGTTTTGGATCAATTCGATCCAAAACCATCGTGATCTGATGGCTCTCTCGCTGTTCAGGACGGTCCGCGGCCGCCTGCTGGCACTGATGGTCGCGATCGTCCTGCCGATCGCCTGCCTCACCGCAGCCGCGGCGGTGGCGACCTATCGGACCGTGTTCGGGGCGATCGAGACGTCGCAGATGCGTGCGGCGGACGATTTCGCCGTGCGCGCCCGCGTCTGGTATCGCGGCGCGCTGCGTTCGCTCGTCACCAGCGCCGCGGCGATCCGGGCGATGTCGCCGGCCTCGGAAAGCTGCGACCGCATCGCCGAAAAGGCGATTGCCGCAGTCTCCGGCTATGAGGCGCTGCTGCTGCGGGCTTCTGGCCAGCCGGACTGCATCGGGGGACTCGACGGCAGCATTCCACGCGGCGAACTCACGGCCGTGGCGAGCCAGCTCGCCACGCGCCTTCCCATCAAGCTCTGGGGCGGCACCGAATTCACCAAGGCCCGCTACGATCAGGTCAGGATCGCCGGCCGCTCCTATCTGGCCATCTACAGCGAGTTCGATGGGGGCGATGCGCTCCTGCTCACCAAGCCGGATCCGCTCGACGATACCTTCGACCTCGGCAGCAGCGACAAAGGCATGATGGCGGCGCTGCTCCGACGCGGCGGCGACGTCGTGGTCGCGCGCGGTGGCGCACAGGCCGACGCATCCTGGCTTCCGAAGGCGGAAACCGTACCCGAGCCGACCGCGCATTGGGCTGCTCCGAGCCGGGCCGGACCGAGCCGGAGCTACGCCGCCCGCATGGTGGCCGAACCGGATCTCTATGTCGTGGCAAGCTTCGACGGCAGCGCAGAGAGGGCGGCGACAACACAGTTCTACATATTGCTGCTGGCGCCGCTGCTGACGCTGGCCCTGCTCGGCCTGGTCTATATGAAGGCGATCGACCAGCACTGCGTGCGCTGGCTGCGCGGCATCGAGGCGACCGCGCGGGCACGGTCAAGCTCGGCCAGCGCCCGCGTCCCGCTCTCGGGCGAGATGCCGCGCGACATCCGCAGCGTCGCCGAAGCCTTCAATGCGATGGTCGACGAGCAGGAGGTGCGCCAGAGCAAGCTCCGGCTTGCGCTCGACGACAACCGTTTCCTGGTTCGCGAGCTGCATCACCGGGTCAAGAACAGTCTGCAGGTGGTGCAGAGCTATATCGGACTCACCAAGCGCGACCATCAGGGCGAGGCACGGATGGCGCTCTCCGACGCCGAATGCCGCGTCCATGTGTTGTCAGCCGCCTACCGCTTCACCCTCGCTGATGGCGAGATGCAGCCGGTGCGCATCGACCTTTTCCTCGACGATGTCGTCGCGATGGTCTCCAGCCTGATCCTGGCCCGCGGCCAGCGGCTGGAGAGCCGCATCGAGACGCAAGCCGCCCTGCCGATCGATCGCATCATCCCGCTCGGCTTCCTGATCGTCGATGTCGCCAGCCGGGCGCTGCGCGCCGCGCCGGGCATTGGCCTCGAACTTGCCGTCACAAATGCGGGCGAGGGCGTCATCGACATCGCCATCACCACCGACCGCGATACCGCTCAGATCGCGCCGCCGCGCCTGTTCGCAGGGTTGCTGATGCAGATCGAGGCGATCGAGATCGGCCCGCCGCAGGGCCGCAGCCTCGGCGTCTGGCGCCTCAGCCACGGCATCACGCAGGCGAACGATGCGGCTCAGCCCCATTCTTCCGCCGGCGTGATATCGACGCCGACGCTGAGCCCGACGAAGGCGCCGGCCGGCCCGATATAACTGCCGGAAATCGGCGAAGCGTCCTCGGGAACCCGCGCCACCGCGACGCGGAGCAATTGCCGGTCGGCGACGAGGTCATTGGTCGGATCGAACTCGACCCAGCCATCATTGGGGATGAAGACGTCGGCCCAGGCATGGGTCAGTCCGACCACGGAGGTCATCGCCCCGGCCTCCGGCGACCGATCATGGATATAACCGGTGACGAAGCGCGCGGCGAAGCCGAGCCGGCGCGCCAGCTCGATGAACAGCCAGGCATAGTCGCGGCAGGAACCTGCCTTCATCTGCAGCGTGTCGAGCGGATGCTGGGTGCCCTCGTCATAGCGGACTGCGTAGCTCAGGCCGGTGCTGATCTCATGCGCCAACGCCCGCAGCAGATGGCCGCCGTTCAGCCGCGCCCTGAATTCCTGCAGCCAGGCGTCGAGAGCGCCGCCTGGATCGGCTGCGGCCAGATCGAGATAGGGCTGGAGGACGGCGCGTTCAGCCGGCGTGTAATTAATCTCCGAGCCTTCGACGTCGGGATCCACTTTCGCGCGCGGCAGCGCCGAGCCGAAGCGCTGGACGACGAGCTCGCTGACGATGTCGAGTGTGTCGGAGGTACCCGTGAACGCCGCCATGGCGACAGGGTTGCCATAGGCGTCGTGCATCCAGCGCAAGCTGGCCTGCGGCGAGATCGCGATCGCGGTGTCGATGACGCGCAGGTCGAAGGAATCGCGCGGGCGCAGCATCAGCCGGTGTGGGCCGAACTGCACCGGTTGCGCGTAGCGATAGGTCGTGGCGTGACGAATGCGCAGATACATCTGATCCCCAGCCGGTTCATCATACCCTGCCATCACGGAAAAAGCCGCCTCTCGGCGGCTTTGCTGGTCAGGCAACTGAACTACGCGCGAGCGGCGGATCGGTTCCGCCGAAGCGTCAGCGCAGGACGGTATTGCCCTTGAGGCTGGCCTCGCGCTGCGAGGTCGGCACCACGCGATGAGCAAGGTCGCGGCGCACCTCGGAGGGATTGACCGCTGCGAACTGGACGTCGGCCGGGGCGCCGCGCTGCAGCTTGGCCTGGGCAACCGCTTCCGAACTCTCGCCGAAGCCGTTCTGGTACGAGGCGCCCATGGTGAGGGCGGTCACGACCAGCGCCATGCCGCCGAAGAAGGTGGCAGCGCGCTTGAAGGGGGCAAGGCTGGCGGTGGTCATCTTCGCTCTCCCGGTTCGTGTGGTCGCTCTTGAAAGGCGGAACGGCTTCTCAACCCGTCTGGCGGGGATTTGTTCCGGTTTGCCTGGAATTCGCGGCGATCCGGATTCTTTTTCAGGCTGCCGACTGATCGTTGGCGGCCTCGCGGCGGCGGAACAGTCGCCAGAGCGATCTGGTCAGGCGCTTCGAGGTCAGGTGCGCGCCAGCCTCGCGCTTCTCGAAGGTGATCTTGCGCTCGTGGAAATCCTCGAGGCCGGGCCGATGTCCGACACTGATGATCGTCGCATAGGAGAGCTCGCTCTCGATCAGCCCGAGCAGCGAATCCTGGCTGGCCTCGTCGAGCGCCGAGGTCGCTTCGTCCATGATGATGATGTCGGGCTTCTGGATCAGCAGCCGCGCGAAGGCAACACGCTGACGCTCGCCGCCAGACAGGGTCTGGTCCCAGCGTTCCTCATCGTCGAGGCGCCGGCCGAGCGATGCGAGCCCGCAGCGCTTCAGCGCATCCCTGACCACATCGTCGTCGACGCGGCTCTCGGCTTCCGGATAGAGCAGCACGTCGCGCAGCGTGCCGATCGGCAGATAGGGCTTCTGCGGCACGAAGGCGATGCGCTTGCCAGGCGGCAGCTTGATCGAGCCCGCGCCCCAGGGCCAGAGGCCCGCGATCGCCCGGATCAGGGTGCTCTTGCCCGAGCCGCTCTCGCCGGCGATCAGCACTTTCTCGCCGGCCTCAATCACGATCGATGCGTCGGCGATGACGATCCGTCCATTGAGGTGGGCGATCGAGAGATCGGCGATATGGATGCTGTCGTCCCTGCTCTCCCCCAGCTCGATCCGGGTCTCGCCTTCCATGATGGTGCCGACATCGAGCGCCTCCAGCGCTTCCGCCAGCTCGTCGACGCGCCTCACCGAGGCGAACCATTCGGCCAGCCGGACGAAGTTGTCGACGAACCAGATCAGCGCGGCCTGCACGGCGCTGAAGGCGGCGACGACCTGCATGACAGCGCCCAGAGTGATCTCGCCCGAGAGGTATTTCGGCGCGATCAGCAGCAGCGGCACGATCGGGAACAGCGCGCCATTGGTGTTGAGCACGATGGCGATGACACCCTGCTGCCGGATCACCTTCAGCCAGGCGGCGACGACGCGGCCATAGTTCTCGCCGACCGAATCGCGCTCGTCGGCATCGCCCTTGATCAGGGCGATGCTCTCGGCGTTCTCGCGCAACCGCGTCATCTCGGCACGGAACTGGGCCTCGGCCTCGTTCTTGGCGGCGATGCGCGGCACCAAAGGCCGGCCGGCGAAATAGGCTGCGAGCGAGGCGATGACCGCATAGACGATCGCAGCGAGCGCCATATAGCTGGGGATCACGATCTCGGTCCCGCCGAGGGTGAAATGCGCCGCCCCTGCGACCTGCCACAGGATTGCGGCGAAGGTCACCGCAGTCACGAAGGCGCTGAGCAGCCCGATCGCGAACTCGACCAAGGGCTCGATGGCGAGGCGGACATCCTCGGCGATGCGGTACTCAGGTGCGCTCTGCTCGCGCGCGACGAACTGCATCCGGTAATAGCGCTGGTCGGCGATCCACCAGCCGGCGAGGCGATGCGTCAGCCATTCCCGCCAGCGCATCTGCAAAAGCATCCGGCTGATCACCAGGCAGGACAACGAAGCCGCTGATGCAGCGACGATCAGCGGCAGCCAGCCGACAGCCGTCCAGATCTTGTCGAGGTCGCGCTTCTCCAGCGCATCGAAGAACAACCGATTCCAGCTGTTGATGCCGACCGCCGCGCCGAGCTGGGCGGCGACGAAGAGCAGCACCGCGCAGGTGAGGCCCCAGGCGCGCAGTCGGCTCGGCCCGCTCCAGAAGCGCCGAGCCACCCGAAAGAACTGGCGCAGGCGCGAGCGCCGCAGCCCGGAGGCGTGTGATTTCATGCGGCGGCCTCCAAAGCCAAGCCTCGATCTTCAGGCAAAGTGCGATTGCTAAGCGGCTGCTTTCGCGCCACAGAGAAAACGCAAGCGTTGGCCGGGAGTTCCGGGCGGCTGGAGGTGCTCTGCGTGATCGTTTCGTCGAGCAATCATCGCAATTTTCGCGGCCCGTCCTGCCTCGCCTGCCCGTTGCGGCTGATGCCCGCCTTCAAGGACAAGTCCGACGAGGAGATCCGCTTCATCCAGGACATGAAGCTCGATCACCGCCAGTTGCCGGCCGGCAGCGACATCATCCATCCCGGCCAGGAGGATGCCGAGCTCTATACGCTCTTCTCGGGCTGGGCCTTCCGCTACAAATCGCTGCCGGACGGGCGCCGCCAAATCCTCAACTTCCTGCTGCCGGGCGACCTCGTGGGCCTGCAGGCTTCGCTGCTCAGCGCCGCCCAGCACGGCATCGAGGCGCTGACCGAGGTCGAGCTCTGCGTCTTCCCGCGCCGGCGCACCTATGAATTGTTCGGGCGGATGCCGGCGCTCGCCTATGAGCTCGCCTGGCTCGGCTCACGCGAGGAGAGCCTGATCGACGAGAACCTGACCTCGGTCGGCCAGCGCAATGCGCAGGAGCGGATCGCGGCGCTGCTGATCTCGCTCTATCGCAGGGCCGAGGCGCTCGGCCTGGTCGCCGAGAACAGCTTCGCCTTTCCGCTGACGCAGCAACAGCTCGCCGACGCGCTCGGCCTGTCGCTCGTCCACACCAGCAAGACCTGGGCTCGCCTGCGGAAAGCGGGGATGTTCTCGCTGGCACGCGGGCGCCTCACCATCCATAATCCGCGGCTGACCGAGCGCATGGCCCTGCTGTTCGAGAGCGAATTGCATCCGCGCCCGCTGATCTGATCGCGGTCGCTCCGGCAGCCGGCCAAGAAATCGCTGGATTCGCCTCGCTCTTGACCCCATATGACAGCGGCGTAACGTCACAGCATTGTCATGTCGCTTCGGCGTGGGCTTTTTGCCTGGCCGCATTGAGGTTCTGGATGGCCCATTCCGCTTCCGGTCAGCGTCTGCGCACCACCCGTTTCGGGCGCTCATCCGTCGCGGCGCGACTGGAGCACGAGGTGCGGCTGACCGCGGCGGATTTCGCCGACAGCGTCGCCGAAGCCAGACTCAAGGTCGCTGCGGCGCGCTACAAAGTCGAGGACGAGGTCCGCAACACCGCCGGCAAGCTGAAATCGCATGTGCGCAAGGCGGCCGACGAGGCCAAGGCGCGCTTTGGCGACGATGCCCGCTTCCTCAAATCCTGGATCGATTCGCCGGGACGCACCGGCGCGGTAGCGCCGTCGAGCCCGTTCCTGGCCAAGCGCATGGCGTTCTATGTCGATCCGTTGGCCGAAGGGCCTGTGGTCGAGATCGGCCCCGGCACCGGCCCGGTCACCGAGGCGCTGATCGAGCGGGGCATCGACGAAGGCCGGCTGATCCTGGTCGAGTACAGCCCGGAATTCTGCGAGCTGCTGCGCCGCCGCTTCCCGCGCGCCACGGTCATCGAGGGCGACGCCTATGCGCTCTCGACCACGCTCGCCGGCCATCTGGCTGAGAAGGCGAGCGCGATCGTGTCCTCGCTGCCTCTGTTCAACAAGCCGCCGGCCGAGCGCGCGGAGCTGGTGCAGGACGCCTTCGCCAAGGTGCTCCGGCCCGGCGCCCCCTTCATCCAGTTCACCTATGCGGTTATCTCGCCGGTGCCGCGCAAGGGCTCCGGCCTCAAGGCGCAGGTTTCCGACTGGGTGCTGCGCAACATCCCACCGGCACGCGTCTGGGTCTATCGTCGCGCCAAGCCCTGACGGCGCGGGCTTGACGCCTGCCCCGCATCACTCCGACATCGCGAACTGAGAAGGCCGGGCCAGTCGCCCGACTTGAAGCAATCCCGCGCTTCTTCGAATCGCGGAATTGCTTCAAGCTTTTGTTTTGACGCATTTTCTTCACGCGAACCGGTATCCACTTCGCTCGAAAATGCTTTGTCCAGTCGGAGTGACCATGCCAAAGATCCTCGTCTTCGCCGGCTCCTGGCGCCCGGGCTCGATGAACACAAGGCTCGCGACCCTGATCGCCAAGAATCTGGAAGATGCGGGAGCGCAGGTGACGCAGATCTCGCTCGGCGACTATCCGCTGCCGCTGATCGACGCCCGTGCCTATGACAACGACCCGCCCGGCGAGGCGAAGGCGCTGGCGGCGCTGGTCGATGGGCATGACGGCCTCTTCATCGCCAGCCCCGAATATAATTCCGGCTACCCGCCGGCGCTGAAGAACGCGCTCGACTGGATCAGCATCGTCCGCTCCGGCGGCCCCGGCCTGCGCGAGAAGGTCGTCGCCATCGGCGGCGCCTCGGCCGGCAATCTCGGCACCTATCGCTGCCTGACCCAACTGCGCACCGTGCTGGAGCTCGGCTTCGGCGCGCTGCTGGTGCCGGAGATGCTGGCAGTTAACGGCGCCGACAAGGCCTATGGCGATGATGGCGACTTCACCGAGAAGCGCCTGCGCAGCATCCGTGACAAGATGGTGGCGCGGCTGGTGAAGGTTTCGGCGCTTCACCCCTGAGCGCGGCTACTCGATCTCGCAGCGCCCGCTCGCCGGCGACAACCGCCAGAGCCCGTCATCGGGCTTGGCCGGGATGCTGACGGCATCGTCGGCGATCTCCTCGGCATCGTAGGGGTTGGGATTTGCGATGATCCCGGCATTGCGGATGTCGAGCGCTCCGTTCGGGCCGCGCTCGATCCGCCAGCTGCCAGCCTCCCATTCCGGCACGCAGCGCAGACCCTGCCCGGCTGCCTTGCAGAAGCCGCTGAGCTGGTAATCGAAGTTCTGCCCTTGGTTCACGCGCTCGCGCAGGTTGACGTAGAGCATGACATAGAGACTGCCGCCCTCGCCCGGCTGCCAGTTCCGCGGGCTGTGCAGCAGGCGGATCTTCGCCACCTTCTGCTTGGGATGGCTGGCGAGATGAGCGGCATCGTAGCTGCGTTCCCAGCAGGCGTTCGCCTTCGGCGGCAATTCGCGTTCGAGCGGACGGGCCTGCGCCGTCGCCGCGAGACAGCAGATGACGCCCGTCAGAAGCAATCGCATGGGGATCTCTCCGCAGTTGCCGCAGGGTGAGGCAGCAAGGGCAACCGATCAACCCGGCTTGCGGGAACCGGGGATGGAATCGCGCGGCGACTGGCTTTCAGCGCTCGAATCCGGCACATCCGCCGCATGTCGCCCCGCGAATCAGAAGCCCGCGCGATCCTGAAGTCGGTCTTCGGCTATGACGATTTCCGCCCCGGGCAATGGGATGTGATCGAGGCCGCGCTCGCCGGCCGCGACGTCTTCGCGGTGATGCCGACCGGCTCGGGCAAATCGATGTGCTACCAGCTGCCGGCGCTCGTTGCCGGCGGGCTGACGCTGGTGGTCTCACCCTTGATCGCGCTGATGCGCGACCAGGTCGGCCAGTTGGTCCGCGCCGGCGTCTCCGCCGCCTCGCTCAACTCGATGAACAGCGAGACGGAAGCGTCTCAGGCCTGGGACAAGCTCAATTCCGGCGAGTTGCGCCTGCTCTTCGTCTCGCCGGAACGCTTGGCGGGCGAAGGACTGGTGGCCCGCCTGCGCCGTCGCGGCGTCACTCGGCTCGCCATCGACGAGGCCCACTGCGTCTCGCAATGGGGCCATGACTTCCGCCCGGAATACCGCCTGCTCTCGAAGGTGCGCGAGGCGCTCGGCGACGTGCCGGTGACGGCGCTGACCGCCACCGCCGACCGCCAGACCCAAGCCGACATCGCCCAGCAGCTCTTCCCGCAGCCGCCGAAGCTGGTGATCCATTCCTTCGACCGGCCGAACCTGAAGCTCGCCTTCGCGCCGAAGGAGCAGCCGCGCCGGCAGATCGACGACTTCCTCAAGGTCCACCGCGGCGGCTCAGGGATCGTCTACTGCTCCTCGCGCGGCCGCACCGAGCGGCTGGCGCAAGGCCTCAGCGAAAAGGGCTGGAAGGCCTATCCCTACCATGCCGGGCTGGAGCAGGCGCAGCGCAACCGCAACCAGGACATCTTCCTGCAGGAGGACGGCGTCGTCGTCTGCGCCACCATCGCCTTCGGCATGGGCATCAACAAGCCGGATGTGCGCTTCGTCGTCCATGCCGACATGCCCGGCTCGATCGAGGGCTACTACCAGGAAATCGGCCGCGCCGGCCGCGACGGGCTCCCAGCGGATACGCTGACGCTCTACGGCGTCGACGACATGGCGCTGCGCCGCCGCCAGATCGACGAGAAGCAGATCGACGAGGAGCGCAGGCGCATCGAGCACAAGCGCCTCAATGCGATGATCGACCTGTGCGAATCGGCTTTGTGCCGGCGTTCGGCGCTGCTGTCCTATTTCGGCGAACAGGTGCCACCCTGCCGGCATGGTGAGGCGCCATTCCGCTGCGACCTCTGCGGCCCGGCCGCGCCCGAGCTCTCGGACGCGACGCTCGATGCCCGCAAATTGCTTTCGGCAGTGATCCGCTCCGGCCAGCGCTATGGCGCCGGCCATCTTGCCGATATCCTCACCGGGACGGCGACCGAGGCGATCCGGCGCCAGAACCATGACGGGCTGAAGACCTTCGGCGTCGGCGTCGACAAGCCCAAGGGCGCCTGGATGGCGCTGACGCGCAAGCTCTTCGCCGCCGGGGCGCTCGCCGAGGCCAGCGTTGAACATGGCGGCTTCTGCCTGACGGAAAAGGGCGAAGACATCCTGTTCGGCCGCAAACCGATCGCGCTGCGGGTCGACCCGCTGGCCGAGCGGCGCTCGCGCCGCGGCCAGCGGGAGGCGGCGCGCGCCGACGGGCTCGACGGCGAGACCGCCAGCCTGTTCGAGCATCTGCGCCAGCTGCGCCTGACATTGGCGCGCGAGGAAGGCGTCGCCGCCTACATCATCTTCACCGACCGCACGCTGATCGCCATGGCGCGCGAGCGCCCGCTCGGCCTCGAGCAGATGCGCGCCATCGAGGGCGTCGGCGAACGCAAGCTCGCGCAGTACGGCGAGGTTTTCCTGGATGCGATCGCGACGTTTTCGGGGTAGAAGGGCGACCTCCCGCGTACGCGTGCGCACGCACGTGAAAAAGCCATCCTGAGCGCTTATATTCGTAAGCCGAATCAAGTTGATCCGCGGGCGCCGTGCTCGCCCGCCGAAGGACCCTCTTTCATGACAGACGTCACCAACGGCGCCGAAGACTACGGCGCCGACTCGATCAAGGTGCTCAAGGGCCTCGACGCGGTCCGCAAGCGCCCGGGCATGTATATAGGCGACACCGATGACGGCTCGGGCCTGCACCACATGGTCTATGAGGTGGTCGACAATGCCATCGACGAGGCGCTCGCGGGCCATGCCGACCTCGTCACGGTGACACTCAACGCCGACGGCTCGGTGACGGTCTCCGACAATGGCCGCGGCATCCCGACCGATATTCACAGCGAGGAAGGCATCTCGGCGGCCGAGGTCATCATGACCCAGCTCCATGCCGGCGGTAAGTTCGACCAGA
>DASYHC010000004.1:0-22591 GCA_035998995.1 Allobosea sp.
ACGACTCGCTAACCGCGCTGAAGCTGCGCTACGGGCTCGATCAGCCCTGGTATGTGCAATATTGGCTCTGGATTTCCGGCATCCTCTTCCGCGGCGATTTCGGCGAATCCTTCGAGTGGAACAAGCCGGTCTCCGAGCTGATGTGGGACCGTTTCGGCCTCACCGTCCTGCTCTCCGGCATCACCCTCGTCGTCACCTGGGTCGTCGCCTTGCCGATCGGCATCTACAGCGCTGTCCGGCGCTATTCCTGGCTCGACTATGTCGTGACCTTCCTCGGCTTCCTCGGCCTGGCGATCCCGAGTTTCCTGCTGGCCTTGGCGCTGATGTATGTGTTCTCGCGCTATTTCGGCCTGAGCGTCAGCGGCCTGTTCTCGCCTGAATACGTCAACGCGCCCTGGAGCCTCGCCAAGGTCGGCGACCTCGCCATGCACCTCTGGCTGCCGGTCTTCGTGCTGGCGACCCATGGCACGGCGGCGCTGATCCGCGTCATGCGCGCCAATCTGATCGACGAGCTCTACAAGCCCTATGTCCAGACCGCCCGCGCCAATGGGCTCGGCGAGGCTGAGCTCTTGTTCAAATATCCGGTCAGGGTCGCACTCAATCCCTTCATCTCGACCATCGGCTGGGTGCTGCCGAACCTCGTCTCCGGCGCCATCGTCACCTCGGTGGTGATGAGCCTGCCGACGGCAGGACCGCTGCTGCTCTCGGCCCTGCTGGCGCAGGACATGTACCTCGCCGGCAGCTTCATCCTGATGCTGAGCGTGCTCACCGTGATCGGCACGCTGATCTCCGACCTCCTGCTCGCGTGGCTCGATCCGCGCGTGCGCTACGCCTGAGGCCGGGATGAGCGACATCGCTGCCCCCACCGCCCCCGAGACCGTCGCCCCGGCGGCGCGCCGCTTCGCCGAGGCCGGCCAATGGGCGCTGATCTTCCGCCGCTTCCGCCGGCACAGGCTGGCCTATGCCAGCCTCTTCGTCGTGCTCGGGATCTATCTCGTCGCGCTGCTGGCCGAGTTCGTCGCGCCCTTCTCGCCCGACAGCTACAATGCCCGCTTCACCTATGGCCCGCCGCAGACGCTGAGGTTCTTCGGCACGGACGCCGCCGGCGAAGCCCATTTCATGTACGTCAACGGCTACCGGATGAGTTTCGATCCGGTGGCGCTGAAGCGGACTTTCGTCGTCGACGAGAAATCGGTCCACCCGGTCGTCTTCTTCGCCAAGGGCGAGCCCTACCGGCTTTTCGGGCTAATCCCCTGGGATCGGCACCTGATCGGCCCGGCCGACCCGGCTCAGCCGATGTATCTCTGGGGCGCCGACCGGCTCGGCCGCGACGTGCTCTCGCGCACCATCCACGGCGCCCGCATCTCGATGTCGATCGGCCTGGTCGGCGTCGCCGTCAGCCTGTTCCTCGGCCTGCTGCTCGGCGGCATCTCAGGCTATTACGGCGGCTGGATCGACGAGGTCGTGCAGCGCAGCATCGACTTCCTGAAGTCGATCCCGACCATCCCGCTCTGGATGGGGCTCGCCGCCGCGGTACCGGCCAATCTCGACCCGCTGCTGGTTTATCTCTGGATCACCATCATCCTCTCGCTGATCGGCTGGACCGATCTGGCGCGCGTCGTGCGCGGCCGCTTCCTCTCGCTGCGGACCGAGGATTTCGTGCTGGCGGCCAGGCTCGACGGTTGCTCGCGCCAGCGCGTGATCTGGCGCCACATGGTGCCCTCCTTCACCAGCCACATCGTCGCCTCGGTCACCCTGGCGATCCCGAGCATGATCCTGGCCGAGACCGCCCTCTCCTTCCTCGGCATCGGCCTGAAGGAGCCGATCGTGAGCTGGGGCGTGCTGCTCAAGGACGCGCAGAGCATCCTGGCCCTGACGACGGCGCCTTGGCTGCTCGCCCCCGGCGTCGCGGTGGTCGTCGCCGTGCTCGCCCTCAACTTCCTCGGTGACGGAATTCGCGATGCGGCCGATCCCTATGCCTGAGCCCATGCCCGTCTACGGGACGGCGGCTGCGGCCCCTTCTCCGCTCGTCGCCGTCAGCGACCTCAAGGTCCAGATCGGCACCGATGACGGGCTGGTGCGCGCGGTCGACGGCGTCACCTTCGACGTGCCGCGCGGGCGCACGCTCTGCATCGTCGGCGAATCCGGCTCGGGCAAGAGCGTCACCGGCCGGGCGCTGATGAACCTCCTGCCGCCAAGCGGGCGCATCGCCGCCGGCAGCATCCTCTATGCCGGCCGCGACGGGCAGGCGGTCGACGTCACCAGGCTAGACCCACGCGGTCGCCAGATCCGCTCCCTGCGCGGCAAGGAGATCTCGCTGATCTCGCAGGAGCCTATGGCGGCGCTCTCGCCTGTGCACACCATCGGCCAGCAGCTCGTCCCGGTGATCCGCCGGCATCTTGGCCTGTCGAAGAAGGCGGCGCAGGCCCGCGCCACCGAGATGCTCGGCCGGGTCGGCATCCCGCGGCCAGCGGAGCGATTGAACAACTATCCCTTCGAATTTTCCGGCGGCATGCGCCAGCGCGTCTGCATCGCGCTCGCTCTGTCCTGCCGGCCGCGCCTGCTGATCGCCGACGAGCCGACCACGGCGCTCGACGTCACCACCCAGGCGAACATCATCGACCTGCTGCAGGAATTGCAGCGCGAGGACGGGCTCTCGATCCTGTTCATCACCCATGATCTCGGCGTCGTCGCCGAGATCGCCGACGATGTCGCGGTGATGTATCTCGGCAGGATCGTCGAGCGCGGCACGGTCGACGAGATCTTCGCCGATCCGCGCCATCCCTATACCCGCGCCCTGCTGAAATCCGTGCCGCGCCTCGGTTCCGGGCGCGGCTCCAGGCTCGCCGCCATTCGCGGCATGGTGCCCTCGCCTTTCGAGCGGCCGGCGGGCTGCGATTTTCACCCACGCTGCGACGCCGCCATCAAGGGCGTCTGCGACACCATCGATCCCGGCACGATCACGATCGGCCCCCGCCGCGACGTGCGCTGCGTTCTCGCGCGCGAACCGGGCACCATCGGAGGTGTCGCCCATGGCTGAGACCCCGGCTTTGCCCCCCGATGTCCTGCTCGACGTACGCGGACTGACGAAGCTGTTCCCGCCGCGGCGCAGCCTGTTCCAGCGCAAGGCCTCAAATCCGGTGCGCGCCGTCGAGGACGTCTCCTTCGCGATCCGGCAGGGCGAAACGCTCGGGCTCGTCGGCGAATCCGGCTGCGGCAAGTCGACGGTGACGCGCCTGCTGCTCGGCATCCACCAGCCGACCGCCGGCACGATGCGCTATCGCCGCAAGGATGGCGGCAGCGTCGATCTCGACACGCTCTCCGAAGACGAGCGCCTCGCCTATTGCACCGATCTGCGCATCGTCTTCCAGGACCCGCAATCCTCGCTCAATCCGCGCCTGCAGGTCCGCGACATCGTCGGCGAGGTGCTGAAGGTCAACCGGCTGGTGCCGCCATCAGAGATCGAAGCCAAGGTCCGCGAGCTCCTCGCCAAGGTCGGCCTGCGACCCGAATACGCCCGGCGCTATCCGCACGCCTTCTCCGGCGGCGAGCGCCAGCGCGTCGGCATCGCCCGGGCGCTCGCGACCCATCCGCGCCTCGTCGTGCTCGACGAGGCCGTCTCGGCACTCGACGTCAGCGTCAGGGCGCAGACGCTCAATTTGCTGCGCGACCTGCAGGAGGAGTTCGGGCTGACCTATCTCTTCGTCAGCCATGATCTCAGCGTGATCGAGTACATCTGCGACCGCGTCGTCGTGATGTATGTCGGCCAGGTCGTCGAGATCGCGACCTCCGAGGCGCTCTTCGCCCGGCCGCTGCACCCCTACACCGAGGCGCTGCTCTCGGCCCTGCCGATCCCCGACCCCGCCCAGCGCCGGCAGAACCGCCGCATCCGCCTGCCGGGCGAGGTCGCCGATCCCGCCAATCGCCCGCCCGGCTGCGCCTTCCATCCACGCTGCCGCTTCGCCAGCGAAGCCTGCCGCACCACGCCGCCGCCCTTGCGCGATCTCGGTGGCCGCAGCGTCGCCTGCCACCACGCCGCGGCGCTCGACCTCAAGGGCGTCGAGACCATCCAGACCGGACACGCTAATGCCTAAGCACATCCGCGCCCGCGACAATGCCAATCGCGCCATCGTCCATGACGACCCCGGCCTACCGCATGTCCATTTCAACCTGCTGCGCCTGCAGCCGGGCGAGAATCTGGAGCAGGCCCTGCCCGCCCACGAGAGCGTCCTTGTCGTGCTCTCCGGCACGGTCGACATCGTTGTCGACGGCGAACGCTTCGCCTCGGTCGGCAAGCGGGCCGATATCTGGTCGGGCGAGGCGGATTCGGTCTACGCCCCGCCAGGCGCGAGCGTCCGGCTGGAGAATGCGACCGGCCCCACCGAGATCGCCGTCGCCGGCGGGCTCTGCGACGAAGCGGGGCTGAAGCCCTTCCGGATCGCACCGGAGGAGGTCGCGATGGTCGATGTCGGCTCGCCCGATAGCCATAGCCGCCGGCGCATCTTCCATATCCTCGGCCAGAATGGGCAAGGGCGTGCCGGCAACCTCCTCGTCAGCGAGCTCTATGCCGATCCCGGCTGCTGGTCCGGCTATCCCCCGCATAAGCACGACACCGATCGCGCTGGCGAAACCGCCCATGACGAGCTCTACCATTACCGCTACCAGCCGGGCTCGGGCTTCGGCGCCCAGATCGTCTATGTCGACGGCAAGTCGGACTGCTTCATGGTCCAGCATGGCGACACCGTGCTGGTCGATGCCGGCTACCACCCGACCGTCACCTCGCCCGGCCACCGCTGCTACATCTTCACAATCCTGGTCGGGAAGACGCAGCGCGGGCTGGTCCAGCATTTCGACGAGCGCCACGCCCATCTGATGGCGGCGATCCCCGGCATCCAGTCGATGCGCGACAAGTTCAAATAGCCAGACATTTAGCCGGCAATTTTCTTACCTTCAGCGAAGGACCCGTCATGTCCGACACCACCCGCATCCGCGTTGACCTCTCCGCGCCGACCACGCAATTCCGGCGCTTCTGGCGCAGCACGGGCTTCTCGCCGGCCGAACTGCTGCTGGAGCCGGAGATGCGGCAGACGCTGGCCTATGTCGGAGGCGTGCCCAACCGCGGCATCGAGTACATGCGCGTGCACTACATGCTCGACCTCGTCACCGCCTCAGCCTTCGGCACATACGACTGGTCGCGGCTCGATGCGGCGATCGACGTGATGCTGGAGCACCGCATCCGCCCCTTCTTCGAGCTGATGGGCAATCCCTCCTACATCTACAGCGATTTCAACGACGTCGCGCAGGCCCATCACTGGCGCGACTTCATGGGCGAGATGGCGCAGCGCTACCAGGCGCGCTACGGCGCCGAGGAGCTCCGGGCCTGGTATTTCGAGACCTGGAACGAGCCGGACATCTGGTGGAAGCTCGGCGGCGAGACCGGCTTCAACAACTATTACGATGCCTGCTCGGAGGCGCTTAAGGCTGTCGATCCCCAGCTCAAGCTTGGCGGCCCCGGCGTCGCCCGGCGCATCCCGCCGATCTTCAGGAGCTTCCTCGCCCATTGCGACACCGGCACCAACCTGTTCACCGGCGAGACCGGCGTGCGGCTGGACTTCATCTCGGTACATGAGAAGGGCGCCAAGAAGCATGCCGAGGACCTGACCCCGAACAGCCTGTCCATCATCCGGCACGAGATGATGGCGGTCGACTATATCCGCGAGCACCATCCGCGCTTCGCCAGCCTGCCCTTCGTCAACGACGAATGCGACCCGCAGATCGGCTGGCATCTCTACCATACCTGGCACGGCATGCCCTATTTCGCCGGGCTCGCCGCCAAGATCGTCGACCAGCACCAGCGCCTGATGATCGACAGTGAAGGCGTCGACTACGAGGTCCTCAGCAACGACAACGGCTTCGTCGGCCATTGGGGCCACCGCACGCACCTGACCTATTTCGGCAAGCGCCCGGTGCGCGCCGCCCAGGCCGAGCACAAGACCGACATCGCCGCGCTTGAGGCCCGCCGCGCCGAGCCCGAGCCGTTCGACCTCGTCAAGAAGCCGGCGCTCAGCGTCATGGAATTGCTCGGCCTGCTGAGCGAGCGCCGCTTCGATCTCGGCGGCCAGGGCCTTGATCCCGACCGCGTCGGCCTAGGCGCGATCGCGACCGCACTCGGCGACGCGGCGCGGCCCTCCGGCGCCAGCGTCCTGCTCTACAATAGCGTCGACCGCATCTGGCAGTCGGGCGAGAGCGCGGTCGCACTCGATTTCTCCGGATTGCAGCCCGGCTCCTACGCGCTCGCCAGCTTCCGCATCGCCCATGGCAAGGGCGATCCCTTCACGGTCTGGGAGGACCTCGGCGCGCCCGATTTGCCGAATGCGGCCGAGCTCGCAGCGATGCGCCTGGCGCAGGAGCCGGCCCTGAGCCTCGAGCATCTCCAGATCGGCGGCGCAACGGCGCAATACGAGCTCAAGCTCGACATGCCGCTGCCCTCGGTGGCGCTGGTCGCGCTGGTCCGGCGCGACGATGCCACGCCCGCCGTGCCATCCGCACCCCGTATCAGCCGCTTCGGCGGGCTCAACGGCGAGAACCGCGTGCTGTTCTGGGAGCCCGCGCCCTCTGACGGCATACAGCTCTTCGACGTGCTCTGGAGCGCCGCGGAAAACGGGCCGTGGCAGGTGATCAACCCGGTTGGCCTGCTGTCGAGCGTCTATCTCGATACGAGCGCCGCAGCCGGCTTCTACAGCATCCGCGCCCGCGACCTGTTCGGCCGCGTCAGCGCCGAGAGCGGCAGCGTGCGCGCCGACTAGACCACGGGAGAGGTGGTGGCCGGCGCAAGCGTCTTTACACTGGCTCAAAGCTGGAGGGAGATTGCTTCCTCGTTCATACGAGCCTTGGACATGACGTTGCGACTGAGCCGCTTCACCACCCTCACCCTCTGCATTCTGGTCGCGCTCGTAGCGATCCCATTGGCCTTCAGCCACCCCTGGCTCTGGCTGCCCGGCCTGCTCGCCGCGGCGCTGGCGCTGCTCGGCCTCTGGGACCTCTCCCAGACCGAGCACGCCATCCGGCGCAACTATCCGGTGATCGGCCATATCCGCTGGTTCGCCGAGCTGGTTCGCCCCGAATTGCGCCAGTACCTGTTCGAGGCGGATGAGGAGGCGGCACCGTTCTCGCGCTCGCAGCGCTCGCTGGTCTATCGCCGCGCCAAAAACCTCGCCGGCGACCATCCCTTCGGCACGCTGCTCGACGTCTATCGCGACGGCTACGAATTCATCGGCCATTCGACCCGGCCGGCGCCGGTCTCAGACCCCGAGAGCTTCCGCATCACCATCGGCAACGGCCAGTGCCGGCAGCCCTATTCGGCTTCGGTCTTCAACATCTCGGCGATGAGCTTCGGCTCGCTTTCCGCCAATGCGATCCGGGCGCTCAACACCGGCGCGCGCCTCGGCCGCTTCAGCCATGACACCGGCGAAGGCAGCATCAGCCCCTATCACCGCGAGGGCGGCGGCGACATCGTCTGGGAGGTCGCCAGCGGCTATTTCGGCTGCCGCGACGCGCAAGGCCGCTTCGACCCCGAACGCTTCGCCAGGCAGGCTGCCGATCCCCAGGTTAAGATGATCGAGATCAAGCTGAGCCAGGGCGCCAAGCCCGGCCATGGCGGCATCCTGCCGGCACCGAAGGTGACGCCCGAGATCGCCGCGACGCGCGGCGTCCCGGTCGGACAGGATTGCATCTCGCCGCCGAGCCACAGCGCCTTCTCGACCCCGCTGGAGATGATGGCCTTCATCGCGCAATTGCGCGAGCTCTCCGGCGGCAAGCCGGTCGGCTTCAAGCTCTGTCTCGGCCATCCCTGGGAGTTCATGGGCATGGTCAAGGCGATGCTGGAGAGCGGCGTCGTGCCCGATTTCATCGTCGTCGACGGCGCCGAGGGCGGCACCGGCGCCGCCCCGGTCGAATTCAGCGACCATATCGGCTTGCCGATGCGCGAGGGGCTGCTCTTCGTCCATAATGTGCTGGTCGGCGCCGGGCTGCGCGACAAGGTCAAGGTCGGCGTCGCCGGACGCATCGTCAGCGCCTTCGATATCGCCAGCGTCCTCGCGATCGGCGCCGACTGGGCCAATGCCGCCCGCGGCTTCATGTTCGCGCTCGGCTGCGTCCAGTCGCTGTCCTGCAATACCAATCGCTGCCCGACCGGCGTTGCGACGCAGGACGCCGTCCGTCAGCGGGCGCTGGTGGTGCCGGACAAGGCGCAGCGCGTCCACCGCTTCCACGCCAACACCCTGCACGCGCTGGCCGACATGCTGGCGGCAGCCGGCCTGACCCACCCCGAGGAGCTCGGCCCGCATCATCTCGTGCGCCGCGTCAGCGCCACCGAGATCCGCCTCTTCTCAGATCTGCACGTATTTCTTCAGCCGGGCGAATTGCTGACCGGCCTCTGCGAGCATGCATTCTATCGGCGCAACTGGGATCTCGCCCGCGCCGAGAGCTTCGACAGATTGTCGTGAGCGCATTCCTGCAGCGACGAAGATGGATGATCACGGAACATCGCAAGCCCGTAACAAGACCGTAGCGCTCCTGACAGAAAACGCACAGTATCGACTCGGGATAGGATTGCTCGCTCCCTGCCAGCCGATCAGGCAGGAGCGAACCGGCTAAAGGAGTATCGAATGTCTGAGCGTTCTCGGATGGCGCAGGTGAAACGAACCCCGGCAGCCTCGTGCCTTTCTTCTGCGACGCTCATCGCCTGCTTCGCGTTCGCTCTTGGAACAAGCGCCCTTGCCCAGCAGCCGGCGCCCACCGCCGTCCCGGTCGGCACTGTGATCGCCGAGAAGCGCGCCATCACCCAGACGGCCGACTTCGTCGGGCGCATCGAGGCGGTCAACCGCGTCGATGTCCGTGCCCGCGTCACCGGCTATCTCGAGGAGGTTCTGTTCAAGGACGGTTCGACCGTCGCCGAGGGCGCCCCGCTCTTCCGGATCGAGCGCGCTCCGTTCGAAGCCGCGGTCGAGCAGGCGCAAGGCGCGCTGGAGCGCGCCCAAGGCACCTTGCAGAACGCCACCGTGCAGCGCCAGCGCGCCGAGGAGCTGCTG
Organism: Allobosea sp.; assembly: GCA_035998995.1. GTDB lineage: Bacteria > Pseudomonadota > Alphaproteobacteria > Rhizobiales > Beijerinckiaceae > Allobosea. The sequence goes on from DASYHC010000004.1 coordinate 9,090, forward strand.
AAAACCAGTGCCGGCTCGGTCGCCATCCGCGACCAGCGCGTCGCCGAGGAGAAGGGCGCGCAGGGCGACCAGACCACGGCCGAGGCCAATCTGAAAACGGCGCAGATCAATCTCGGCTACACCGAGATCAAGGCGCCGATCGCCGGCCGGATCGGCCGCACCAAGCTGACCAAGGGCAATGTCGTCGGGCCCGACACCGGTGTGCTCGTGCAGATCGTCAGCGACGATCCGATGTATGTCACCTTCCCGGTCAGCCAGCGCGAATTCCTGGCGCTGAAGACGAACCGTTTGCCGGCAGATGGCTCCGCCCCGCTCGTCAGCCTGAGATTCTCGGATGGCTCGACCTATGAGCAGAAGGGCCGCGTCGACTTCATCGACGTCTCGGTCGAGCGCGCCACCGACACCGTGCTCGTGCGGGCGACACTGCCCAACCCGGCGGGCAAACTCATCGACGGCACGCTCGTCCGCGTCGCCGTCCAGGCCGACAAGAGCGAGGAAAAGGTGCTGGTGCCGCAATCGGCGCTGATCGCCGACCAGCAAGGCGCCTATGTCTTCGCCGTCGAGGACGGCAAGGCGGTGGTGAAGCGCGTCAAGGTCGGGGCCGAGACCGGCTCCTATATCGTGATCGAGCAGGGGCTCGTCGGCAACGAGCAGATCGTCATCCAGGGCTTGCAGAACCTCCGGCCGGGCGTGCCCGTGCTCGCCTCGCCCGTGACCCTGACGACCGGCCGGAGCTGACCTCATGCTGAGCTCCGTCTTCGTCGACCGGCCCCGGCTGGCGATCGTCATCGCGCTCGTCACCACGATCGCCGGCCTGCTCTCGCTGTTCGCGATTCCCGTCGCGCAATATCCCGACATCGTGCCGCCGCAGATTTCGGTGCGCGCCTCCTATCCTGGCGCTTCGGCGGCGGTGGTCGAGCAGACCGTGGCCCAGCCGATCGAGGCCCAGATCGTCGGCACCGACAAGATGCTCTACATGAAGAGCGTCAGCGGCAATGACGGCAGCTATTCGCTGCAGGTCTCCTTCGAGCTCGGCACCGACCCCGACATCAACAACGTCAACGTCAACAACCGTGTCCAGCTCGCTTTGTCGAAGCTGCCACAGGAGGTCCAACGCAGCGGCGTGACGGTGAAGAAGCAGTCCTCGGCGCTGCTCGGCGTCATCGCTGTCTATGCACCGAAGGGCAATTACGACACGCTGTTCGTCTCGAACTACGTCACCATCAATCTGCTCGACCCGATCAAGTCCACGGCCGGCGTCGGCGACGCCGCGCTGTTCGGCGCGCAGGACTACGCCATCCGCGCCTGGGTCCGCACCGACGCCCTGACCGGCCTCAATCTCACTACCGGCGACATCATCGCCGCGATCCAGAGCCAGAACGCGCAGGCCGCGGTCGGCCGCATCGGCGCCCGCCCGATCTCCGACGACCAGCAATTGCAGCTCAACATCCAGACCAAGGGCCGACTGACTTCGCCGGAGGAGTTCGGCAAGATCGTGCTGCGCACCAATCCCGACGGCTCGATCCTGCGGCTCTCGGATGTGGCGCGCCTCGAGCTCGGCGCCGCCAATCTCGACCGCGACACCCGTCTGAACGGCGGCCCTGCCGTGCTGATCGGCGTCTACCAGGCGCCCGGCGCCAACGCCCTCACCGCGCTCGAAGCAGTCAAGAAGACGATCTCCGACCTCGATAAGTCCTTCCCCGACGGCCTCGCCTGGAAGGTCACCTACGACCCGACGGCCTTCGTCACCGCCACGATCCACGAGGTGCAGAAGACGCTGATCGAGGCCTTCGTCCTCGTCGTCCTCGTCGTCTACCTGTTCCTCGGCAATCTCAGGGCGACGCTGATCCCGACGGTCGCCGTGCCGGTGAGCCTGGTCGGCGCCTTCATCGTGCTCAACGCCATCGGCTACTCCGCCAACACCGTCTCGCTGCTCGCCGTGGTCCTCGCCATCGGCATCGTCGTCGACGACGCGATCGTCGTCATCGAGAATGTCGAGCGCGTGATGGAGGAGCATCCCGAGCTGACGCCGGCCGAGGCGACCAAGCGCGCCATGGGCGAGATCGTCGCCCCGATCATCGCGATCACGCTGGTGCTGCTCTCGGTCTTTGTGCCGGTCGCCTTCATTCCCGGTATCTCCGGCGAGCTCTTCCGCCAGTTCGCCGTCACCGTCGCGGTCGCGATGGTGCTCTCGGCGATCAACGCGCTGACGCTTTCGCCGGCGCTCTGCGCCATCCTGCTCAAGCCGCATCACGGTCCGCGGCGCGGGCCGATCGGCTATGTCATGCGCGGCATCGACTGGACGCGCGACCGCTACGGCAACGGCGTGGCGCGTCTCGTGCGCATCTCGCTCGTCAGCCTTGCCCTGACCGCGGCCTTCGGCGCCGGCATCTATGCGATGGGCCGGATCACGCCGACCGGCTTCCTGCCGGAAGACGACCAGGGCGCCTTCTTCGTCGTCGCGCAATTGCCCGACGGTGCCTCGGTCGCCCGGACATCGGCGCTCGCCGCCGAGGTCGAGGGCATACTGAAGACGGAGAAGGCGATCGCGGACTATTCCACGGTCATCGGCCTCAACTTCATCGACAATTATTCGCAGCCCAATGCCGGCTTCTTCGTGGTGACCCTGAAGCCCTTCTCCGAACGCACCAGCCGGGAGGATTCGGCTTCGGCGGTCATTGCCCGCCTCGCCCAGAAATTCCGCGCGGTGCGCGCCGGCAACGTCGTCCCGATCGCGCCTCCGCCGATCATCGGCCTCGGCACCGGCGGCGGCTTCAGCTATGTGCTGATGGACATGGGTTCCGCCGATCCCAAGGCGCTCGGCCAGGCGCTGCGCGGCCTGACGGTCGCCGCCAATCAGGAGCCGCAATTGCGGCGGGTGTTCTCGACCTTCTCGGATTCGGCGCCGTCGATCTATCTCGATATCGACCGCGACAAGGTCCAGATCCTCGGCGTCGCCCTGAACGACGTCTTCCAGGCGCTGCAGGCTTCGCTCGGCGGCTACTATGTCAACGACATGAACCTGTTCGGCCGCACCTGGCAGGTCCAGGTCCAGGCCGATGGCGCCGACCGCGCCTCGGTCGACGACATCTACCGCATCAATGTCCGCAGTCGCGCCGGCGACATGATCCCGCTGCGCTCCTTCGTCGAGGCGAAGGTGGTGGTCGGCCCGCAGGCGCTGATCCGCTACAACAACCGCCTGGCGGTGACGCTGCAGGGCTCGCCCGCCCCCGGCGTCTCCTCCGGCCAGGCTCTGAAGGCAATGGAGGACGTTGCCGGGAGGACCCTGTCGTCGGGCTATCGCGGCGCCTGGACCGACGTCTCCTTCCAGGAGAAGCGGGCCGAGGGGCAGACGGGGATCATCCTCGCCTTCGCGCTGCTCTTCGCCTACCTCTTCCTGGTCGCGCTCTACGAGAGCTGGACCATTCCGGTGCCGGTGCTGCTCTCCGTCGCGGTCGGTATCCTCGGTGCCTTCCTTGCGATCGTCGTGGCCGGGCTGACGCTCGACCTCTATGGCCAGATCGGCATCGTCGTGCTGATCGGCCTCGCCGCCAAGAACGGCATCCTGATCGTCGAATTCGCCAAGGAGCTGCGCGAGAAGGGCCACCCGTTGCTGCACGCAGCGACCGAAGGCGCGCGGCTGCGCTTCCGCCCGGTGATGATGACCTCCTTCGCCTTCATCCTCGGCCTCTTGCCGCTGGTGATCGCGGAGGGTCCCTCGATGCTCGCGCGGCGCCATGTCGGCACGCCGGTCTTCGGCGGCATGCTGGCGGCGTCCATCCTCGGCATCTTCGTGATCCCGGCGCTCTATGTCGTCTTCCAGTCCTTGCGCGAGCGCCTGCGGCCGTCGACGCGGCCGAAGGAGGAGCAGGCCTGAGCTTGGCTTACGAATGACAAGCGCCGCTTCGACAATTCACGCATTGCCGAAGCGGCGCCAATCAGCTATCCACCCTTCACGGTTAGCGCCCGTAGCTCAGCTGGATAGAGCGTTGCCCTCCGAAGGCAGAGGTCACAGGTTCGAATCCTGTCGGGTGCGCCAACAAAACCAAGGGTTTGCCGAAGTCCCTGAAAAATCGGCGATTCACCACTCACCAAATACTCACCAGCAGCGCCGATCAGACGAACAGGAAGCCATTCGGGCGAAGCCGCTCGTATGGTGACGGCGCATTGTCCTTCGTCAGCATCCGGCCCATCGCCATGATCAGCGCCACCGGGCCGTCGATCTTGTTTTCCGGGCGCTCTTTCCGGGGATAGACGTTATCCTTCGCGTCGGGCTTGGCGACGACATTCGACAGCATCCACGTCATCGCCGGATCGCCATCGTGAGCGATCTTGCGCGAGCGGATCAGCCCTTCGACTTCCTTCAGCGGCTCCGACATGGTGTTGACGATTTGCCGGTACTCGACGCAAGGCACGCCATGCCCGGATAGTTCGGTCATGAGCATGGTGGCCTGCCACGGATCGAAGGCCACTTCCTCAATCTGGAACTTGCTGGACAGGTCGAGGATGTCATCGCGGATGCGGCCGAAATCGATCATGTCGCCATCGGTGACGATCAGCCGGCCTTCGGTTGCCCAGGTCTGATAGTGCTGGTTTTCGCCCAACTCGACGGTCTTCTCCGGCAGATACCAACGGCCAAATGAGACGAAGCCGCCGCCCTCGCGCCGGAACAGGATCACCATTGCGGCGATGTCCACCTTCGACGCCAGGTCGAGGGCGATGATGCATCGCTGCCCGGCAAAGTCATCGATCTTCATTTCCGGCACGGCGGATTCGTGCCAGCGCTGGATATTGAAATAGGCTTCGCGGGCCTGCACCCACTCGTTGAGGTGCTTTGTCTTGAACGCCGACACCTTGCGGGCGTTGTTCACCGCGTCCCGCTGCGCTCGCAACAGGAAGTCGGCCTTCACCGAAACCTCATAGTTCGGATTGGCCTTGATCAGCGCGGCTTCGGTCGTCCAGTCGTCGCCGGGATCGATGCCGTACATGAGGGCGAACAACTCGTCTTCCTCGACCACGCCTTCAAGCACCCGGCGAGCCTCGACTACCGCCGCGTAGCAAGGGCCGGAGACGTTCGCGCCGGCCGTCGTGATAATGAGCTGCAACGGCTGTTCCCGCGCACCCATGCCGGTTTCCATGCTCGACACCTGATCGTCGGTGTCGTGCTCGTGATACTCGTCGTGGATCGCGCAATGCGGCGAGCTGCCATCGCCGGGACGGCCGACGATCGGTTCGAAGCGACTTTCGTTGCCGAGCACATGCAGGTTCGAAGCGTTCACTGTCAGGCCGACAGCCGAGCACAGTTGCGGCGAGCGCAGCGCCATGATGCGCGCCGGCCGGAAGACTTCCCATGCCTGCCGCTCATTGGTCGCGCCGGAATAGACTTCCGCACCATGCTCGCCGTCGAAGGTGAGCATGTAGAGACCGATCGCCGCCGCCCAGGCCGACTTGCCGTTCTTTCTCGGCTCCAGGATCAGAGCCTTGCGGAAGCGACGATAGCCGTCCGATTTCCGCAGCCATCCGAACAGGCACACCGTCTTGAAGCACTGCCAAGGTTCAAGCTTCAGCTTCTCGCCGGCCGATGCCCATTTGCCCTTGGTGTGCGGCAACAGCTCGATGAACCGGCATACCCGTTCGGCCTTCTCGGTATCGAACCGGAAGGGATATGCTCGCGCCTTCGACTTCTTCAGGTCATCAAGGTGCCGCTGGCACGCCAGGCGCACCCACTTGTTCGCCGGTTTGGTGCCGGCGACGACAGCGCGCGCGTAGCGGTTCGCCGCGTCAACATGCGGGTGTTTGTCGGCTGCCATCGATCATCCCAGCAGCGCCTTGAAGGGGTTAGCCTCGGGTTTCTTGTTCGCCGACACCTTGGATCGCGCGGCCGGCGTCAATCCGAACTCGCCGAGCAGGGATTGCGCGTGCCGCATCGCCTCGCTGCGCTGGGCAACGGCCGGGTGTCCTTTGATTTGCTGACTCGTGACGCGCCCTTCGCCGTCATACTCGGCAGAGCTGACGAAGGTCCGGCCGCCATCTTCGATCACAGCGGTGCAGATTTCCACCTCCTCGAGGCGGGATGCCGCAAGCGCCAGCGCCGCCGTGTCGCTCGCCGACGCGATGCCCATTTCCTCGATGACGCTCACCAGGCCGGCGAAGATTTCCGCCGCGCGTGCCGAAAGCCAATCCGGCGGCACGGGAAGATCCGATGCAGCGACCGGCGCGTCGGCGTTCATCCGGCATGGCTGGGCCGTCCCGGCGACGATCTTCAGGTGATCGGGAATGCGTTTTCTACCGGCCATCAAAATTCACCTTCATTTTGCACGCGCACGAAGTTGACCCCCCAGCGGTCCCGACCCCCAGCATAGGCAAGCTCGAATGGCCCCCTGCCGTCATGGCCTTGCCTCACGGTCTCTGCCGAAGCCGCCTTCGGTCGCCACGGCCTTGCGGCTGTTGCAGGGCAGGCAGAGCGGTTGCCAGTTCGATCGATCCCAGAACAGGCGCATGTCGCCCTTGTGAGCGATGATGTGATCCACGACAGCGGAGGGATCACCACACCGACGACAGGTCCGGTTCATGGCGAGGAACGCCTTTGCCTCGACATCCCATTCGCGGGTGTAGCCGCGCTGCCTTGCGTTCGGTCGCCGGGCTTCACTGGCGAGGGCGCACAACGGGCATCGGCTGCCTCGATAGGGCGGGTGGCCGGCCGGGCAATGACGTGGTGCTGACCAGGGCATCGCCTATCCGATCACGCTTAGTTCGATGCGAATGCACCCACCGGCGTCGAAGACAGGTGCGACACGCTGCACCGCCTTCGTCGCACCGCGAAGGATGACGCTATCGCTGGTCGTCGGGATGCGCGGATCGCTGGGAATGATCAGGCCGCCTGTCGCGGCTGGGGTGCGACCACCAGGCCACTGCGCACGGATGATGTGCGTCGGGCTGATGATGATGAAGAAGTTCTGTTGCGTGATCGAACCGATGAGCTGCTCGACGGTGAGCGCGCGCACGATCGCGGGGATGACGCAATCGACGTTCGATCCCGTGCTTCCGGCATTGGTGCGCTTGCGAAGGATGATGTCCTCGCCACGCTGTTCTAGTCGCCGGTCGAGCTGCGCAAGAAGCTGGTTCACCGGACACTCACCTTCACGCTCATGATGGTGTTGGCATAGGTGCCGGTGCTGGTGAGCTTCACCCGCATAGCCGAGCCGAGCACGCCATCCTTCACGGTGTCGTCAGCCATTGCGCCGTCGCTTGGGGCGAAGGCCGTAGTGACCGGCGTCAGGCCGGACAGGTTCACCACCTTGATCGCGCTCGCGGTCGTGAAGGCGAAGCACGCGATGTCCATCCACGTCTGCCCGTCATCGATCGTGACTTGCACCCATGCCTTCAGGCTGGTGCCACCGGAGCCGTAGGACAGCTTCGCCTCGATGGTCGCGGCGAGGATGCCCTCAAGGTTCTGGATAGGCGTTTGGGCGATGCCCGTGAGCGCCGTGGTGACGGCGAGGTCGGCAAGGGAATAGTCCCCAGGGTTGAGCATGGCGGTTATCCCAGGTTCACGTTGCGATAGGGCGAGAGAAGGCTTTCCACGTCCGGCGGAAGGCGCGAGACGGTGCCGCTGAAATAGTCGGTCGAGCCGGCACCCTCGACGGTTTCGCTTCGGATCAGCGGATCGCGGGTGCGGGCGAACCAGCTTCCCTTCACCAGCGAAAGCGCGGCGCGCTCGATATCGTTGGGCAGGGTCCGGGAGGGCCGGCCGGGCAACACATAGCCCGCGCTGTACTCGACCACGATCCGGCCTGAAGGCCAGGACGTGCGACAGCCGCTCGCGTCGATCCTGAAAAGATGTCCGCTGTCTTCGGCCTCGACGTTGGCGATATCTTCCGCCGTGCCGTTGATGGTCACGGCCGTAATGGCGACGACAGGCCAGCGCGCCAACATGAGCGACTTGCCCGGCTTGTCGGGATAGATGGATTCCCGGACGGTCTCGACGGCGAAGACGCGCTTGCACCAGGACCGCACCGCATCGCTGGCCTGATCGATCAGCGTGGCGAGATAGGCATCATCCGCACCGCTCGTCACCTGCAGCTCGGCCTTTGCCGCCGCGAGCGTCGTGAGCTTCGTCTCGGCTGCCGCCGCAATGGTCGTCAGTGCCATGTTCGATCCTCGAAAAGGGAAGCGGCACGGCCAACATCCCGCTGGCCGTGCCGATGGACTTGCCTTGCCCGGCTGTCCGGTGAGCCCTTGGCCGCGCGAAAGTTCACGGCTGGTGCTCGCGATCTTTGCCACCTTGAACCCACACTTCGACCGCGCGAGCGGCGGGGCGGCAGGCAGGTGACTTTCCGTTGTTGGACCGACCGCAAGGTGCCCTCAATGAACGCCGCCCCTGAAGCCACTACGCGACGGGCGCGGTGAGCGGATGGCCCTTCACGGCGACGGCGCCAGCGGCGATAGACGTGCCGCTGTTCTTCGTCGCCACGATGCGGGCGTATCGCTTGCTGCCGATGTAGCCGACCTTGAAGCTGCCATCGGCCGTCAGGGGATTGACCAGCGTCGAGCCGATCACCGTTGCAGCCGGCGCGGCGGTGAAATCGCCGTCCGTCGTGGTGTCGCTTTCCTCGACGGTGACGGTGAAGTTGCCGGAGCTGGCAATCGCGCCGGTGTTGATGACGAACATCACGCTTTCGAAGCCCAGGAGGTCGATCGCGGTGCCCTTGATGGTTGCCGCCTGCACGGCCGGCGAAAGCGCGAGGGCAACGCCGAGATTGTGAACGAGGTCACGCATGTTGATGATCCTTTCCGCGATCGTCGCTTAGGACGTGGCGCACTTGATTTTCTTGATGGCTGCCGGCTGCACCACGGCACCGCCGACGCGGCGGGTGGCGTGGATGCGGGTGATGCCCTTGGTCGCCAGCAGGTACGGATTGACCAGCACCGACATGTCGAGGCGGTCCACGATGCGATAGCCGGTCGCGATGTCGCCGAAGGCGATCGGCGTGGTGCCGCTGCCGACATCATCCATGTCCGGCACCTCGACCACCGGCCGGCCCAGGATCGTTTCGGGCTGTCCGGCCGCATAGGAAGGCTGCCAGAGATAGACGCCGGTCGTGCCGTCCTTCAGCTTCCTGATCGCCGCCAGCGTCGAGCCGTTCATGAGCCAGGTGCCGCGCGAGCGATACGCCGCCGGCAGGCTGTACATGTGCGTGATCAGAAGATCGGCCGGCGCGGAACCGAGCGTCGAGGCGTTGCCGGTCGGGGTGTAGCCGACGCCGGATGCGGACAGGATGCCTTCCGGCGCGAGCGGGCCGATGCCCGACACGAAGGCCAAGCCTTCCTTCTGTCCGAAGTCTTCGGCGAGCGCCATGCGGACTTCAGCTTCGGCGGTGCCGCCACTGTCGGCGAGCAACTGGTTGCTGATGTCCACGAAGGTCGAGAGGTTGCGCGCCGGGATGTCCACCTGCCCGAACGGGACGGTGCTTTCCGCCTGATCGTCGGTTTCGCCTTCCCACTGCGCATTGGTCACGCCGGTGCGGCGCGGATACTTGACGCTGGGCGAAACAATCTGCCGCACGGTCGCCAGCGAACGGATCGGCGAGAACTCCACCAGGTCGCGGATGAACTCGGTGCTGATCTCTGCCGGGGCGAGGTAGCCGCCCTGCGGGTCGTTGGACACGGTGAGCGCGCGCAGGGAGACTTCGCCGGCCGCATTGCCCAGGCGCAGGTAGGTGCCGAATGCCTGCCGGCGTTCTGCCGCTTCGGCGTCAGTCGTCTCGGTCCCGTTTCCGGGCCGCTGGGTGCGAACGTCGATCGCGTCGAGCCGCTGGGTGAGAGACCGCATCTCGGTCGTCACGCGCTCATCGATCGCGGTGCGGTGCTGATCGACGGCAGTGCGCAGCTCGCCGACAGCCTGCACGGCCGCCGCGATGTCATCGCCGCCTTCGTCGCGGGTTTCGATCGGCTCGGCCGAACGGGTTTCAAGGGGCAGGGTATGCTTCATTTCAGGGTTCCTTTTATGGAGAGCGCGGCGCGGCGGGCCGCCTCAATGAATGCCGCGACGCTGGCCTGATCGGCCGCGCCCTTCACACTGGTGATCCTCGCCTTCGACGCCGCCGGCAGCGAAACGAGGCTGATCTCGACAAGCTCGATATCGGTGAGCACGCGGCCACCGTTCGGCCCGCGTTCTGCCGATCGCGCCCGGAAGCCGATCGACAAACCGTTGACGGCACCGGCCTTCAGCAAGGCGAGCGCTTCCGCGCCCTTGGCGGTTTCGGTGACAAGCCTGCCCGCCACCTTCAGGCCGCGCTCATCCTCGACAAGTTCGGTCCACACGCCGATCGGCTGATTGCTGTCGTGATTCCAGAACATCGACGGCCCGCCGGTGGCCTTGCGCTCGCGGAGCGTCTTGCGGAAGGCACCGCGTTTCACGGTGTCGCCATAGGAATCCGCTTCGCCGAAGATGCTGGCGTACCCGGTGAAGGTGCCCGCATCGTCGGTGGCGAACCGGACTTCGGTCGCGGCGAGCGTGATGGTCTCGCGCTTCATTCCGGCTTCTCCGGTTGCTGGGGAACGGCGGGCGCATCGCCCTGTCCGGCCTGAAGGATCAATTCATCGCCGCCGTCGATCGGCGGGCGATTGTCGAGCCGGCGGATTTCGTTGCGAGTGAGCCAGGCACCACCGGCAGCCTGCCGATAGGCCGTGAAGCGCGCCGACAGGTCGCCGCGAAGCAAGTCGTCGAAGACGGCTTCCACGAAGTATTCCCGGCGCTCTTCCGGCGACAGAAGCACCCGCTCCAAGGCGGACTGCCAGATTTCCGCCCAGGGTATGAGACAGGTCTGAACGAACTGCCGCATAAGCTCTTCGACGTTGCGCCAGGTGGCGCGGTCGAGGTCGCCGATCAGCGTTCCGGGCACCTTGAAGGCGCGGGCAATTTCCTGAATGACGAAGCGGCGAAGCTCGATGAACTGAAGATCGACGCTCGAAAATTGCAGCGCCTCGAACTCCATTCCATCTTCAAGGATCATGGTCCGGCCGCTGTTCGCGCCGCCGGCATGGGATGCGTCGAAGCTGTCCTTCAGCCGCTTCAGCACGTCGTCGCCGAGCGTCTTGCCGTACTTGAAGACGCCACCAGGCCGCGCGCCGTTCGAAAACAGCCGGCCTTGGTGTTCCGTCATCGCCATGTCGATCGCGATGGCTTCGCGGCACAGATTGATAAGGCAGACGATCCGGTTGCCGATCGTGCCGGGCGTCGGGACATAGAGCACGTCGCGCCAGTCGAGCACGCGCTCGACGCCGTTCTCCCGCACCTTGAAGCGCGGTTCCGGGCCTGTCGTGTCGCGGGTGACGGAACGCGGGTCGAGGCGATGGATTTCGCGGGCCTGCCCGTTGACGCGGATCACCAGGCCATAGGCTGCACCGTGCAGCAGGGCGTCGAGCTGCATGGCGGTGCGGGTCTCCACACCACCGGCCCAGGGGCACCAGTCACCGGCGAGGATTTGCGCGGCGGGATGCGTGCCGTCGCGTTCGCGAGCGCCCCCGGCACCACGACGGAAGAGATGGAACGGCAGGCTGCCCATGCTTTCGGAAATGGCGCGGCATGACGCCAGCGTGGTCGGACTGCGCAACGCGGTATCAGCCGACACCGATATGCCGGCAGCGGTCGGAACGGAGCCGAACAACGCAAGAAGCTCCGGCGAGGGGTTCGCCAGAGTGCTCTTCGTTTCGATGCCGAGTAGCCGCTTCAGTCCTTCAAGCATTTCTTCCACGCGCAGTTCATGCGGGGAAGAATCAGGCCAAACCGATGCCCGTGGAAGGAATTTCGGCCAATGACCGCAATCTAGAAGTGCTGGAAAATGCTCGCAAATTCAGGGATTTGCGCGCTTGTTACGCTGCCCTTGCTCGGCTGCCGAAGACTTCGGCCCAGGCCAGCGATTCGGCATCTTGCCGAGACATGCCGCCGTCATATTCCATGATCGCAGCGCGCTCTTCGAATGCGTCGATCAGGTCGCTTTCATGCACGGTGACGCTGTTTGGCAGTGCTACAGGTGCTACAAGTGCTACACGACTGTTTTCATTGGTGTTTTCCTGTAGCACCTGCCCAGGTGCTACGGTGCTACAGGTGCTACAAGCCGGTGATACAACACCGACGCGGCTGGCGAAGGCGGCGAAGCGGGACAGGTCAGGCATGGGCTTCGTCGCCAAAGATGCCGGACGTGACGATGTAGCACCGGACAGGGTTCGGGAAGCCGGGCACCCGCTGGAAGTTCTGAAGCTTGCCGTTGCCGCCGGACTTGATCATGCCGCGCGTGGCGAGCGACTTCGCCACCGTCACGGCATCCATGCCGGCGCACACCTCGCCGCGCCAGACTTCGGGCAACACCAGGTATTCGATGCCGCCGCTTTCGTCTCGACGGCGGAAGCCGGCCCGGTTCTGGATTCGCACGTCGATCGGCGTCCCCATGCCGTCGCGATGGATCAGGTCGCCCATCGGCTCGAAACGGGAATTGCCGTGCAGCTCAATGAACCGGCGCACGGCCGACACCGCCTCGCGCTCTTCCGCCGGCTCGACACCACCGCGCAACTGCAACCAGTCGCGGAAGCAACGTGCTGCCGCCTTGGTCGCCTCGCCCGGTTCCCAGGGCAGAACGCCGAAGGCCGTCGCCATCTCGCCACCGGCAGCGACAAGGCCGAAGCGGGTCGCAACACGGCTCACCTGTCCATCGGCACCGGCTGGCGTGTGCTCTGCCATGAACTCGTCGCGGTAGCCGTTGACGGTCGGGGCGATGGCGTCGAAGTCCTTCACCAGCACCCGCATGAACGCGCGCCATGCCTCGCCGTAGTGCTCGCCGGAAGTCATCTTCAAGTGCCGGGCGAAGGCGTCGGCCGAAGGGAAGCCGTGCAGGTTTTCGAAGATCCCCATGCCCGCGCCGGCATCGGCGGCGATGTCCACGATCCGCACTTCCTGCCCGGCAGCGATACGCCGGCCGCGTCCGTCTTCGGCGATCTTGTCGGCGAGGCTGATCTCGCCGCTCGATAGGAAGAGCAAGCGCCACTCGGCGGAAGGCCGCGTCTCCCCCGATCGGCCGGCCCGCGTCTTGCCCTGCCCATTGGCGAGCATGTAGGCAATCTGCCCGGCGTCCCTGCCATCCACCTGCCCGATCTCGTCCAGGCACAAGAGCGCATCGCAGTGCAGCGCCGCGATGCCTTCCAAGCCGTTCGACGTGGCGCGCCAGGTGCGGATGAAACCGCGAATACCGCCACCGCCCCAGGCCGAACCGGCGACGTGCAGCGCCGTCGTCTTGCCGGTCGAGGAACCACCGCGGAAGTGGAAGCCACCGGATTCGGAGCCGGTCGGATGGAGCAACGGCGCGGCGAACGCGGTGGACAGCGCCAAGCCGAGCCGGGAGTTGCCGACAGCATATCGGGCAACGTGTTCCTGCCAGCTCGCGACGGTGCCGCGCTGGCGATAGGCGTGATCGATCGCGCCGGTGTGCTGAAGGATATAGCGCTCA
>DASYHC010000070.1:0-13231 GCA_035998995.1 Allobosea sp.
CGGTGCCGACGCATTTTGCCTCCGGCGACACGCTGTTCACGCAAGGCTCCGCGGCGCATTGCGTCTACAACGTCACCGCCGGCGTCGTGCGTCTCTACAAACTCTTGTCCGATGGGCGCCGCCAGGTGGTCGGCTTCGCGCTGCCGGGCGACTTCCTCGGGCTCGCGATGCGCGATGCCTATGGCTTCAGCGCCGATGCGATCGGCGATGTCGCGGTCTGCGCCTTCTCGCGCGGCGCCTATACGGCGCTGGTCGATGCCAAGCCGCATCTTCTCAAGCGCTTGCATGAGTTCGCAACGCATGAGCTGACGCTCGCACATGAGCAGATGATGCTGCTCGGCCGCCGCACCGCCGAGGAGAAGCTGATCTGCTTCCTGCTCGGCATGCAGCAGCGCTGGGCAAGGCTCGGCAAGCCCTCGGTGACGGTGCCGCTGCCGATGACGCGGCAGGATATCGCCGATTTTCTCGGGCTGACGATCGAAACGGTGAGCCGCACCTTCACTCGCCTGGCGAAGGACAAGACGATCCTGATCGTGCCCGGCGGCGTGCGCGTGATGAACGCGGAGCGGATGCACGCCGTCGCGGCGTGAGGGCTCGTCTTTCCGGGGCGGCGCGGCAGCTAGTCCGGCATCCACCGGCACGACGCTTGCCGTCATTGCGAGGAGCTGTGGCGACGAAGCAATCCAGGGGAACGTAGAGCCCTGCAGCTCCTGGATTGCTTCGCTGCGCTCGCAATGACGGCTGAGGCCTCGACGCCCGTATTCATGGGGTCCGGGCTCAGGCCTTCGGCCTGCCGGAATGACCGGGGAACGCTGCGCCGTCCCGCCGCAGCCTCCGCCTTTCCGGCCTTGACCTGAATCAAAGCCTCCCGATCTGCCGGCCTTTAAGCCTCCCATCGAGGGCGCGCCCCATGCGTCCGCGATTGAAGCGGGAGTCAGCGGTGAGCGCGACGACGAGCCCTGTCCGGGCAATGACGGTCGGCGAGATGATCGGGATGCTGATCGCGGGAGCCTGCGTGCTGCCGCTGGTCCTGATCGGCGCGCTGACCGAGAACTCCGGCTACGCCTTTCACGCCCTGCTCGGCGCGGCTGCGGCTGTGGCCAGCATCATCCTGATCGGCAATCGCTGCTTCGACGGCTCTCCGGCGGCTCCGCCGCAGGAGATCGATGGCAAGCCCAACTACAATATGGGGCCGGTCAAGTTCGCGACCGTCGCGGCGATGGTCTGGGGCATCGCCGGCTTCGCTGTCGGGCTGATCATCGCGCTGCAGCTCGCCTTCCCCGGGCTGAATTTCGACCTGCCCTGGACCAATTTCGGCCGGCTGCGGCCACTGCACACCTCGGCGGTGATCTTCGCCTTCGGCGGCAACGTCCTGATCGGCACCTCGTTCTATGTCGTGCAGCGCACCTGCCGGGCGCGGCTCGCCGGCGATCTCTCGTCCTGGTTCGTGGTGCTCGGCTACAACCTCTTCATCGTGATCGCCGGCACCGGCTACCTGCTCGGCATTACCCAGAGCAAGGAATACGCCGAGCCGGAATGGTATGCCGATCTCTGGCTGACCATCGTCTGGGTCGTTTATCTCCTGGTCTTCCTGGGCACGCTCAGGAAGCGCACCGAGCCGCATATCTATGTGGCGAACTGGTTCTATCTCGGCTTCATCCTGACCATCGCGGTCCTGCACATCGGCAACAATGTCGCCGTGCCGGTCTCGATCCTGTCGCCGAAGTCCTACGGCCTGTGGTCGGGCGTGCAGGATGCGATGTTCCAGTGGTGGTACGGCCACAACGCGGTCGGCTTCTTCCTGACCGCCGGCTTCCTCGCGATCATGTACTATTTCGTGCCCAAGCGCGCGGAGCGGCCGATCTACAGCTACCGGCTCTCGATCATCCATTTCTGGGCGCTGATCTTCATCTATATCTGGGCCGGCCCGCACCATCTCCACTACACCGCGCTGCCCGACTGGGCGCAGACGCTCGGCATGACCTTCTCGATCATGCTGTGGATGCCCTCCTGGGGCGGCATGATCAATGGGATCATGACGCTGTCGGGCGCCTGGGACCGGCTGCGCACCGATCCGGTGCTGCGGATGATGGTGGTCTCGCTCGCCTTCTACGGCATGGCGACCTTCGAGGGGCCGCTGATGTCGATCAAGGCGGTGAACGGCCTGTCGCACTACACCGACTGGACCATCGGCCATGTCCATGCCGGCGCGCTCGGCTGGGTTGGCTACATCTCCTTCGGCGCGATCTACTGCCTGGTGCCCTGGCTATGGAACCGCAAGGGGCTCTACTCGCTCAGGCTGGTGAGCTGGCACTTCTGGGTCTCGACGCTCGGCATCGTCTTCTACATCACGGCGATGTGGGTCTCGGGGATCCTGCAGGGGCTGATGTGGCGGGCCTACACCTCGCTCGGCTTTCTCGAATACGCCTTCATCGAGACCGTCGCGGCGATGCACCCGTTCTACGTGATCCGGGCGCTGGGCGGCGCGCTCTTCCTAATCGGTGCGCTGATCATGGCCTTCAATCTCTGGATGACCGTGCGCTGCGAGGAGGCCGCCGACACGCCTGAAGCTTATGCGCTGCCGCCGCGCCAGCTCGCCACCGCCTGAGGACCATCATGACGAGCATCGACCACAAGCCGCCGCGGCGTTCGCTCTGGGCCAAGCACAAGATCTTCGAGACCAATTCGATCGTCCTGGTCATCGGCACGCTGCTGGTGATCTCGATCGGCGGCCTGGTCGAGATCGCGCCGCTCTTTTACCTCCGGAACACGATCGAGACGGTGCAGGGCATGCGGCCCTATACGCCGCTCGAGCTCGCCGGCCGCTCCATCTATGTGCGCGAGGGCTGCTACAACTGCCACAGCCAGATGATCCGGCCGCTGCGCGACGAGGTCGAGCGCTACGGGCCCTACTCGCTCGCGGCCGAGAGCATGTACGACAAGCCGTTCCAGTGGGGGTCGAAGCGGACCGGGCCGGATATTGCCCGCGTCGGCGGCAAGTATTCCGACGAATGGCAACGGGCGCATCTGGCCGAGCCGCGCGCGATCGTGCCGCAATCGATCATGCCGGGCTATCCCTTCCTGGCGAGGACCGAGCTGGCGTTCGGGGACATCGCCGACGAGTTGCGCGCCAACCGCGCCGGCGGCGTGCCCTATAGCGACGAGATGATCGCGCAGGCGCAGGCCGATTTGAAGGCGCAGGCGACGCCGGACCATCCCGGCCAGGCCGATCTGGAGAAGCGCTACCCCAAGGCACAGTCGCGCGATTTCGACGGCAACCCGCAGCGCATCACCGAAGCCGACGCCCTGATCGCCTATCTGCAGGCGCTCGGCACGATGGTCGACTTCAAGCTCTACGACGACAAAGCCAACATCCGCTGAGCCCGACCATGCAAACGACCTATCACTGGCTCGCCGGCTTCGCCCAGTCCGCCGGGCTCCTCTACTTCGTCGCCGTCTTCCTCGGGGTCTGCGTCTACGCCTTCTGGCCGAAGAACCGCGCCCGCTTCGAGGAAGCCGCGCTCAATCCGCTGCGCGAGGACTGATCGATGGACCAGAAGTACGAGGATCCGCATGTCGATGCGGCTACCGGCATGGCCACGACCGGCCATGAGTGGGACGGCATCCGCGAACTCAACACGCCACTGCCGCGCTGGTGGCTCTACGTCTTCTACGCCACGATCGTCTGGTCGATCGGCTACTGGATCGTCTATCCCGCTTGGCCGCTTTTGACCGACACGACGAAGGGCGTGATCGGCTATGCCAGCCGTGCCGAGGTCAGCGCCGACATGGCCAGGCTCAAGGCACAGCGCGCGGCGCAGGCCGCCGGGATGGCCGAGGCCACCCCTGCGCAGATCAAGGCCGATCCGACCCTGTTCCAGATCGCCATGGCGCAGGGCAAGGCCGCCTTCGGCGACAATTGCGCAGCCTGCCATGCCGTTGGTGGCGCCGGTGCCAAGGGCTATCCCAATCTCAACGATGACGACTGGCTCTGGGGCGGCTCGCCGGCGGCGATCCAGCAGACCATCCGCCACGGCATCCGCGTCGCCGGCGACAACGACACCCGCGTCAGCCAGATGCCGGCCTTCGGGCGCGACGGCATGCTGAAGCGCGAGGAGATCACTGCCGTCGCCAGCCATGTCCGCGAGCTCGCCGGCCTGCCGACCGAACCGAAGGCGGATCTTGCGCTTGGGCGCAAAGTCTACGCCGACAATTGCGCCGCCTGCCATGGCGCTGCGGGCAAGGGCAATCAGGAGCTGGGTGCGCCCAACCTCACCGACGCGATCAGCCTCTATGGCATGGACATGGCCTCGCTCACCGAGACCATCGCCAACAGCCGAAACGGCGTGATGCCGGGCTGGGCTGGGCGTCTCGACGAGACCACGATCAAGGCGCTGACCGTCTATGTCCACTCGCTGGGGGGAGGGCAGTAGCGTGAGCAGCGCCGGGACCGACCAGGACGACATCCCGCTCTTCGCGGCGTCGCGGAAGGTCTATCCGCAGAGCGTGTCCGGCCCGTTCCGGCGCGCGAAGTGGATCATCCTCTTCCTGTGCCTGGGCATCTACTATCTGCTGCCCTTCCTGCGCTGGGATCGCGGCCCGTACCTGCCTGATCAGGCGGTGCTGGCCGACATCGCCAACAACCGCTTCTACTTCTTCTTCATCGAGATCTGGCCGCAGGAGGTCTACTACTTCACCGGCCTCCTGATCCTGGCCTCCTTCGCCCTCTTCCTGACGAACGCGGTCGCCGGCCGGGTCTGGTGTGGCTATCTCTGCCCGCAGACGGTCTGGACCGATCTCTTCCTGGCGGTCGAGCGCTTTTTCGAGGGCGACCGACGCGAGCGCATGCGCCGCGACGCCGAGCCCTGGGGCTTCGACACGCTCTGGCGCAAGAGCGCCAAGCATGCGGTCTGGCTCGTCATCGCCTGGTGGACCGGCGGCGCCTGGGTGCTCTACTTCGCCGATGCGCCGACCCTGGTGCGGGAGCTTGCGACCTTCACCGCGCCGCTCTCGGCCTATGTCTGGATCGCGATCCTGACCTTCACCACCTATGCGCTCGCCGGGCTCATGCGTGAGCAGGTCTGCAAGTACATGTGCCCCTGGCCGCGGATTCAGGCGGCGCTGACCGACGACGAGGCGCTCAACGTCACCTATCGCTACGATCGCGGCGAGCCGCGAGTTTCGGTCAAGCAGGCGGCAAAGCTCAGGGCGCAGGGCGCGCCTGCGGGCGACTGCGTCGACTGCTTCCAATGCGTCGCGGTCTGCCCGACCGGGATCGACATTCGCGACGGCGCCCAGATCGACTGCATCCAGTGCGGGCTGTGCATCGACGCCTGCGACACGGTGATGAGCAAGATCGGCCGCCCGACGCGGCTGATCGCCTATGATACCGAGGGCAATATCCAGCGCCGTCTCGCCGGGCTTGCTGCGATCTATCGGCCGCTGCGCCTGCGCACTCTTGTCTATGCGGCGCTGATCGCCGTCGTCGGCGGCGCCATGCTCTGGCAGCTCGCGACCCGCAGCACCGCCGGCATGTCGGTGCTGCATGAGCGCACGCCGCTGTTCGTCACCCTGAGCGACGGGTCGATCCGCAACGCCTATGCGGTGCGCCTGCTCAACAAGCGTCCGGAGCATCGGCCCTTCGCCCTGACCGTCTCCGGCCTGCCCGGCATCAGGATCGAGGCGATCGGAGCCCCGCCGAGTGCCGATCTTCGGCCAGTCGTCACCGTCGATCCCGATTCCTCGCGCGAGGTGCGCGTGCTCGTCACCGTCCCGGCCGGCGTGCCGCTCGTGGCCTCGCAGGTGATCACCATCACCGCTTCCGATCTCTTTGCCGGCGAGACGGTGCGCGCGGATGATCACTTCATCGCGCCAGGGACCCAGCCATGAGCTGCTGCGGAGTCATCATCATGCCCTATGAGAATCCCGTGCAGGCTGCCCAGCGCCGTCCATTCCAGCTGACCGGCGGCATGGTCGCGGCGATGCTGATCCTGTTCTTCGGCGTGATCGTCTCGGTCAACGCGACGATCATGACGATGGCGCTGCGGACCATGCCGGGTGTCGAGACCCGCAGCGCCTATGAGACGAGCCAGCACTTCAACCAGGAGATCGCCCGCCAGCATGAGCGCGATGCGCGCGGCTGGTCCGCCGCCGCGACGCTCGCCCGGCAGGGCGAAGGCGCGACGCTCGCCGTAACCTTGGTCGATCGCAATGGCGGGCCGCTCGGCGGCTTTGCGACCACTGCGCGCCTGCGCCATCCCGCGACATCCGCTCGCGACCGAGAGCTGACGCTGAGCGAGAGCCGGCCCGGGCGCTACGAGACGCGCTTCGACCGGATCGAGGCCGGCTCCTGGATCCTCCAACTGCAGGCGAAGCGCGGGGAGGAGGTCGTCTTCGTCTCGCGCAGCCGCGTAACTCTGGCGGAGCGCTGAGATGGCGGCGCAGGATCTTTCGGTCTTCGTGCGCCATCGCGACGATGGCATCGCCAGCATGGAGCTGGCGGTCGACGGCATGCGCTGTGCCGGCTGCATGCAGGCGATCGAGGGCGGGCTCGCCCGCGAGCCGGCTATTCTCGGCGCGCGCGTCAACCTCGCACTGAAGCGCGTCTCGGTCGACTGGCGCGAGGCGTTGCTGCGGCCCGAAGCGGTAGTCGAGAAGCTCGCCGCGCTCGGCTTCAAGGCCTACCCCTTCGCGCCCGAGCGGCAGGAGGCGGGAGCCGCGAGCGAGGAGCGCCATCTGCTGCGCGCGCTCGGCGTCGCCGGCTTCGCCTCGATGAACATCATGCTGCTCTCGGTCGCAGTCTGGTCCGGCAATGCGGGCGATATCGATCCGACGACGCGCGACTTCTTCCACTGGCTCTCCGCCCTGATCGCACTGCCGACAGCGGCCTATGCCGGCCGGCCCTTCTTCGAGAGTGCGCTGCGGGCTTTGAAGGCCGGCGCCGTCAACATGGACGTGCCGATCACCATCGGCGTCGTGCTGGCGCTGGTGATGTCGGTTGCCGAAACCTGGAACCATGGCCGCCACGCCTATTTCGACGGCGTGGTCATGCTGCTCTTCTTCCTCTTGATCGGGCGCTATCTCGACCAGCTGATGCGGCGGCGCACCCGTGATCTCGCCGGCAACCTCGCCGCGCTGAAAGCGGAGACCGCCACAAAGCTCGCCGCCGACGGCAGCACGATGGTGATGCCGATCGCCGCGATCGCGCCCGGCGATCTCGTGCTGGTGCGGCCCGGCGAGCGCGTCTGCGTCGACGGCATCGTCGAGACCGGTCGCTCCGAGATCGACCAGAGCCTCGTCACCGGCGAGACCCCTCCGGTCGAAATCGAACTCGGACAACGCGTCCACGCCGGCACGCTGAACCTGACCGGCGCGCTGACCGTGCGGGTCGAGGCGGCCGGGCAGGGCACGCTGCTCGACGAGATCGACCGGCTGATGGACCAGGCTGTCGGTAACCGCTCGCGCTATGTCCGCCTGTCGGATCGTGCCGCCCGGCTCTACGCCCCCGTAGTGCACACGCTGGCGGCTTCGACCTTCCTCGGCTGGCTGGCCTTCGGCCTGCCTTGGCCGGAAGCGCTGATGATCGCCGTCACCGTGCTGATCATCACCTGCCCCTGCGCGCTCGGCCTTGCCATCCCCGCCGTGCAGGTCGTCGCGGCCTCCGCCCTGTTCAAGCGCAAGATCATGCTGAAGGAGGGCGATGCCCTAGAGCGCCTGGCCGAGGCCGACATCGCCGTCTTAGACAAGACCGGCACGCTGACCCTGCCCGAGCCGGAGATCCTCAATCCCGGAGCCTTGCCGGCGGAGCGGCGGGCCGAGATCGGTGCGCTGGCAGCGGCGAGCGGGCATCCGCTGGCGCAGGCGCTCGCCCGCGCGCTGGGTGTGTCGCGTGCGGCGGAGGATGTGCACGAGGAAAAGGGGCAGGGTCTTTCCGTGGGGCAGGGCGATGACGAGCGCCGTCTCGGCAGTGTCGCCTTCTGTGGCGCGCAGGCGCAGGCGGCCATGGTCGCAGCGCTGCATCCCGGCGCCTCGCTGATCGCCTATCGCCATGGCTCCTTCCGGACGGTGCTGGCGCTGGGACAGGCCCTGCGTCCGCAGGCACGCGAGACGATCGCGGCCCTGCGCAAGGCCGGGCTTCAGGTCGCGATCCTCTCCGGCGACCGGTTCGAGGCGGTGGCGCCGATCGCCGCCGCGCTCGGTGTCACCGAACTGCATGCCGGGCTGATGCCGGGCGACAAGCTCGCTTTACTCGAACGCATGGCGGCTGACGGCCGCAAGGTGCTGATGGTCGGCGACGGGCTCAACGATGCGCCGGCGCTGGCAGGTGCGCATGTCTCGCTCTCGCCGGTCAGCGCCACGCATCTGGCGCAGGCGGCGGCCGATATCGTCTTCCTTGGGGAAAGTCTTGCTTCGGTCGCGGCGGCGCTGACGATCGCGCGCAGGGCGCGCCGGCTGATGCTGCAGAACCTGTATTTTGCCGTGCTCTACAATGCGGTGGCGGTGCCGATCGCCATCGCCGGGCTGGCGACGCCGTTGGTCGCCGCCGTCGCCATGTCCGGCTCCTCGCTGGTGGTGACGCTCAATGCCATGCGCGCGCGTGCCAGCGGGCCGGTGCAAGAGGTTCGGCCATGAACATTATCGTGATCCTGTTCCCGCTGGCGCTCGGCCTCGGCCTTGTCGGGCTCGGCGCCTTCTTCTGGTGCATGCGCAGCGGCCAGTACGCCGATCTCGACGGCGCAGCCTGGCGGGTTCTGCAGGATGATGATGCGCAGTCAGAGCCGCCAAGCGGTGTCAGCGGCAGCGCCGGAAACGCTTCGGGCTGAAATCGAAGCCGCGCTGGCGGATGAAGGAGAGCGTGTCGCCATCGACACGGACGGTGAAGACGACCCGCATCGGCCGGCCTTCGCCATGACATTCCCCGGCGATTTCGTAGACGTCCCGCCGGCGCTCGGCACGAAGCGTTCGGCAACTCGCCTCGAATGTCGAGAAGTCAAGCTCCTTGGAGCCGAGGCCGATCACCGTGTCGTCGGCGCTGCAGCCCGGCGCGCCCCAGCGCCCGATCCATTCGGTCGCCTGCGCCGGCAGTGCGATGATCGCAAATCCGGCGAAGGCGGCAATCCCTGCGATATGGTTCATGCTCGCGGCTCCTATCATGACCCATGGTCATGATAGGGCGGATGCCGCCGCCGCGACATAGACCCCGTCTTGGTGCGGTTGGGTCAGACGGGGGAGCGCCCCGGCCCTTATGGCCGGGGCGATGTCATCAATAATAGACCGTGCGGCAGACGCGCACGCGACGGCCATAGCGATTGCGCCGGACCGAGCAGACCGTCCGGCGACGGCGCGGACGGCGCCAATACTGGCTGAACTCGGCGGGAACCGCATCGAGCTTGGCGGCATCGTCGGCAGGCAGTGAGGCAGCCATGGCTGGCATGCTCACCACACTCGCGCCCGCGACGCTTGCCGCAAGCCCACCAAACAGTGCCGTGACGAATGAACGACGGTTCATGATTTCTCTCCTTCGTATCGCCCGATCAGATGTTTATCGCCTCGACGATGAACGGAATGTGAAATTCCGACCCATTTGCCAATTCTGACGATATGCCGCGCTATATCATTGGAATCTGGAGAATCTGCCGGATTCCCGACCGAGAGGCGCGGCGATCATCCCCGCAATACTCGGCGATATCGGGAAGCCCGCGTCCGATTGGCTGCGGCCAGTATCGCCCGTCCGGCCCGATCAAGCCGGCAGGACGACAACCTTCGCGCCTTTCGGAATGCGGTTATAGAGGTCGATCACGTCCTGGTTCATCATCCGGATGCAGCCCGAGGAGACGGCTTCTCCGATCGTATCGGGCTCATTGGTGCCGTGGATGCGATAGAGCGTGTCGCGCCCGTCCTTGAACAGATAGAGCGCGCGGGCGCCGAGCGGGTTGTCTGCGCCGCCGGCCATCCCGCCCGACCATCTGGCGTAGCGTTTGGGTTCGCGCTTGATCATGTCGGGCGTCGGCGTCCAGCGCGGCCACTGCGCCTTGCGCTGCACGGTCGCGCTGCCGGTGAATTCGAGGCCCTCGCGCCCGACGCCGACGCCGTAGCGCAGCGCCTTGCCGCCTTCCTGGACGAGATAGAGGAAGCGGCTTCCGGGATCGACGACCAGCGTGCCCGGCGCGTGGCTCGTCGGATAGTCGACGAGCTGGCGCAGATTGCTCGGCCGCAGATCCTCCAGCGAGACGGCGGGGACGCGGAAAGGCTCGTTCTCGACGGCGCCATAGCGTGCGAGATCGAATGCGCTGAACTGCGATGCAGGGGTGGGCGGCGGCGCCGTGCGCTGCGCGACCGTCGTGCAGCCGGCGGCCAGCAGAGCGAGCGCCAAACCAGCCATGCGGCGGGTCGGGAACGAAAGGTCGGTCATGCTCCGTGCGCCCGGTCTCACTGGGAGGCCGGCTTGGCGCGGGCATCGGCAATGACCTGCTTGAAGCCCTTGTAGTCGAGCGTCGAGGTCCGGAACGGGCCGACGAGATAGGTCGGCGTGCCCTGCAGCCCGAGCGAGTCGGCCTGGGCGAGGTTCCGGCGCAGCAGCGCGGTGATCTTCTCGCCATTGGCGTCGAGATCAGCCTGGAGGCGCGTCATGTCGATGCCGGCGCCCTGGATCGCCGCCGAGATCTGCGCCTTGCTCAGCCGCCCCTTGGTCGCCATCAGCGCATGGTGCGCGCGCTCATAGGCGCCCTGATAGGCCGCAGCGAGTGCGAGCTGCGCAGCATAGACCGAGGTCTCGGCGATGACCGGCCAGTCCTTGTAGACCAGCCGGATCTTGCCATCCTCCTTGACGATGCGGGCGAGGTCCGGAGCCGATTTCTTGCAGTAGGGGCAGTTGTAATCGAGGAAGGCGACGATGGTGACGTCGCCGTCGCGATTGCCCGAGATGGGGGCTTCCGGGTCGTTCAGGATCGCCTCGACATCGATCTTACTCTCCTGAGCCAAAACGGGGCCCGGCAACGCCGCCGCCAGAAGCGAAAGCCCGAGGAGGATGGTGCGGCGGTCATGGTGCATGGGCTTGCGGCTTTCTCAGCTGCCGGGACCGCGCCGCGCCTGCCGTCCGGGAGCCAGACGTGGCTCGCGGCGGTCGCATCGTCGCGTCCCCGGCGGTGGACGGATGCGAGCCATCGGCGCTACCCAGCTTAAGCCAGCCTTAAGCTCGGCAGGGATGCTGGGGCCGAGGAGGTCACATGCGCGTGCTCATCGTCGAAGACGACCCGCTTCTCGCCGACGGTCTCGCCGTCGGACTGAGGCTGCACGGCATGAACGCCGAGCTGGTCGGCAGCTGCGCCGATGCGCGGCATGCGCTGGCGGCCGGCGCTTTCGACGCGATGGTGCTCGACATCATGCTGCCTGATGGCTCGGGCCTCGATCTCCTCCAGGACCTGCGGGAGCAGGGCGAACGCTGCCCGATCCTGCTGCTGACCGCGCTCGACGAGACCCGTGACCGCATCGCCGGGCTCGACTGCGGCGCTGACGACTATCTCGGCAAGCCCTTCGATCTCGACGAACTCGCGGCGCGGCTGCGTGCGATCGGGCGGCGCGGCGAGGGGCGGGCCGTGGCCGGTATCGCGGCCGCGGGCCTCGTCCTCGATCCTGCGAGCCATGGCGTGGCGCGCGACGGCACGATGATCGATGTGACGCGGCGGGAGTTCGCCGTCCTGCGCGCTTTGGCGGAACGGCCGGGCGTCATCCGCTCGCGCGGCGAGCTGGAGGAGCGGCTTTATGGCTGGCAAGAGGAGATCGAGAGCAACGCGATCGAAGTCCACATCCACAATCTCAGGCAGAAGCTCGGGCGCGAGCTGATCGAGACGGTGCGTGGCCTCGGCTACCGCCTCAAGAGCGCGCCATGAGCTCGCTGCGCGGCCGGCTGTTCCTGATCCTGGTCGCGACCACGAGCCTAATCTGGCTCGTCGCGACCGGCTGGATCTATCTCGGGACCAAGAACGAGCTCGAGCGCGTGCTCGATATGCGCCTGCAGGAAGCGGCGCGTATGGTCGCCTCGCTGGTCCATGACGACAGCTCCGCCCAGGCGGCGATTGCTGCCGCGCCTCAGGTCGTGCCTTTGGAAAACAGCAGCTATGAGCGTCAGCTTTCCTGCCAGATCTGGTCGCTGGGCGGGCGTCTCGTCGCGGCCTCGACCACGGCGCCTGCCGAGCGGCTGGCGGCGCATGCCAACGGCTTCCACGATAGCGTGATCAATGGCGAGCTCTGGCGCGTCTATGCCATCGAGGACGCGGCCAAGGGCGTGCGGGTGCTGGTCGGCGACCGCCTCGGCCTGCGCGAGCGGCTCGTGCAGGATCTGGTGCTCGGGCTGGTCGCGCCGACATTGCTGATGCTGCCGCTCTTCGCCGGGCTGATCTGGCTCAGCGTCGGCAGGGGGCTTGCCCCGTTGCGGCAGATCGCCGGCGACCTGCAGAACCGTCCGGCCGATGATCTGAGCCCTGTCGACGCCAATGCGGTCAAGGAGATCCGCCCGCTTACCGACGCGCTGAACGGGCTGTTCCGGCGGCTCGATCTGGCCAGGCGGCATGAACGCGAGATCTCGGCCTTCGCCGCGCACGAATTGCGGACACCGCTCGCAGGCATCCGCACGCAGGCGCAGATCGCAAAGGCCGCCGATAGCGACGCGATGCGCCTTTCGGCGCTCGACAGGATCGTGCAGGGCGTGGACCGGACGGCTCGGCTGATCAGCCAGTTGCTGACGCTTGCCAGGCTCGATGCCGATGCCGTTGGCTCCGATCGCCAGCGCATCATCGTCGGTCCGCTGCTGCGCGAGATCGATGGCGAGCGGAAATGGCCGGGGCTGACCGTCGAGATCGATCCGGCTCTCGATGACCTTGTCCTATCGGGACAGGCGGAGAATCTGCGGCTGGCCTTGCGCAACCTGCATGAGAATGCCTGCGGGCATAGTCCGGCAGGCGGGCGGGTGCGCTGGTTTCGCGTCGCCGAGACTGTCCTTGCCGTCGAGGATGACGGTCCGGGTATCCCGCATGAGGAGATATCGCTGGTGACGCAGCGCTTCTATAGGGCGCGCGGTGCCAAGACCGCCGGGACCGGGCTCGGACTTGCGATCGTCGAGGTTGCCCTCGCACGCCTCGGCGCAATGCTGACTTTGGAGAACCGCGCCGCGGGCACGGGGCTCAGGGCAACGATCACGCTGCCGGCGGGGCGAGCGTAAGGCGTGCGGCCCCCC
>DASYHC010000124.1:0-49976 GCA_035998995.1 Allobosea sp.
ATGTTTGGAACAGAGGTATAAGCCGGATTTATCACTCTTCCTTGTCGGAAGCATTCTGCCGCGCGACCGCCTGTGCCATGCGTGCGATGATGCGGGAGGGGTAGCTGTCGGGTCCGTCGATCCAGCTCGCGGTAAAGCTCAGATCGGGCAAGGGGTCGGCCTCGACCTCGACGATCTGCAGTTCGCCGCGCTCCAGCTCGCGGCCCAGGAAGACCGGCGTGATCACGGCCGCGCCGATGCCGTCGAGCACCATGCGCACCACCATCGAGAGCGAGGCGCTGCCATACATGCGCGGCGTCGAGATGCCGGCGCGCATCAGCATGTCGCGGACCTGCCGGTAGGGCGAGCTGTTCGAGGGATAGGTGATGATCGGGAGCCCGGCGATATCCGCGAGCGTGACCGGGCCGGGCCCGAGGTCGGCGCCGGGCTTGACGACCCAGGCAAGCGGATAGGTGCAGAGCGGCAGGTTTTCCACCCGCGCCTCGAGCACCGGGCCGAGCAGGAAGGCGAGATCGATCTGGCGCGCCATCAGATGGGATTGCAGCACATGGGTGCTGTCAACCTCGATCTCCAGGACGAGCGCCGGATAGGCGACGTGAACCTCCTCGATCAGCTTGGGCAGCCAGGTCTGGACGATGGTCTCGGCGACGCCGATGCGCAGCTTGCCGCTCATCGTGGTCTGGTCGCGGGCGGCCTGCATCATGTCGCGGCGCACCTGCATCATCCGCTCGGCATGGGCGAGCAGCTCGTGCCCCTTGGCCGTGAGCTTGACCCCGCGCGCATCGCGCTCGAACAGGCGCACGCCGAGCGCGGTCTCCAGCGAGGCGATCCGCTGCGAGATCGCGGGCTGGGTGGTGCCAAGCTTCTCCGATGCGGCACGCAGGCTGCCGAGCGCGGCGGCCCAGAAGAAGGTCTCGATATTGCGCAGGTCGATCATCGCGCGATGATGCCGGGAATCCGGGCGGGCACCAACCAAAAGCCGGCTACGGTGCGGAATCCGCCGCCGCCACCCGCAGGTCGGCGAGAAGCCCGTCGAGACCTCTTCCCCTTAGATGGCACATGGCGAGTCAGTGGAGTTGACCCGCGTACCAGCAACCTCCGCGCCTGCCAGCTGCTGCTGGTCACTCCAAGCTGGAAAGCACAGTGCGTTACCTCGGCATCGAAGTTGATGATGCCCTGATCCTATCCGAGCAAACGGACATCTAACTCGTTTGGCGCGGCGGTGAAGCGCCGCGCCGGCACATTCTCCGGCGAAGGTCGATGAACAAAGCCGCCGGATTACTCCGGCTGCCCGGAAAGAAAATCGTGCTCACACCGCTCGAGATTGTTCACCACGCATCGCTCAAAAAAGATCGTTCGCTCTTGCGCATACGCGTATTCAGGTCGCTCAACTCAAAACCTACCCGGATGTCCGCCAAGCTCCGGAACCGCTGCCACCAGACGCCGCGTATAGTTGTGCTTCGGACTGCCCAGGACCTCTTTCGCCAAGCCGATCTCGACCAATTGCCCTTTCATCATCACGGCGACACGATCGGCGAAAGCCCGCGCGATCGAGATGTCGTGGGTGATCATGAGATAGGCGACGCCGCTCGCCTTCTGAATGTCCAGCATTAGGTTGAGGATCTGGCCGCGGATGGACACATCTGCGCCGGACACGGGTTCATCGACGATAATGAGCCTGGGCTCCATGGCCAGCGAGCGCGCGATCGACACACGCTGGCGTTGACCGCCGCTGAGTTCGCGCGGATTGCGCTCGATGAACCTGTCGGCGGGACGCAGGCCGACATCCTCCAGCAAGCGCAGGCAGCGAGCCTCGCCCTCCCCCGGGCGCTTCCACAGCGCCTGCATCAGAAGCTCGCGCACGGTCTTGCGCGGGTTCAGCGCGGCGGTCGAATCCTGGAAGATCGGCTGCATTCCCGTGCGCACGTCGCGGAACGTGCTGCGGGACATGCCGGTCAGGCCCTGTCCATCGAAGCTCACGCTGCCAGTGTCGGGCGTCATCAAGCCCAGCGCGATGCGGCCGAGCGTCGACTTGCCGGAGCCGCTCTCGCCGACGAGCGCGACGATCTCGCCGGCATGGACGGTCAGGCTGACCGATTTCACCGCATGGAACAGGCCGCCTCCGGCCGCCCGGAAGCTCTTTCCGACATCAGCCAGTTCCAGCAAGGGCTGCCCGATCGTCATGACAAACGTCCTTCGCTGTTGGTGGAATACTCGCCGGTGATGGTTTCGAACCGTCCCTCGCTGTTGCGCGCCGCTCTCGAAGCCTTGACCAGGCCCGCGATGTAGGGATGGGACGGCTTGGCGAACACGTCACGTGTCGCGCCCTCCTCGACGATGCGGCTGCGGAACATCACGTAGACGCGCTCGCACTCGTTCCAGACCACGCCGAGGTCATGGCTGATGAGCAGCATGGCCATCCCGAGGCGCTGCCGCAGGTCGCGCAGAAGCGCCAGGATCTCAGCCTGGGTCGTCACGTCGAGTGCGGTGGTCGGCTCGCCCGCGATAAGCAGGCGCGGCCGGCAGCCCAAGGCGATGGCGAGCAGGACGCGCTGGCGCATGCCGCCGGACAATTCGTGCGGGTACCCTGGTGGCCACCTGGTCGACGGAGGCGTGACGAGCCTGGTTCCCGTTCGCTTCGCTCGCGCGCTCGGTGCGGATGTCGTGATAGCCGTCGACGTCTATTGTCGAGGCCCCCGCCCGGAGGGGACCGTGATCGTCACGGTCCTCAGCGGCGTCATGAAGATGCAGAGCTGCTTGTTGGCTGAGCCGGAAATGGCCGAGGCCGATCTGCTGATCGCTCCTGAGATCGCGGTGCCGAGCATGTCGTCGCGGGAGGCACGTGAACGGGTCATTCAGGCGGGCTATGACACTGCTTCCGTCAGCCTTCGACATTGGCGGCCGAATGCCGCTTCCGGCAAGCCACAGCCGCCTCGAGGAGCGGCGGTCTCGGCAGTTCGAGAAGCCGCAGACGTCATAGCGTCGAGGGTGGAGCATCAGACGCGCTGAACCAAGCCTTCAAGCCCCTAAGCATATGCTGCCTCCGCCTTGATCGAGCGCCGCGTCGATCTTGCCCGCGACGATCGGATCGGCCGTTTCCGGCGGTGCCGCTGAGACCTGCGGGGCGAGCAGCAGTGCTGCCGCTACCGCCAAATTCATGATCCATGCCTGCACGGTCCAATCTCCGTCCGTCGCCCGCCCTCCGGCTTTCCAGATGAAAATCGCCTCTGATGCACTCCAAGAAAATCAGGCTATAATCGTAATGACTGCGAACATTTATGTCCGCTATCGGAGTGCGCAGTTTTGGATCACCTCGGTTCTCTTCGTGCCTTCGTGCAGGCGGCCGATGCGCGCAGTTTCACGACGGCCGGCCACCAGCTTGGCGTGTCGTCCTCCGCAATCGGAAAGGCGATCTCCCGGCTGGAGGAGCGCCTCGGCGCACGGCTTTTCCACCGCTCGACACGGACGATCACGCTCACGCCCGAAGGGGCAATGTTCCTGGAGCGTTGCCGCCGCATCTTCGGCGAAATCGAAGCTGCCGAGCTCGAACTCGCACACACGCGTGGAGCACCCCGCGGCAAGCTGCGCGTCAGCCTGCCGATCGCGAATGTCATGATGATGCCGGCGCTGACGGCCTTCATGCGTGCTTATCCCGATATCCAGCTCGACCTCGACCTGACCGACCGCATCGTCGAGGTGATCGACGGCGGTTTCGATGTCGTCATCCGTGCCGGCGAGGTCACGGATTCGCGGCTGATGAGCCGCCTCCTCGGCGAGTTCCGCCTGAAGCTCGTCGCATCGCCCGACTATCTCGCCCGCCGCGGCGTCCCTCAGGTGCCGGAGGATCTTTCGCGGCACGCCTGCCTGCATCACCGCTTCGCCACCAGCGGCAAGTTCGAGCGCTGGCCTTTGCGCCGCGACGGCGAGGACCTCGATATCGTCCCCGCTTCGGCCGCGATCGTGAATACCATCGAGCCGCTGATCCTGATGGCTGAGCAGGGCCTCGGCATCGCCTGCCTGCCCGATCTGGCGCTGCGCCGGCAATTCGCCGAGGACCGGCTGAGAACCGTGCTCGACGACTATGTCCACCATGTCGGGATCATGCGGCTGCTCTGGCCGTCGAGCCGCCATCTCTCCCCAAAGCTGCGCGTCTTCATCGATTTCATGGCCGAGCACCTTTTCCCGGCCGAGCCCGGCGCCCGGGCTATCGACGCGAGCCCTGCCCCGAGCAATCAGAGATAGTTACGGCAGAAGCTTAGGCCGGCTTGCCCTTGACCTCGACGCCCGACCAGGACTCGAACAGTTTCACCAGGGTCGTCAGGTCTTCGTCGCCATGCTCACGCACCCAGGTGCGCCAGAGCTGCGAGACCAGGCTGGCGATCGGCGTCGGCACCTCCAGTTCGTCGGCAACGCCGAGGAAGAGCGAGAGGTCCTTCGCGGCGACACGGTTAGTCGCCCCGAAATCGAAGGTCCGCGGCAGGACAGCGAGCGGAAACTTGATCTCCGTCGCGGAATTCTTCCCCGAGCCGTTGTTGACGACGGACAGAATAGTCGCGGGATCGATGCCGGCCCTGGCGCCGAGCACCATCGCCTCGGAGGTCGCCGCCATCGCCGTATAGTTCAGCATGTTGTTGATCAGCTTGACCGTCTGCGCCTGGCCGGCATTCGGGCCGATCACGACGATGGTCGAGCCCACCGCCTCGAAGGCCGGCCGGGCCAGCGCGATATCGGCCTCGGGACCGGAAACGATGACGGTGAGCTTGCCCTCTCGCGCCCGCGGCACCCCGCCGGTCACCGGCGCGTCGAGGAAACCGATTCCGGCAGCGCGGAACCGATCGGCCATGTGGATCGCGTCGTCCGGGCCGGTCGTGGAGAAGTCGATGACGCAGCGCGGCCTGCCGCCTGCAATGATCCCGTCCGCACCGAAGCAGACAGCATCCATGGCCTCCTGGCTCGGCAGGCAGGTGAAGACGAGTTCGGCCCTGGACGCGGCCTCGGCCGCACTCCCCGCCCATGTCGCCCCGGCTGCGATCAGGTCCTCGGCGCGCTCGCGGCGGCGATTGTTCACGGTCAGCGGGAAACCGGCCTGCAGAAGCCGAAAGGCCATCGGCGAGCCGATCGCTCCGGTACCGATGAATGCGATGGGAGGTTTATCCATTAATCGTCTGCCCTGTTCCCGCGTCGACGGCGGCATCCTATCCTTCGGCAAGATCGATGCCATGAGAGAAACACGCTAAGTGCCCGGAAAATCTTACGTCTCCGGCACTCTCATGTTTGCCGGACGAGCAACTCTGTCCGTGAGAAAGACATGACAGCAGGGCCAGGGAGCCGTTTCAGCCGGTTTCACGGCCGTTGCCACATGGCCTCCCAATTGCAGTTCTGCTGCAAGGCACACGCATGCAAGCGAGAGGGGATATGAGCACGTGGCACAAGCCGGTCTGACAGGCGATCTTGCCCGTTTCATCACCGAGGTTCGCTGGGATCAGCTTCCCGAACGGACCCGGCATGAAGCGAAGCGCTCGCTGCTCAACTTCTTCGCCACGGCGATCAGCGGTAGCCGCGAGCCCGCGATCGAGCTGGCGATCGCCTCCCTGCGCGAATTCGGCGGAAATCCCCGCGCCAGTGTGATCGGCCGTAGCGACCGGCTCGATGCGCTCGGCGCCAGCTTCGTCAATGCCGCCAGCGCCAACATCGCCGACTTCGACGATACGCATGTCCCGACCGTCATCCATCCGAGCGCACCGGTGGCGCCGCCATTGTTCGCCCTGGCGGAACGTCGCAGGATGAGCGGCAAGGATTTGCTGACCGGTTTCGCCGTCGGGGTGGAAATCGCCTGCCGGCTCGGCAACGCGGTCTTCCCCAGCCATTACCGCAGAGGCTGGCACATCACCGCGACCTGCGGCGTGCTCGGCGCGGCGGCCGCCGCGAGCCACACTCTCAGCCTCGACCGACAGAAGACCGTCTGGGCACTGGGCCTGGCAGCCACGCAATCGACTGGTCTGGTCGAGAGCCTCGGCACCATGGCCAAGAGCGTCAGCATCGGCTCGGCCGCGCGCAACGGGCTTTGGAGCGCCTTGCTGGCTGACCAGGGCTTCGACGGTCCGGCAGCACCGATCGAGGGCTCGCAAGGCTTCCTCGCCGTGATGGTCGATAAGCCGGACCTGACCGCGCTGACAGCAGGGCTCGGCGAAGGCTGGCAACTCGCGCGCAATACCTACAAGCCGTACCCGTGTGGCGTCGTCATCAACCCGGTGATCGACGCCTGCCTGCTCTGGCGCGCGGAAACGAGTGCAACCGTCGACGACATCGAGGCCATCATCGTCACTGGCAATCCCCTGCTTCTGCAGCGCGCCGACAGGCCATCGATCGCCTCTGGCCGCGAGGCACAGGTCAGCGCCCAGCACGCGGTCGCGGCTAGCCTCCTCAAAGGCAAGCCCGGCCTGGCGGAGTTCTCCGACCAGTGCGTGCGCAATCCTGCAGTCATGGCGCTGCGCACGAAGGTGTCGTTGGTGTCCGACCCCGCCGTCGGCGTCGACGCCGCGCGGCTCGTCTTCAGGCTCCGCGACGGCCAGGAACGCACAATCGCGATCGACGAGGCCCGCGGCAGCCTGGCACGCGCTTTGAGCGATGCCGAGCTCGAAGCCAAGTTCGAGGAACTGACCGCGCGCTGGATCGAACCGGATGCGCGCAAGGCCCTGGTCGAGGCGATCTGGACCCTCGACCGTGCCGAGGACGCCGCTGGGCTGCTCGCCTTGACGCGCCCTGCCTGAGCCGTCAGCTCAGGCGAGCCTGACGCAGCGGGCCTGATGACTGCCGCCGAGCATGACGTTCGGCGGCGGCGCGGAGAGACAATCGGAGACGGCGCTTCCACAGCGCGGCGCGAAGGCGCAGCCTCGTGGCAGGGCGGCGAGATCGGGCGGCGAGCCGGGGATCGGGTCCAGCCTCTCTCTCTTCATGCCGCCATGGATGGTCGAGCGCAGCAGGCCTTCCGTATAGGGATGGCGCGGCGCGTCCATGACCTCGGTGACCGAGCCGGCCTCGACGAAGCGGCCGGCATACATCACGGCGATGCGATCCGCGACCTCGCAGGCGACGCCGAGATCATGCGTGACGAAGATCGTCGCCATGCCGAGCTCTTCCTGCAGCTGGCGCAGCAGGAGCAGGATCTGGATCTGCACGGTCGCGTCGAGCGCCGTGGTCGGCTCGTCGGCGAGCAGGAGCTTCGGCCGGCAGGCGAGCGCAAGCGCGATCATTGCGCGCTGGCGCAGTCCGCCGGAGAGCTCATGCGGATAGGCGTCGAGCCGGCGCCGCGCCGATGGCACCTGGACGAGGTCGAGCAACTCCAAAGCGCGGGCGCGTCCGGCCCGCATCGACACTCCGTCATGATAGGCCACGGATTCGGCGATCTGCGTGCCGATGGTGAAGACCGGATCGAAGGCGGTCATCGGCTCCTGAAAGATCATCGAGATCAGCCGGCCTCGGATCTGGCGCAGCCCACGCTCCGGCAGCGCCAGGATATCGCGGCCATCGACATGGATGCTGCCGCCGATGCGCGCGGTCGCCGGGAAGAGCCGCATCAGCGCGCGCATGGTGACGCTCTTGCCGGAGCCGGATTCGCCCAGCAGGCAGAGCACCTCGCCCTGCGCCAGCTCGAAGCTGACGCCGTTGACGACCGGAATATCGAGATCGCGCGAGACGAAGCGCACGGTGAGATCGCGCACATCGACCAGCGGCGCGGCCGGGGCGATCTTTGACTGGATCGGGAGGACATTGCTCTGCATGGCGGCGATCCCTCAGGCCTGCGCGAGTCTGTGGCCGGAACCCGGCTGGCGGGCATGGCAGGCGACGACATGGCCGTCAGCGGTCGCAGCCAGTGCAGGCTCGCGCTGCGAGCACAGCCCTTCGGCGATCGGACAGCGGGTGCGGAAACGGCAGCCGGATGGCGGATCGATCGGATTGGGCGGGTCTCCGGACAGAGGCGCGGCGCTGACGCGCCGGCGCGGATCCATCGACAGGCGCGAGGACAACAGGCCCTGCGTATAGGGATGCTGCGGCGCGCCATAGATGCGCGCGACCGGCCCGACCTCGATCGCCTTGCCGAGATACATCACCAGCACGCGGTCGCTGATGTACTGCACGACATTGAGGTCGTGCGAGATGAAGACATAGGTCAGGCCGAGGCGCTGCTTCAGGTCCTCGAGCTGGTTCAGCACCTGCGCCTCGACCGACTTGTCGAGCGCCGACACCGCCTCATCGAGGATGACGATGCGTGGGCCCAGCGCCAGCGCGCGGGCGATGTTGACGCGCTGGCGCTGGCCGCCGGAAAGCTCGTGCGGGTAGCGCTGGGCGAACATGTCGGGTACCAGGCCGACCATGTCGAGCACCTCATGGGCGCGCTGGCGTGCCTGCGCCCGGCTGCTGCCATTGGCCTTCAGGCCGAAGGCGATCGAATCCTCGATGGTGAGGCGCGGATTGAGCGTCGCATAGGAATCCTGGAACACCATCTGGATCTGGCGGCGCAGCGCACGCAATGAGTCCTTGTCGGCGCTGCTGCCGGCAAGCGCGACGCTGCCGCTGTCGGCCGCGATCAGCTGGATCAGCAGGCGAGCCAGGGTCGACTTGCCGCAACCGGACTCGCCGACGATGCCGAGCGTCTCGCCGTCATGGACGTCGAAGGAGACGCCGTCGACCGCCCGGACATGGGCCTGGGCACGGCCGAGCAGGCCGCCCTTGATCGGGAAATGCTTGCGCAGATCGCGGACGCGCAGCAGCGGTTCGGCCGGATGGTCGTCCATGGCGATGGCGTGAGGCAAAGGTCTGGTCAGCATCGGCGGCCTCACACCTTGACGTCCATGGCGCTGCGCAACCCGTCGCTGATCATGTTGGAGCACATGGAGGTGATGAAGATCATCACGCCGGGCAGCACGGCATTGAGCGGCGCGATGTAGATCGACTGCCGCAACGTGTTCAGCATCAGCCCCCACTCGGCCTCCGGCGGGACGACGCCGAGGCCAAGGAAGCTGAGGCCGGAGGCGATCACGATCGAGACGCTGATCAGGCTCGATGCATAGACCAGGATCGGGCCGGTGACGTTGCTCAGCACGTGACCGGTGACGATGCGCCAGCCGGCCGCCCCGGTGGCGCGAGCTGCCTCGACATAGTCCTGGTTGCGGATCTGGGTGGTGACGCTCTCGGCGATGCGCGCGACCGGAGGAATGAAAACCAATGTCAGCGACACCAGGCTGTTGACCAGCCCGGCGCCGAGGACACCGGAGATCGCGACGGCGAGCAGCACCGAGGGGAAGGCGTAGAACACGTCGATCAGGCGCATGATCGCCATGTTGAGCGCCCCGCCGGCATAGCCAGCGATGATGCCGAGCGTTCCGCCGATCAAGGTGGCGAAAACCACCGGCATGAAGCCCATGAACAGCGACATCCGCCCGCCATAGATCAGGCGCGAAAGCAGGTCGCGGCCGAGCTCGTCGGTGCCGAGCCAGTGCCTGGAGTCGCCGACAGCAAGCAGGCGGCGCGCCATGCTGGTGCGATAGGGATCGTGCGGCGCTACCAGCGGCGCGAAGATCGCCGCGAGCAGGATCAGCAGCAGGATGGCAGCGCAGGTCAGTGTGACGGGATCGCGCATGAGCCTGCGGCCTACGCTCTGCCAGAAGCTGCGCGAGCCGGGCCTTCGTCCCGTGGGCGCCGCGCCGGAATCGTCGAATGCGAGATTGGTCATGTCGGGAACCGGTTCAGGCGCGCTTGATGCGCGGATCGAAGGCGCTCTGGATGAGGTCGACGATCAGATTGATGAAGACGAAGAACATCGCGAGCACGAGGATCGTGCCCTGCAGCACCGGCAGGTCGCGCGTGAAGATCGCCGTGTTGAGCAGGAAGCCCGTGCCCGGCCAGGAGAACACCGTCTCGACCAGGATCGAGCCGCCGAGCAATTGCGCCAGCTGCAGCCCCATGATGGCGAGCACGGTCGGCGCCGCGTTCTTGACGACGTGAACGAAGATGCGCCGCGGCGGCAGGCCCTTGGCGTAGAGCGTCTGCACGAAATCCTGCTTGCGCACTTCGGCGACGGTGCCGCGCACGGAACGGGCGATGATGCCGGCTGGAATGACCGATAGCGCAATGGCAGGCAGGATCAGATGGCGCAGGCTTTCCCAGTCGAGCGCGAAGTTGGCGGAACCGCCAGCGCCCATGCCCATGGCCGGCAGCAGGTTGAGATTGACCGCGAAGATCACGATCAGGACCATGCCGAGCCAGTAATGGGGCACGCTGACGCCGGTCACGGCGAGCGAGGTCACGACGCGGTCAAGTACGCTGCCGGCGCTATAGCCGGCGATCAGGCCGAGCAGCAGACCGACGGCGAAGCCGATGAAGACCGCAGCAACGGCGAGGATCAGCGTGTTCACGACCGCCGGCCCGACCTCGCCCAACACCGGGCGACGGGTCATGATCGAATAGCCGAAGTCGCCGGTGAGTACCCGGCCGAGCCAGGTGAGGTATTGGACCGGCAGCGGCTTGTCGAAGCCATAGGCGGCCTTGAGCTCGGCCATGACCTGTGGGCTCGCGCCTTCGGGCATGACGGAGCTGAGCGGGTCGCCCGGAGCCAGGTGGATGAGCGCGAAGCAGACGATCGAAACGCCGAGGGCGATCGGGACCGTGTAGAGCACGCGCCGCAGGAAATAGATCAGCATCGTTTCTCTCCAGCGCCGGAGCCGGACGGGCTGCGCCTTCGCGACCGCCCGACCGCCCCGCCGCCGCAATGTTACTGGATGTCGACGGGCGTCAGGTCCTGCAGCCAGCTCTGTGCCGGCACGAAACCCTTCACCTTGGGCGACAGCGCGCGCGGACCGAGATCATGGACGACCCAGAGCCACATCGCCTGATCGACGATCCTGGCATGCAGGGCCGCGAGGATACGCTCCTGCTGGGCCGGATCGAAGGTCGTCTTGGCCGCCTTGGCCAGCTCGTCCGATTTCGGATCGTTGTAGCGACCCCAATTGTAGCCGGTCGGCACCGGCTCATAGGAGGCGGCCGCCTTGATCAGGCCGATGTCCGGGTCCCAGAAGCCCCAGCTGTTGTTGACGCCGTGGATGCCCTTGTTTTCGGGCGCCCAGGCGCCTGCTCGACGGCGCGCCCGCAGCGCCTCCCAGTCCATGACGACGAATTCGAGGTCGATCCCGACGTCGCGGAAATTCTCCTTGATGAACTCGCTCATCGGCAGGGGCAGCATCTGGCCGGAGCCCGAAGGCGCGATCACCAGCTTGACCTTGGCCGGCTTCGTCTCGCTGTAGCCAGCCTCCGCCAACAGCGTCTTGGCGGCCTCGGGATCATATCTGATGTCGAAGCTCGGCTTGCCGAACCAGGGATGCCCCGGGTTGACCATTCCCTTGGCGGGGATCGCCAGGCCGCCGAGCAGCTTGACGAGACCGTCCCGGTCGATCGCGAGATTGGCCGCCTGGCGAACGCGCAGGTCCTTGAACGGTGAATCGTCCATCAGGCTGATCTGGAACGGCCAGACATGCGGATAGACATTGCTGACGATCGTCATGCCCGACTGCTTGAGCCGCGGCACCGCATCCGGCGGAGGTGCTTCGATCCAGTCGACCTGGTTCGACAAGAGCGCCGCGACACGCGTGTTCGGGTCCGGCATCGGCAACAGCACGAGCCGGTCCGATTTCGGAATCCGCTTCGCATTCCAATAGCCGGCATTGCGGACGAGCTCGACCCGCTCGCGCGGCACGAACTTGTCGACCTTCCACGGCCCGGTGCCGGCGGGCTGGTAGGCGACCTTGTTCCAGTCGCGGCCGCTTTCCTCCCAACGCTTCGGGCTGGAGAAGAACAGGTTGGCGAGATTGTATGGCAGCACCGAGTCGGGGACTCTCGTCACGATCTCGACGGTGAAATCATCGATCTTCTTCCAGGATTCGATGCCGCCATAATATTGCGCGGCCTGGACGGACTGGGCCTGGTCGAACTGCGGCGCGTCCCGCTTCATCAGCTTGTCGAAGTTCCAGACGACGGCGTCGGCGTTGAAGTCCGAACCATCATGGAACTTGACGCCGCGACGCAGCTTGAAGACCCATTTGCTCTTGTCGACATCGTCGACCGCCCAGCTTTCGGCGAGGCCGGGCGTCAGGGACGCAGCCTTGTCCGATTTCGACAGGTCCCAGTTGACCAGGCCATCATAGACGGTTCCGCCCATGAAACGCAGGCCTTCGGTTCCCTGGCTGGGCTGGCCCGTCGTCAGCGGCACGTCCGCGACCGTCATGGCGACGCGCAGCACCTTCTCGGCCAAGGCCGGCGACGCGAGCGTCATCGCGCCGAGCGCAACAGCGACAGCGAGCCGCCTGACAAGCTTGGATTTCATTGTCCCCTCCTCCTGATTCATCTCTTGTCACTTGCGGCGCGGGCCCCTCGCCCGCTCCGCTTCACATCGCGTCGACTCGATGTTCCCTGTTCCGGCCGGCCCTCTCAGCCCGCCGGGAATCCTCTGTGCCCGGGCTTCAGCCGTCGGCGGCCATGAAAGCGCGCGGATCGTAGATGTGAGCGGGCTCGTCGCGGCGATCGCGGCTGCGGCGCAATCTCTGCAAGGACGGCTCGATCAGCCGGTATGCATCGACCAGCTCGTCGAACAGTCCCGGCGAGAGATCGAGGCCGGCGACCTTCGCCATCACGGCGATGTCTTCGCGCGTGGTATCGGGCCTGGTCATGCCGCCACCTGCGCTACTGGTTCGAACCGATGCAGAGGCGGAAAGCGACGGTGCCAATCGGTGCTGCGCTGAAAAGCGTCGCCGGCGCGAAGCACGGTCGCCTCGTCGAACGGCCGCCCGGCGATCTGCAGGGCCAGTGGCAACCCCTTCTTCGAAAAGCCGCAGGGCAGGCTCAGTGCTGGATTGCCGGCGAGACTGAACGGCATGGTGATCAACAGCCGGTTCCGGAAGAAGTCGTCGCCGTTAGGATCGTTCGGCTCGGCTTCCGTCAGCCAGCCCGCGGTCACTAGCAGATCAAAGTGCGTGAAGGCCGCGAAGGTGCGTTGAGCGAGCTCCGAGCGCCAGCGCAGCGCCT
Source organism: Allobosea sp. (assembly GCA_035998995.1). GTDB lineage: Bacteria > Pseudomonadota > Alphaproteobacteria > Rhizobiales > Beijerinckiaceae > Allobosea. The sequence goes on from DASYHC010000124.1 coordinate 13,075, forward strand.
GGACATAGTCCTCGGCGCGAACGATGCTGCCAGCCAGAACACGCTGCCGCAGCGATCGGCCGAACTCCTGCGGCCGTGTCTTCATATCCTGCTCGTGGATGGCGAACAGCTCGCCGAGCGAAATCACCGTCTTGCAGTCGACATAGTCCTGCAGAGGCGGAAGCTCGACTTCCTCGACCACGGCGCCAAGCGCGACGAAGTGCTCGACCGCGGCATCGACCGCCGCGATCACCTCGGGAGCCGCATGGTCGGCATGCCAGTGCCGAACGAAGCCGATCCGGAGCCCTGCGATCGACCCGTCGAGCGCGGCGCGATAGTCGGGAACGCTTTCCCGGAAACTGGCGGGATCGCGTGGGTCATGCCCTGCGATCGCCTGCAGCAGCAGGGCGCAATCCTCGGCGGTACGCGCCATCGGCCCGCAATGATCGAGCGAGAAGGTGTTGGGGTGGATTCCGTAGCGGCTGACCCTGCCATAGGTCGGCTTCAGGCCAGTGATGCCGCAGACGGCTGCCGGCCAGCGCACCGAGCCCCCGGTGTCCGTCCCGATAGCGCCCGCCACCATGCGGGCCGCGAGCGCAGCGCCCGAGCCGGATGAAGAGCCGCCCGGCAGATGCGCTGCGTCCCACGGATTGACGGCCGGTGGCCACGGCAGATCCCATGAAGGGCCGCCGACGGCGAATTCGAACGTCGCGGTCTTTCCGACGATCGTCGCGCCTGCCGCCTTCAGCCGTGCCACGACGGTAGCGTCTTCGGACGGAACATGCTCGCGCAGGATCCGCGAATGCGATGTCGTCCGGATGCCGGCCGTCTCGATGTTGTCCTTCAACGCGACGGGGATGCCGTCGATGCCACCGCGATAGCCCCCTGCCCGGATGCGTGCCTCGCAGTCACGGGCCGCCACGCGCGCTTCGGCGGCCGCCACGGTGATGAAGGCATGAAGCTGCGGGTTCAGTCGCTCGATCTGCGCCAGTGATGCTTCGAGGAGCTCGACAGGCGACACCTCTCCGCGCTCCAGCAGAGCAGCGCTTTCGGCGAGCGTGAGCTGCGTCAGGTCGAGCGCGTGGGTATCCCCGACCGTCATGACGTGGCCTTCTGGAACGGTGTCGTGATGCGCCTTGTCGTCGACATCTGCCCCTCCCAGAGCGCTGTCCTCACTCAACAACGGCAAGCCGCATGCCAACGCCAAAAGGCGCGCCACGAAAGAAAAATACCTTTTTATTTCAATATACTATAAAAGCCGCCACGCTCGGATCGGGCTGTTGCAATCGACAACACTGTCGCTGACGCAGACACTTTTTCTGCTTTTTGCAGCGACGTTTCAGCCGCGGACGGCCATCTCCGCGAGCTTCTTGTAGAGATAGGACCGGGAGATGCCGAGTTCCTCGGCGACCCGCTTCTTGTTGCCGCGCAAACGCTCCAGCGCCTCGCGGATCAGCGCGTGCTCGACATTGCCGACGGTCTCGCGGATCGTCGAAGCCACCGGCATGGCCGGCATTGTCGGCGCCAGCTCCTCCCCGGCTTCGTCGAGCGACTTGAAGCTGCTCACGGTCAGTTCTGGGCCATCGGCGAAGATCATGGCGCGCTGCACCTCGTGATGCAGCTGGCGGACATTGCCCGGCCACGACAGCGCCCGCAGCATGTCGAGGGCACTCGCATGGATACGCCGTACGTTGGAGCCGATGCGCGGCGCGATCCGCTGCATGAAATGGCGAACGAGCAAGGGTATGTCCGAGGCACGCTCGCGCAGCGGTGGAACACTGAGGGTCACGCCATTGATGCGGAAATAGAGATCGGCCCTGAAGGCCTCTTCGGCGATCAGACGGCGCAGGTCGCGATTGGTGGCGCTGATCAGGCGGAAATTCGTGGTCCGCGAGCGGTTGCTCCCGACACGCTCGAACACGCCGTTCTCGATGACCCGCAGCAGCTTGACCTGCGTCTCCATCGGCATGTCGCCGATCTCGTCGAGGAACAGGCTGGCCTTGTCGGCCATCTCGAACTTGCCGGCGCGCCCTTCCCGCCGTGCGCCGGTAAAAGCCCCGGCCTCGTAACCGAAGATCTCGCTTTCAACGAGATTGGCCGGCAGCGCGCCGCAATTGACCAAAACCATCGGCCGCTCGTGGCGCCGGCTCAGATTATGGATCGCATGGGCGACCAGCTCCTTGCCCGAGCCGCTCTCTCCCGAAACGAACACGGGCACATCAAGCGGCGCCACCTTGCGGATCTCATCCTTGAGCCGCCGGATCGGATCGCTCTCACCGACGATCTCGTCGAGGCCGAAGGCGCGGTGACGCAGGCCGGCGAGTTCCTTCTTGTAGTAGTCGACCTCGGCCCGCAGCGAGGAGATCTGTCGGCTCAGCTCGTGCACCTCTTCCGGCGCCTTGAACAGCACGCGCCCGATAGCGCCAACGACTTTGCCGTCGCGCTGGATCGGGATGCGGTTCACGATGCGGGTGACGTCGCGCATTTCCTGGACCCGGCCGATCTCGGCCGTCCCGGTATGAGCGACGATATGCAGCCGCGTGTTCTCGATCACGTCGCGCACCGGCCGCCCGATCGCGTCGCCGCGCTTGTGGCCGAAAAAGCGCTCATGGACCGGGCTGAGATAGCGCAGGATGGCGTCGCGATCGACGACCGTGATCCCTTCATAGGGATTGGTCAGGAAGTGGTTGAGGATGTCGAACGCGATATCGACGCTGAGCACGAAGTCGACGAGCGTCGAGCTGGTCGCCTCCTCATGCACGATTGCCGCGACATAGCCCGGCCCGGGCGCCGTCACGACGACGTACTCCGTTTCGTCGAACTCCAGAGCCGATAGCCGCTTGCCTTCTCCAGCACTGCCGAGATGGCGTCGAACGGCCTGCGCGAGCCCCGACGCCGTTGCGGGAGCGGAAGCGAAAATCAGCTTGCCGCTGTTGTCGACAAGGACAATTTCGATGGTGTGGGACATGGCTGCCGGGCTGTTGAAGTGGCGGACAGTGTCACGCCAAAAAGTGTAGTCGACAAGGTCACTAGCATTGAGACGACTCTGGCATCAAGTGAAAAAACCGTTTTATCACATCACCTTGGCGCACTGGCACACGCTTTGCTGTTTTCTGGTCACAACCGGTGACCATGATGCGACATCAGCCCTTCCCCCCCCCTCATCCCCCCGTTGCGAGCCTGCCCGAGCAGGCCGAAGCCTGCTCGCTTCCCATGCTCGGCGGCATCCGCGTGCTCGATCTGACGACCTCGATAGCGGGTCCCTATGCAACCATGTTGCTCGGCGACTTCGGCGCCGAGGTCATCAAGGTCGAGCGATCGACCGGGGATGACGCCCGGCATTGGGGCCCTCCCTTTCTCGACGGCGAGTCGCTTTGGTTCCTGGCGGTCAACCGCAACAAGAAGAGCATCACGCTGGACTATCGCGGCGAGCAGGGTCGGCAGATCCTCGACGCCTTGATCGACAAGGCCGACATCGTGGTCCTCAACCAGCTCGGCGAGGCACAGAAGAAGGCCGGCCTCGATGCCGCGACGCTGAGGGAGAAGCGGCCGCGCCTGATCCATGTCTCGATCACCGGCTTCGGGCTCACCGGGCCTAAGGCCGACCTACCCTGCTACGACCTGATCGCCGAGGGCTACAGCGGCGTCATGGACCTGACCGGCGTGGCCGATGGCGAACCACAGAAGGTCGGCTCGCCGGCGGCGGACATGCTGGCGGGCTCCGATGCAGCCCTTGCCGTTCTCGCTGCGCTGCAGGGGCGTCATGCCACCGGCCGAGGCTGCACGCTGGACATCTCGCTGACGGAAAGCATGATCCGCTTCATGTCGCCGCGCATTGTCCCATATCTTGGCTCCGGCGAGGTTCCCCGCCGCTCAGGCGGCCGGGACAGCGTCATCGCGATCTACCAGACATTCGAGACCGCCGATCTGCCGATGACTCTCGGCCTCGGTAACGACGCGATCTGGCGGCGTTTCTGGCAGGCAGTCGGCCAGCCAGAGCAGGCGGAGGGCTCGTCCGTCTGCTCGAACGCGGCCCGTCGTGCCAATCGCGCCGAGATCGTCGAGCAGATTCAGCATGTCCTGCGCACCCGTCCCCGCGCCGAATGGTTGGCACTGCTCAGCGCGGCGAAGGTGCCGGCCGGGCCGATCTATCGTGTCGACGAGGTCGTGCGCGATCCGCATTTCCGCGATCGCGGCCTGTTCTTCCGCGCCACGAGAGATGGCCACGACCTGCCGCAGGTCGGTCTCGGCATTCATGTCGACGGGAAGTGTGCGGGCCTCTCGTCGCCGCCGCCCCGTCTCGGTGAGCACAGCGCCGAGATCCTGCGCGAGCATCTCGCCCATGATGAGGCGACGATCGCCCAATTGAAGAAAAGCGGCGTCATCTGACGCCCCCGGAAACGCCAAAGGACAAGAAACACAATGGCCTACGACACGATCCTCTACAGCGAAGACGGCCCGGTCGGCACGCTGACGCTGAACCGTCCCGACGACGGCAACATGTTCAATGCAGTGATGTGCCGCGAGATCCGCGACTGCATCGAGACCGTCCGCAACGAGACCCGCACGCGCGTCCTCGTCCTGACCGGGGCCGGCGACAAGTTCTTCTGCACCGGCGGGCGCAAGGATGGGCTGGAGAAGACCAATCTCTATGCCGGGGTCCTGCCGACGCTCGAAATGTACGATGCGATCGAGCGCCTGCAGAAGCCGGTGATCGCCAGCGTCAACGGCTTCGCCGTCGGCGGCGGCAATGTCCTGCAGATGACTTGCGATCTCGCCATCGCCAAGGAAAGCGCCGTCTTCCGGCAGGTCGGTCCGATGGTCGGCTCCTTCGACGCCGGCTACGGCACCTGGTTCCTCGAGGATATCGTCGGCAAGCGCCGCGCCAAGGAGATCTGGTACCTCAACGAGAAGCTGACGGCCCGGCAGGCGCTCGACTACGGGCTGGTCAATAAGGTCGTGCCTGACAGCGAGCTTGCTGCTGCGACCCGCCAGATGGCGCTCGCCGTCGCCGATCGCGGCCCCTTCGCGCTCGCTTCCCTCAAGGCCGCCTTCTCGGCCCGGCACAGCGGCGTCGGCGGGCTGGCGCGCATGGCGCATGATCTATTGCTGCGCGGCTATCTCGACACCGAGGAATCGCACGAGCTCGCAAGTTCCTTCGCCGAGCGCCGCAAGCCCGACCCCTCCAAATTTGGCCATTGAGGCCCGCAATGTACCCGACGCTTCTGACCCTGCACGATCCGCTCACAGCGCGCCGCTACTATCAGGCCGGCGACTGGCGCCGCGAGACGCTCTACGCGCTTGCCGCCGATCACGCGCAGGTCCATCCGGATTCCCCTGCCCTGCGTGACAGCCGCCATCGGCTGACCTGGTCGCAATTCGTCGCCTGGGCGGACGCCGCAGCAGCCGATCTCGCCGCCGCTGGCCTGCGGCCGGGCGACCGGGTCGGCATCTGGCTGTCGAACCGGGTCGAGATCGCGGTCGCCTTCCTCGCCTGCTCGCGCGCCGGCTTCGTCGCAGTACCCTCGCTCCATCGCAACCACACGGTGGCGGAGATCGCGACGCTGATGGAGCGTTGCCGGGCCGGGGCGCTGCTGTTCGAGCCGGGCTATGGCGCCGATGCGGCGAGCGAAGACATCGTCGCTGCGGCCGGCAAGCTCTCCGGCATGCGCCGCCTCTATGCGCTCCACACCGGCAGCACGGAGCTTCCCGCGGGCGCGGCGGCCTTCCCGGCAGCCGGCGCTGAGGCCGGTCCGGCACCGCTCGTCAGCAATCCGGACAAGATCTGCTATCTCGCCTTCACCTCGGGCACGACCGGCCAGCCCAAGGGCGTGATGCATTCCGACAACACGCTGCTGGCGAACGGGCGCGCCATGGTGCGCGACTGGGGCGTCGACGCCGCGACCGTGCTCTATTCGCTCAGCCCGCTCAGCCACCATATCGGCACCGTCGCTCTGGAGCAGACCCTGGTCGCCGGCTGCGAGCTGGTGATCAACGACCTGCCCAAGGGCAAGAGCCCGCTCGACCGGATCATCGAGACGGGGGCGAGCTATGTCATGGGCGTGCCGACCCATGCGATCGACCTGCTCGGCGAGCTCGACCGGCGCGAGCTGAAGACGATCGGCCGGGTCAAGACCTTCTACATGGCGGGGTCGCAGATCCCGATCGAGGTGGCGCGCCGCTTCGTTGGCCTCGGCATCGTGCCGCAGAACGTCTACGGCATGACCGAGAACGGCTCGCACCAATATACGCGGCCGGATGACGAGGTCTCGACCATGGTCAGGACCTGCGGCAAGCCCTGCTCGGCCTACGAGGTCAAGATCTGGCTAGCCGATGCGCCTGATGTCGAGGCCGCACCCGGCGAGGTCGGCGAGATCGGCGGCCGCGGCGCCTGCCTGATGCTCGGCTATTTCGGCAACCAGACGGCGACGGAAACCTCCTTCAACGCCCATGGCTGGTTCATGAGCGGCGACCTCGGCCGCCTCGACGAGAATGGCGATCTCGAGATCATCGGCCGCTCGAAGGACCTGATCATCCGTGGCGGCCACAACATCTACCCGTCGCAGATCGAGAACCTGGCGATCCGCCACCCAGCCGTGTTCAAGGTCGCTGCTCTGCCGGTGCCGGATGACCGGCTGGGCGAGCGGGTCTGTCTCGCCGTGATCGCAAAGGACGGCGCGCTGGTCGAGGCGGAGGACATGCTGGCGCATCTCGCCAGTGTGGGCCTCTCCAAATACGACATGCCGGAATACTTTCTGGCGCTCGACGCCTTCCCGCTGACCGCCAGCGGCAAGGTGCTGAAGCGCGAGATGGTCGAACAGATTCGCAGCGGCGCGCTGCGGCCGCTGCTTGTCGCCAGCCCGTCCCCGCTTGCGCGGAGCGCCTGACATGGTCGAGCTCCGACAGGACGGCGCCTATGCCGTTATCACGCTGAACCGGCCGGAAGCGCTGAATGCGCTCTCCTTCCAGATCATCCGCGACATCGAAGCCGCGATTGACCGGGCCGCCGGCCTCGACATCCGCGCCCTGATCATCACCGGCGCCGGCGAAAAGGCCTTCTGCGCCGGCGCCGACATCAAGGAGCTGATCGGGCGTTCGGTCCTCGAAGAGCGCGCCGGCGCCGAGCTCGGCCAGCGCGTCTTCGCCAGGCTCGACGGCTTCAAGGTGCCATCGATCGCCGCGATCAACGGCTACGCCGTCGGCGGCGGCCTGGAGCTTGCTCTGGCCTGCACCTTCCGGGTCGCTGCAACCAAGGCGAAGCTCGGGCTGCCCGAGATCAAGCTCGGCCTGATCCCCGGCTATGGTGGCACGCAGCGGCTGCCGCGACTGGTCGGCGAGGCGCGTGCGCTCGAACTGATCATGACGGGGCGCACCGTCGAGGCCGAGGAAGCCCTGCGGATCGGCCTCGTAAATCGCCTCGCCGAGGGCGACGTATTCGAAGCGGCCAAGAGCCTTGCCGGCGAGTTCGCAGGTTTCGGACTGCCCGCCCTCGCCTTCGCCCGGGCGGCGGTCCAGCGCGCGCTCGATACGCCGCTCGTCGAGGGGCTGAAGATCGAGGCCGACCTGTCGACGCTGGCCTATCGCACCGAGGATGCGGCAGAGGGGCTCGCCGCCTTCGCCGAGAAGCGCAAGCCGAACTTCCGGGATCGCTGAGATGAGCCAGACCATCATCGTCACCGGCGCCAGCCGGGGCATCGGCGCGGTCATCGCGCTCGAACTCGCGCGCCGCGGCCACATCGTCGGCTGCCTGTCGCGGAAGGGACAGGGACCGGAGGGCATCGACATCTCGGCGGAGCTTCAGCCACGGCTCATTCCGCTGCAGGCCGACGTGCTCGATACGGCCGCCGTCAAGGCAGCGATCGAGCGCTTCGAAGCCGAGGCGGGTCCGCTCAACGGCCTCGTCAACAATGCCGGCGTCCATGTCGAGGCGGCCTCGGATAGCCAGCCGCTGTCGGAGTTCGAGGAGGTGCTGCGCACCAATGCGACCGCGACCTTCGCGATCTGCCAGCTCGCCTATCCGCATCTGCGCGCAGCCGGCGGCGGCCTGATCGTCAACATGGGCTCCTTCTTCGACAAGCTCGGCGTGCGCCGCAACACGGCCTATTGCGCCTCCAAGGCCGCGGTTGCCGCGATCACGCGTTGCCTCGCGGTCGAATGGGCGAAGAAGGGCGTGCGCCTGCTGACGGTAGCGCCCGGCTATATCGAGACCGACCTCAACAAGGAGATCCTCGCCTCCGAGAAGACGCGCGCCTTCCTGGCCTCGCGCATTCCCGTTGGCGGCCCGGCCCAGGCCGACGAGGTCGCGGCGCTGGTCGCCGCATTGTTCCAGGAACGGCTGCCCTTCCTCACCGGCGAGACGATCTATCTCGACGGCGCCCAGGGCATGGCTCTCTGAAAGCGATCATCATGACTGTCCTGTCCCGCCTCGACGATCAGCTCGGCCTAGCCGAGGACGAAGCCCTGCTGCTCGCCAATGTCCGCGATTTCGCCCGCAGCGAGATCGCGCCACGCGCCGCCGAGCACGACCGCACCGGCAGCTTCCCCTGGAAGAATGTCGAGGGCATCAACGCCCTCGGCCTCAACGCCATATTCGTGCCGGAAGCCTATGGCGGCGCCGGCCTGTCCTATCTCGCCTATCTCGCCTGCGTGCGCGAGATTTCGGCCGCCTGTGCCTCGACCGGCATCATCTGGGCGACCAACTTCCACGCGATCAAGCCGCTGATCGATTTCGGCTCCGAGGAGCAGAAGCAGCGCTTCCTGCCTCGCATCGCCGAAGGCGGGCTCGCGGCGCTGGTCATCACCGAGCCCGACGCCGGCTCGGACGCGACCGGCATGCGCACGAAGTTCACGCCCGATGGCGACGACATCGTCGTTTCCGGCTCGAAGACCTTCATCACCAATGGCGACGTCGCCGATCTCTACATCGTCTTCGGCAAATGGTCCGAGACCGCCGACGCCAAGCAGGCGATCTCCTGCCTCGTACTCGAAAAGGGCACGCCCGGCCTCTCGGTCCTCGGACTCGAGCACAAGATGGGGCACCGCGCCTCCTCGACGGCGTCGCTCGCCTTCGACAATTGCCGCGTGCCCAAGGCCAATCTGCTGCGTGGTCCCGGCGAGGGCCTGAAGCTGCTGCTCGCCTCGCTCAACAAGTCGCGCCCCTCGGTCGCCGCCCATGCGCTCGGCATCGCCCGCGCCGCCTTCGATGACGCGACCGCCTATATCAACGGCCGCAAGCAGTCCGGCCGCAAGATCATCGAGTTCCAGGGCATCCAGTTCCTGCTCGCCGAGCTCGCGAGCGAGCTCGCCCTCTGCGAGGCCTGGTTGATGCATGTCGGCCGCCTCGTCGATGCCGGCCAGAGCGATATCGGCATCGAGGCCTCGATCCTGAAATGGCGGGCGAGCGACCTTGCCATGCGCATGGCGACCGAGGCCGTCCAGCTCCATGGCGGCTATGGCTACATCAGTGAATACCGGGTCGAACGCCTGATGCGCGACGCCAAGATCACGCAGATCTGGGAAGGCACGAACCACATCCACCGGCAGCTCGTCGGCCGCAGCTTCATCGAACGCTAGGACCAGTCATGACCGAGAAGATCACCATCGGCGTCGCCGGATCGGGCACGATGGGCACCGGCATCGCCATCGTTGCTGCCCGCGGCGGCTTCCCGACCATCATCTACGATGTCGACCAGGCCCGGGCCGAGGCGGCCGTCGGGCAGATGCGGGCGTTCTTCGCCAAGTCCGTCCAGCGCGGCAAGCTCACGCCGGATGAGGTCGAGGCGATCATGGCGCGGGTCTCCGCCACCGCCGACATCGCCGCCATGGCTCCCTGCGGGCTGGTGATCGAAGCGATCTTCGAGGAGCTCGAGGTCAAGGGCAGGCTGTTCGCAGGCCTGAACCAGGTCTGCCCGCCGGAGACGCTCTTCGCCTCCAACACCTCGACGCTGTCGATCACCGAGATCGCCGCCCGCTCGGGTCGGGACGACCGTTTCGTCGGCATGCATTTCTGCCTGCCGGCGCAATTGATGAAGCTCGTCGAGATGTCGCCCGGTCTCAACACCGCCCCGGAACATTTCGAGCGCGCCTGGCGGATCTGCGAGGAAATGGGCCAGCGCCCGGTCAGGACGCAGGACTCGCCCGGTTTCATCCTCAATTACTTCCTGGTGCCCTATAACAACGACGCGATCCGCCTGATCGAGGACGGCGTGGCGGAGCCGGCCGAGATCGACAAGGCAATCAAGGGCGCGCTCGGCTATGCGATGGGGCCGATGGAGCTGCTCGACCTGATCGGGCTCGATACGCAGGTCCTGCTTTGCGAGGCGCTGCATGGCGTGACGCATGAGCCGCGCGCCGCCTGCCCGCCATTGCTGCGCCGCATGGTCGCCGCCCGCCGCCTCGGCCGCAAGACCAAGCGCGGCTTTCTCACCTACGACAACACCGCCATCTTCGGAGCCTGAGCCATGGCCCACCGTGTCATTCAAGCCGGCGCCAGCCGCTCCTTTCCCGAGCCGCATGCGCTGATCGCCACCGCCGCCCCTGACGGAGATATCCTGCTGTTGGTCGGCGACGGCGCCGGCGAGGCCTATGCCGGGCTCGCCGATCGGGCAGGCTACCGCGCTATCCTGATCGAGCTCGGCAGCGAATGCCTCGGCGTCCACACCGGCGAGGCCCGCGGCGAGGAAGGCGGGCCCGTGCTCGGCTTCGCCCGCTTCAGGCTCGGCAATGCCGCGCCCTCCGATCTCGTCGAGATCGTGCGGCAGCCGGCGACACCGGCGACCGCCATCGCCGCGGCCCGCGAATTGTTCGAAGCGCACGGGCTGAAGACCGCGCTCTGCAACGACGTGCCCGGCCGCATCGTGGACCGCCTCGTGCGCCCTTACTACAACGCCGCGCTGCGCCGGCTCGATGGCGGCCTCGCCAGCGCCGGTGACATGGACCTGACGCTCAAGCTCGGCCTCGGCTATCCCGAGGGTCCGATCGAGCTCCTGGAGCGCACCGGCCTCGCCGCCCATCACGACGTCACGCAGGCGCTCCACCAGGCCCTGGGCGATGTGGCCTACGCCCCGGCGCGCCGGGCGCAGGTCGCCAAAGCCCGCCAACTCGCGGGGCTGTGACCATGCGCCCGCTCGAAGGCCTGCTCGTCCTCGATTTCTCCACTTTGCTGCCGGGCCCGCTGGCGAGCCTGATGCTGGCCGAGGCCGGTGCCCGCGTCGTCAAGATCGAACGCCCGGGGCGCGGCGACGAGATGCGCTCCTACGAGCCCAGGCTCGGCGAGGACAGCATCAATTTCGCCATGCTGAACCGCGGCAAGCAGAGCATCGCGATCGACCTCAAGGCGCCGGATGCGATTGCGCGCCTGAAGCCGCTGCTGCTCAGCGCCGATGTCGTGATCGAGCAGTTCCGGCCGGGCGTGATGGACCGGCTCGGCCTCGGCTACGAGGCACTGCGCCGGCTCAATCCGGCATTGATCTACTGCGCCATCACCGGCTGGGGCCAGAGCGGTCCCAAGGCCGACATCGCGGCGCACGACCTCAACTATATGGCTGAAGCCGGCGTGCTCGACCTGACGCGCGGCTCGGACGGCGCGCCGGTGCTACCGCCGATCCTCGCCGCCGACATCGCCGGCGGCGCCATGCCGGCGGTGACCAATATCCTGCTTGCGCTGCGCCAGCGCGACCAGACCGGACAGGGCTGCCAGCTCGACATCGCGATGGCCGACAACCTCTTCACCTTCAACTACTGGGGGCTGGGCAGCGGCTTTGCCGGAGCCGGCTGGCCGAAGGGTGGCGACGAGCTGGTGACCGGCAGCTCGCCCCGCTACCAGATCTACCGCACGGCCGACGACCGTTATCTCGCCGCCGCGCCGCTGGAGGACAAGTTCTGGCAGAACTTCACGCGGATCATCCTGCTGCCGGAGGAGCTGCAAAGTCCGGACGCTGATCCGCGCGCGGTCAAGGCCGCCATCGGCGCGATCATCGCCAGCCGCACTGCTGCGCAATGGCAAGCCGCCTTCGCCGGCCAGGATGTCTGCTGCTCGATCGTGGCGACGCTGGAAGAAGCGGCGCGCGATCCGCATTTCGCCGAGCGCGGCCTGTTCGCGCATGGCCTGAAGGCCGGAGGGCGCGAGATCCCGGCCTTGCCGGTGCCAGTCGCGCCGACATTCCGGTCGAACACGATCCGCGCCGCCGCGCCGGCGCTCGGCGAGACAACCGATCCATTCCTCTCGATCTGACGAGCCCAATCATGTCTCCGTCCCATCAGCCCAGCAGGCTCCGCCAATGAGCGCCCTGTCGATAGAGACGGTCGTCGCCGTCGTCGGCGCCGGCGCCATGGGCGCAGGCATAGCCCAGGTCGCCGCACAGGCCGGCCATCCAGTCCTGCTCCACGATGCACGCTCCGGCGCCGCCGAAAGCGGGCTTGCCGGCATCGCCAGAGGGCTTGATGCCCTCGTTGCGAAGGCACGCCTGGATCAGGCCGAGCGCGATGCCATCACTGGACGGATCACGGCCGCGCCGACGCTCTCGGCGCTGGCCCCGGCCGGATTGGTGATCGAGGCGATCATCGAGGACCTCTCGATCAAGCGCACTTTGTTCACCGAACTCGAACGGGTCGTCGCGCCGACGGCGATCCTGGCGACCAACACCTCCTCGCTCTCGGTGACGGCGCTCGCCGCCGGGCTCGATCGCCCCGGCCGCGTCGCGGGGATGCACTTCTTCAATCCCGCGCCGGTGATGAAGCTGGTCGAGATCGTCGCCGGTTTGGCCTCCGACACGGAGGTTCTCGACCAGCTCGCGGCAACCGCCGCCGCCTGGGGCAAGGTGACGGTCAGGACCCGCTCGACGCCGGGCTTCATCGTCAACCGCGTGGCGCGTCCCTTCTATGCCGAGGCGCTGCGGCTGCTCGAGGAACAGGCGGCGGCGCCTGAAACCCTCGACGCCGTGCTGCGCGAGGCCGGCGGCTTCCGCATGGGGCCGTTCGAATTGATGGACCTGATCGGCCACGACGTGAACTTCGCGGTGACGCGTTCGGTCTTCGACGCCTATTTCGGCGATCCGCGCTACCGGCCCTCGCTGATCCAGCAGGAACTCGTGGCTGCCGGCCGTCTTGGCCGCAAGTCCGGACGCGGCTTCTACGACTATGCGGCAAGCGCCGAAAAGCGGCAGCCGGCGGATGTCGAGGCCGGTTCAGCTCCCCAGGAGATCGTGATCGAAGGCAATCTCGGCTGGGCCGAGCCGCTGCGCGATCTCGCTCGCAGCGCCCGCATCGCCATTCACGAACGGGATGGAGCCGGGCTGGTGAGGCTCGCGAATGCGACGATCGGCATCACCGACGGGCGCAGCGCGACCATGCGGGTTGCGGCCGGCGAGCCAAGCGACCTTGTCCTGTGCGACCTCGCACTCGACTTTGCCAAGGCAGGCCGCGTCGCCCTGGCGAAAGCGGATCAAGCCTCCGTCTCGGCGCTCAACGCTGCCGCCGGCCTGTTCCGGGCGATCGGCAAGGCGGCCAGCCAGGTCGACGACCTGCCGGGCATGGTCGTGCTGCGTACGGTCGCGATGCTGGCGAACGAGGCAGCCGAAGCGGCCCATTGCGGCGTCACCTCCGCCGGCGACATCGACCGCGCCATGACCTACGGCGTCAACTATCCCAAGGGGCCGCTTGCCTGGGCCGAGGAGATCGGGCTGGGCCGCGTCCTCGCGGTGCTGGAAGCCCTGCAACAGGGATACGGCGACGATCGCTATCGCGCCTCGCACTGGCTGAGACGCCGCGCGGCAACGTGGCGGGCATAGGTCGTCCGCCGACCCAACCACGCCGATCGGCCGCGCGCAAACTGCCGGCGATGAGTGGCCGCGCCTTGAACGACATCGACCATGCACAACGGCGGCCGGGAGGCCGCCGTTCGAGTTCCGGACTGGCCCGGTCTTTCACTTGTAGGTCTTCTCGTACCAATCCGTGATCTCGCCGCCGGTCGCGAGCCAGATATCCTTATGCGAGGTGATGTAGGCGAGCGCCTCGGCGAAATGCTTGCTGCGATGCGGCTGGCTGATCAGGAATGGATGCAGGCAGATCGCCATCACCCGGCCGGTCCTGGCGCCATCCTCGTAGAGAACATCGAACTGGTCGCGGATCGTCTGGGCGAACTGCACGCCCGTCTGGCCCTGTTCCAGGAACGCGACATAATCGTTGATCTCGACCGAATAGGGCACCGACAGCATCGAACCGCTCTTGACCCGCATGCGATAGGGCTGGTCGTCATTCACCCAGTTGGCGATATAGCGGATGCCGTTCTCGGCGAGGATGTCGAGCGTGCGGTGCGACTCGCTCAGGGCCGGGCTGAGCCAGCCGCGCGGCGCCTTGCCGGTCGCCTGCGTGATCGTCTCGACCACGCCCTTGATGATCTGCCGCTCCTCCGGCTCGGGCTGCTTGTTGATCACCGTCGAGTTGTTGGTGCCATGGCCCATCCACTCCCAGCCGAGCTTGTTGCCGGCCTCGATGATGCGCGGATAGTGTCGGCAGACATCGGAGTTGAGCGCGACCGTGCCCTTGATCCCGTATTTCTCCATCGCCTCCATCAGCCGCCAGATGCCGACCCTGACGCCGTAGTCGCGCCAGGAATAGTTCAGCACGTCCGGAACGAAGTTCGTGGTCGCCTGGATGATGGAGCTCGAAGGCCGGTCGAACAGGAAGTGCTCGATATTGGGGATGACCCAGACCGCGACCCGCGCACCGTTCGGCCAGCGCAGCGGCGGCCGGTCAACGATGGCCGAATAGGGATAGCGGTCCTGCTCCTGCGGCGGAGCGCTTGCAGCAGCAGCGGCCTTGGCCGGCTCATTCGCCAGGGCAGGCGCGGCGGCGATCAGGTTCGGAGCGGCGAGCGCTATGCCGGCGCCCGCTCCGGTCTGCAGGAAATCTCGCTTGTTCATGGTCCCGTCGGTCTCCTTTCGGCGCCTGCCGGGCGGAGATCTGTCCTTGCCGGAATGCGGCAGCGCCTCATGCCGACGCTAGCGGCGTCTACTGCCTCGGATAATTACGCTTCAGTTCCCGACACTTCGGACCAATCTGTCCGTATTCCGGCCTTGCGCTCTCCTTCCCCCCACGCGAGGCTGGCGGCCTCGGTGTCCTTGTCGGCGGCAGCAGCGTTGGCCTCTGTCGCGGAGAACGACACTTGAAGCGGGCCATCCAGGCAACACGCCCGGGAAAGCAGGCGATACTGCCGCGATTGGAACGGAGAAGGCCGGCTGGAGGTCCGATTGCGGCATGGCACAGCGCTTGCCGTGTTGTCTCACCGGCAGTGGCGCAGCCGGCATCATGAAAGACTTGCGGAACGCCGCCCGAAAGCCGGGCCCATTTTCGAAGCCACGACAAAGCGAGACGAACAAGGCCATGTCAGAACCGATCTGGAACAAGTTTCTCACCGAGCGCGACAAGGCGGTCTTCGCTCAAGCCGGCTATGCGAATGCGGGCGGCTTCGGCAAGCGGCCTGCCCTGCTCGTCATCGATGTCAGCTATGGCTTCTGCGACGAGAAGCCCCTGCCGATCCTCGAATCGATCAAGCGCTGGCGCAATTCCTGCGGCGAGGACGCCTGGACCGCCATGCCCTATCTCAGATCGCTGATCGAGACGGCCCGCGGCAAGGGGCTGCCGGTGATCTACACCACCGGCAACAGCCGCGACGACAAATGGGACCATGGCGGCTGGCTCTGGAAGAATGCCCGCGCCACCGAGGATGCCGTGGTGAAGCCCGCGACGAATGTCGGCGATGACGAGATCGTCGCTGAGATCGCGCCCGGCCCGCAGGACCTGATGGTCTACAAGCAGAAGCCGTCGGGCTTCTTCGGCACCAACCTCACGAGCTACCTCACCTTGCTCGGCTGCGACTCGGTGATCGTCACGGGCACCACGACCTCGGGCTGCGTGCGGGCGACGGTGATCGACGCCTTCAGCCTGAACTACCGTGTGATCGTTGCCGAGGAAGCCTGCTTCGACCGCTCGCAGGCGAGCCACGCCATCAATCTCTGCGACATGAACGCCAAATACGCTGATGTCGTGAAGACGCAGGCTGTGCTCGACTATTTCGATGGCTTGCCCGCGGGGCTGTTCGACCTGCCATCCGGTGCTCCGCTCGTCGCCCCGCCGCAACTATCGAAGAGCGCCTGAACCAGGCAGCCAAAAAAGGAGCCCGGCAATGCCGGGCTCTAGTCTTGTCCGCCACATCTGCAAGGACCTCCGGCGGGGAGTGCGCCGGATCTTGATCGATGCCGACTAAAGACCGCGCGTCGCGCCGCCATCGATGTCGATCGTCGCGCCCTGCAGATAGGCCGCATGCGGCGACGCCAGGAAGACCGAAAGCTTCGCGACCTCCTCCGGTTTGCCGAAGCGGGCGATCTTGAGCCCGGCGAGAAGCTCGGCCTCGACCTCGGCCTCGCCGGCCCCGGTCTCCTTGATCCGGCCATTGATGCGGCGCGCCAGGCGCTCGGTCTGGAAATAGCCGGGGTTCACCACATTGACCCTGACGCCGTCGCGGATGCCGCGATCGGCCAGGGCCTTGGTGAAGTTCAGCAGCGCCGAATTCACCGAACCGCCGATGGTGAAATCTTGGCTGGGCGTGCGCGAGCCGATCCCGACGATGTTGATGATCGCACCGCTGCTGGCGACGAGATGCGGCCAGGCCTCGCGGCACAGGCGCACGCAGCCATGGAATTTCAGCGCGAAGCCGTCGGCCCAATCGTCGTCGGTCAGGGCGAAGAAATCGCCGCGCTTGGTGTCGCCGGCGCAGTTCACCAGCACGTCCAGCCGGCCAAACCGCTTCAGCGACGCGGCGACCGCGGCCGCGGCTGCGTCCTGCCCCGTCAGGTCGGCCTGATGGACATGAACCTCGGCAGCGCCGGCCGCGGTCGCCTCGCTTGCGGTCTGCGCCAGGGCTTCCGCGTCGCGGCCGACGATCACGAGACGTGCGCCTGCGCGCCCGAACTCGATCGCGAGCGACTTGCCCAGCCCCCGGCTGGCTCCGGTGATCAGGGCGACGGCCCCGTTGAGCTCAACTTGCATGCGTGTTCCTCTTTCGGCCGAGCATCGGTGTGGCTTGTGCAATGGGCGATCAGAATCGCCCGCCGGTCATATTGGCAAGCGGCGTGCCATGGCTCGACCTCGACCGTTCATCTCGATCCGTCTGAAATACAAAGAGAAATCGATCGAGCGACACCGAAGGGAATGAGCGAGATCGTCCCGATGGCCGCAATGACGACAGCACTGTCGTCACCGGCGACAATGGCAAGGGCCGCTCTCGGACCAGAGCTCGACATGTCCCTGAAACCAGACCCTTACAACTCGGCACACCCGCCCTTCTCGCCTTCGCCGAGGCCGGCCTGCACGATTTTACGATGGCGGTTTGGAGCGCCATCGTTGCTCCCTAGGCCGATGCCGCCAGCGGTCATGGAGCGGCTCGTCACCAAGCTCGACGCCAGCATCGACGGACCGGCCGTGCAAAAGCGTCTCGAGGAGCTGGCAGCTCCAGCTCCGCCGAAGAGCGCCCGTGAGCCCAGGCCGTTGGCCGCGCTCGTATCGGTCGAAGTTGAGCGCCAAGCAATCGTCTTCAAGGAAGCACAGGCGGAGCCCCGATCATATCCGACGGATAGCTGGGCGCCGACAGCCGCAATTAGACCTCGACAACACAGCGCGGATCGAAGCCCGGATTTTCTTGATCGCCGTGGAGATTTGGATAGTCGGCCTGGCCAGGACGCGGGCGACCGCGTCCGAATGGACGCATGATGACCTAGCCTGACCTTGTCCCTGGCCAACTCGGTGCATAGTGAGGCCCGCAGCCAGCCCGTCGATCACTAGAGCTGGCGCAAGCCGATATGCTCGATCAGGGGGACGATCTCGTCACGCGCCGCGACGCGATGCGCCCGGGCGCTACGATGCGCCTCCCCTGAATCTCCGGAACGCACCGCCGTGATGATCAGGCGGTGCGCCTGTGCCGAGCCCATCGGCTTTGTCCGCAGCCTCAGCGTCAGCATCCGGGCGCGATGGGCCTGGTCGGTCACTGTCTGGGCGATGCGGCGCAGGCGGCCATTGCCGCAGCGCTCGACCAGGAGGCGATGGAAGAGCTCGTCGGCCTCGGCCCAGCCCGGCAGGTCGTCGCGCGCCAGCACCGCGTCCATCGCGGCGGTCGCCGCCTCCAGCTCGTCGGCCGCAGCCATGCGCACGGCTTCGGGCAAGGCCGCCAGCAGCTCCGCCGCCATCGACTCGACCGCGATGACGACCTCGTAGATCTCGCGGATATCCTGCAACGCCAGCGGACAGATCAGCACGCCGCGCTTCGAGAGGACACGGACCAGCCCGTCCTCCTGCAACCGGATGATCGCCTCGTGCACAGGCGTGCGGCTCATGCCGAGGCGCACCGCGATCTCCTGCTCCGAGCCCTGGTAGCCCGGCGGGAAATCATTATCGCGGATCGCCTGCTTCAGTGCAGCATAGGCCTCGTCGACCAGGGAGCCACGTTTGGCTCCGACCTCGAAAACTTCGGCACGGGCAAGCTCGACCATGGTCCCTCCGGGGCCGATTGAGCACAAAAGATTGTTTCCATGCAAGCAAGAATGGAAGCTTGACAGCGCGCTGCTCGATGGATGACGATCAGGCATGCAAACTTCCATGGAAGATAAATGGAAGAGCAGATCGACGCGCCATGCGATGGCGCGCACTCCAGGAGAGAACCGATGAAGCGAATGCTGATCGCGCTGGCGCTCGGGCTGGCAGCGACATCGTCAGTGGCTGCGCAGACCTACCCGACCCGCTCGATCACGCTGGTCGTCCCCTTCGCCGCCGGCGGCACCACCGATATCGTCGCAAGGCTGATGGCCGACCATATGGGCCGCACGCTCGGCCAGTCGGTCGTGGTCGAGAACGTCGCCGGCGCTGGCGGCACCACGGGCGCGACCCGCGTCGCCAAGGCGACGCCCGATGGCTACACGCTGCTGATGGGCAATCTCGGCACCCAGGCGGCGAGCGTCGGGCTCTATCCCAAGCTCGCCTATGACCCGCGCACCGATTTCGAGCCGGTGATGAACTCGGCCTCGACACCCATGCTGGTGGTCGCCAAGAAGGACCTGCCGGTCAAGGATTTCCGCGAGTTCGTCGCCTATCTCAAGGCCAATGCCGAGAAGCTGAACTACGGCTCCGGCGGCGTCGGCTCGACCTCGCACCTGACCTGCCTCTTCTTGGACTCGCTGCTCGGCACCAAGCCACAGCACGTCCCGTTTCGCGGTTCCGGGCCGGCGCTGAACGCGCTGCTCGGCGGCCAGGTCGACTATGTTTGCGACCAGACCGTCGCGATCGTCCCGAGCGTGCAGGCCAAGGAGGGCAAAGGTCTCGTCGTCGCGGTCAAGAGCCGTCTCTCGGTCATTCCCGACGTCCCGACCTCGGCCGAGCAGGGCCTGCCGCAGTTCCAGGCCACCGGCTGGAACGCGATGTTCGCGCCCAAGGGCACGCCGAAGGAGATCGTCGACCGGCTGAATACCGCCGCCCGCGCCGCGCTCAAGGACGAGGCGACCCGCAAGCGCTTCCTCGATCTCGGCGCCGAATTGCCTGATGAAGCCGGGCAAACCCCGGCCGCGCTCGGCGAGCTCGTCCGCAGCGAGATCGACAAATGGGTGCCGGTCATCCGAAATGCCGGCGTGACGGCGCAGTAATCACCAAGGCGGCGTCTAGTCTCATCGGGCGCCGTCTCATCACAGCAGCACCAAAGCATCGGACAAAAGCATGCGCACGCACAGGATCGCCGCCATCGGCGGGGATGGTATCGGCCCCGAGGTCATCGCCGCCGGGCTCCAGGCCCTGGATGTCTGCGCCGAGCGCGATGGCGGCTTCCGTCTCGATATCAGGGCTTTCGATTGGGGCTCCGACTATTATCGCAAGCATGGCGTGATGATGCCGGCTGACGGCGCCGACCAGCTGCGCGCCTTCGATGCGATCTATTTCGGCGCCGTCGGCGCGCCCGACATTCCCGACCACCTGACGCTCTGGGGGCTCAGGCTCGCCATCTGCCAGCCGCTCGACCAATACGCCAATGTCCGGCCGACCCGTATCCTGCCCGGCATCACCAGCCCGCTGCGTCATGTCTCCGGTCCGGAGCTCGACTGGGTGATCGTGCGCGAGAATTCGGAAGGCGAGTATTCCGGCGTCGGCGGCCGCGTCCACAAGGGCCTGCCCGAGGAGGTCGCGACCGATGTCGCCATGTTCACCCGCGCAGGCGTCACCCGGATCATCCGCTACGCCTTCGAGATCGCCCGCTCGCGGCCGCGCAAGCTCCTGACCGTCGTCACCAAGTCGAACGCCCAGCGCCACGGCATGGTGATGTGGGACGAGATCGCCGCCGAGGTCGCGGCAGGCTTTCCTGATGTGACCTGGGACAAGATGCTGGTCGATGCGATGACCATGCGCATGACATTGAAGCCGGAGACGCTCGACACCATCGTCGCAACCAATCTCCACGCAGACATCCTGTCCGATCTGGCAGCCGCTCTGGCCGGCTCGCTCGGCATCGCGCCGACCGCGAATCTCAATCCCGAGCGCAAGACGCCGTCCATGTTCGAGCCGATCCACGGCTCGGCCTTCGACATCACCGGCAAGGGCATCGCCAACCCGGTCGCGACCTTCTGGACCGGGGCGATGATGCTGGAGCATCTCGGCGAAAAGACCGCAGCGGCCCGGCTGATGCGTGCGGTCGAGCGCGTCACCGCCGACCCAGCGCTGCACACACCCGATCTCGGCGGCAGTGCGACGACGGCGCAGGTGACGCAGGCCGTCTGCGAGGCGCTCAGGGGCGACAACATCTGAGCGGCGTGCGGTAGGAAGAAGGCGGCGTGCGACGTCCTGACCATGACATCTCGGCGATAATCGTCTAAGGCGGCCCTCTCCCGCCGCCCTCACCCGCCCGATGCTGTTCAACTCCTTCGCCTTCCTGCTCGGCTTCCTGCCGCTCGCGCTCGCCCTGCATTGGCTGGTCGAGCGCTTCGCGCCGAGCTGGCGATTGCCGCTGCTGGCGCTGCTCTCCTTCGCCTTCTATGGCTGGTGGGACTGGCGCTTCGTGCCGCTGCTCGCCTTCTCGATCCTGCTCAACTGGCTGATCGCTGAAGCCTTCCTGAAGACCACGCGTGGGATGCTGATCACGCTCGCCATCGCGATCAACCTCGCGATTCTGGCGCTGTTCAAGTACTTTAACTTCTTCGCCGATCTCGCTGCGATGATTCCGGGATTGCCGACAACGAAGCTCGATCTGGCGCTGCCGCTCGGCATCTCCTTCTTCACCTTCCACCATGTGATGTACCTGACCGATCTGCGTCGGGGCGAGGCGCCGCGCTACGATCTCGTCCGCTACGCGCTCTACATCGCCTTCTTCCCTCAGGTGCTGGCCGGGCCGCTGGTGCGCTGGCGCGAGATCATGCACCAGTTCGACGAGCGGCCCTATCTGCGGCCGGATGCAGCCGAGCGCATCGCCCGCGGCATCATGCTGCTGACGATCGGTCTGGCGAAGAAGGTGCTGATCGGCGACCCGCTCTCCGAATACGCCAACCCGGTCTTCGCCGCGGCTGCCGCCGGCGAGGTGGTGAGCATGGCGCAGGCCTGGCAGGGCACCCTCGCCTTCACCTTCCAGATCTATTTCGACTTCTCCGGCTACACCGACATGGCGCTGGGCCTGGCCCTGCTCTTCGGCATCGTGCTGCCGCAGAATTTCGACGCGCCCTATCGCGCCACCAGCCTGCAGGATTTCTGGCGGCGCTGGCATATGACGCTGTCGCGCTTCCTGCGCGACTATCTCTACATCCCGCTCGGCGGCTCGCGGCACGGCCTGCCGCTGCAGCTCTGGGCGCTGTTCGCCACCATGGCGCTCGGCGGCCTCTGGCATGGCGCCGGCCTCAACTTCGTCGCCTGGGGCATGGCGCATGGCGCGGTGCTCGCCATCGGCGTGCTCTGGCGCCGCGCCGGGCTGCCGATGCCGAAGCTGCTCGGCTGGGCGCTGACCTTCCTCTTCGTCGCCCTCTGCTGGGTGCTGTTCCGCGCCACCTCCTTCGACGCGGCGCTGGCGATCTACAAGGGCATGCTCGGCCTTTCGCCTGTCGGCACCGGCTTCAAATGGCGTGCCTTTCTGCCCGCGATCGCGGTCGCGATGATCGGCCCGACCGCCTGGGCGGCGGTGCACAAGGCGACCCCGGCGCGCTGGCTCGCGGTTCTCACCGCCATCCTCTTCGTACTGATCCTGTTCAAGATCGGCGACGACGCGAACTATGAATTCATCTACTTCCAGTTCTGAGGGCGACTGGAGCGGCTTCGTCCGCACCTGTCTTGCCACGGCGATGCTCCTCACTGCGGGGTTGCTGGCGCTCGCCTTCCTGGTCGATCCCTATGACAGCGGGCGCTCGCCCTTCGCGCTAAAGAGCGGCGTCAGCCCGCAAGGCCCGCGCACAGCCGCCGCCAGCCGTGGCCGCGATCCTGCCTTCTCCGGCGCGATCTTCGGCAACTCGCATATCCAGCTGGTTTCGCCGGAGCTTGTTACGCAGCGAGCCGGCATCCCCTTCGTCTCTTTGATCGCCCCGGCCACCGGCCCACGCGAAAGCCTCGTCCTGCTCAACTGGTTCCTGCGCAATCGTAAGGAGCCGGCAGGAGCGCTGGTGATCGGCATTGATGCCCGCTGGTGCACGCCCGATCCCGCGCTGCCGGTCGAGAAGCCCTTCCCCTTCTGGCTGTTCGAGGCCTCGCCCGCGCGCTATCTCGCCGGGTTGATGCGTTTCGACGTGATCGAGGAGACGCTGCGCCGGCTGCGCTATCTGTCGGCGAAGGCGCCCGAGCGCGCCCGCCCGGACGGCTATTGGGACTATGAGGCCAGCTACGAGAGCCAAGGCTTCCACAACGACCCAGCCCGCCGTGCCAAGCTGAGCCAGCCGCTCGATATCAGCGGCGGCAACGCCACCGGCCCCTTCCCAGCCGCCACGGCGCTGCGCCAGTTGCTCGACCGCGCGGCGCCCGACGTGCCGGTCGTGCTGGTGCGGCCGCCCAATTTCGTCTCGGCCCTGCCCGCCCCGGGCAGCCCCGGCGCCCGCGCCGACGCCGCCTGCCGCGACGCCTATGTCCGGTTGGCCGCGGAGCGCCCCCGCACCGCTCTGGTCGACTGGCGCATCGACCGGCCAGAGAATCGCGAGCCGGACAACTATTTCGACCATACCCACTACCGCCGCACGATCGCGGTGCCGCTCGCGGCCGACATTGCCGCGGCCATCGTGCGATTACGTTGATTTTCCAGCGCTTTGCCAGCCTGTTCACGGCTGCGCGAAAGCGATTGTTCCCGATGTGACCAATCGCTATAAGGGCGCCAAATCGGCGGCCTCGACACGGCAAAGCCGGCGGGGTCTTCGGATGCTCATGCAGAAGGCCTGCCATGTCGAAGCAGATCAGTCTCGCCCCTGACTACAAGCCCTCCGACAGCGAGCCGTTCATGAACGAGCGGCAGCGGGAATATTTCCGCGGCAAGCTGCTTGCCTGGAAGGAAGAAATCCTCAAGGAGGCCAAGGAAACCCTGGTCACCCTGCAGAGCGAGAGCGAGAACCATCCTGACATCGCCGATCGCGCCTCCTCGGAGACCGACCGTGCCATCGAGCTTCGCGCCCGTGATCGTCAGCGCAAGCTGATCTCCAAGATCGACGCGGCGCTCTCCCGCATCGAGGACGGCTCCTACGGCTATTGCGAGGAGACCGGCGAGCCGATCTCGCTGAAGCGCCTGGAAGCCCGCCCGATCGCGACCCTCTCGCTCGAGGCCCAGGAGCGCCATGAGCGCAACGAGCGGGTGTTCAGGGACGATTGAGGCGCACTGCGCATCGTACTCATACGAAAAAGGCCCCGCAGGCGACTGCGGGGCCTTTTTCGTGGAGGGTCTGCAGGTTGGGCGAAGTCCTACCGGAACGTCTTCGCCAGCGCGTCGGCGTGCTTCGTCAGCAGGCCGAGATCGGAGCCGACCGCGACGAAGCGATAGCCCCATTCGATGTAGCGGCGCGCATCGGCCTCGGACGGCGTCAGGATGCCGGCCGGCTTGCCGACTGCCGTGAGGCGATCGACCGCGCTCTTGATCGCAGCCTGAACCTCGGGGTGGCCGGGATTGCCGATATGGCCGAGCGAGGCGGAAAGGTCGGCCGGGCCGATGAAGACGCCGTCGACGCCATCAACCGAAGCGATCGCCTCGATCTGCGCCAGAGCCTCCCCGGTCTCGACCTGCACGAGCACGCAGATCTCGGCATCGGCGCGCTTGAGATAATCGGGCACACGACCATAGCGACTGCCCCGCCCGCTGACGGTGATGCCGCGGATGCCGGCCGGCGGATAGCGGCAGGCGGCGACGGCCTTGGCCGCCTCCTCGGCATTCTGGACGAAGGGCACCAGCACGGCCTGCGTACCGATGTCGAGCAGGCGCTTCAGCAGCACCGGATCGTTCCAGGCCGGACGGACGATCGGCGTCGCGGTGCCGGTCTGCAGCGCCTGGAGCTGGGCGAGCACGGCCGGCGGCTCGTTCGGCGAATGCTCGGTATCGACCAGAATCCAGTCGAAGCCGCTATGGCCGATGATCTCGGCGACGATCGGACTGCACAGGCTGCTCCAAAGCCCGATCTGGAGCTCGCCGCGGGCGAGCGCGGCCTTGAAGGCGTTGCGGGGCAGATCCACGGCGTATCCTCTCAGACGAACTGCACGGAGACGCTGCCGAGCGGACCGAAATCGGCGTGCAGCGTGTCGCCCTTGTTAGCCCAGACCGGCCGGGTGAAGGAACCCGACAGCATCAGATCGCCCGGCTGCAGGGTGATGTCGAACGGTGCGAGCTTGTTGGCGAGCCAGGCGATCGCCATGGCGGGATGGCCGAGCACGCCGGCGGCGAGCCCAGTCTCCTCGATCTCGGAGTTGCGGTAGAAGATCGCGCCGACCCAGCGCAGATCGATATCCTCAGGCCGCACCGGCCGGCCGCCGAGGACGATGCCGGCGGCAGCGCCGTTGTCGGCCACGGTGTCGAAGATCTTGCGCGGCTCGGTGACGCGCGCATCGATGATCTCGATCGACGGCACGACATATTCGGTCGCCCTGAGCACGTCGATCAGCCCGATGCCCGGCCCCTTCAGGGGCTCCTTCAGGATGAAGGTCAGCTCCGGCTCGACGCGCGGCACGCAGAAGTTCTCGAACTTCACCTTGGCGCCGTCGTTCAGCAGCAGGTCGTCGAAGAGATAGCCATAGTCGGGCTCGTCGATCTTCGAGGAGGCCTGCATTGCCTTCGAGGTCAGGCCGATCTTGTGACCGATGATGCGGGCGCCGGCCTTGACCCGCTCCTGCGCCACTGCCGAGGAGATCGCATAGGAATCTGCGATCTCGATCTCCGGGAACATCTGCGAGGGCCGCTCGCCCTGCTTCTTGGTGCGGTGGCTTTCGAGCAAGGAGCGCACCACCTGCGCGCGCTGGGCTTCGGTGAGCATGATTGTGTTCCTTCTTGTCCGGATCGCGATGGCTTTGGTTGGAAGGGCGCCGTCATCCTGGACAAGCCGCGCAGCGGCGCAGCTCCGGGATCCATCGTAGGGTGATGTCGCGCCCTTCGATGGATCCCGGGACGACCTGCGGTCGCCCAGGATGACAGCCTTTTTCCGCGCAAAATCATCCGGCTCTAAGAGCCGGCTGAAGACTTCCCCAAACCGACCTTCAGAGCTTGATGCAGACGTTGCGCAGCTCGGTGTAGAACTCCATCGAGTGCACGCCGCCCTCGCGGCCGATACCGGATTGCTTCGAGCCGCCGAAGGGCGTGCGCAGGTCCCGCAGGAACCAGGAGTTCACCCAGGTGATGCCGACCTCGACCTGCGCCGCGACGCGATGGGCCCGCGTCAGACTCTCGGTCCATATCGAGGTGGCAAGGCCATAGGGGCTGTCATTTGCCAGGGCGATGACGGCGTCCTCCTCGTCAAAGGCTACGATATTGCAGCAAGGCCCGAAGATCTCCTCGCGCATGACAGCAGAATCCTCGGAAAGATCCGTCCAGATCGTCGGCTCGACGAAGGAGCCGGCAAAGTAAGGTGCCGGAAGCTCGGGGACTCCGCCGCCGGTGACGATCTCTGCTCCCTCGGCCTTCGCCTTGGCGTAGTAGGACAGCACCTTGTCGCGATGGACCTGGCTGATCAGCGGGCCGAGCGTGGTCGAGGCCTCGAACGGATTGCCGGGCTTCAGCTTCTCAGCGGCCTGCTTCAGCCGCTGCGTGAACTGATCGAAGATCGGCCGTTCGACATAGACGCGCTCGGTGCCCAAGCAGACCTGGCCGCAATTGGCGAAAACCGCGCGCGTCACGCCCTCGATCGCCTTGTCCATGTCGCAATCGGCGAAGACCAGCGAGGCGTTCTTGCCGCCGAGCTCGAGCGAGACCGGGCGGACGCCTCTGGAGGCCGCCCGCATGATCGCCTCGCCCGTCCGCGTCTCGCCGGTGAAGGTGATGCCATCGACGTCAGGATGGCTGGTCAGGTACTCGCCGGCGCTGTCCTCGCCGAAGCCGTGCACGACATTGTAGACGCCGGGCGGCACGCCCGCTTCGTTCATGATCTCGCCCAGCATGGTCGCCGTCGTCGGCGTCTCTTCCGAGGGCTTGACCACGACGGTGTTGCCGCAGGCGAGCGCCGGCGCGACCTTCCAGGTCATCAGCAGCAGCGGCAAGTTCCACGGGCAGACCACGGCGATGACGCCGCGCGGCCCGCGGATCGCATAGTTCAGCGCGCCTGCCCCGTCCGGCGTCGCCATGCGGAAGGTCTCTGTCGAGAGCGTCAGCACCTGGTCGGCGAAGACGTTGAAGTTCGCGGCGCCGCGCGGAATGTCGATATGCGAGGCGAGGCTCTTGGGCTTGCCGGTGTCGAGCACCTCGGCGGCGAGGAAGTCGTCGAAGCGGGCCATGATCCCGTCGGCGACCTTGCGCAGGATGGCCGAGCGCTGCTGCTCGCTCATCTTGCCCCACGGGCCCTTGAGGGCGCGCTTGGCCGCCTTGACCGCATCGTCGATCGCGGCCGAGTCGGCCTCCGGCACGAGATTGATTAGCTCGCCCGTCGCCGGATGGCGGTTCTCGAAGCTGCTGCGACCGGCCGGCACGAAGCGCCCGTCTATGAAATGCGACAGGCGGGCGGTCTCGGCGCTGGCGGCAGCGCCCTGGTAGCGCGGAACGGCGCTGTTCATCGTCTCACTCCCGGTCTGGTTTTGTTGTCATGGGCGCATCATCGCGCCGCCGTTCACGTCGAGGATGGCGCCGGAGACGAAGCTCGCGGCCGGTGAGCAAAGGAAAGCGATCGGCCAGGCGATCTCCTCCGGCCGGGCGGCCCGGCCGAGCGGGTGCTTCGCCAGCGCCGCCGAGAGGTCGTGGACGCCGACCATGGCCGTGTCGGTGATCCCCGGCGCGACGCCGTTGACCAGCACGCCCTGCCCGCCGAAGCGGGCCGCGAGCCAGCGCACCAACGTGTGCAGGCCACCCTTCGACGCCGCGTAATGCGGACCCACGCCGGGGAAGGAGCCGCCGGTTGCGGCAACGATCGAGCCGACGAGGACGACCCGCCCGCCGCCGCGCGCCGCAATGGTAGGCACGAGCTCGCGCGCCAGACGCATCGGCGCCATCAGGTTGAGCGACAGCGTCGTCTCGGCGACCTCCTCCCAGCCATCCGCATCCCAGTCGACCGGGCGATAGATACCGGCGCCGAGCACCGCGGCGTCGATCGCGCCGGCCTGCTCGGACAGGCGCCGTGGCGCATCGTTGTCGAGCAGATCGATGACGATCTCCCGGGCCTTGTCCGCGTTCTCGCCGAGCCCCGCGATCGTCGCGGCGCAGGAGACGCGGTCGGTCAGGACGAGCCTGGCGCCAAGGCTCGCCAGCACCTGCGCCGTCACCAAGCCGATGCCGCCAGCCGCGCCGGTGACCAGGATCGTCTGGCCGCTCAGATTGAAGCCGCTCACGCCTTGCCTCCGGGTGCATCATCGTCCCGGCTCAGCGCAGCCATCGCCTTGCGCACCTCTTCGGCCGTGCGCGACAGGTGCAACTCGATCATCCGGCAAGCCCGCAGCGCATTGCGCTGCATGGTCGCGTCGTAGATGGCGCGGTGCTCGTCATGGACGTTGCGCCAACCACGGGAGACGTTGAGCGAGACGCGGCGATAACGCTCGGATTGCTGGTAGAGCAGATCACGCAGCTTGATCAGCATCGGCGAGCCGGCGGCCGAGACGAGCGCGGCGTGGAAGGCGCGGTTGCGCGCCTCCCAGATCTCGAGCTGCTCCGGCGGCAGCGCCTCGCTGGTGTGCGGCAGGTGCTCTTCGACCGCCGCCAGCGCTTCGAACGCCGCTGTCACCTCGCGCTCCCATTGCGCGTCGCCATTGCGGATCGCGGCGTTGAGCGCCTCGGTCTCGATCAGCGCACGGACACGCGAGACGTCGTCGAGCTCGTCGAGCGAGAGCGGCGCCACCCAGAAGCCGCGTTGCCCCTCGGAGACCACGAGCAGGTCGCCCATCAAACGGGCGAGCGCCTCGCGCAGCGGCGACATGCCGACCGCATAGTCCTGCGCCAGCCCTTCGAGCTTCAGCTTGCTGCCGGCCGCGAGCCGGCCATTGACGATGTCGCCGCGCAATTGGCGGTAGGTCCGGTCAGCCAAAGTCTTGTCGGAAGAGGTCATTCCGAGGCACGCGGCTCCTGTGATCAATGACCCTCTGTATCATCAAATTTCGAAATTACAATCCTGATTGAACAGCCCGATGAGCGTCAAACTCCTTAGAAACTCCATATATGGCGCCAATTCTCGAAACACTCTGATCAACGGAACAGACCGCGCTCGGAAAAATATCGAAATAAGATTGACAGGCCCACGTGGTTCTTGTTGGATGCCGGGCAATCGGGTGGCGCCAAGACCGCCCCGTTGGAGGACGTCCCATGACTGAGCGCTTTCCCCTCTCCCGCCGCAGCTTCCTCGCCACCGCCGGGGCCACCGCCCTCACCGGCGCGATCAGCGCGCCTGCCCTGGCGCAGATCGCCAACAAGCCGCTGAAGATCGGCATGGTGACCTCGCTGTCGGGGCCGTTCACGGCGCTCGGCGAGAGCATGCGCGCCGGCATGCAGATGTTCCTGGCCGAGAATGGCGGCAAGCTCGCCGGCCGCGCGGTCGAGCTGATCGTCGAGGACGATCAGGCCAAGCCCGACGAAGGCGTGCGCAAGTTCCGCAAGCTCCTCGGGCAGGACAATGTCGACATCGTCTCGGGCGTGATCTCGTCGGCCGTGGCGCTCGCCGTCCGCGACGTGGTGACCGAGGCCAAGGCGCTGACCTTCATCTCAGCCGGCTCGGCCAATGATCTCGCCCGCAAGGCGGCGAGCCCCTTCGTCTTCCGGCCGACCAAGACCAACTGGATGCTCGGCCACACCGCCGGCCAGTGGGCCTTCGAGAAGCTCGGCAAGTCGGGCTGCCTGACCATCGCCGCCGACTATGCCGCAGGTCGCGAATCCGTCGGCGATTTCGTCGCGAGCTACCAGCAGCAGGGCGGCAAGGTCGGCAAGCAGCTCTGGGCGCCGCTCGGCACCACCGATTTCGGACCGCTGCTGACGACGATCGCCGCCGAGCGGCCGGAGTTCATCTTCTCCTTCTTCGCCGGCTCGGATGCGGTGCGCTTCCTGCGCCAGATGCGCGAGTACCGCCTGCACGGCAAGGTCAAGCTGATCGGCAGCGGAGCGCTGTTCGACCAGGAGGACGTGGTCTCGGCCGTCAAGGAGGCGGCAATCGGCGGGCTCAACACCTGCAACCAGTCGCCGACGGCGCCGAGCTCGGCCGCCTTCACCAAGGCCTATCAGGCCGCCCGCAACGCCATGCCGGGCGAGATGGGCACGGCCGGCTACGTCACCGGTCAGGTGATCAAGGCCGCGATCGAGCGCGTCCAGGGGGACCTCTCCAACAAGGAGAAGGTCAAGGAGGCGCTGCTCGCCAAGGAGGTCGAGACCGTGTTCGGGCCGATGCCGTTCGACCCGCGCAACAACCAGGCGATCCTCGACATCTATGTCAACGAGATCAAGGACGGCGCCGGCGGCCCGGTCAACCAGGTGATCCACACCTACAAGGCCGTGCGCGATCCCGGCCCGGTGGCCTGACGCGACAAGGAGCGGTTCCGTGGGCCTCTACGCCGTCCAGAGCCTGAACGCGCTGTCGTTCTCGACGCTCTTGCTGCTGACCGGGCTCGGCCTGTCGGTGGTGCTCAACCTGATGAACTTCGTCAACCTGACCCACGGCTCCTTCTTCCTGCTCGGCGCCTATGTCGGCGTCTACTGGCTGGCCTCGGGCGCGCCCTGGTGGCTCGCCTTCCCGGTCGCCTTCGTGGCGGCCGGCCTTGCCGGCTTCCTGCTGGAGCGCTTCCCGTTCCGGCAGTTCTATGCGCGCACCCATCTGATGCAGGTGCTCTTGACCTATGGCCTCTCGGTGATCTTCGCCGACCTGATGCGCTGGGGTTTTGGCGCGCAGATCCTGTCGGCGGAGATCCCGGAGGCGCTGCGCGGCGTCGTCTTCATCATGGACATGCCGTTCCCGATCTACCGGCTCTTCATCATCGGCTTCGGCGCGGCGCTCGCCTTCGCGCTCTGGTTCGTGATCGACCGCACCATCTGGGGTGCGGTGGTCAGGGCCTGCGTCACCGATCGCGGCTTCGTCGAGACGCTCGGCCTCGACACCCGCCGGATCTTCACCGCCGTGCTGGTGATCTCGGCCGGCCTCGGCGGCATTTCCGGCGCGCTCGGCGCCGGCATCCTCTCCGCCTATCCCGGCCTCGACGAGGAGGTGCTGATCCTGGCGCTGATCGTCGTCGTCGCCGGCGGGCTCGGCACCTTCCGTGGCACCGTGCTGAGCGCGCTGCTGCTCGGCTTCGCCATGACCTTCTCCAAGGTCTGGGTGCCGGAATTCTCCAATGTCGTCGCCCTCGCCGTCATGGCCGCGCTCCTGGTCGCGCTGCCCGAAGGCCTGGTCGCCAGGAAGGTGAGGCAGGTATGAGCTCGATCGCCGACGGGACCGGCCGCGTCGAAACGCGCCCCGCCAGTGAGCGGCGCAGCCTGCCGATGACCGCAAGGGTCGCGCTGCTCGCCCTCTCCGCCGCCGTCCCCCTGCTGTTCGCCGGCGACTACCAGCTGCGCTTCCTCGCCGAGATCCTGATCATCGGCACCGCCGTGCTCAGCCTCGACCTCCTGGTCGGCTTCGGCGGGCTGGTCTCGCTCGGCCATGCCGTCTTCTTCGGCGGCGCGGCCTATGCCGCGGCGATCGCCGCGCAGACGCTCGGGGCCGACATCGTCGTGATGCTCGCCGTCGGCATCGCCACAGGCATGGCGTCGGCGCTGCTGATGGGCGTCGTAGTGATGCGCACCATCGCGCTGTTCTTCCTGATCCTCAGCCTGATCGTCGGCCAGATCGTCTGGGAGGTGGTGTTCCACTGGCGCGAGGTCACCGGCGGCGCCGATGGCCTGCGCGGCTTCCCGGTCCTGAAGCTGCATACCGGCTTCGCCACGATACCGCTCAACAACGGCGTCGCGCTCTATCTCGCCGCGCTGGTGCTGGCATTCGCGGCCTTCTTCACCGCCCGCTCCTTCGTCAACGCGCCGATCGGCCGCGCGCTGCTCGGCACCCGCGAGCGCCAACTCCGGATGAGCGCGCTCGGTTATTCGATCCCGCGCATCCGCCTGATGGCGCTGCTCGCCTCCGGAGCCATCGCCGGCGCGGCCGGGGCTCTCTATCCCTTCGTCAACCAGTATGTCGGCCCGAACGCCGTGCATTGGACGATGTCGGCGATGATGATCATCATGCTGGTGATCGGCGGCGTCGGCTCGCTCTATGGCGCCTTCATCGGCTCGGCGATTTATCTGGGCATCCAGACCTATGTCTCGTCCTACACCGATCGCTGGCAGCTCGTCGTCGGCCTCGTCTTCGTGCTGACCGTGATGATCATGCCGAAGGGCGTCGTCGCCGGGCTCAAGGCCGCCTTCGGACGGCGCAAGGATGCGGAGGGCCGGTCATGAGCGCGCACGCCGTCCCTGCTCTGGCGATCGAGGGCGTCGCAAAATCCTTCGGCGGGCTGAAGGTGCTGAGCGACGTCTCGGTCACGCTCGGCCAGGGCGAATGCCTCGGCCTGATCGGGCCCAATGGCGCCGGCAAGACGACCCTGTTCAACATCGTCACCGGCTTCCTCATCCCCGATCACGGCCGCGTCGCCTTCGCCGGCGAGGATATCACCAGGGCAAAGCCGGACGTGCGCGTCCGCGCCGGGCTGGTGCGCACCTTCCAGAAGAGCATGGCCTTCCCGGAACTCAGCGTGCGCGAGAACCTCGCTCTGGCCGCGCGCTCGCGAGCTGGCGAAGGCTATGGCTGGTTCGGCAGCCGCAAGGCGGTCGCGGCGGCGGACGAGGCGGCAGATGAATTGCTGGCCCGAGCCCAATTGCGCGATCGGGCCGAATTGCCTGTCGCCGGCCTGTCCTATGGCGAGCAGCGCATCGTCGATGTGCTGGTCTCGCTGGCGATGCGCCCGCGCGTGCTCCTGCTCGACGAGCCGACCGCCGGCCTGTCGCGCGCCGAGGGCGAGCATCTGATCGAGGTCGTCCGGACGCTCGGCGAAGACCTCTCGACCATCCTGATCGCGCATGATCTCGATATCGTCTTCGGCGTCTGCGACCGCGTCGCGGTGCTCGATCTTGGCCGCTTGATCGCCTGCGACACGCCTGACGCAATCAAGGCGCATGAGGGCGCCCAGGCGGCCTATCTCGGCGCATCGCTCGGGGAGGCCGCATGATGCCCGCACAAACTCTGCAACAGGTTGCCCCCGCCAGCTATCTCGAGGTCGCCGGGCTCGATGCCGGCTATGACGGCGTGCGCGTCCTGCATGGCCTCGACTTCTCGCTGGCGCAGGGCGAAGCGGTGGCGCTGCTCGGCCGCAACGGTGCCGGCAAGAGCACGCTCTGCTCGGCTTTGTTCGGGCTCGAACCGCAAATCTCCGGCCGGATCACGATCAAGGGGAATGAGGTCGCCGGCTGGCCGGGACATCGCATCGCCCGGCTCGGTGTCGCTCTCGTACCGCAGGGGCGCGGCGTCTACGCCAATCTCACCGTCGACGAGAACCTGACCATGGCGGCGCTGTGGTCGCGCAAGCAGCCGAACCGGCGCTGGGTCAAGGAACGCATCTACGAGGACTTCCCGCGCCTTGCCGAGCGCCGTTCCTTCTCCAGCGGCGCGCTCAGCGGCGGTGAGCGACAGCTCCTCGCGATCGCGCGCGCTTTGCTGACGCAGGCCGATTTGATCGTGCTCGACGAGCCGAGCGAGGGCCTCTCGCCTCGCGCCATCGAAGAGGTCATCATCGGCACGGTCGGGCGACTGCGCGGCGAGGGCTATACCTTGCTGATCGCCGAGCAGAACCTCGCCATGGCGCTGAAGCTGGCCGAACGGGCGCTGGTCCTCGACCATGGCCGCGTCGTCTTCGACGGGCTGTCCGATGTCTTGATGGCCGACAAGGACCTCCAGAAAGAGCATCTCGGGCTATGAGCGACGCGATCACCATCGAGCAATTGCGCTATGTCCGGCTCGGCACCGCCGATCTGAAGGGCGCGGCCGACTTCGCTTCCCGCATCCTCGGCCTGCAGCTGGTCGACCGCACCGAGACGTCAGCCTATTTCCGCTCGGATTATCGCGACCACACCCTGGTCTATGTCGACGGGCTCGACGCCGGCCAGGCGATCGGTTTCGAAGTCCGCGATCCCGATGCGCTGGCCCATGCCGAGCGCGTGCTGCAGGGCGCGGGCTTCGCCACCACGCGCGGCGACGCCGAGGCCTGCGCCATCAGGAAGGTCCGGCAGTTCGTCTCGTTCCGTATGGCTGGAGGCTACGATATCGAACTCGTCGTCCGGCCGCTCGAATCGGGCTGGCGCTATCATGGCCCGCGCGATGCCGGCATCACCGGACTGGAGGCGATCGCCCTGCGCGGCGCGCCCGACGCGTCCGACCAGCAGGTCTGGACCAAGCTGCTCGGCGGCAAGGTCAGCGACTGGGTCGGCGAGGCCGCCTATATCCGCTTCGACGAGGCGCATCACCGCATCGCCGTGCACCCTTCGCAGGAGAAGGGCATCCTCTCCATCGAGTTCGGCGTCGAGGACGTCGATCTCGTCATGCAGAACGCCTACCATCTGCGCGGCGCCCAGGCCCGCATCGTCGATGGCCCTGGCCGGCGCGCGACCTCGCAGCAGCTCTTCCTGAGCGTCGCCGGTCCCGACGGCGTCAACTTCTCCTATGTCGCCGAGGGCGAGCGTCTCGCCTCCCCTCGCCGCGCCCGGCAGTTCCCGCGCAAGCGCGAATCCTTCTGCGCCTGGGGCAGCGACACCCAGCTTCCCGAATATCAGTGAAGCGTCTTCGCCGGCTTTGAACCGGCAGCAAGGAGCGATCCATGATCAAGCTTGCCGATGTCTCCTATGTCCGGCTCGGGACCCGCGATCTCGAAGGCGCGACCCATTTCGCCACCGAATATCTCGGCCTCGACGTCGCCGAGCGCGCCAAGGGCTCGGTCTATTTCAAATCGGACGAGCGCGAGCACACGCTCTGCTATTTCGAGGGCGATCCGGGCGATCAGGTCGTGTGCTTCGAGGTCGAGGAGCAGTTCCATCTCGACGAGGCCGCGGCGCAGCTCGAAGCCCTCGGCCACCCGGTCCGGCGCGGCACCGCCTCCGAGGCGGCGCTGCGCAAGGTCCATGACTTCATCGCCTTCCGCGATCCGACCGGCAATCCGATCGAGCTCGCCTGGCGGCCGGGCTATAGCGGGCGGCGCTATCACGGCGCGCGCGATGCCGGCATCACCGGCTTCAGTCATGTCGGGCTCTGCTCCAGCGATCTTGCTCGCGACGAAGCCTTCTGGACCAAGGTCACCAACGCCCAGGTCTCGGACCGGATCGGCGATGCGCCGCTGCTGCGCATCGACGAAGTCCATCACACCATCGCGCTCTTCCCTTCGGCGAAGCCCGGCATCCAGCACATCAACCACCAGGTCGAGACCGGCGACGACATCATGCGCTCGCACCAGTTCCTGAAGGACCGGCAGGTGCGCATGGTCTTCGGCCCCGGCCGGCACCCGACCTCCTCGGCCAAGTTCCTCTATTTCGAGGGACCGGAAGGCATGGTCTTCGAATATTCCAGCGGCGTGCGCGAGATCGCCGACGAGCTGCTCTGGCGCGAGCGCCAGTTCATGTTCGAGCCGAAGGGCTTCTGCAAATGGGGCGCCAAGCCCAACATCGCCGAATTCAACAAGTGAGCGCTTCATCAGTGCGGTCGAGCACCGCCCAGGAAGATTTTGTCCGGCAGGCCGGGCGCGCGCTGGCGCGCCACGGCCTCGTCCATGCCTATGGCCATTGCAGCATGCGTCTCGACGAGGGGCATTTCCTGGTCTCGCCGGCCAAGCCGCTCGGGCTCGTGGCAGACGAAGATGCCTGCAGCGTCGTCCCGCTCAACGGCCCACTGCCGGAGGGCGTGCTCGGTGAAGTCCGCATCCATCGCGAGATTTATCGGCGGCGGCCGGAGGTCGGCGGCGTCGTGCGTTCGATGCCTCAGAGGGTGATGACGCTCGGCACCGCCCGGATCACACCGCTACCGCGACATGGCTTCGGCAGCTATTTCGCGCCGCAACCGCCGCTCTGGGACGACCCGCAATTGCTGCGGAGTGACGAGCAGGCCGCCGCCCTTGCCGACCAGATGGGGGCGGCTCGCGCGATCGTCATGCGCGGCAACGGCGCGGTCACCGCCGGCGGGAGCCTCGAAGAGGCCGTGGTGCTGACTTGGTATCTGGAGGATGCGGCGCGCGTCGAGTTCGAAGCCAGGGCAGCCGGCATCGCCGAGGCCGGAGTGGTTCTCGGCGAAGCCGAGGCAGCACAGCGCGCGACCTGGTCCGGCGCCATCCTCGAGCGGATGTGGGCCTATCTGACCACGCCGCAGCGCTGAAGGCCGGTCAGTTTCGACCTGAGCGCAGCGCGCCGTCATTGCGAGGAGCAAAGCGACGAAGCAATCCGGAAGGACGTAGCGCTCTGCCGCTCCTGGATTGCTTCGCTACGCTCGCAATGACGGCTCGTCCAAAGCGAAATTTACTCCGCGCGACAAGCTCCAAAGCAAAGCCCCGCGCGGGAGGCGCGGGGCTTCTGGCCGCCAGCTTTGGATAGCTTGGGGAGCGTAAGCAGGCGGCCGGGATGAATGGCGGCTCGGGAGAGACCGCCTGCCGGCACGAAGGCATGAAACGTGGGGAGCGTTGCCATCGTGCCGGAACCTGGGACCAGGCGGGTCAGAAGGGCAGCAGGATGTCCATCACCTGCTGGCCGTAGCGCGGCTGCTGCACATCGGTGATCTGGCCGCGGCCGCCATAGGCGATGCGGGCCTGGGCGATCTTGGCCGACTCGATCGTGTTGTCGGATTCGATGTCCTCGGGCCGGATCACGCCGGCGACGATCAGTTCGCGCACCTCGAAATTGACCCTGATCTCCTGCTTGCCCTCGATCACCAGATTGCCGTTCGGCAGGGTCTGGGTGACGACGGCGGCGACATTGGTGGTGAGCTGCTCGGCCCGGCGCACCGAGCCGGAGCCCTCGCTCGAAGAGTCCGAATCCAGCTTCAGCAGCGAGCTCGGATCGGCCTTCGGCTTCCACTTGGTCTCGAAGCCGAAGACGTTCTCGGCGCCGAAATCCTCGCCGTTCTTGCGGCTGCGCTTGGTGGTGTTGTCGAGCTGGGCCCGGTCGGTGACCTTGACCTTGACGGTGACGAGGTCGCCGATCTGGCGGGCGCGCTGGTCCTTGAAGAAGGCGCGCGAGCCGGTGCGCCAGAGCGAGTTCGGCGCGAAGGAGGCGTGCTCCACCGCCGGCATCG
>DASYHC010000126.1:0-17551 GCA_035998995.1 Allobosea sp.
GCCGGCATCCGCGAGGTGCTGATCATCTCGACGCCGCAGGATTTGCCGAACTTCAAGCGCCTCCTCGGCGACGGTTCCGACTGGGGCATGAGCCTGTCCTATGCGGAGCAGCCCCATCCGGGCGGGTTGGCGCAAGCCTACATCATCGGCGCCGATTTCGTCGCAGGCGAGCCCTCGGTGCTGATCCTCGGCGACAACCTCTATTACGGCCACACCCTGCCCGAGATTATGGCGCGGGCGCAGGCGCGGACCAAGGGAGCCACGGTCTTCGCCTATCATGTCCGCGATCCCGAGCGTTACGGCGTGGTCGAGTTCGACAAGACCGGCAAGGCGATCTCGATCGAGGAGAAGCCGTCCCGGCCGAAGTCCAACTGGGCGGTGACGGGGCTGTATTTCTACGATGCGCAGGTCGTCGACATCGCGAGGAACCTGAAGCCGTCGCCGCGTGGCGAGCTCGAGATCACCGACGTCAACCGCATCTATCTCGAGCGCGGCGAGCTCTCGGTGGAATCAATGGGTCGTGGCTTCGCCTGGCTCGATACCGGCACGCCGGACAGCCTCCTCGAAGCCGGGGAGTTCGTACGCACCCTCGAAAGCCGACAGGGCCTGCGCATTGCCTGCCCGGAGGAGATCGCCTGCCAGCAAGGCTGGATCAGCCCGCAACAATTGCGCAAGCTCAGCGAGAAACTGGCGAAAGGCGACTATGGCCAGTATCTGC
Organism: Allobosea sp.; assembly: GCA_035998995.1. Taxonomy (GTDB): domain Bacteria; phylum Pseudomonadota; class Alphaproteobacteria; order Rhizobiales; family Beijerinckiaceae; genus Allobosea. The sequence goes on from DASYHC010000126.1 coordinate 719, forward strand.
TGCGTCGAGCCCACGAAATCGAGCTTGATCCGCCCTCGGCCTAACCGAGTACGCGCCCTCGCAGGTCGCGTACATCGTAGCCACGAGCCCAGGCGGCAATCGTGAAGCACCGCTCAAGAGCATGGTGCAAGGTGCCGTCCAGTTGCCGCGCCTCAGCTTCGAAATCGTCAGGCTTGAGATTCAATTCGGTCAGGGCAGCAAAGGCCTGCTGGCCTGCTAGCATGCTGCCGACATTGATCTTGGCTGTAGCTGAAGGCGCCGCCTTCTGTTAACGAACGGCCGCGATCAGCGGCGGCTTTGGAGGGCGTCATCCTGCGGAACTCGTTGAAATATTGGGAAATGCGCCTGCGCGCGAACATGCCGGCGTCGCTGCGCCGCGCTTACCGCATGGTAGGCGGGTTGCGTCGTCCAAGGACCGCAGAGCCGCTCCCGGTCGAACTGCTGGCCGAGTGCCGCTTCTGCCCATCGCGCGAAATGATGCTCGAGGTCTTGCCCAAAGGCGGAGCGGTTTGCGAACTCGGAACGTATCGCGGCGAGTTCGCCCGCGAGATCGTCAAGACGAGCCGCCCGTCCGAACTCCATCTGGTCGATATCGACTATTCGCAGTTCGATCCGGAAGGTCTCGAGGGCACCCATATCCATCTTCATACCGGGCTGACGCATGAGGTGATCGCGACCTTTCCCCAGGCTCACTTCGATTGGGTCTATATCGACGCCGATCATTCCTATGAGGGCTGCCTGCGCGATGCTCAGGCTGCCGCCGCCCATGTCCGGCCGGGTGGCTACATCATCTTCAACGATTTCGCCCATATCGACCCTTGGATGGGGCAGTACGGCGTCCACCGCGCCGCAACCGATTTTGCGCGGGAGGCAAACTGGCCGATGGCTTTCTTCAGCTACAACCGCCACGGCCTGTACGACGCAGCGTTTCGCAAGCCGAACTAAGGGCAGCTGTCGGGCAGCCCCGTTGATAGCGGCCAGATGACCTTGAACCAGTTGGTGGCTGCGAGCCGGCCATCAACTGGGCTCGGCCTCGCTACGCCGCCACGCGGCGACCGGCAGCGAGCGCCACGATCGCGATGCACAGGGGTGCGAAGGACAGCCACAGCACCATGTCCCAGCCGAAGGCGGAGAGCAGCCCTCCCGAGAGGAAGGAGCCGATCGCCATCGTGCCGAACACTGCAAAATCATTGAACGACTGCACCCGCGCTTTCTCTTCCGGGCGATGGCACTCCAGGACCATGGCCGAAGCGCCGACGAAGCCGAAATTCCAGCCCAGGCCGAGCAGGACCAGCGTCGCCCAGAAATGCGCGACGTCGATGCCGAGCAGTCCGACTGCCGACGACGTACCGGTCAGGAACAGGCCTGCCGCGACGACCTTGGCCGCGCCGAAACGCGTGATCAGATGCCCGGTCCAGAAGCTCGGCCCGTACATGGCGATGACATGCCATTGCAGGCCGAGATTGGCCGATTCCTGGGACAGGCCGCAGAGCTTCATGGCCAGCGGCGCCGCCGTCATCAGGAAGTTCATCAGCAGGTAGGAGACGACCCCGCAGATCACCGCGAGGATGAAGCGGGGCTGGCGCACGATCACGCCAAGCGGGCGGCCGCCACCTGACTGCTCCGCAGCTGTCGGCATCGGCAGCTTGACGCCGAGCAGGATCAGCGCGGACAACCCCGCAACCGCCGCCTGGCCGATATAGGTGGCCGCGAAGAGATAGGGCGGCCACAGGTTCATCGTGTGCGTCACCAATTGCGCGCCGATCACCCCCGCGAAAACGCCGCCCGCCATCACCAACGACAAGGCGCGCGGTCGCCGCGCGGGAGCGACGGAATCGGTCGCGGCGAAGCGGAAGGACAGGACGACCGCGGCATAGACGCCGGCACAGAAGGTGGCGACACAGAACAGCCAGAACGAGGCGGAAAGCGCCGCAAGAGATGCGAGGAGCCCGGCCAGGACGCCGCAGCCGGTGCCCAGCATGAACACCCTGCCGCGGCCATGACGCTGCGCGATGGCGCCAGCGGGCAGCGTGCAGAGCGCCATACCGACGACGAAGATCGAGACCGGTAACGTCGCGAGGGCCTTGCTGGGCGCCAGCATGTCGCCGACGACGGCGCCCGTGGCGAAGACGACGGTGGCATTGGCGCCGGCAAGCGCCTGGCAGATCGCCAGCCGCAGGACGTTGCTGCGCTCCTGGCGAAGCGAGTTCGCCGCCTCGCTGTCGGAAAGAGGGGATGTCGTGGTCATGCGGCGAGCTGGACTTTCCGGAGGGCGTTCTGTGACGGGCGGCAATGCAGCGGCCTGCCCCAGCATTGGCGAGCAGCGGACCGGTTGCAGTGAGCCGCCTCACCGTTCGTCCGCTCTGCCTATCAGAAAGCCGACTGACCTACTTTCGACGTTTTGCCAAAAAATATAGAATACCAGACAAAATGTGAGCGCAATGAGCTGGTCGATCGTCACCGCCCCGCCTGATGCCCTGCCACCGCGGCCGCTGACGATGCGGGCCCAATCGATTCCGCCCCGACATCATTTCCTTGAACACGCTCACGACTGGCACCAGCTCGTCTACGCAATCGACGGCGTGCTGACGGTGTCCACGGTCGGGCAGACCTTCGTCATCTCCCCTGACCAGGCCGCCTGGCTGCCGACAGGCGTGTCGCATCGCGTCGGCTCGTTGCTCGGCGCGGCATTCCGGAGCCTCTGGATCGCGACCGAAGCCGGAGGCGGCCTTCCGCTCGCCCCGACGGTGCTGGCGGTATCGCCGCTGCTCAAGGCCTTGATCGTCGAAGCCGCGGCGATCGAGGGCCAGGACAACAGCGACGGCTACGACAGCCGGGTCGCCATCCTCATTCTCGATCAACTGCGCCGGGCCCCGCCCCTGCCGACAGTCCTGCCATGGCCGCGCGATGCCCGCCTCGCCGCGCTTTGCGAGGCCTTGTATCTCGATCCGGCCGACGAGCGCAGCGCCGATGACTGGGCCAGGGAACTCGGCCTGTCCGGCCGGACCTTGACCCGCCGGTTCGAGGCCGAGATCGGCGCTCCCTTGCGCTCCTGGAAACGGCGCCTGCGCCTGTTCCGGGCCATCGAGCTGCTCGGCGGCGGGATGTCGGTCACGCAGACCGCGATGGAGCTGGGCTACAGTTCGGCTTCGGCCTTCATCTTCGCGTTCAAGGCCGAGATGGGCGCGAGCCCGCATGCCTATGGCCGCCAGACCGGGATGTAGCCGGGCATTCGAGGCCCGCGGCCATCGTCAGCCCTTCTGTGCCGTGAGCACGAACATCGGCACGTCGCCGGGATAGGGCGAGGCCGGGAAGAGATGCTGCCAGCTCCGCGCCGGGCCAAAGCCGGCTTCCGACAGCATCGCCCGTGCGTCGCCCTCCGTCAGCCCGTCATGGCGCGGCAGGCTGTTGGCGAGCGCTCCGGGATAGGTCGAACGATATTGCGCTGCGACCGACCAGAGCCCGTCCGAGACGAGCACCAGCCCGCCAGTGCGCAGGAGGGAGTGGGCCTTGCGCAAAGCCGCCATCGGGTCAGGAAGTGTCCAGAGCACGTTGCGCAGCGTCACGATGTCGGCGGTCTCATGCGCGAACGAGGCTTCCTCGATCAGGGCATGCTCGAAGGCGACGTCCAGTGCGGACGCCTCGGCAGCCTGTCTGGCCGCGGCGAGCATTCCTGCGGAGCCATCGCAGGCGCGCACGCGATGGCCCAGCGATGCGGCTATCAGCGCACAGGCGCCGGTGCCCGTGCCGAGATCCACGACATCCTTGACGCCTTGTGCCTCAAAGGCGGCAGCGAGGATATCGCGCCAGAGCCCGGCCTGCGCGACATGGGAGGCGACGCCGTCGAAAGCCGGCGCGCGCCGGGTCCAGTAATCGGAAACTTGGGTCTGCGCCTCCGCCGCTTTCATGACTGCCTCCGTTCCGGTTCGACGAGATATTCGATGTGCCGGCGCCCCGACGCTCCCGTGCCGATCGAGACCGCAACGCCAAAAATGCACTGGATGGCTTCGGCGGTGAGGACCTCGTCCGGTGTTCCGGCCGCCTGTAGCCGCCCCTCATGGAGCAGTGCGATCTCGTCGCAGAACATCGCCGCGAGGTTGAGGTCGTGCAGCGCCATGATGCAGGTGATGCCGAGGCGGCGGACCAGGCCGAGGATCGAGAGCTGGTGCTGGATGTCGAGGTGGTTGGTCGGCTCGTCTAGGATCAGCTCGCTCGGCTCCTGCGCCAGCGCGCGGGCGATATGGACGCGCTGACGCTCGCCGCCTGAAAGCGTGTGCCAGAACTGGTCGTGCCGCTCCGTGAGTCCGACCCGCGCCAGCGCCTCGTTCACGGCTGCCTCATCGGTATCGTTCCATGATGCCAGCGCGGCGCGATGCGGCGTGCGGCCGAGACGGACAACGTCGCAGACGGAGAGCTGGATCTCGGTCGTCGCCTGCTGCTCGACGAAGGCGAGGCGGCGGGCGAGCTCGCGCCGCGGCACGGCGGCGATGTCGCGCTCGTCGAGCGTGACGACGCCGCTTGCGACATTGCGCAAACGGCAGAGCAGCCTGAGCAGGCTCGACTTGCCCGAGCCGTTCGGGCCGATCAGGCCGAGCACCCGGCCGGGAGCCGCCTGCAGCGTCACCCCGTCGACGATCATCTTGCCGGCAGCGCCCCAGCGCACCTCTCGGGTTGCGAGCGTCATGTCGCTCGCCTCGCGCGGTAGAGGATGAGGGCGAAAACCGGTGCGCCGAACAGCGCGGTGACCACGCCGATCGGCAGGATCTGCTGAGGGATCAGCACGCGCGACAGGATGTCGGCGAGGATCATGAAGATCGCGCCGACGACGAGGCAGGCCGGCAACAGGCGGGCATGGCCGGAGCCGACGAGGAAACGGGCGGCATGGGGAATGATCAAACCGACGAAGCCGACGGTGCCGACAATCGAGACCATCACCGCGGTCATCACGGCGGTCGTGGCGAAGAGCACGACCTTCACCCTTGTCACGGCGACGCCAAGCGAGGCGGCGGCATCGACGCCGAAGGCGAAGGCATCGAGTACCTTGGCGTGCAGCATGCAGATGGCGAAGCCGATGAAGGCGACCGGGGCCGCGATCCAGAGATCGGGCCAGCGCACGCCGCCGAAATTCCCCAGCAGCCAGAACATCACGCCGCGCGCCTGCTCGGCGCTGGCCATCGTCGTGACGATCGTCGCGGTGGCGGCGTTGAAGAGCTGCGAGGTCGCGACACCGGCGAGGATGACGCGGTCGCTCGCCCCGCCCGCCCCCGTCGCCAGCAGAGCCACGACGGCGAGCGCAGCGCAGGAGCCGATGAAGGCTCCCGCCGAGACCGTCAGCGCGGTCCCGCCGATGCCGACGCCGAGGATCAGCACCGCGACGGCGCCGGTCGAGGCGCCGGCGGAGATGCCGAGCACATAAGGCTCCGCCAGCGGATTGCGCAGCAGTGCCTGCAGAATCGCGCCCGAAAGCGCCAGCGCCCCGCCGCAGAGCCCCGCCATCAGCGCTCTACTCAGGCGATAATCGAAAATCACACCCTGCTGGATCGCGCTGACCGGGAAGCCGAGATCGAACAGCCCGTTGCCGAGCGCCCGCAGCGCGGTACTAAACGGGATGCGCATCTCGCCGATCGTCACCGCCAGCGCCACCGAGACGGTGAGCGCGACGAGCGACACCAGCGCGATGGCGATCCGCGCCGGCCAGTTCGGACCGTGGGCAGCGTGGCTCAAGGGGCGAGGCCGAAGCCGGCGATCGCCTTGGCGAGCGTCTCGATGCCGTCGACCGTGTCGAGCCCGGCGCGGGTGGCGCCGACATCCATGATCACGACGCGATTGTTCCTGACCGCATCGAGCTTGCTGGCGACGGGATCGGTCTTCAGGAATTCGAGCTTCTTCTCGATGTCATCGGCCGGGAACCGGCGGCGATCCATCTTCACCGTGACGATCACCGCGGGGTTGGCGGCAGCGATGCTCTCCCAGCCGACCAGCGGCCATTCCTCATTGGTGGTGATGATGTTGCGGGCGCCGAGCTTCGACAGGATATAGGCCGGCACGCCGTTCTTGCCGGCCATGAAGCCATCGCCCTTGATGTCCCGGCTGGAGAACCAGACGACGACCGGCACGTCCTTGGCCTTGAGCTTCGCAACAGCCTCAACGGCCTTGTCCTCGCGCGCCTTCAGCTCGGCGACGAGCTTTTCGGCCCGGTCTGAGACGTCGAAGATCTGCCCGAACTCGCGGATGTTGCGATAGACCAGCTCCATCGTGAACATCTGGGTGCGCACGCCGTCGCCGGCGCCGGAATTGTCCTTGCCGATGCAATCGGTCGGCGAGACATAGGTCGGCACCCTGACCTTGGCGAACTGGTCGCGCTTGCCGACGATGCCGTTCGGCCCGACATGCCATTCGAACATCGCGGTGACGAGATCGGGCTCCTGGGCGAGCACCGCCTCGAAGCTCGGATCATTGTCGGCGAGGCGCTTCACCTTGGCGTTGGCGGCCTCATAGGGCTTGGCGACCGGCGAGAACCAGACGGCGGTGCCGACGACGCGATCGCCGAGGCCAAGCGCGTAGAGGATCTCGGTCTGCGTCTGGCCGATCGCGACGACGCGCTTGGGCGGCGCCGCTAAGGTCACGCTCTCGCGGCAGTTCTCAATCGTCAGCGGATATTGCGTCGGTGCGGCCAGGGCCGCACCCGCGAGTAGGGTGCCGAGAAGCGCCGCGACGGCTCCTTGCAGCAGGCGGGTAGACGAGCGCGCGTCCGGCACAGGGCAAGCCTCAAATGTAACAATGTTGCATTTCTGATAAAATGGACGGCGCGCAGCCGTCAAGCTCTGCGCAAAGGCGCGGGCGGCAGTCGTCATGACCATGGATTTCATCGCTCCCCGAGATGACGGGCGGGGAGCTGCGCAGCGGCGTGGATGGATGGGGGGCATGGCCGCCATCGACACACACCTCCGGAACACCCCGTCCGAAAGACGTCTTCGACGATCGGGGCAGGTCTCCTGGCTCGCGGGTCGACGCCGGTTCCGCCCGGCCTTCCCGGCGCGGAGGGCGCCAGTGGACGATGGACGGAGAGCTCGCCGCTTACAGTTGCGGGGGCAGCCTCGGCTTTGGCGGAATACGCCTCACCGAATTCCCTCTTAGCTCCGGGAGCAACCCGGAGAACCTCGATCGCGGCCACCCTATAAGGCCGGGCCGCGCGGTCAAGCCTGCTCGCAGAAGCCGCCGGGGCAATCGGGCGAAGGTGAAGCACCTCCCCTTCCCCCCGCTTGCGGTGGGGAAGGGTTAGGGATGGGGGGCCGGAAAGCAGGTGCGCCCATTCTTTCAGTTCGCCGCCAAGCGGCGCTGCCCCCACACAACCCTCCCCACCGCAAGCGGGAGGAGGGCTCGCGCCCCCGCGGCAGCCGCAATGAACAACTTCACTGGATTGCCCTGCCGGAACCTTCAGGACAGCCAGGCTGGCAGGCGCGCGGGGGCTGCTCCGGTCAGCGCCGCCTCGATGCAATCATCGAGCGTCCCAAACCTGACGGCGCAGCCGGAGAGTCCTGGCCCGTAATGGGCATATTTTCCGGAGTTGGTCAGAACCACCCTCGCCTGCTCCGGGAAGACCGGGCGGGTGATCGAGCACCAGCAGAGATCGGGGATGATGTCGACGCCGCTCGCCCGAAGCGTCGCCAGCGTGCCATCGGCCTGCGCCATAGCGACGACCTCCCGCCCGGCTGTGATGATCACGGAGAGCGTCGCCGCGACGGGACGGCCGTCGAGGCGTTCCGCGATAGTCCGGCATTCGTCGAGCGAGGCGTGCGGGCTGCCGATGGCCACGAGATCGACCTGCGGCGGCCCGTCGCTCAGCTTGCGCCAGCCGGCGGCGAGATCGTCACGCGTAATGACGACTTCGTCCTCGGGAGAGCCACCGAGCCCCCCAGATTCCGGCGTGATCCCCTCGATATGCAGCATGGCCGCGGCCGAGGTCGTGCCGAAGGCGGCACAGAGCGCCTTGAGATCGTCCCGCGTCGGCTGCGTCTTCGCTAGCCCTGTGATCAGCGGAATCCGATCGGGCGAAGCGAGGCCGACAAGGTAGCCGATCAGGGGCCAGGCTGCGTTGTCAGCGCCCTCCGGCAGTTCCACCCTGACCGCACGGCGCGCCCTCCTGCCCTCGTCGAGAAAAGCTCCGGCGAGCGGGGCGCGGCCGGTAACAGCGATGCAAAAGTCGAGGAAATCCGGATGCTTCGCGGTCCGGGCCCCAAGCACCGAATTGGCGAAGATCACCGCATTCGATTCCGACCAGCCGATCGCCTCGCCGAAACCGGGCGGGTCCGGCAGGGCATAGGGCGCGCAGGTGAAACTCGCCTGGCAGCCCATGCGGACATAGGCATCGGCGAGGCGCGCCGCAGGTTCGCCAAAGGCGGGCGCGACGCCCTGGTGGCGCCAATTGGCATGGTCCACTGAGATCGCGTTCATCGTCGTCGGAATGCGGACGCGCGCACCGAGCTCTTCCATCCTCTCGGCGAAGACGAGGTTGGCCGGCCCGGCATAGATGCAGCCGTCGACATGCGCACGCGTCACATTGATAAGCGCCCTCGCCCCTTGCTGGCTCGCCATGGCAACAAGGATGCGCATCGCCTGTTGTGCGGCGATCCCTTGATTTCCGTCGAGCATTTGGCGGTCGGCAGGAGACAGCTGCAGCCCGGCATCCGCCTCGGCGGACAGAGGTATCCGCACCCGCCCGTCATCGGCCGAGATGGCGTCGGAAGCGATCATCGCCTCCCTGGCCGAGGACAAAGCGGCAAAGGCGCCTTCCGGGAGACGGATCACCGGAATGCGGTATTCGAACATTTCGGAAGCGACGATCGCTCCGAGCGTCAGCGTATCTTCCGGACCGGCGAAGATCAGGGCAGCGGGATTTTTGCCGGAGAGCGCGAGTTCCAGCAGCACGCCCGAACCCGAGCAGGAGCCGCGGCTTGTCGGCATCAGCACCACTGCGCCGGCAAGCGAGACGCCGTGAGAGGGATGGTGGACGTCGATCACCTTCCCCGAGGCCGGATCGACCCCGCCCCAGAAGCTCAGGGGTTCCGCCAGGACGACGACCGGCCCTACGGCCTCCCCGAGAGCGACGATGATGCCGTAGTCTTGTCTCGGGGCAGAGTTCATGGCGCTGATCGACGAAGCCAGATGCGGAACGGGGCGGAGCGCAAAGCCCCTCCCCGCTCAGTTGATATCATCGAATGGCAGGCACGAAAGACTGCAGTCCCGGCGCGACCTTAAAGCTTGAACACCTGCCGCGCGGTCTCATGGGCGCGGATATAGTCCCAGTCATAGGTCACGCCGAGGCCGGGCCCGGTCGGGACCGGGAAGCAGCCATCCTTGTCGACGCCGTCGAGCTGGTCGCTGTAGCCGCAGGCATAGACAGGCGGCACCGCGTTCGGGCAATCGGGCCCGACCAGGGCCAGTTCATAGAAATTGGTGTTGCGCGTCGCGGCCATGCAGTGGCGGTGGGCCGGGCCGCAGGCATGGATCTCGACGTCGACGCCAAAGGCCTCGGCGAGATGGGCGATCTTCATCGCGCCGGTGATGCCGAGATCGTATTCCGGATCGGAGCGCAGCGCGTCGGTGCCGCCATTGATCAGGAAATCGGCCTTGGGCTCGAAGCCGCGCAGATATTCGGTCTGCAGGATCGGCGTCTTCAACATCTCGCGCAGCTTCTTGTGGGCGAAGGCCGAGACGCCGCAATCGCGCATCGGGTCCTCGTACCAGAAGTAATTGCCCTCGTCGCAGGCGCGCCCGACATAGAGCGCATCGGCGAAGGTCCTGAGCTCGTTGGCGGGGTCGAGCATCAGCGTCATGCGGTCGCCGACGGCCTTGGCGACATGCAGGACGTTGGCGGCTTCCTCGCGCGCATCGCCATCATGCCAGCCATGGACCTTGAAGGCGCGATAGCCGAGATCGTAGCAATGCTCGGCGAAATCGACGAAGGCCTGCGGCGAGTCGAGCCCGCCATTGCGGTCGCCGTGATAGGTCGAGGCATAGGTCTTGAGCTTCGTGCGATAGCCGCCGAGAAGCTGCGAGACCGAGGCGCCGAAGCGCTTACCGGCGAGGTCCCAGAGCGCGATGTCGATCGGCCCGATGCCCATGCCGTCATGCTGGCGGAGTTCCCGCTTCATGTCGTTCCAGATCTCCTCGCGGTGATCGGGATTGCGGCCGAGGATGTTGGGCGCGAGCGAGAGCGTCTGCGCCATGGTGGCGCGTGTGCCGCCCCAATGCATGACGTATTGCCCCTCGGCACCGTCCTCGCTGCGGATGACGACGGCGAACTTGGTCAGCTGCAGCTCGGAATTCGGCTTGTAGCCGATATTGTAGACGGCGCGGGCGTTATCGGCGGACGGCCCGAGATTCCTGGCCTTGAACGAGAATTCGACGATCTCGACTTCGCTGATCCTGGTCATGGGGATTCCCTTAGAAGCCGGCGACGCGCGGCAACCACAGGCTTAGCGCGGGCACATAGGTGATGATGGCGAGGGCGACGATGAGGGCGATCAGGAAGGGCCAGAGCTCGCGGAAGAGCGGCCCGAGCTTCTCGCGGGTGATCGCCATGGCGACGAAGCAGAGCACCCCGACCGGCGGCGTGACCTGGCCTATAACGAGGTTGACCAGGAGCACGATGCCGAAATGCACGAGATCGATCTGTAGCGAAGCCAGCAGCGGCAGCAGGATCGGCACCAGTATGATCATGATGGCGATCGTCTCCATGAACATGCCGGCGATCAGCAAAGCGATGTTCAGGATCAGCAACACGACCAAGGGGTCGGTCGAGATCGACTTCATGAAATCGGTGACGAGCTGGGGCGCCTGGTCAACGGCGAGAATCCAGCTGAAGGGCGAAGCCGCCGCGACGATGGCGAGGATGACCGCCGTCTCGCGCGCCGTGCCGATCAGGATCGCCGGCAGGTCGGCCAGGCGGATCGTGCGGTAGATCAGCATGCCGACGACCAGCGAATAGGCGGCAGCGACGCCGGCGATCTCGGTCGCGGTGAAGAGCCCGGCGCGGAAGCCGATGATGATCAGCACCGGCATCAGGAGCGCCAGCGAGGCGTATCTGAACTCCTTCCAGAGATTGCCGAACGAGAAGGTGCCGGCTGGGCGGAAATCGCGCTTCAGCGCCATGATGGCGATGGTCGCCATGATGCAGCCGGCCATGACGAGGCCTGGAATGATGCCGGCGACGAACAGGCTGCCCAGCGAGATATTGGCCTGCCAGGCGTAGACCACCATCAGGATCGAGGGCGGGATGATCGGCCCGAGCGTGCCGGCGACGGCCGAGAGCGCCGCGCCGAAGGCGCGCGGATAGCCCAGCTTCTCGAGCTGCGGCACGAAGACCCGCGCCGCCGCAGCAGTGTCGGCGACGGAGGAACCGGAGATGCCGGAGAGGAAGACCTCGCCGACGACGAGGGTATGGGCCGGGCCGCCGCGGATATGGCCGACCAGCGCCTTGGTGAAGCTGAACAACCGCTCCGAGATGCCGGAGGCGTTCATCAGCGATCCCGCGAGCGTGAAGAGCGGGATCGCCAGCAGCGGGAAGGACTGCACGCCTGCGACGATGCGTTGCGCCGCCACGGTGAGCGGGATGCCCTCCATGAAGATCACCAGCAGGGCCGAGCCCGCCATGGCGATCCAGATCGGCGTGCCGACGACGATGAGCAGGGCGAAGGCGCCGAGAAGCAAAGTCACCATAGCCGCTACTCGCGCGTCGTGATGTCGGACCAGAGCGCGCCGGCGGGGCCCTCATCCAGCAGGTTGCGCAGGAGATGCAGCAGCGAGAGCGCACTGCCGACGAAGAGCGGCGCGATCAGCCATCCGGCCGAGATGCCGAGCATCGGCGTGATGTTCGGCATTTCGCGCTGGAGATAACGCCAGGAGAAAAAGGTCAGCGTGCCTAGAACAACCGCCGTGGCGAGGAAGGCGAGGAGCCCGAAGGCACGGGCGAGCCAGCGCGGCGCGAACATCACGATCACATCGATGATGATGTGGGTGCGGGCGTGAAAGGCGCTGGCGATGCCGAGGAAGACCATCCAAGCGAAGAGCAGCAGGATGAGCTCCTCCGACCAGGTCAGCGGATCGCTCAGCACGTAGCGAAAGACGACGGCCGCGCAAACCAGCGTCGCGATGGCGGCGTGGAGGATCGCCAGGGCAGCGTCTTCCACGCGGCTCGACCAGTCGTCGAGCCGCCGGATCAGGTTGAGGCCGGTCATCTTTGCGGACTAGCGCTGGCGCTGCTTGTCGATCGAGGCGACCACGCGGTCGAGATGGGCCTTGCCCCAGCGGCCTTCCATCGCGGTGGCGACGACCTTGGACTTGGCGGCGAAGGCGTCCCGATCGACATCCTCGATGATCTTCGAGCGGCCGGACTTGCGGATGTCCTCCAGCATCGAGGCCTCGCGCTTCTGCTGGAGATAGGTGTTCATCGCCGAGGCGCGGGCGGCTTCAGCGAAAAGGACCTCACGGTGCTCGGGCTTGAGCTTGGCGAGGCTGTCCTTGTTGATGACGATCATGTTGTTCTGGAGCATGTGCTTGGTCATCGCGACGAAGCCCTGCACCTCGTAGAACTTGCGCGAGAAGATCGTCGGGATCGGGTTCTCCTGGCCGTCGACCGTCTTCTGCTGGAGCGCGGTGTAAACCTCGCCGAACGGCACCGGCGTCGGCGCCGCGCCATAGGCCTTGATCATCTCGACCCAGACCGGGCTCTCCGGCACGCGGATCTTGAGACCCTGCAGGTCTTCCGGCTTCTTCACGGCGCGGTCGAGCGTCGTCATGTTGCGCCAGCCCCAGTACCAGATGCGGGTCACAGGCACGATGTTGTGCTTGTCGCGCAGCTCGTCGAAAATCGGATCGAAGGCGTCGGAGCGGATGACGGCTTCAGCCTCGGTCCAGTCCTTCCAGAGGAAAGGCGCGCTCGGGATCTCCAGCGCCGGAACCAGCGAGGACGCCGCCGCCATCGAGGGCGCGGAGAGGTCGAGCGCGCCTTCCTTGACCTGCTTGAAGAGATCGACCTCCTTGCCGAGCTGCTCGGCCGGGAAGACGCGGATGGTGACGGCGCCGCCCGTACCCTTGTTCACCCGCTCGGCGAACTCCTGGAAGAGCTCGCCGGCGATCTCGGCGGTGGTGTTGGCGTGGCCGAAGCGCAGGGTCTGCGCCTGCGCCGCGCCGGCGATGAAGCTGCCGGCGATCAAGGCCGCGGCGGCGATGCGTTTCAAGATCATGCTTGTCCTCCCTGATGGTGAACCGGGCCGTTTTCGGCCTCGGGGCTGTTGCGGCTATTTGATGAGCCGCTCGTAAGAACCTTCGAGATGCAGGCGCATCGCCTGGCTTGCGGCATCCGGATCGCCCGCTTCAAGCGCATCGACGATGCGGAAATGCTCCTGATGGGTCAGGCCGACATCCTGCTCGCGCGTCAGGTAGAGCCGCGAGATGTGCAGATGAAAGCGCAAATCGTCATAGCTCTTGAGCGCGACCTGGTTGCCAGCAGCCTGCAGGATGATGCGGTGGAAGCGGTCGTCACCCTCGGTGAAGCCGCGATGGCTGCGGTATTCGCGCGAGGGCGCACCCGCCATCATGATTGCGACCTCGTCGCGCAGCGCCTGGATGATATCCGGGCCGGGCCGGCGCCTGGCCGCTTCGGCCGCCGCCCAGGGCTCGATCACGCCACGAAAGCTGTAGACGTCCTCGTAATAGCGCTGGTCCGGCAGCGGCGCAGTCGCGAAGCCGATGAAGGGCTCGGCCCTGACCAGCCCCTCCGCCACGAGCCGGGCCAGCGCCTCGCGGATCGGCGTCGAGGAGACCTGAAGCTCGCGCGCCAGCCCGTCGACATTGAGCTTCTCGCCCGGTGCATAGGCCTGATCGAGGATGCGCTCCTTGATCGCCTCATAGACCTGGTCTCCGAGCACGACCCGCTCGATCCTGCGCGCTCCGTTCAAAACTCTGCATCCTATATCTTGGATCGTGCATGATCCTGCGATGCGCTCTTTCTGGAGTCAACCTAATCTGGACGGGACATGGTAAGACGCCAACAGCCAGGGGCTTGATCGCCCCGTCGCTCGAATCATACGATTCGCTCGGCTCAATCCCCGACGTAATCGCCCCCCTCCCGCACGGAACCCACCGGACAAAGCGCAGCATTCTCAAGGGCCGGCGCTCGCTTCAGGAGCGAGAACTGCAGTTATGTGCGCGCCGCTCGATCATGACGCCCGGGACGCTTCAGCATCGGCCTCCCAGCATCCCCAGCTTCGTGCCCCCCGCGCATCCAAAGCTCCAAATCCTTGATAGTAAGCGATTTTTTCTCAAGCTCTCGACATTCGGCGAGGTTTCTCCCCACGGATCGTCCAGGGGATTTACCGCTCGTTAACCATTCGGTTCCTACATCTGGGGAACCGAAAATTTACCAAGATGACCGCCGTGTTAACCCAACCCCGGCCGATCCGCCTCAAGGGGCGTTCCTACCTTGCGCTGACGCTGACACCCGAGCTGCCCTTTGAGGATTGGCTGGTGCGGCTCGACGATCTCGCCGGCCGTTCCGCCGGCTTCTTCCTGCGGCGGCCAGTGGTTCTGGACGTCGAAGGGCTGGAGATCGATCGCGCCCAGCTGCGCGACCTCGTCGGCAAGCTCGGCACGCGCAATGTCCGGATCATGGGGATCGAGGGCGCACGCCCCTCAATGCTCGGCAACGACCTGCCGCCGGCCATGTCGGGCGGCAAGGCGACCGGGGACATCGAAGAGCCAGTGGCCGCGCCGGCCCAGGAAGCCCCTGCCCCCGCCCCTGCCGAGAGCGCAGCAGAGATGCCCGCGGCGCCGCTGCCCACCACGGGAGCGCCGGCCTCGCTCGTTGTGACCCAGCCAGTGCGCTCCGGGCAATCCATCTTCACCGAGGGCGACATCACCATCATCGGCTCGGTCGCCTCCGGCGCCGAGGTCATCGCCGGCGGTTCGATCCATATCTACGGCACGCTGCGCGGGCGGGCGATGGCGGGCACGCTCGGCAACGCCGCGGCGCGCATCTTCTGCCGCAAGCTGGAGGCCGAGATGGTCGCCATCGACGGCTTCTACAAGACGGCTGAAGACCTCGAACCCAATCTGCGCGGCAAGCCCGTCCAGTTCTGGCTCGACGGCGAAACCTTCACCGCCGGGTCAATGGCCTGAATCGACAGACAGCACGTCCCCAGGAACTAGGAGAGGTCAATGGGCAAGGTCATCGTGGTCACATCGGGCAAGGGCGGCGTCGGCAAGACGACCTCATCCGCCGCCCTCGGCGCAGCCCTGGCGCAGAACGGCGAGAAGGTCGTGGTGGTCGATTTCGATGTCGGCCTGCGCAATCTCGACCTCGTCATGGGCGCCGAGCGGCGGGTGGTCTACGACCTCGTCAACGTGATCCAGGGCGAGGCCAAGCTGACGCAGGCGCTGATCCGCGACAAACGGCTGGAATCGCTCTATCTGCTGCCGGCCTCGCAGACGCGCGACAAGGACAACCTGACCGCCGAGGGCGTCGAGAAGGTCGTCGGCGCGCTGAAGAGCCATTTCGACTGGGTGATCTGCGACAGCCCGGCCGGCATCGAGCGCGGCGCGACCCTCGCCATGCGCCATGCCGACATCGCGATCGTGGTGACCAATCCGGAAGTCTCGTCGGTGCGCGATTCCGACCGCATCATCGGCCTACTCGATTCGAAGACGGCAAAGGCCGAGGCCGGCGAGCGCATCGAGAAGCACCTGCTGCTCACCCGCTACGATCCCGCGCGGGCCGAGCGCGGCGACATGCTGAAGGTCGACGACGTCCTGGAGATCCTGTCGATCCCGCTGCTCGGCATCATCCCCGAGAGCATGGACGTGCTGCGCGCCTCCAATATCGGCTCGCCGGTCACCCTGGCGGATGAGCGCAGCGCCCCGGCGCTCGCCTATTTCGACGCCGTACGGCGCCTGCGTGGCGAGAGCCTCCCCGTCACCATTCCCGGCGAGAAGCGCGGCTTCTTCGGCAAGTTCTTCGGAAGGAAAGCGGCATGAACCTGCGTCGTCTCTTCTTCCGCACCCAGTCGGCCCCGGCCGCGCGCGAGCGCCTACAGGTCCTGCTGGCCCATGAGCGCCTGTCTTCCGGCGGCTCCGACCTCGTGACCAAATTGCGCGACGAGATCCTGCAGGTGATCGCCAAGCATGTGCAGGTCGACAGCGACAAGGTCAGCGTCCGGATGGAACGCGGCGCCCAGGTCTCGACGCTGGCCGTCGACATCGAGATCCCGTTCGACGCGGGCAAGAAGGCGGCCTGAGGGCCGCCTTTTCCTTTTCAGGCTGGCCTCACATCACCGCCGGGCCGCGGCCGTCATATTCGGCGTCGGTGACCTTATCGAGCCAATCGACGACCTTGCCGTCCTTGGCCTCCTGCACGGCGATATGCGTCATCGCCGTTTGCGGCCCGGCGCCGTGCCAGTGTTTTTCGCCCGGCGGGAACCAGACGACATCGCCAGGCCTGATCTCCTCGACCGGCCCGCCCCAGCGCTGCACCCGGCCAAAGCCGGCGGTGACGACCAGCGTCTGACCGAGCGGATGAGTGTGCCAGGCCGTGCGGGCACCGGGCTCGAAGGTGACGCTGGCGCCCTGAACGCGCTCGGGCGCATGCGGATTGAACAGCGGATCGATGCGGACGGTGCCGCTGAACCAGTCGCCCGGCCCTTTCCCGGAAGGCCGTGTTCCCGCGCGGATGATCTCCATGGGCTGTCTCCTTGGGCCTGCGAATGCGATGTCGGGATTCTATGACGCTTTTTGTTCGAGCTGCACCGTCATTGCGAGCGCAGCGAAGCAATCCAG
>DASYHC010000128.1:0-66743 GCA_035998995.1 Allobosea sp.
TGCTCGGGCTTGACCCGAGCATCTCAAGCCGGAGAAGGCGCCGGTTCGCGCCTTCTGGTCATGAGATTCTCGGGTCTGCGCTGCGCTCTGCCCGAGAATGGCGTCAGTGACTCAGCCCGCCCGATTGCCCGAGACGACTGCGAGCGCCGCGATGAAGCGGTCGAGATCTGCTTCCGTCAGATAGGGCGCCGGCGAGATGCGGATGGTGTTGCCTTTGGCGACCCCGCCGCGGCGCACCGTCATCACCTTGTGCTGGTCGCGCAGCGCCGCGACGATCGCGTTGCAGTCGGCGGCGGAGCGCTTGCCGGTCAGCGCGAAGGAGGTGATGCCGGCGACCATCTCCGGATCGTCCGGCGTCTGGATCTCGACGCCCTTGAGTTCGCGCGCCTTGGCGACCCAGTAATTGCGTAGATGGCGATAGCGCGCCTCCTTCGCCTGCGGGCCGACCTCCTGGTGCAAAGCGAGCGCTGCAGGCACGGCGAGCTGGGCGGCGAAGTTCGGCGTGCCGGTGTGGATGCGCGAGCGGACATCGTCCGCCTTGAAGTCCTCGTCGCTGTAATGGGTGTCGATATCGGCCAGACGCTCGCGGGCGATGTACATGACGCCGACGCCAAGCGGGGCGCCGATCCATTTGTGCAGGTTGAAGCCGATGAAATCGACGCCGAGATCCCTCGCCTTGAAGTCGACCTGGCCCCAGCTATGGGCGGCGTCGAGGATGACGTCGATGCCGCGCGCCTTGGCCATTGCGGCGAGTGCCTTGACCGGCATCATCAGCCCGGTGCGGTGGCTGATATGGGTCAGCAGCAGAAGCTTGGTCTTCGGGTTGGCCTTGAGCGCGGCCTCATAGGCTTCGAGCACATTGGCCTTGGTTGGCGGCTCGGGGATGTCGAACTTGGCGACCTCGACGCCGCGCCGGCCCTTCAGCCAGTTCATCGCATATTGCATCGAATCATAGTCGAGATCGGCATAGAGAACGCCGTCGCCGGCTTTGAGCTTGTTGTAGCCGGCGATCAGCGTCTGCAGCGCCTCGGTGGCGCCGCGGGTCAGCGCGATCTCCTCGCGGGCGACGCCGAGGAAATCGGCCAGCGGCGTGCGGACATTGTCGAGATCCTGGCCGATCCTGGTGCGGGCGTAGACGGTGTTCTCGAAATTCACGAAGTCGGTCAGGCGCTTGTATTCGGCCTTCACCGGCTCGGCCATGATGCCCCAATAGCCGTTCTCGAGGTTCACCATGTCTGGGGTGACGCTGTAGAGGCGCCGGACCGCATCCCAGTAACCAGTGTCGGTGCCGAGATTGCTGGCCGGCAAGGCCGGCAGCGAGCGGGCGAGGGCGGGGGCGGCTGCGACGGTGAACGCCGCAGTGCCGAGACCGGCGAGCAATGTGCGGCGATTGAGAGCGATGTGGTCGGTCATGGCGGGCTTTCCTTGGGGCGGGCGCCCTCGCTAGACGCGCGCTGTTTCAGACCCATGACGGTCCTGTCGGCGAACTTATCCCCGCCCCGCGAAACGGGTGCATACTGGCGCAATGCGCAACGGGGAGTGCCACAATGTCGATGCAGGGATCACCAGCCGAGGACATACCGAGCGAGGAGCCAGAAGTTCCGCGGCGGCCGGATCTGGCCGTCACGGTCGCCCGGCTCGCGCGATTGGCTCCGATCGGCAAGGCCGAGATCATGAACAACATCGCCCTGCATTTCGACCGGCTCGCCACCGAGGCTGATCTGACGACGCCTTTGCGCGTCTGCCATTTCCTGGCGCAGGCGGCGCATGAGACCGACCGCTTCCGCACGCTGGAGGAGAAGGGCGGAAAGAAGCAGTTCGCCAAATACGAAGGCCGCGCCGATCTCGGCAACACCGAGCCCGGCGACGGCGCGCGCTATCACGGGCGCGGCATCTTCCAGCTCACCGGCCGGGCGAATTACAAGCGCATCGGCCGGATGCTGAATATCGATCTGGAGGGGCGGCCGGAGCTGGCGCTCGATCCGCGCATCTCGGTGCAGGTTGCCTTCGCCTATTGGCGCGAACGCAAGATCAACGCCGCCGCCGACCGCGACGACGCGGCCCGCGTCACCCAGTTGATCAATGGCGGCGTCAACGGCCTCGCCGACCGCCGGCAATTGCTGACGATGGCGAAGGGGATCTGGTTCTAGTGCGAGGTAGGAGGTTCAGCGCCAAAGTTGACCCGGACCACTCCCGCCACGATAGCTCTGAATCCACGCGATCGGCTTAAATTTTTCGCAACGGCAGCCGGTCCATAACCCACGCGCCTCTCGCCAACTGCCGCTGAGTCTGCCTTGCCGCTGGACTACCATTCGCTGCTGACAGCCTTTGCTCTTTCCGGTTGTGGATTGGCGATCACCTTTTTCGTCAGCTGGCTCGCCTCCAGGACGGAACGCTTCCTGATAGCCTGGACTTTCGGCGTGGCGTTCATGGCGCTCGGCGTGCTGATCTACAGCTGGTACGCCCAGACCATGTCGCCGGCTGTGGGCGCTGCCGGATACACGATCCTGCTGACCGGCCTCGCCTTCGTGTTCGGCGCCGGTCGGGAGTTCCGCACCGGCATCCTGCCCTGGCGCAGCATGGCCATCATGGCGGTCGCATCGTCCGTCGCCATGGCCGTTCCGATGCTGGCCGGCTACAATGGCGTCGCCATCGTCATGCTCAATGCGGCGGCGACGATCATCCTGCTTGTCACGGCCTGGGACTATTGGCTCGGACGCGCCGAAGCCCGCTTGGCCATCCCGCTGCTGACGGTTCTCTATGTCGTGACGGGGCTCTCCTTCGTCCCCTGCGCCATCCTGCTGCTGCAGGATGGCGAGTGGCGCCTGTCGCAAGCTCCGTCGAATTGGGCCGAGGATCTCAATATCGTCGTTTGCCTGATCACCCTGTCCGGTATCGGCGCTCTTTCCCTGGCGCTCAACCAGGCGCGGTTGGCGCGCAGCCACAAGCGTGAGGCCGAGACCGATCCGCTGACCGGCCTGCTCAACCGGCGGGCGCTGCTCAACCGGATCGCGGGCGACATCAAAGGCCCTGCCGCGCTCATCGTGTTCGACATGGACCACTTCAAGACGACCAACGATGTCCATGGTCATCCGGCAGGTGACGACGTGCTGCGAGACTTTGGGAAGATCCTGGCGCTGTCTTGCCGATCGCAGGGGCTTGCCGCTCGGCTTGGCGGCGAGGAATTCGCGCTGCTGCTGCCGGGAGCCTCGCTCATCACGGCTGCGAAACTCGCCGATGGCGTGCGCAGGCGCCTGGCCAAGCGCCACTTCAGCGGGGATGGCGGCGCGTTCACAAGCACGACCAGCGCCGGTGTCGCCTATTCCGAGGACGTCGTCATCGATTTCGACACGCTTCTGCGCGACGCCGACAAGGCGCTTTATGCAGCCAAGCGGAATGGCCGAGACCAGGTGGCGGTCAGTGCGGACGACACGGAACTCCTGGCCCACAGCTGGTCGTCGACGGATGGGCGGCGCGATGCTGCCGACCTCGTCCGACTCAAGGCCGGCTAGAGCATTTCCACGCTTTCGAGGAACGCGGAAATGCTCTGGCGCATCGGCACGAATGCCGAATGCGGCTTTTAAGAAGCTGATATACGCTAGCCATGTTGGTCAGCGATGGCCGGCCTTCAGCGCCTGGTCGAGATCGGCGTAGAGGTCCTCGACATCCTCGATGCCGGTCGAGAGGCGCAGCAGGTCGGGTGGGCAGGGCGAGCCCGCGCCCTCGATCGAGGCTCGGTGCTCGATCAGGCTCTCGACGCCGCCGAGCGATGTGGCCCTCTTGTACAGCTCGACATGAGCGGCTGTGGCAACCGCAGCAGCCTCGCCGCCGGTGACCTGGACCGAGAGCATGAAGCCGAAGCCGCCTTCCATCTGCCTGGCGGCGATGTCGTGGCCGGGATGCTGCGGCAGGCCGGGATAGAGCACGCGCGAGACCAGCGGATGGGCCGAAAGCTTCTGCGCCAGCGCCATTGCGGAGGCCGACTGGCGCTCCTGCCGGACATGGAGCGTGCGCATGCCGCGCATCAGCAGATAGGCCTCGAACGGGCCGAGAATACCGCCCTGTCCCTTGCGCACGGTCTTGATCCGGGCCCAGAATTCGTCGTCCTCGCGGGCACAGAGCGCGCCGGCGACAACGTCGGAATGGCCGTTCAGCACCTTGGTCGCGGCGTGCATGACGATGTCGGCGCCGAGCGTCAGCGGACGGGTGTGTACCGGCGAGGCGCAGGTCGAATCGACCGCGAGCTTCGCGTTGGCGGCATGGGCGATCTCGGCAGCGGCGGCGATGTCGGTGATGGTCCAGAGCGGGTTGGACGGCGTCTCGGCCCAGACCAGCTTGGTGACGCCGGGCTTCACCGCCTCTTTGAGCTTGGCGAGATCGTCGGTCTCGACGAAGTCGATCTTCAGCCCCCAGCGCGTCGCCTCGGTCAGCAGCCAGGCGCGCAGCGCCCAGTACATCACTTTGGAGGCGACGACATGATCGCCGGGCGAGAGCGCCTGGAACACTGCGGTCGCAGCGGCCATGCCGGAGCCGAACAGCAGGGCACCGGCCTTGGCCTCCTCCAGCATGGCGAGCACGGCCTGCGCCTCGTGCACCGTCTCATTATCCGGCCGGCCATAGATGAAGCCGGAGGAATAGGCATTGTCCTCGTCGCGAATATAGGTGGTGGAGACATGGATCGGCGGCACCACGGCCTTGGTCAGCGGATCGATCTTGCCCATTGCCTGGGCGGCGAGCGAACGGGGGTGCAGCGGGCGCTTGGTCATGGCTGATCCGATTTCCACTATGTGAGACGATTCATCTCACTGAGATTGCTGCAGTGCAAGAGGCCTGCCTTGCCCGGAGCGCAGGGAAGCCCCATCCTCGCCGCATGAGCATATCGACAGACCGGGCCGATCGTCAGCCCACCCCATGGCTTGCCGCTGCCCTCGCGATCCTGCCGGTGGTCGCTGCCTCGCTGATCGGCAGCGCCGTGACGGTGCCGCAGATTCCCGGCTGGTATGCCGGCCTCGCCAAACCGCCCTTCAATCCGCCGAACTGGCTGTTCGCGCCGGTCTGGACGATGCTGTTCGCGCTGATGGCTCTTGCCGCGTTCCGTACCTGGCGCCTGTCGATCGGGACGGCGGGCAGGGCGCAGGCGCTGCTCGCCTATCACGTCCAGCTCGCACTCAACATGCTCTGGTCCTGCGCCTTCTTCGGGCTGAACAGCCCGGCCGGCGGGCTCGTCGTGATCGCGCTGCTGCTGGCCGCGATCGTCTGGACGATGCGGCGCTTCGCAGGGCTGGGCGACAAGCTTTCGGTAGTGCTGTTCGCCCCCTATCTCGCCTGGGTCTCGTTCGCGAGCCTGCTCAACGCCTTGATCTGGTGGCTGAACCGCTGAACCAACTCACCCGATCGAGCGCTCGATCACGCGCAGCACCGTCTCGCGCAATTCGGCGATGGTGAAGGGCTTGGTCATCACTTCCTCGACGATCGTCTCGAGGCTTTTCGCCCGTTCGCGCTGCTCGGCATAGCCGGTCATCAGCATGATGGTGAGGTCCGGGAAGTGCTGCTTTGCGGCGAGCGCCAGCGCGATCCCGTCCATCAGCGGCATGCGGATATCGGTCAGCAGCAGGTCGAAACGGCCCTGCTCGGCCATCAGGATGTCGAGCGCCTCGGCGCCGTCACCGGCGGTCAGGCAGTCATGACCGTCCATGGCGAGGCCGCGCGCCACGAGCGAGCGCAGGCTTTCCTCGTCATCGACCACGAGAATGCGGGACATCTCCTCAGATCCCCGGCAGGCCGGCCTGATCGGCGGTCTCGATCACGCCGACATAGGGCAGTTGGCGATAGGAATGGGCGACGTCCATGCCGTAGCCGACCACGAAATAATCGGGGCATTCGAAGCCGACATAATCGGCTTGGATATTGACGGCGCGCTTGGCCGGCTTCTCGAGCAGGACGGCGGTGGAGACGCGGGCGGCGCCGCGCGCGGCGAGCAGATCCTTGGCGAAGGCAAGGGTGCGTCCGGATTCGAGGATGTCGTCGACGAGCAGCACATGCCGGCCCCGGACATCGCTCTGGACATCCCTGAGTATCTCGACCTGACCGGAGGAGATCGTGGCGGCGCGATAGCTTGACAGATGGACGAACTCGACCTGCGGCGTCATGCCGGCACGGTGCATGGCGCGGATCAGGTCGGCGACGAACATGAAGCTGCCCTTCAGCACCGCGACGACGAGCAGGTTCTCGCCGGCAGTGGTCGCGATCTCGGCGGCCATTTCGGCATTGCGTTCGGCGATCGCCACCTCGTCATAGAGAACGCGGATACGCTGGGGCTGGGACATCGACGACCGTTCCTTTCGGCGCGAGCCCATGCCCGCGCAGCCCCGTGATCGCGGGCTAAACTCTTCTGGCCTCAGTCATAGCCTCCGCGCCGCGACAATTGAAGCGGCCGGATTCCAGGGGTGTGGGAAATCAGTGGAGGCTTGCAAGGCCGCCGGAGCTATCGGAGCCGAAGCGCAGCTTGACCGAGCGGCCATCCTGCGGCGGCGAGGCGAGGCGGGCGCGGAAATGCATCAACTCCGCCGGTTCGAGCGACGGGCGCGGCGGTTCGGTCGTCCAGCTGTAGAGCACCTTGCCGTCCTCGCTCTGCACCATCACCGTGATTGGCGGCACCTTGGTCGTGCCCTTGGCGACGTTGGTGACATCGCCGGAGACGACGAGGAAGCGCCCCTGCGGATCCTGGACCAGCTCACTCTCGACAGCGCTGAAGGCGAGGCCGCGCACGTTCACTGGCAGGCCGATGGTCGCGTACAGCCCGGCGAATTGTGGCATCGCCCAGACGACGCGCTCGCGCTGCCAGAGAGCGAGACCAAGGACGGCGAGGCCGACGGCTACAAGGATGCCGGCGGCTGCCGAGGTCAGGTGCTTGTCGACGCTACCGGCGCCGGCCCGGCTCCGCTTGCGCTTGCGCTTGGGCGGCATGGGCTGAGTGGTATCCGGCTGCGGCTCCGATCGTTCGGATGTGAGCGCCGAAATATCGGCATCGATCTCGGCGGCGCGGCGCAGTTCCTCCTCCAGCTCCGCGGCGGTCTGTTCCGGGCTGGGAGCGCCGGGGAATTCCGGGATCGCGGCATCCAGGTCGGATTGCAGGACTTCGGCGGTCGGTTGCGCCTCGACTGCCTGCGACGTGTCTACTGCCTGCGGCGCCTCAATCTGCCAGGTCGTCTGGCAGCTGGCGCAGCGCACCTTGCGGCCGGCGGTCCCGATCTTGGCCTCGGCGATCTCGTACCGACTGGCGCAGTTGGGGCAGACGATCTGCATGGCCTTAAAAACGCTCGCTCCGCGCTGCATCCCCGGGGGAACGGTCCGGAGCCTGATCCTCCCGTCGCTGCGTGCAAGCACAAGCGGGGCGGTTGATGGCTCCGCCTCCCATAGGGTCGATTTATGGTTAACGTCGCGTAAAGCCCGCGCCATGCAGGGCTGAGGAAAACGCGCCGGTGCTTCCCGCCGGGGCGTGGTCTCGGTGTAAGGTCGTGCCGGCTCGGCGGCCGTCCGGTACGATTCGGAAAGTTCAGCGAGAGGAACTGCGTTGGTTCGGTTCGAGAATGTCGGTTTGCGATACGGGATGGGCCCGGAGGTGCTGAAGGACATCAACTTCAGCATCGCGCCGCGCTCCTTCCAGTACCTGACCGGGCCGTCGGGAGCCGGCAAGACCACGCTGATCCGGCTCGTCCTGATGGCGCTCAAGCCGACGCGGGGGCTGGTCAACCTGTTCGGCCAGGACGTCTCACGCCTCGATGCCGCCACGCTCACCGATTTCCGTCGCCGCATGGGCGTGGTCTTCCAGGATTTCCGGCTGCTCGACCACCTGACGGTCTATGAGAACGTCGCGTTGCCGCTGCGCGTCCTTGGCAAGGAGGAGGCGAGCTATCGTGCCGAGGTGGTCGAGCTCCTGCGCTGGGTCGGACTGGGCGAGCGCATGCATGCGGTGCCGGCCGTCCTCTCTGGTGGCGAGAAGCAACGCGCCGCGATCGCGAGGGCTTTGATCAGCCGGCCGCAATTGCTGCTGGCCGACGAGCCGACCGGCAATGTCGACCCCGGCCTCGGACGGCGTCTGCTGAGGCTGTTCATGGAATTGCAGTCGCTCGGGACGGCGGTGGTGATCGCGACCCACGACATCGCCCTGATGGAACTCTACGACGCGCCGCGCCTCGTGCTGGCGGATGGGCATCTGCATGTCGATGCCTGAGCACCTCGACATGGACGAAGCCGAGGAGGAGCGGCCGCGCAAGGGGCAGCGCCTGCCGGCGAGCCTGCGCCGCGACCAGCCGCTGGTGCCGGTCGATTCGGTCGCCGGGCGGGCGCTCGTCGTCGTCATCGCCATTCTGACCTTCCTGGCGGCGCTGAGCGCCGGCGCGGCCCTGCTCGCGGCCCGCGCCTCGGAGCAATGGCGCGGCGCGGTCGCCAACGAGATGACGATCCAGGTTCGGCCCGATCCGCGCCGCAACATCGAGCAGGATATTGCGCGCGCCGTCGAGCTTGCCCGGGCGGTGCCGAGCGTGGCCGAGGTCAAGCCGATGCCACGGGCCGAATCCGACAAACTGCTCGAGCCCTGGCTCGGCGCGGGGCTCGACCTTGTCGAATTGCCGGTGCCGCGGCTGATCGTGCTGCGGTTGTCCTCGACCGTCGCCAATGACCTCGTCGTCTTCAGCCAGACATTGCGGCGCGAGGTGCCGAGCGCGACGCTCGACGATCACAGGCTCTGGGTGCGCCGGCTCTCGACCATGGCGAGCACGATCATCCTGGCCGGCGTCGCCGTGGTGCTGCTCGTGCTGGTGGCGGCCGGGCTCGCCGTCGCCTTCGCGACGCGCGGCGCCATGGCCGGCAGCCGCGATTCGGTCGAGGTGCTGCATTTTGTCGGGGCGACCGACGAGTTCATCGCGCGCGAGTTCCAGACGCGCTTCGTCGCGCTCGGCCTGCGTGGCGGAGCGGCCGGCGGGCTTGCGGCGATCATCGCGATCGCGCTGCTCGGCTTCCTGTCCTCGGCCTGGAGCGCGACGCCGGAGGCCGACCAGCTGCAGGCACTGTTCGGCGCTTTCGAGATCGGCTGGTCCGGCTATGCCGTCGTCATTCTGGTCGCGGCGGTGGTTGCGGCGATCGCGGGACTCGTCTCGCGCCTGACTGTGCGGCATTATCTGCGGGCAATGGGCTGACTCGCTTCGCGGCGAGGTTGTGGGGATGCCGTCATTGTGCCCGATTGGGCGGTTAGTTTCCCGATCTCATGGTGCTGCTTGGAACCCGGCAAGGTCATCTTCCCTGTGTTGAGGACAGCCCGGCTGCCCTGCGACCAATGACGACGCTTGCCTCCCCGCGGCGCCGCTGGTTCCGCACATTCCTGCTCTGGTCCTGTCTGATTGGCGGCTTCGCCGTGGCTGGCGGCTATGTCCGCTTCGCCACGGGGCTGTCGGTGACCGAGTCCCGCTCGCCGCCGCGGACGGATGCGATCGTCGTCGTCACCGGCGGGGCGCAAAGGGTCGGCGACGCCGTCAGCCTTCTCAATGCCGAGCGCGGACGGCGCCTTCTGATCAGCGGGGTCAACGAGAAGACCAGCCGCGAGGAACTGGCCAAGCTCAACCCGAGTGCGCGCGAGGCACTCACCTGCTGCGTCGATCTCGACTATCGCGCCCGCAACACCATCGGCAACGCGATCGAGACGCGGCGCTGGGTCCGCCGCCATGATTTCCGTTCGCTGCTGGTTGTGACGTCGAATTATCACATGCCACGCACGCTGCTTGAACTTCGCCATGCCATGCCGGGTGTGCGCTTCGTGCCGCATCCGGTGGTGACCGACCAGGTCGATGTCGCCGGCTGGTGGCGCGACTGGCACGCGATCCGCCTGCTGGTGCCGGAATACCTTAAATACCTTGTGGCTACCGTGCGCAGCAAACTCGAGACGGACCCGGAGACCTCGCGGCTCTCGGTCATCATCGGCGGACGCAAGCCGGTCTCACCCAAGCCGGGCGAGCTGATCGGCCCCGACCATGACAAGCGCTCGCGGGCGGCAACGCCGCTACGCGGAGCCTGATCCGCGCGACTGGCTCTTGACGCGCCCCTGCCGGCGGGGTTCTTGCGGACCATGCTGCTGATCCGCTCGCTCCTGTTCAACGTCGCCTTCTATCTGAACCTCGCATTCTGGCTGCTCGCGGCCATGGTGACGATGGTGCTGCCTCGGCGCTTCCTGCTGAAGATCGCACTGCTTTGGGCCGAGACCTCGCTTTGGTGGATGCGGGTGATCGTTGGGACGCGCTACGAGATCACCGGCACCGAGAACATTCCGCCGGGCGGCATCATCATGGCAGCCAAGCACCAGTCGACCTGGGAAACCTTCGCGCTGGTGACGGTGTTCCGCAATCCCGTCTACATCCTCAAGCGCGAACTGACCTGGCTACCCTTCTTCGGTTGGTGTCTGCTGAAGATGCGGATGATCCCGGTCAACAGGGGCGCTGGCAGCCGGGCGCTGCAGATGGCGACCCGCCGCGCCAAGGTCGAGCTCGGCCAGAACGGCCGCCAACTGATGATCTTCCCGGAAGGGACGCGCCGTCCCGCCGGCGCCGAGCCGGCCTACAAATACGGCGTCACCCATCTCTACGCCGAGCTCGGCGTGCCCTGCGTGCCCGTCGCGCTCAATGCCGGGCTGTACTGGCCGCGCCGCAGTCTGATCAAGCGTCCTGGCACGATCAAGGTCGAGATCCTGCCGGCGATTCAACCCGGGATGAACAAAGTGGCGTTCCACGCCTTGCTGCAGGAGCAGATCGAGACCGCGAGCAACCGGCTACTGGCCGACGGCCTGGCCGAACTCGACCGGCTGGGCGTGCCCGCTCCTGTCAGTACGCGTCAGTAGGCGCAACCCAGCGCCTGATCGGCCTTGACAACAGGCTTCGGTGTTCCGATTTTGTTCTAGAACAAAGGAGGAACGATATGGCTGCTTTGGCCCGAGCCCGTTTCCCATTCGACCACAACCGGTCGATCGACAAGATGCCGCGCCAGCTCAACCTGCTGGAGGCGCTGCAGCCCGCCAAGGCGGAGCGTGCCGCTCCGCTGTTCAGCGACGACGCCGCAGTGCCGGGGCAGGTGCACGAGATGCCTTTGCGTGCCGCCTCTCAAGTCGCCGAACGTCGCTTCACCGCCTGGCGCGGTCGTTCCGGCCGGCGCTATGTCGCCTCGGTCTTCGCCATCCAGGACGGGCATGCGCTCGGGTTCAGCGATGCGGTGCTGCTGGCGGTTTCCCCGGATCGCAAGGTCGTCGCTGCGCGTGACAGCGGGCCGTTCGGCATCGATGCGGCGCTGACGCGCTGGCGTGACGCCGTCGCCATGGCCGGCGCCAGCGAGATCCATGTCCACTTGCTGGCGGAAGACAGCGCCAGCCGCCGCGTCGCGCTCTGCGACCTGATGCCGGAGGCGTGAGGCCTTAGAGCTCCTTGGCCGGGCTCGTCCTGTCGAGTTCGGCCACGAGATGCGCCAGCAGCGGGTCGTGGATGCCCATCTCATGCAGGTGCTCATGGGTTCGCCGGACATAGTCCGGATTCTCGCCTGAGACGCCCTTGCCCTGGCGGACGAATTCCAGCACCGCCGCTTCCGGCAGGCGGCCTGCATATTGGGAATGGTTCCGGTCGGCGATGTAGGTCACCGCATTGAGGCGCCGGCCATCGTCGAGCCGCAGCGCCAGTCGCCGCTCGAGATAGACCGCGGTCGCCTGCTCGCGGGCGCGCAGGTAGTCGATCGTCTCCTCAGCCTGCTCGGCAGGCACGCGGAAGGCAACGCCGCGGCAGATGCCGCCGCGATCGAGGCCGAGCACCAGGCCCGGCACCTCGGGCGTGCCGCGATGGACATGCGAATAGATGCAGAGCGCACGGTGATAGCCGTGCAGGCGCGCGCCGGCGCGCTCGACGAAGGCAAAGCCGGGACGCCAGATCAGCGAACCGTAGCCGAATACCCAGAGATCTTCCGGCGGAAGCGGCGCCGTCATCCGTTTCCTCACAATTTAGCCCGCTTGCCTCGCCAGAGAGGCGTTCGCGACCTGCTGGCGGACAAGCGTCGCCAGCGCTGGCGCGTTGCGGCCCAGGTCGCTATCAACCTGCCGAGATTTTCGCAATGGAGCGCCTGCGCATGTCCGATACCACGCCCGTGCGCCGGCATGGCCGCTTCTGGCTCTACGCGCCCTTCGTGCTGCTGGCGCTGCTCGCTGCCGGCTGGTCCGGCATCTGGGGCTTCGCGCGCAGCAAGGTCGACCAGGAGCTCGATGCCGGCATCGCCCGCGAGGCACGGGCCGGGCGCAACTGGACCTGCCGCGACCGCAATGTCGGCGGCTATCCGTTCCGCATCGAGGTGCGTTGCGCCAGCCTGACGCTGACCTCCTCGCGCTGGGGTGACGAGGTCAAGGTCGATGCCGGCCCGGCCGTCGCGGTCGCGCAGGTCTGGACCCCCGGCCACATCATCCTGCAGATGACCGGGCCGATGCTGGCCAACCTGCCGCAGGGGCGGAAAGCGGCGCTCGACTGGAAGGCCTTGGCCGCGAGCCTGCATCTCACCGGCCTCGCCTTCGAGCGTTTCTCGCTGGTGCTGGGCGAGCCCGTCCTGACCGTCACCGAACCGGGGCAAGGCGCCGCCGAGACCTGGCGAGCCGCCGCTGCTGAAGCACATCTGCGGCCCAATCCGCAGCGCTTCGCCAGCGAGGGCACGGTCGATCTCGCCATCAACGCCAAGGGTGGCGTGCTGCCGGCGCTGGAGGCGCTGATCGGCAATGGCCAGCTCGCCGATCTCGACCTGCAGGCCAGCCTGTCGCGGGCGCTGTCCTTCCGCCGCGGCTTCAATCCCGATGCGCTCGAAGCCTGGCGCACAGCCGGCGGCGCGCTCGACGTGACCAAGCTCGTCCTGACCAAGGGGCCGACGCGGCTCGAGGCCAGCGGCCTGGTGGCGCTAGATGAGGCGCATCGGCCGGCCGGCAAGGTCTCGGCGGCGGTCGCCGGCGTCGATCGTATCGCCGGCATCAAGGTTGGCGGCCTGACCGCGGGCCTCGGCGCGCTGCTCGGCGGACGCGTCGGCGATGGCGGGCAAAGCAATACGGCGGCAGGGCTTTCGCCGCTGCCGCCGCTGGTCCTGCGCGAAGGCAGGGTTTTCTTGGGGCCGCTCAGGCTGCCTCTGCAGCCATTGCCACCGCTCTACTGACAAGAGCCGGTTTCGGTCGGGTTGGATCAACCTGACCGAAACCGGCTCTCGTTTTTTAGTCGGAGACCGTTTTCCCGATCAGCTTGCGGTGCAAGCTGATCGGAACGGGCTCTAGGCCGCGGGCAGGGCCGCCCGCGGCGCCTCGATCTTCACCAGCGCCTTCTTGACCGCGTCCTGCACCTTCTCGAAGGCGCGGACCTCGATCTGGCGAACGCGCTCGCGCGAGACGCCGAACTCCTCGGAGAGCTCCTCCAAGGTGATAGGATCCTCGGCAAGGCGGCGCGCCTCGAAGATGCGGCGCTCGCGATCGTTGAGCACACTCAGCGCCTCGCGCAGCGCCAGGTGGCGGTTGTCGCTCTCCTCGGAGGCGGCGAGACGGTTCTCCTGGCTGTCGCTGTCGTCGACGAGCCAGTCCTGCCATTCGCCCTCGCCATCCTCGCGCAGCGGTGTGTTGAGCGACGCGTCACCGCCGAGGCGGCGGTTCATGTCGATCACGTCCTGCTCGTTGACGCCGAGCTTGGTCGCGATGCTCTTGACCTGGTCGGGCTTGAGATCGCCGTCGCCGAGGGCCGAGATCTTGCTCTTGGCCTTGCGCAAGTTGAAGAACAACTTCTTCTGGTTGGCGGTGGTGCCCATCTTCACCAGCGACCAGGAGCGCAGGATGTATTCCTGGATCGAGGCCTTGATCCACCACATCGCATAGGTCGCGAGCCTGAAGCCCTTGTCGGGCTCGAAGCGCTTGACCGCCTGCATCAGGCCGACATTGCCCTCCGACACGACCTCGCCCATCGGCAGGCCGTAGCCGCGATAGCCCATGGCGATCTTGGCGACGAGGCGCAGATGTGACGTCACGAGCTTGTGGGCCGCATCGCGGTCGCCATGCTCGCGCCAGCTCTTGGCCAGCATGAATTCCTCGTTCGGCTCCAGCATCGGGAACCGACGAATCTCGTCCAGATAACGTGAAAGCCCGCCCTCCGCGGACATGACGGGCAACGACGCAGTCGCCATGCTCGTACTCCTTTCCGGCTCCCGCTGAGCGGCGAGCCAACCACCCGATGTTCCATCGGGCAGGATCGTCCAGTGCACTGCCTCGGCGACGACTTCCGTCCAGTCACCTGCCGTGCACCCAGCGGCGCCCCTTTAGCCATCCGCTTTCGCAACGCAGTATAGACGATGCGAGGGTGGCGGAAAGTGGGCAGCGCAGCAAAAATCGGTCACAGGATCGAGAGTTCTGCTTGCAAACGTGCAAAGTCGGCGGGCGGTTCCGACTCGAAGCGCAATTCCTCGCCAGTGACCGGATGCTCGAAGCCGAGCAGCCGCGCATGCAGCGCCTGGCGGCCGAGATCGACGAGCGCGGCCCGGGCGTTTTCCGGCAAACGGCTCGCTTTCGTCATGAAACCGGAGCCGTAGAGCTGGTCGCCAAGCAGCGGGTGGCCGATATGGCCCATATGGACGCGGATCTGATGGGTCCGGCCGGTTTCGAGCTGGCACTCGACCAGGCTCGCCAGCGCTTCGACCTCCTCATGGCCGCGGAGCAAGGGCGGGTAGCGCTCAATCAATTCGATATGGGTGATCGCCTCCCGGCCACGGCCTTCGCCGACCACCATCATCTTTTCGCGATTGCGGTTGGAGCGCTCGATCGGCGCGTCGATCGTCCCGGTCTGCCGGCGCGGCGAGCCCCAGACCAAAGCGAGATAGGCTCTTTCCAGCGGCCCGGTGCGGCCATGGTCGGCGAACTGCTTGGCGAGGCCGCGATGGGCCTTGTCGTTCTTGGCGACGACGAGCAGGCCGCTCGTGTCCTTGTCGAGCCGATGTACGATGCCGGGCCGGCGCACGCCGCCGATGCCGGAGAGGCTCTCGCCGCAATGGGCGATCAACGCGTTGACCAGCGTGCCGTCCTCATGGCCGCCGGCAGGGTGGACGACGAGCCCGGCCGGCTTGTCGATCACGATCAGGTGCTCGTCCTCGAAGACGACGGTGAGCGGAATGTCCTGGCCGATGGGTGCAGCAGGCTTGGCCTCCGGCATAACGAGGGAGAGGCGCTGGCCGGCGGCGACCTTGCGGCTGGCATCGACGACAACCGCGCCGTCGACGCTGACGCCGCCCTCCTTGATCACCTGCTGCAGGCGGGCGCGTGAAACCTCGCCGCCGAGCAAAGCCAGCGCCTTGTCGAGGCGCAGGCCGGCCTGCTCGGGCGCGATAACGAGTTCGGTGGCGGGTGAAGAGGCGGTCTCGGAGGTGGTCATGCGCCGTCTATAGGCGTCCCGGGATAAAATCGCACCCCAAGATCACGCGTCATGCTTCGGGCTTGACCCGAACATCTCAAGCGGGATGAGGCACTGAGGAGCGCCTTCTCGTCATGAGATTCTCGGATCTACGCTTCGCTCCGTCCGAGAATGACGCACAAATCAACTGAAGATCCGGAACCGCCCCTTGGCCTCGCCAGGCGCCTGCTGCTCAGGACCTGGATCGTCCGGGGCATGCGAGACCGGGAAGACGACCGGGGCGGGCTTGGCCTGCGTCGGTACTGGCTTCGGCGTCGCCGTAGTAATCTCGACGACCGGCTCGGCCGGGGGCGGGGCGGCCGCGACGGTCGGTTCCGGCTTGGCTTCGACCTTGGGTTCTGGCTTAGGCTCGGATTTGGGTTCGGGCTTCGGCGGCTCGGGCGCAGGCGGTGGGGCGAGTCCTGCCGCTGCCGGAACCGTCACGGCTTCTGCGACCTCCGCCTTGCCTTCGAGCAGTGGCGCCGAGGGCTCGTCGAGATCGGCGAGGACGTCGTCGTTTAGATGGGCGCCCTGGCTGCCGAGTGTCGCCGGCGGCACCGTCCAGACGAAGGCGTCGAGCCGGCCCGAGATCGGCGAGACCGGTAGCCATTGATCGGAGACGAGGCCGTCGGCAACCCAGGCGGCATCGCGCGGGGCGCGGGTGGCGCGCGCCAGCCATTCGCGCACGCGGCCGGTGGCACCGTGCTCGGCCTCCTCCAGCTCGGCCATCAGCAGGCAGGCGCGGACGGAGGCGCCGCCGGCGAGCAGCGGCTTCAGCGTGGCGCGGGCGCGGGCGAAGTCCTGGGCATGGATGGCGGCGCCGGCCAGAGCCAACACACCTTCCGGATCGGCGGGCCTGAGTTTGGTCAGGGTCTCGGCGCGGGCAAGGCGGTCTCGGGCGCTGTCGCCGGGGCGGACGTCGAGATAGGCATTGGCGACATCGGGATGCGAGACCTGCTTCCAGGCGGCCTCCAGCAATCGCGCGGCCTTCTTGATGTCGCCACGCTCCGACAGCATCCGGCCGGCCAGCGCCGCGGCAGGGGTGAGGCCCGGCGCGAGCTTGACCGCTTCGAGCGCGGCGGCGAGCGCCTTTTCGGGCTCGCGATCCTTGGCTTCGAGCGCCTCGGCTGCCAGCAGCACGGCGCGCTGGCGCTTGGCCTCGCCCTTGTCGGCGAGGCGCAAAGCGGCGCGGCGCTCGACCGCGGTGCGAGCGGCCTGCCAGTCGCCGGCAGCGGTATGGAAATCGAGCAGGGCGTCATTGGCCCAGGCGAGCGAGGGCGAGCGGCGCACCGCATCGTCGGCGAAAGCGCGGGCGGCAACCATGTCGCCGCGTCGGCGGGCCTCGACGAAGAGGCCGCGCAGGCCGAGCACGCGGGTCTCCGGCTTGTCGAGCATCGCCTTGAAGGCGGCCTCGGCCTGGCCGCGATCGCCGGAGAGCTGGGCCGATTGCGCTTCGAGCAGCAATGTCAGTGGTTCGTTGGCGACGAATTTGCGGGCGTCGACCGCATAGCGTCCGGCGGCGACGGGATCGCCTGCGCCGATCGCGACCATGCCGCGCGAGATCGCCTCGAAGCCGCGGGCCCGGCGCCGGGCCCGCGAGGCGAAGCCGAATGCCGACGGCAGGCCGAAGACGAAACGCATGATCGCCCAAGCGACCAGGGCCAGGAAGGCGAGCACGACGATGCCGACCGCCGCGATCGCGACGCTGGTCTCGATGCGGTAGCCCTGCCAGAGGATCGAGACCTCGCCCGGCCGGTCGGCGAGCCAGACGGCGCCGGCGGCGAGGGCGGCGATGACGAGGAGATAGACCAGTACGCGAACCATCGGGATCTATCCTCTCAGCCTGCCGTGCCCAGCGCCGCGACCGCATCCTGCGCGATGCGGTTGATCGTCGATTCCGCGATGGCGCGCAGCCTCAGCGCCAGACCGAAGGCTTCGCTGCCGCGCCGCGCCGGCTCGGGCAATTGCGTCCAGAGCTCGGCCGCCTTGACGATGTCGTTCTGGGCGAGCGCACCCTCCAGCCGGATCGGCAGGGTCGCGGGGTCGCTGGAGCCGGAGTCGCCGACCGGGCGGATCGTGACGATGCGGCTGGCGAGGCCGAGCAGCTTGTCCTCCCAGCTATTGGCCGCCGGTGTGGTCTCGCGCACAAACAAGGCGTGGTGGCTCTTGAACTGGGCCAGCAGCTTGTCGCGCGTGGCGGCCCCGGTGTTGGCCACGGCCGCGAGCGCCGTCTTCTGCTCGGCCGGGATGTCGCCGAGCGCAGCGAGATCAGCCTGGAAGGGGCGGCCGGAGGCGATCGCGTCGCGGATGCGCTCGACGAGGACCACACGAGCCGCAGCCACCGCCTGGCGACTCGGCTGCGCGGCGCTTTTGGTCGCGGCTTCGACGCCGGCGAGGCGCTGACCCAGCGTCGCGGCCGCGTCGCGGGCGGCAGCGGCGTCGCTCTCGGCACGATCGAGTTTCTGGTTGAGTCCGGCGGCGAGGTTGGCATCTGCCGCCGGAGCGGCCTTGGCCAGCTCGGCGAGCCGGCTGGCATTGGCCTGCGCCTCGCTGCTCGCCTTGGCGGCGCTTTCGGCTGCGGCTGCGGCCTTGCGGTCGACGGCGTCGAGTGCGGCGCGGTTGGGTAGCGCTGCGTTCTGCGCCTGCAGGGTCTCGACGCGCTTGGCGAGCTCGGCAAGACGGGCACCGTCATCGGGGGCGGAGAGACGCAGGCCCAGCAGCACGAGGCCGGCGCCGATCACGCCGCCGGCGAGGCCGGCGAGAGCGACGGTCGGCAGGCTGTAGCGACGCTGATGCTCGGGAACCGGCGGCGGGGTGAATTCCTCAGGAAGCGCCTCGGTCGGCAAGACCGCTTCGGCGGCGGTCTCGACGCGCTCGGCTTCGGCTGCGCTGGTGGCTGACGTCGCAGCCTCGGACGGCCGCGTCTCGACGGCTTCCGTCGCGGCGAGCTCGATGGTCGGCGGTATCCGGCCCGAGCGATTGCGGCGCTTGCCCGTCTGGCCCTCTTCGCTGCTCGGCTCCGCCGTCATGCCGTCCTTGTCCGCCTTGTCATCCGCCGCTGCCGGCTCCTTAGCATCGCTGCTCAGCAGAGTGCGAGCGGGAAGCTGGTCGAGTGCGGCGAAGAGCGCGGCTTCCTCGGGATGCTCGGCGACGAGCACGGTGTCGGTGCCGGCCGAGATGAGGGGTGCCGCGATCTCGGCGGAGAGCGCGAGCTGCGGCAGGGCCTGAGCCTGCTCGGTCAGCCCGGCCTTGCCGGCGAGATCGAAGAAGACCTGGGCGCTGCGCGGCGAGTAATGCAGCGCGGCATCGGCCGAGCCGTCCCGCAAGACATCAGCGGCAGAGGCGGGCAGGGCCTCGACTGCCTTGGCCTCATAAGCCGTCCAGATCGTCACCTCGTGACCGGCATCGCGCAATTGCTGCGGCAGATCCTCATGCCGGTCGCGGCCAGCGACGAAAAGCAGCTTCTGGCCCTTCGGCAGACGTTCAACGATCAGCGCCAGCAGCTCGGCGCGGCCGCCCCGGGCGCTGTGCGAAGTGAAGCCCAATTGGCCGGCGGCCTCCGCCGTGCGCGTGCCGACGCAGAAGGCCGGCAGCCTATTGCGCCAGCTCTTCGGCAGGGCTTCCAGTGCGGATACCGCGTTGCCGCTGGTCAGCACCAGCGCGTCGAACGGCCCCTTGGGCGGCTTTTCGCCTGTTGGCAGGATCTGGAACAGCGGCGCGACCACCGGATCCTTGCCACGCTCGCGCAAGGTCTGCGCGCTGCGCTCGGCATCCTCAAGCGGTCTGAACACCAAAACGCGCATATCGCCTCCTCGTGCGGCCGTCACTCAGGCCGGATCGTAGATGCCGGCCGGAGCGCGGGCACGCAATTCGCGCCCGAGATCGGCTCCCAGTTGCGCGGCCTCCGTGACGGAACCAAGGCGTTCGCCCTCGGCGCTCGCCGTGCCGTCGGGCGAGAGGATCAGGCCGCGCAGATGCAGGCGCTCGCCGTCGACGGTGGCGTGGCCGGCGATCGGGGTGCGGCAGGAGCCGTCGAGCTCGGTCAGATAGGCGCGCTCCGCCGCGAGGGCATGGCCGGTGTCGCGGCAGATGATCGGGCCGAGCGCTGCGGCGGCGGCCGCGTCTCCGGCGCGAATCACGATGGCGATGGCGCCCTGGCCGACGGCCGGCAGGCATTCATCGAGCGAGAGGATGCCGCTCGCCTTGTCGGCGAGGCCGAGGCGGCGCAGGCCCGCGAGCGCAAGCAGCGTGGCGTCGAGCTCGCCATTGGCGACCTTCTCGAGTCGCCGGCCGACATTGCCGCGCAGCAGAGTCACGTCGAGATCGGGCCGCGCGCGCTTGAGGATGGCCTGACGACGCAGCGAGGCCGAGCCGACGACGGCGCCCTGCGGCAGGTCGGCGAGGCTGGAGATGCCGCGTGCGATCAGCGCGTCGCGGACGTCCTCGCGCGGCAGGTAGCCGGCGATGACGAGGCCGTCGGGCAGGGCGGTCGGCAGGTCTTTGGCGGAATGGACCGCGAAGTCGATGGTGCCGGCGAGCTGGGCGGCGTCGATTTCCTTGGTGAAGAGCCCCTTGCCGCCGGCCTCCGACAGTGCCCGGTTCTGGATCGCGTCGCCGGTGGTGCGGATCACGTCGAGCGGCAGCTCTTCGCTCGCCCAGCCATGGGCGGCGCCGAGCCGGCGTGCGAGCTCGTGCGCCTGCGCCAGGGCCAGCGGGCTGCCACGCGTGCCGAGGATGAAGCGGCCCGGGAGCCGGCTTTCGCGTGGCGGGGTCGGCAAATCGGTCATTCTCTGCGAGGTCTCCGCTTTCGCGCCGCAAGTTCTGCGCCATCAACCGGCGCTGGCCATTGGCCTTCGCCTTCATGCAGCACTATACGGAGGAAATCCCCGCGCGAAACCGCGCACCCTGGCGGCAGCCCGGCGACCAGCGCCGATGTCCGCCCAACGTTACGATGAGCATGCGAGTTCTGGGCATAGAGACGACCTGCGACGAGACGGCCGCCGCGATCGTCTGCGTCGAACGTTCCGGCGAAGCGAAGATCCTCTCGAACGAGGTCCTCAGCCAGATCGCGGCGCATGCCGCCTATGGCGGCGTCGTGCCCGAGATCGCGGCGCGCGCCCATGTCGAAGCGATCGACCGGATCGTGGCGCGCGCCTTCGAGACCGCCGGCATGAAGCCCTCCGAGATCGACGGCGTCGCCGCAGCGGCCGGCCCGGGGCTGGTCGGTGGCGTCATGGTCGGACTCACCACCGCCAAGGCGATCGCGCTGGTGACCGGTCGCCCCTTCATCGCGATCAACCACCTCGAAGGCCACGCCCTGACGGCGCGGCTGACCGACGACCTCGCCTTCCCCTATCTGCTGCTGCTGGTCTCGGGCGGGCATACGCAACTCCTCGCCGTGCGCGGCGTCGGCGACTACCTTCGCCTCGGCACCACCATCGACGATGCGGTTGGCGAGGCCTTCGACA
Organism: Allobosea sp.; assembly: GCA_035998995.1. Taxonomy (GTDB): domain Bacteria; phylum Pseudomonadota; class Alphaproteobacteria; order Rhizobiales; family Beijerinckiaceae; genus Allobosea. The sequence continues at coordinate 20,942 of DASYHC010000128.1, forward strand.
AGATCGCCAAGATGCTTGGCCTGCCCTATCCGGGCGGTCCCTCGGTCGAGCGCGAGGCGCGCAATGGCGATTCCGAGCGCTTCGAGTTCCCGCGGCCGATGAGCGGGCGGCCCAATCCGGATTTCTCGCTGTCGGGGCTGAAGACGGCGGTGCGGCTGGTCGCTGAGCGGATCGCGCCCCTGTCGGATCGCGACGTCGCCGATCTCTGCGCCTCCTTCCAGGCCGCTGTCGTCGACGTGCTCGTCGACCGTACGCGCGCCGGCCTGCGCGCCTGCCGCGAGGCCGGAATCAAGCCCTCATCGCTGGTCGTCGCCGGCGGCGTTGCCGCCAACCAACAGATCCGCAACGGCCTGATGCGACTCGCGACCGAGGCCGGCTTGCCAATGGTCGCCCCGCCGGTTGCTCTCTGCGGCGACAATGGCGCGATGATCGCCTGGGCCGGGCTGGAGCGCCTGCGGCTCGGCCTGGTCGACGATATGACCGCTGTGGCGCGGCCACGCTGGCCGCTCGACGAGCTCAGGGCAAAGGCGTGAGCGCAAAAGCCCGCTACCAGACGGTCGGCGTCGCCGGCGCCGGCGCTTTCGGCACGGCGCTGGCGCTCGCAGCGGCACGGGCCGGGCGGCGCGTGCTGCTCTGGGCCCGCGACGAGGAGACTGTGGCGAGCCTCCGCGACCGGCGCGAGGCGCCGCGGCTGCCAGGCGCGAGGCTGCCCGAGACAATCGAAGCGGTTTCGGATATCGCGGCGCTGGGCAAGGTCGAAGCTCTGATCCTGGCCGTGCCGACGCAGGCGCTGCGCTCGGCCTCGACGCTGCTGGCTCCGGCCTTGCCGCATGGGCTGCCGGCGATCTCGGCGGCCAAGGGTATCGAGCAGGGCAGTGGACGCTTCACCACGCAGATCATCGCGGAGGCATTGCCGCACGCGATTCCGGCGGTGCTGTCCGGGCCGAGCTTCGCCGCCGATATCGCGCGCGGCCTGCCGACGGCGCTGACCTTGGCCTCTGCCGATGCGGGACTGGCACGGGCGCTGGCGGAGGCGCTGAATTCGTCGGCGCTGCGCATCTATCACAGCAATGATCCGCGCGGTGTCGAGATCGGCGGTGCCGCCAAGAACGTGCTCGCCATCGCGGCCGGCATCACGATCGGCCTCGGTCTCGGTGAGAGCGCTCGTGCGGCGCTGGTGGCGCGCGGTTTTTCGGAACTGCGCCGCTTCGGCGAGGCGCATGACGCCCAGGCCGAGACGCTGATGGGGCTTTCGGGGCTGGGCGATGTCATGCTTTCCTGCGCCACGGCGCAGTCGCGCAATTTCGCCTATGGCCAGGCGCTGGGACAGGGCAGGACTCCGGCCGAGGCGTCCGGCGGCAAGCTCGCGGAGGGCGCCTTCACGGCCTCAGTGCTGGTTGAGATGGCGCGGGCGCGGGAGATCGACATGCCGATCGCGGAAGCGGTCGCAAGCATCATCGCCGGCACCGTCGGTGTCCGCGAGGCTGTTGCGGATCTGCTGGCGCGCCCGGTGCGAGCGGAGAACTGAGCGGAGACGGTAATGGCGAATGACTGGTCAGATCTGACGAAGCGCGTCGCGCGTGGCATCGCCGAAGTCCGCAAGACAACCGGCGCCGAATTGGTGGCGGAAAGCCAGCCGGTGCCGCTCGCCGGCCGCATCGCCGGGCGCGTGATCGAGCTGCGTCGCCGGCGGCGTGAGGACACGCATCGCTTCGTGCTGATCCTGCCTTTTGGCGAAGGCGAAACCAGGATCGAGCTCAGTCCGCAGGATTATGCCGCACTGACGCGCGAGATGGTGCGCTTCTGGAATGAGCAGGGCGAGGCGGCGTCGCGGACGCCGGCGCCTCAGAAGGAAGAGGATGAGGGCTGATGGCGCATTGGCTGATCAAATCGGAACCGTCGGTCTACTCCTGGGACGACCTGGTCAAGGCCGGCGCCAAGGGCACGCATTGGGATGGGGTGAAGAACCACACCGCCAAGCTCAACCTGATGGCGATGAAGAAAGGCGATCAGGTCTTCTTCTATCACTCGAATGAGGGCCTCGAGGTCGTCGGCATCGCCGAGGTGATCAAGGAGCACTATCCCTGGACCGAAGCCGGCCCGCCCTGGGTGCTGGTCGATTTCAAGGCGCTGAAGCCGCTGCCGAAGCCTGTTTCTCTCGTCGCGGTCAAGGCTGAGCCGAAACTCGCCAAGATGTCGCTCGTCACCTCCTTCCGGCTCTCGGTCCAACCGGTGACGGACGAGGAATGGGCTCTCGTTTGCAAGATGGGCGGGCTCTGAAGCTCAGGCGCCATAGAAGTCCCTGAGGCGCGGGTGGACCGACGGTCTGCCCAGCGCTTTGGGACGGTAGTTCATCGTCGCGTCCTTGAAGCGATCCTCGATCTTGTCGCAGAGCCGGTCCCGATCCGGCTTGTGCTTGAGGATGAAGGCCGAGCGGTCGCCCTCGCGCCAGAACATGCCGAAACCGGCGCGCTCGTCGTGCTGTGCCGCGGTTAGCGAGCCCTGGAAACTGTAGCCGCTGGGCTCGAAGCGAATATCGACCCCGGGCTGGGCGCATTGTGCGATCATCCAGGCCAGCGCCGCATCCGAGAGGCCGCGGTCGGGATAGCCGCCGCCGATGTCGGAGTGGACGCCCGGAAACCAGACCTGATCGATGCGCTGGCTAGGATGCGCCTCGGTCTCGTCCCAGGGCACTGGCGCGAAGACCTTCCGGTTCTCGTCGATGGCGAGGGCCTGGAAGCCGAAGGGCACGCGGCTGCTCAGCTTGGCGTCGTGGAAACGGTGCCGGAACGGATTGGCCAGGTTCATGACACCGGGCAGGCCGAGCGCCGCCACGGTGTCGAAGACCGCGACGAGATGGATCGGGGCGTCGCGGCAGGCGTAGGTTTCGCGAAAGATAGCGGCCTTGGCGCGCCGCTCTTCCGCGCCGCGCGGGCCGTATTGCGTCTGGTAGATGCCGATCGCCTCCGCGACGATCCTGCCGCGTTCCTTCTTGGCGTCGGCGCCCTCGGTGGTGATGTCGGTGCCGTTCTGCAGCCGGGCCGGGATGCCGCAGAGCAGGACAGCCGAGGCCAGGCTGCGCGCGGTATAGGCGCCGCGGCTGAAGCCGAAGACCGCAACGCGATTATCGGCGACCTCGGTCCCTACTGGCCCGTCCCAATTGAGGAGCAGGAACTCGTAACAGTCGTGGATGTTCTGGGTGATGCCCGACCCGGTCGCCTTTCCGACCAGGTTTTGCGCCCAGCGCGACCAGCTCAGTTTCTTGCCGGGCTCGGTTCCGACGCCCGCGTCATAAAAGCAGACCTGATCTGGAACCGATCTCGCCCATTCATACATCTTGAAGATGTTGGTGGCGCCGTCGTCGACGCGCACGCCGCGCTGGCCAGTCCCGTCCGAAAAGACGCAAAGTGTCCTGGGCATGGTGTTGGCTTTCCCCTTGCCTTCAGGGCCGATTCTAGCATGAGCGCTTTCAACCGGGGATTGAATTGTTGGGCGCTGCGCGACCGCCAGCCTCGCCGAAAGTCGAAGCAACGAAAGTGCGAGCCCGCGGCGCTTGTCGGCGCGGGCTTGCTGCCTATGATGCGACGAATTCGAATAAGGCCGGTCGGATCGTCGTGGCGTGTCGCTGCGGACCGACAAAACCGGCCCTGACGACGGCCCAAGTCTGGGGAGACGCCTGTTATGACCGAGATGATCTACGACGTGCCAGCTTCCTGGGCCAAGAAGGCCTGGCTGAACGACGCCAAGTACAAGAAGATGTATGCGGCCTCGATCAAGGATCCCGACAAGTTCTGGGCGGAGCACGGCAAGCGGATCGACTGGTTCAAGCCCTACAGCAAGGTCCGCAACGTCAGCTACAAGCCGGGCAAGGTCTCGATCAAATGGTTCGAGGACGGCACCACCAACGTCGCCTTCAACTGCATCGACCGGCACCTGGCGACGCGGGCCAAGCAGACGGCGATCATCTGGGAGGGCGACGATCCCAGCGAGTCGAAGAAGATCAGCTACGGCCAGCTCTATACCGAGGTCTGCAAGTTCGCGAACGTGCTGAAGGCCAAGGGCGTCAAGAAGGGCGACCGGGTCACGATCTACCTGCCGATGATTCCCGAGGCGGCCTACGCCATGCTCGCCTGCGCCCGGATCGGGGCGATGCATTCGGTCGTGTTCGGCGGCTTCTCGCCGGATTCACTGGCGAGCCGCATCGAGGATTCCGATTCGAAGATCGTGATCACCGCCGATGAGGGCCTGCGCGGCGGTCGCGCCGTGCCGCTCAAGAAGAATGTCGATGCCGCCGACGACAAGGTGAAGGGCGGCATCGCGACGGTGATCGTGGTCAAGCGCACCGGTGGCAACGTCACCATGAAGGATGGCCGCGACGTCTGGTATCATGACGAGGCCGCGAAGGTCTCGGGCCATTGCCCGCCGGTCGAGGTCAAGGCCGAGGACCCGCTGTTCCTGCTCTACACCTCGGGGTCGACCGGCAAGCCCAAGGGCGTGCTGCATACCAGCGGCGGCTATCTCGTCTACGCCGCGATGACGCATCAATACGTCTTCGATTACCATGACGGCGACATCTACTGGTGCACGGCCGACGTCGGCTGGGTCACCGGCCACAGCTACATCCTCTACGGGCCGCTCGCCAACGGCGCGACGACGCTGATGTTCGAGGGAATCCCGACCTATCCGACGATCTCGCGCTTCTGGGATGTGGTCGACAAGCACAAGGTCAACATCTTCTACACCGCCCCGACCGCGATCCGGTCGTTGATGGGCGCCGGCGAGGAGCCGGTGAAGAAGACCAAGCGCAAGTCGCTGCGCCTGCTCGGCTCGGTCGGCGAGCCGATCAATCCGGAAGCCTGGGAGTGGTATCACCGCGTCGTCGGCGAGCGCCGCTGCCCGATCGTCGACACCTGGTGGCAGACCGAGACCGGCGGCATCCTGATCTCGCCGCTGCCGGGGGCGACAAAGCTCAAGCCCGGCTCGGCGACGCGGCCCTTCTTCGGGGTGAAGCCCGAGCTGGTCGATGCCGAGGGCAAGGTGCTTCAGGGCGCCGCCGAGGGCAACCTCGTCATCGCCGAGAGCTGGCCGGGCCAGATGCGCACGGTCTATGGCGACCATAAGCGCTTCGAGGAGACCTATTTCGCGACCTATCCGAACAAGTATTTCACCGGCGACGGCTGCCGGCGCGATGCCGACGGCTATTACTGGATCACCGGCCGCGTCGATGACGTGATCAACGTCTCCGGCCACCGGATGGGCACGGCCGAGGTCGAATCGGCGCTGGTCGCGCATCCGCAGGTCTCGGAAGCCGCTGTCGTCGGCTATCCGCACGACATCAAGGGGCAGGGCATCTACGCCTATGTCACGCTGATGGCGGGCGAGAAGCCCTCGGCCGACCTGAAGAAGGAACTGGTCTCCTACGTCCGCAACGAGATCGGCCCGATCGCGTCGCCGGACCTGATCCAGTTCGCGCCTGGCCTGCCCAAGACCCGCTCCGGCAAGATCATGCGCCGCATCCTGCGCAAGATCGCCGAGGACGAGTTCGGCGCGCTCGGCGACACCTCGACCCTGGCCGATCCGGCCGTCGTCGACGACCTGATCGCCAACCGGCAGAACAAGCGCAAGGCGGGCTGAGGCCCGCCGGCCTTCAGGCCACCCGGGTCGGTGCGGTCACGACAGGACCGGCGAGGGATTGCTCGCCGGCGATGCCGGTCCGATTACGCCCCTCGGCCTTGGCCGCATAGAGCGCCTGGTCCGCGGCCTCGATCAGGGCTTCCCAATCCGCCCCGCCGCGGCGTCCGGTGGCGACGCCGAAGCTGGCGGTGACGCGCAGCTCCGTGCCGTCAGCGAGCGTGATCGCCTGCTCGGCGATCGCAGCGCGCAAAGTCTCCGCGATGCGCACGAGCGTGCGGACGCTGGTGTTGGGCAGGACGATGGCGAATTCCTCGCCGCCATAGCGCATGACGAGATCGTTCTTGCGGACCATCTCCGACACCAGCGTCGCGACGGCGCGCAGCACGGCATCGCCGGCGACATGGCCATAGGTGTCGTTGATCGGTTTGAACCGGTCGATGTCCATCAGGATGAGGCCCGTCTCGACGGACAGATAGTCGAAATCGGGATCGCTCTGGCCGAGGCGGTCGAAGGTGCGGCGGTTCAGCAGGCCCGTCAGCGCGTCGGTTTCGGCCTGCACTTTCAGGCGCTCGGTCAGGCGCAGGCGCTCGCGCAGCTTGAGGCGCAGGGTCTCGAGCGCCGCGAACAGCTCGTGGACTTCGCCGCCATGCCTGCCGATCCGAGCCGGGCGATCGAGGCCGCGTTCCTCGGCGAGCGCGACGATATGGTCGCGGGCCTGGAGCAAAGGCCTGAAGATCCGGCGGCGTGCCGCCAGAAGCAGGGAGAGGTTGATCAGGACGATCAGCACGGTGAAGGCGATGACAGCCTGCAGCCACCAGGCGCTGGTTTGGCGGGTCTCCTGCGCATGCATGAGCATGTCGTCGAGGAAGCGCTCGCGCAGCTGCTCCAGCGGCGCCATCGACGGCACATATTGCAAGGTCATCTCTTCGGTCGTGACCGAATAGTGGCCGGATTTCCCTTCGGCGGTCAGCCTCGCGATCAGGCCCAGACCCTCGCCGAAATAGAGGCGGTTTGCCTCGCCTACAGCGGTGACCAGGTCCGGTGCATCGGGGTGAAGAGCAAGCTGGCGCTCCAGCGATTGCCAGATCTGCAGGATGCGGCCGTGAGTGAGGACGAGCTCGTCATAGGCCCTTCTGGAGAGCGGCTCATGCGCGGCAATCGACGGGGCGAGGAAAGAGCCCAACCGCCCGGCGTACTCACGCAGGTCGCCCAGCATCTGCCCGGTCAAGGCATGTCCGGCCAGGGTGCTGTCGTGCTCGACCAGCTCGGCCATGGCGGCGCTTACCAGCGGCCGCATCGTCTCGACCACGCCGAACATCCCGGCGATGACGTCCTTGATCTCGGCGCCGCTGCGTTCGGCCAGGGGCAGGGCGCTGACGAGATCGGCCGCGCGGCGCGCCCCGGCGAGACGCGTATGGACGGCGTCCAGCCTGTCCTGCGTGACGAGGTGCCGTGTGAACCCGCTGGCGGCGGCTGGATTGATCTCGGCCAGAGACCGATCGCTCAGCGCGCGGAACTCGGCGAGCTTGTGCCGTGCTGCCGTGTCGGGGGCAGGCTCCTCGCCGAGCACGCTGTTCATCGGTCCGCGTTCGGCGGACAGCCGGTTCGCTGTGGTCAGCACCTTGCGGTAGAGCGTCAGCGCCTCGAGATTGCGGCTGGCGCGGAGATAGTCGCTGCCGAGAATGCTGATCAGGCCGAGCGCCAGCGCCAACGACAGCGCGAGCAGGATCATGCAGCCCAGGACGAGCTTGGTATCGAGGCTGGCGCCGCGTCGTGCACGGGTAGCGACAGGCTTTGAGGATCGATCGCTCAAGAGGACGTGCTTCGCCAGGACGAGTTGCCGTTGCGTGAGCTATCGAAGGCGGCCCTTGAGATTCGGTAAATTCGATGCCGCCAAAAGCCGGCGCTTCAGCTCTCTGCCGGCTTGCGGCGGCCCTTCCGACCGATCTTCCTGCCGTAGAGCTCCAGCTTGTGACGGACGATCTCGTAGCCCAGCTTGGCTGCGATCTTGGCCTGCAGCTCTTCGATCTCGGGCGAGGAGAACTCAACGACCTGGCCGGTCTCGACATCGATCAGGTGGTCATGATGCTGCTGGTCCGCGTGCTCGTAGCGCGAGACGCCGTCCTCGAAGGCGTGGCGCTCGATCGCGCCTTGCGTTTCCAGCAGCTTCATCGTGCGGTAGACGGTCGAGAGTGACAGCGTCGGGTCGTGCACGAAGGCGCGGGTGAAGATGCCCTTGGCATCTGGATGGTCGTCGGCCTCGGCCAGGACCCGCAGGATCAGCCGGCGCTGCTGGGTCATCCGCAGCCCAGCCTTGCGGAGCTGGTGCTCGAACTCCGTCACGCGCTGGTCGATTCCCTTCATGCGCGAGAGGTAGCAACCCTGAGAGGCATTTGCAAAAATGCCTTATCGCAATTCGTTCGCAACTGCGTTGACAGATGCAAGTGGTTTGCAATAGCGTGAGTTATCCCCTGCTCCATCATCGGAGAGATCATGCTGTCGCGCCGCCATTCCCTTGCCCTTGCCGCTGCCATGACGCTGGTCGTCGGTCTTTCCGGCTCCATTGCCAGCGCCGTTGCGCAGACCACGCCGGGCAAGCCCTTGCGTGTCGTCACGACCTTCACGGTGATCCAGGACATCGCTCAGAACGTCGCCGGCACGGCGGCGATCGTCGAGTCGATCACCAAGCCCGGCGCCGAGATCCACGACTACCAGCCGACGCCGCTCGACGTGGTGAAGGCGCAATCGGCCGATCTCGTGCTCTGGAACGGCATGAACCTGGAGCGCTGGTTCGAGAAGTTCTTCGACAATGTGAAGAACGTCAGGAGCGCGGTCGTGACCGACGGCATCGAGCCGATCGGCATCAAGGAGGGGCCCTATGAGGGCAAGCCGAACCCGCACGCCTGGATGTCGACCGCGAGCGCGCTGGTTTATGTCGAGAATATCCGCAAAGCGCTGGCCGAGGCCGATCCGGCGAATGCCGCGACCTATGCGAAGAATGCCGCCGACTATGCTGCGCAGATCAAGGCGATGGACGCGCCGTTGCGCGCCCGGCTCGACAAGGTGCCGGCCGACAAGCGCTGGCTCGTCTCCAGCGAGGGCGCGTTCAGCTATCTGACGCGCGACTATGGCTGGCGGGAGGCCTATCTCTGGCCGATCAACGCCGACGAGCAAGGCACGCCGCAGCAGGTGCGTCGCCTTATCGACCTCATCCGCAAGAACAAGATCCCGGCCGTGTTCAGCGAGAGCACGATCTCGGACCGCGCCGGCAAGCAGGTCGCGCGCGAGACCGGGGCCAAATATGGTGGTGTGCTCTATGTCGACTCGCTCTCCGATGCGCGCGGCGCGGTGCCGACCTATCTCAAGCTGCTCGAAGTCACTGTCGACACCATCGCGCAGGGGTTTGGCCAGTGAATCTGCAGACTGCCGAAATCCGTCCGGGGCAGGGACCGACGCCGTCGATTGTCGTCAGCGGCGTCACCGTCCGCTACGCCAACGGCGTGACCGCCGTGAACGATGCCTCCTTCGCGCTGGGGCCGGGCACGATCTGCGCGCTGGTCGGCGTCAATGGCTCCGGCAAGTCGACGATCTTCAAGACGCTGATGGGCTTTTTGAAGCCGGCGCAGGGGCTGGTCAGCATCGCCGGCATGGAGGTGCGCCAGGCGCTGAAGCGCGGCCTCGTCGCCTATGTGCCGCAGGCCGAGGAGGTCGATTGGACCTTCCCGGTATTGGTCGACGATGTCGTGATGATGGGGCGCTACGGCCATATGGGTTTCATGCGCCTGCCGCGAAAGGCGGATCGCGAGGCAGCCGAGCAGGCGCTCGATCGCGTCAACATGCTGGAATTCCGCCGCCGCCAGATCGGCGAGCTCTCCGGCGGCCAGCGCAAACGCGTCTTCCTGGCGCGCGCGCTGGCGCAGGGCGGGCAGGTGATCCTGCTCGATGAGCCCTTCACCGGCGTCGACGTCAAGACCGAGGACCAGATCGTCCAGTTGATGCGTGAGCTGCGGGCGGAAGGGCGGCTGATGCTGGTCTCGACCCACAACCTCGGCTCGATCCCGGATTTCTGCGACCAGGTCGTGATCGTCAACAAGACCGTCCTCGCCGCAGGGCCGACCGAGACCACCTTCACCCAGGACAATCTGCAGCGGGCCTTTGGCGGCGCGCTCCGGCATTTCCGCCTGGAGGGCGCGAGCCTGCATGCCGACGCCGACCAGCGCCGCGTCACCGTGATCACCGACGACGAGCGCCCGCTGGTCTTTTATGGCGATCGCGACCATGAGAAGCCCGCCGCCGGCAGGAAGGACGGGCAGCCGTGATGGAGCTCCTGCTCGAACCCTTCGGCTACCAGTACATGGTCAAGGCGATCTGGGTCTCGGCTCTGGTCGGCGGCGTCTGCGCCTTCCTGTCCTGTTACCTGATGCTGAAGGGCTGGTCGCTGATGGGTGATGCGCTGGCGCATGCGATCGTACCCGGCGTCGCGCTCGCCTATCTCCTGAAGGTCCCCTACGCCGCCGGCGCCTTCTTCTCCGGCCTGCTGGCGGCGCTCGCCATGGCGCTGGTCCGGGTGCGCACGCAACTGCGCGAGGACGCCGTGATCGGCATCGTCTTCACGACCTTCTTCGCCGTCGGACTGATGATCGTCTCGATCAACCCGACCTCGGTCAACGTCCAGTCGATCGTGCTCGGCAACATCCTCGGCATCTCCGACGAGGACGTCGTCCAGGTCGCGATCATCGCGTTTGTGTCGCTCGCCATCCTGTTGCTGCGCTGGAAGGATCTGATGCTGGTCTTCTTCGACGAGAACCAGGCGCGCGCCGTCGGCCTCTCGCCGACGCGGCTCAAGATCCTGTTTTTTGTGCTGCTCAGCGCTTGCACAGTCGCGGCGCTGCAGACCGTCGGCGCCTGCCTCGTCATCGCCATGGTGGTGACGCCGGGCGCGACCGCCTACCTCCTGACCGACCGTTTCGGCCGATTGATCGCCATCGCGGTGACGATGGGCGTGACGACCTCGGCGGTCGGGGCCTATGCCAGCTACTTCCTCGACGGCTCAACCGGCGGGCTGATCGTGGTGTTCCAGACGCTGCTCTTCCTCAGCGCCTTCCTGTTCGCGCCCAAGCATGGCCGCCTCGGTGCGCGCCGGGCGGCCAGCGTCGGAGGCCCGGCATGAGTCTGATCCAGAATCTGATCCAGACTTGGCTGCTCGCACCGTTCGCGCATGAGTTCATGCTGCGCGGCCTTGCCGTCGCGGTGATGGTCGGGCTCGTCTGCGCCGTTCTGTCCTGTTTCCTCGTGCTCAAGGGCTGGTCGCTGATGGGCGACGCGGTCTCGCATGCGGTGCTGCCCGGCATCGTGCTGGCGCATATCGTCAGCCTGCCGCTGGCGCTCGGCGCCTTCGCGGCGGGCCTGACCTGCGCCTTCGGCATCGGCTATCTCAAGGAGAACAGCCGTGTGAAGGAGGACACGGTGATGGGCATCGTCTTCTCCGGCATGTTCGCGCTCGGCCTCGTGCTCTTCGTCAAGGTCGACAGCGACCAGCACCTCCTGCACATCCTGTTCGGCAACATGCTCGGCGTGACCTGGAGCGACATTGCCGAGACAGCGCTGATCGCTTTGCCGGTCGCCGGCTTCATGCTGGTCAAACGGCGTGACTTCCTGCTGCACGCCTTCGACCCGGCGCATGCACGGGCGATCGGCCTGCCGGTCAGGGCGCTGCATTTCGGCCTGCTCGCCATGCTGGCGCTGACCATCGTCGCAGCACTGAAGGCGGTCGGCATCATCCTCGTCGTCGCCATGCTGATCGCGCCCGGTGCAATCGGCTATCTGACGACGCGACGCTTCGACCTGATGCTGCTGGTCGCGGTCGTGGCGGCGGTGACGTCAAGCGTCCTCGGCACGATCCTGAGCTTCCATCTCGACGTCGCGACCGGACCCTGCATCGTCGTGGTGCAGGCAGTGCTGTTCCTGGCTGCACTGGTGCGTAGCCTGCTCAAGGCCCGGAGATTGGCCGCACTACGCCCGGCCTGAACCGTACTGCGAAAAAATGAGCACGCTCGGGAATAAGGCTGCTCGCCACTCGTTCTTCCCAAATCCGCCCAGTTGTCCCGCTGCGATGGGGCATGGCCGAGATGGAGGAGATGAGGATGAGCGAGACCGACAATGGGCGACGAACGCTGTTGCGGCTGGCGCTGTTTGCCTTGCCCATGGTGGTCGCGGGCTCGGCGCTGACCGCGACAGCGGCGCGGGCCGACGATGATGATGACGATGATGATCGCCGCCGCCGTCGCTGGCATCGCCGTCGCTATTACGACGATGGCTATCGGCGGCGCTGGCGCGACGATGACTACTATCGCTGGCGCCGTCGGCGCCGACGTGACGATGATGACGACGATGATTGAGCGCCGCGGCTGAGCGGCGCTTGTCGTCCGCTCAGGCGGCCTGCGCTGGCTCGCTGTCCTCGATGCGGCTGACCTCGACCCACTGGTTCAGGCACTGGCACAGGCTGCCGCTGGTCAGGAAGGCGATGTCGGCGGCGTCGCGCCCGGCAGCGATGCGGACCATGCCCTCGATCGGCGCGAGCCGTGTCGGGTCGACCAGCCACCAGCGCTCGTCGAGGAAGACCTCGAACACGGCATGGAAATCCGGCGGGTCGAGATCGGCGGCATAGACGCTGACAGCCCGCGCCGGCAGGTTCAGTGCTCGGCAAAGCGCGATGGCGAGATGGCTGAAGTCGCGGCAGACGCCGGCGCGGTCGATGAAGGTCTGCTCGGCCGTGGTCTGCGCGTTGCTGACTCCATGGATGTAATCGACATGCTCCTGCAGCCAATCGACCACGGCGAGCACCTTGGCGCCGCCGGCCTCGATGTCGCTGAACTCGCGCTGGGCGAAGCGCATCAGATTGTCGGAGGGGCAGAAGCGGCTCGGCAGCAGATAAGGCAGCACTTCGGCCGGCAGTTCGGCCCAGGCATGCTGGCGTGCATCGGCATGAAGCAGGCGGCGCGCGCCGTTGTCGATGGTGCCCTGATACTGGATCGAGACCTGGCCCGACAGCGACGCCCGGAAGCGGCGCATGCCGGTCTCGGAATCCAGGTCTCGGATCAGCTCGGCGGGCTGGTCGATCAGCAACTGCTCCGAGAGGATGGTCTGATCCGGGGACCGCGCCGGCTCGATCGCGACGATCACCGGCGTTTCATGGTCGAAGCGATAGACGAGGGTGGCGACGACCTTCAACTTCACAACCTGCTCCTTGAAACCGCTGACGCGCGTCAACGTGGTGAGGAGCAGGAAGTTCCGCGATTCCCACGACAGCGGCGCGACGGGTGGGAGCGAGCGTCGCGCGCCGTCAGCGCTTGGTCAGGAACGCCATGAAGGCGGCCTGCGCCTCGGCTGATTTCAGCCGCTCGCCGAAATGGCGCGCCTCGGTCCCGATCGTCTCGGCGACGGCGGCGGCGCTGCCGCGCTTGAGCAGTGACTTGGTCAGCGCGACCGATTGCGGCGGCAGCGCCGCCAGCGCCTTCGCCTTCTCCAGCGCTGCTGCGAGCGCGCCGCCTTCTTCTGTCACGCCGTTGATCAGGCCGGCTTCCTGCGCGATCTCGGGCCCGAAGGCTTCACCGAGCATCAGCAGTTCGGCGGCGCGCTTGGAGCCGGCGACCAGCGGCAGGAGATAGCTCGAGCCGCCTTCCGGGCAGAGGCCGAGTGTGACGAAGGGCATGCGGAAGCTGGCGCCGCGGCCAGCATAGGCGAGGTCGCAATGCAGCAGCATGGTGGTGCCGATGCCGACGGCGAAACCTTCAGCCGCCGCGACGATCGGCTTCTTCGCCGTCGAGATCGCGGTCAGGAAATCGATGGCGATCTCGGCGCCGACGCCGGTCGCGGCCGCCGCTGCAAAATCCTTGATGTCGTTGCCGCTGGTGAAGCAGCCGCCGGCGCCGGTCAGCACGACGGCGCGCACCGAGGCATCAGCGTCAGCGGCGGCGAGCGCGTCGATCAGGCCCTGATAGGTGGCGCGGTCGAGCGCATTGCGCCGGTCGGGCCGGTTCATGGTGATCTGCCTGACGCCCTCGGCCGGGGTCTCGCTCAGAACGGTCTCGGTCATGCAAGCCTTCTCAAATGTCTCTCCGCCGCAAGCGGGCGGCAGACGATGGGCGAGCCGCTTGCGCCGGTCAAGGAAGCCCTTAGGCTCTGGGCGTTGCGGGGCTTCCGTCATTATTTTAAGCTTCAAATAATTCGGTGACGCGGACGCGTCGCCGGCAGGACAGGGTGGAGATCGCATGCCTACCGTCACATTGAGCCGCCAAGGCGAGATCGCCATTGCGACGCTCGACAACCCGCCGGTGAATGCGCTGTCGGCCGCGCTCCGGGCCGATCTCAATGACGCGCTCGCGCAGGCTATGGCCGATTCCACCGTGAAGGCACTGGTCGTCGCCGCCAGGGGCAAGGCCTTCATCGCCGGCGCCGACATCAGCGAGTTCGGCAAGCCGCCGGCACCGCCGATTCTGCCGGATCTGCTGGCCGCGATCGAGAACGCGCCGAAACCGGTCGTCGCAGCGATCGAGGGCGTTGCGCTCGGCGGCGGGCTCGAGGTTGCGCTCGCCTGCCATGGCCGCGTCGCCAGCCCGGCCGCCAAGCTCGGCCTGCCGGAGATCAAGCTCGGGCTGATCCCGGGCGCTGGCGGCACGCAGCGCCTGCCACGCCTGATCGGAGCTGCCGCCGCCTTCCCGATGATGCTCTCGGGCGAGCCGATCCCGGCGCAGAAGGCGCTGGCGCTCGGTCTGGTCGACAAGCTCGTCGAGGCTGATGCCGTCGGTGCAGCGATCGCGCTGACGCAGGAGCTGGCGGGCAAAGGCGCGCCGGTGAAGACCAGCGCGCGCAGCGACAAGCTGACGCCGGCCGAGCACGAGGCCTTCGAGGCGCTCGCGAAGGATGCGCTGGCGAAGGCCGGCGAGATGCCGAACGTCGCGGCTCTGGTCGAGGCCGTGCGCGCGGCGCTGACGCTGCCGCTGGCGGACGGGCTCGCGACCGAGCGGGCTCTGTTTGTGAAGCTCCTCGGCGACGAGCGCTCCAAGGCGCTGCGCTATGTCTTCTTCGCCGAGCGCGAGGCGGCGAAGGTTCCGGGCATCGACGAGAGCGTCAAGCCGCGCCCGATCGCGCGCGCCGCGGTGATCGGCGCCGGCACCATGGGCGGCGGCATCGCGATGTGCTTCGCCAATGCCGGTATCCCGGTGACGCTGATCGAGACCACGCAGGAGCAGGTCGACAAGGGCCATGCCCGGGTGCACGACACCTATGGCTTCTCGGTCAAGCGCGGCTCGATGACCGAGGCGGTGCGTGAGCAGCGCATGGCGCTGATCACGCCGGCGGTCGGGCTTGCCGCTGCCGCCGAGGCCGATATCGTGATCGAGGCCGCCTTCGAGGAGATGGGCGTCAAGCGCGAAATCTTCGGCGCGCTCGACACGATCGCCAAGCCGGGCGCGATCCTCGCCAGCAACACCTCCTATCTCGACCTCGACGAGATCGCCGCGGTGACGGGCCGGCCGGCCGACGTGCTCGGCATGCACTTCTTCAGCCCCGCCAATGTGATGAAGCTCCTGGAGATCGTCCGTCCGGCCGGCGTCGCCAGCGATGTCGTCGCGACCGCGATCGCGCTTGGCCGCAAGCTCGGCAAGGTCCCGGTGGTGGTCGGCAATTGCTTCGGCTTCGTCGGCAACCGCCTGCTGGAGGCGCGCACCCGCGCTGCCGAGCGCCTGCTCGTCGCTGGCGCCCTGCCACACGAGGTCGATGCGGCGCTGACCGGCTTCGGCTTCAAGATGGGGCCGTTCGCCATGTCCGATCTTGCCGGCAACGACATCGGCTGGCGCAGCCGCAAGGCGCGCGGCAAGGCTGCGGCGGTGGCGGATGCGATCTGCGAGCGCGGCTGGTTCGGCCAGAAGACCGGGCGCGGCTATTACCGCTATCCGGAAGGCGCCCGCGCCGGCGAGCGCGATCCGGAGGTCGAGGCGCTGATCGCCGAGGTCTCGGCAGAGAAGGGCGTTACGCGGCGCAGTTTCACCCGCGAGGAGATCCTGGCGCGCCTGCTCGACCCGATGGTCAACGAAGGCGCGCGCATCCTCGAAGAAGGCATCGCGACGCGTCCCGGCGACATCGATACGGTCTGGCTCAACGGCTACAACTGGCCGGCCTGGCGCGGCGGGCCGATGCATTGGGCGGGGACTATCGGGCTCGACGTCATCGTCAAGCGGCTGGAGCAGCAGGCGGCCGAGAGCGGCGACGCCTCGCTCGAACCGGCGCCGCTGCTGCGCAAGCTCGCTGCCGAGCGCAAAGGCTTCGGTTGAACGCTGTCACCCCTCCGCAGCGAAGCCGAGGGGAATCGCCGTGGTCGATTTGAGCTCCTCCATGGCGAACATGGAGGTGACGTCGCTGAGCTCGATGCGTGAGATCAGCTTCTTGTAGAGTGCGTCATAGGCAGCGATGTCGGAGACATAGGCCTTGAGCAGATAGTCGATGTCGCCGCTCATCCGGTAGAAATCGACGATCTCCGGCAAATCGTGCACGGCGGCGTGGAAGCGCTCCAGCCATTCCATCGTATGGCGCGCCGTCTTGACCGCGATGAAGACGGTGACGCCGGCCTTGAGCCTGGTGCGGTCGAGCAGCGCGACCCGCCGCCTGATATGACCTTCCGCCTCGAGCTTCTGGATGCGCCGCCAGCACGGCGTCGGCGACAGCCCGACCGCATCAGCGATCTCGGCCAGTGGTTTGCTGGCATCCTCCTGCAGCAGCGCGAGGATACGCAGATCGAAGGCGTCGAGCTTGACCATGGCCGTGAATCTCCTCGGAACAGAATATCACTCGCTATGCACGACCAGAAATTTATTTCTCATACTGCGATCTATATTGGTGCCAGTTTCTAAGTTTGTCTCGCTTGGAGCGATGGAATGCAAACCATTCCCACTTGGTTTGGCCTATCATTCTCCTGTCATTGGATGCGACGGGAGACGGGGACATGCAGGGCTTTCTCGGCGAGGAGCGGCGCGGTGCGGTGCTGAACGCCCTGCGGACCCATGAGGGCACCTGCTCGCGTGACTATCTCGCCGCGGCGCGCGCGGTTCTGAACGAGCTCGTAGCTGTCCCCGATCTGATCCAGCGCCTGCCGCTGCTGCGCAAGCCCGGCAGCTATGCCCGCAACCTGCTCGCCGGCAACGACGCCGTCAGTGTCTGGGCGATGGTCTGGGCCGAGGGTTCCACGACCTGCATCCATGACCATCACTGCTCATGCTGCTTCGGCATGGTCACAGGCGCCCTGACCGAAACCTGGTATCGCGCCATCGATGCGAGCCGCGCCGTGGCGACGCAGGAGCATGACCGCGAGGCCGGCTATGTCGCCTGCATGCTGCCGACGGGCCCGAACATCCACCGCATGCAGAATCGCGGCGTCGGCGACGCGATCTCGATCCACATCTACGGGTACGACCACCATCTCCAGGATTCCTCGGTCGAGACCGAATACACCGCCGTGGCGGGCTGAGGTGCGCCGCGCCTAGTCCAGCCAGCTGGTGAAGCCCTCGACCGGTTCGCGCTCGGGCACGAGCCGGTTGGCCGGCGCTTCCGGGTCGGCCTTGCCGAGCGCGATGCCGCAGACCACGACCTCGCTCTGGGGAATGTCGAGTTCGCGCCGCACGACGCCATGAAAGCTGGCGAAGATCGCCTGCGGGCAGGAATCGAGACCGTGGCCCTGCGCCGCGATCAGCAGGGTCTGGACGAAGGCGCCGAGATCGAGCCAGGAGCCGATCTCGAGATCGCGGTCGACCGTCAGCATCAGCGCGACCGGTGCGCCGAAGAAGCGCAAATTCGCCTCGGTCTGGCGGCGCATGCCGGCATGATCGCCCTTGGCGACGCCGAGCAGGCCATAGAGGTCCCAGCCGACCTTGCGGCGGCGCGAGAGATAGGGCTCGCGGAACGTCGCCGGATAGTAGCGGTACTCCTCCTCACGCGGCGAGGGATCGTCGAGCGCGGCGACCAGCGCCGTTTCCAGCCTGGCGCGCGAGCGAGGGCCGAGCACGCGCAGGCGCCAGGGCTGCATGTTGGTGCCGCTCGGCGCCTGCGCCGCCAGCTCGATCAGGCGGTGCACCAATGCGGGATCGACGGGATCGGGCAGGAAGGCGCGCACGGCGCGGCGGCTGGCAATGGCCTTCTCGACCGCCTCAGCCGCCGCTGCACTCATGCGCTGAGCGGCTGGCGCGCCGCCAGGAAGGCCTCATGCTCGCGGATCAGCCCGCCGTCGAGTGCCTTTGCGATCAGCTTGCGGGTGTTGTCGAGGCCGTAGATCGCGGCGAAGGAACCGAAGCGCGGGCCCTGATCCTCGCCGAACATCACCTGATAGATCGCCTTCCACCAGTCGCCGGAGACGCCGGGACGTTCGGGCGTCGCATTCTTGGCGGTGAGGTTCTGATAGCGCGGGATGGCACGGGCAACGTCGAGGGCTGTGTCCTGCACCGTCTCGGCACTCGCATCCGCCGGCAGCGCGGCGAGTGCCGCGTCGAGCGCGATGAAGGCGGCGCGCTCGGTCTCGTCGGCCGAGCGGTAATGCTTTGCCGGCTTCACGAAGTCGCGGAAATAGGCAAGCGCATAGCCGACCAGCGCGTCGAGCCGCGGATGCGTCTGCGGCGAGATGCCGGGCGCATAGCGCTGCAGGAAGCCCCAGAGCACGGCCTTGTCCTCGGAGTTCGCGACGGCGACGAGGTTCATCAACAGCGAGAACGAGATCTGCGTGCGCACCGCATTGTCGCCCGCGCCGGTGGCGATCACCTCCGGCTGCGGCGGGGTGCCGGCATGGATGTGCCAGACCGGGTTGCCGAGCCGGTTCTTCCAGTCCTGCCGGTCATAGCCGCCGAGGAACTGCAAGTAGTCGTCGACAGCGCGCGGGATCACGTCGAAATGCAGCTTCTTGGCCTCGCGCGGCCGCGAATACATGAACAGCGCCAGGCTCTCCGGCGGGCCGTAGCTCAGCCAGTCCTCGATGGTCAGGCCGTTGCCCTTCGACTTCGAGATCTTCTGGCCCTGCTCGTCCAGGAAGAGCTCGTAGTTGAAGCCCTCCGGCGGCGTGCCGTCGATGGCGCGGGCGATCTGCGAGGAGACCTTGACCGAGTCGATCAGGTCCTTGCCGGCCATCTCGTAGTCGACGCCGAGCGCGACCCAGCGCATCGCCCAGTCCGGCTTCCATTGCAGCTTGGCGTGGCCGCCGGTCACCGGCGTGGTGAAGCGCTCGCCGGTCTGCGGGTCAGTCCAGGTGATGGTGCCGGCCTCGACATCTCGCGCCTCGATCGGCACCTGCATGACGATCCTTGTCCTCGGATGGATCGGCAGGAAGGGCGAATAGGTCGCGGCGCGCTCCTCGCGCAAGGTCGCCAGCATGATCGACATGATCTTGTCGAAGCGGGCCAGCATCCTGAGCAGGGTCGCGTCGAACTCGCCGGCGCGATAGGCGTCGGTCGAGGACTTGAACTCGTAGTCGAAGCCGAACTGGTCGAGGAAGGCGCAGAGCCGGGCATTGTTGTGCCGGCCGAACGAGTCATGCGTGCCGAACGGATCCGGCACCTCGGTCAGCGGCTTGCCGAGATGTTGCGCCAAGAGCTCCTTGTTCGGCACGTTGTCCGGCACCTTGCGCAGCCCGTCCATATCGTCCGAGAAGGCGATCAGCCGGGTCGGGATCGCGCCATCGGTCAGCACCTGAAAGGCGTGACGCACCATCGAGGTGCGCGCGACCTCGCCGAAGGTGCCGATATGCGGCAGGCCGGACGGGCCATAGCCGGTCTCGAACACCGCCTCCTGCTTGCCCGATTTCTGCAGCCGCGCCACGAGCTTCTTGGCTTCCTCGAACGGCCAGGCGGCCGAGACGCGGGCGGCTTCGATGAGCGCGGGGTCGAAAGCGGGCATTTTGGCTTCAGGTCTCGCAGGATAGGGCATGGAAGCGGGCGGTTTCGCAGATATGCAGGGGCGGCGCAACATCAGTGCGGCCTTCTGCCGGCAAGATGGAAAACGCTTGCTCAAAAAAGCGGCAGACAACCCCGGCCGGTCGATTGACTCCAGATAGCGCCCCGCTAGCGTCGTCGTACAACAAAAGCAGGGGTCGGCTTCGATGGTTGGTGAGGTGAAGTGGGGGCAGTTCGGCTCGCAGCGGGCCGGCACTGGTCTGGTGCGCGCATTCAGCCGGCGCATCGCATTGGCCGGCGCGGCGGCGCTGGCCTTTGGGGCGATGTCGCCGGTGCAGGCGCAGACCGCGGTGAAGTTCACCCTCGACTGGGTGTTCCAGGGGCCGACCTCGCCTTTCCTGGTGGCGCTGGAGAAGGGCTACTACAAGGCCGAGGGGCTCGACGTGACCATGGACCCCGGCCAGGGCTCGGCCGGCGCGGTCCAGCGCGTCGCCACCGGCGCCTATGATATCGGCTTCGCCGATGTGAACTCGCTGATCGAGTACAACGCCAAGAACGCCGGCAAGGAGATCCTCTGCGTCTTCATGGCCTATGACTTCCCGCCCTTCGGCGTGCACACGCTGAAGAAGACCGGGATCACCAAGCCGGCCGATCTCGCCGGCAAGAAGCTCGGCGCGCCGGTGTTCGACGCCTCGTTCCGGCTCTTCCCCGCCTTCGCCAAGAAGGTCGGCATCGACGCCAAGAGCGTCAATCACGTCAACCTGACGCCGCAGCTGCGTGAGCAGTCGATGGTGCAGGGCACGGTCGACTTCATCAGCGGCCACTATTTCTCGTCGGTGCTCGACCTCAAGGCGCGCGGCGTGAAGCAGGAGGACATCGTCTCCTTCAACTACTCCGACTACAAGATGGACGTGTACGGCAACGGCATCATCGTCTCGCCGGCCTTCGCCGAGAAGCCGGAGGTGGTGAAGGGCTTCCTGCGCGCCACCGCCAAGGCCTGGAAGGAGGTCGCCGCCAATCCGGCCGTCGGCCTCGCCGCGGTGAAGAAGCGCGATCCGCTGATCGACGAGAAGCTGGAGGCCGAGCGCCTCGACCTGTCGCTGAAGATGAACGTGCTGACCCCCTTCGTGAAGGAGAACGGCATGGGCGATGTCGACCCGGCGCGCTTTGCCCGCTCGGTCACCGATGTCGCCGACGCCTTTGGCCTGCCGGCCGCTCCGGCGCCCGACAAGGTGTTCTCGAACAAGTTCCTGCCGCCCAAGGCGGAGCGCATGGTCGCGCCGTGACACCCAGCCGTCATGGCCGGGCTTGACCCGGCCATCTCCTGGAGTTTCCTCGTCCTGAGATTCTCGGGACAAGCCCGAGAATGACGCCTTCCATGCCGGCTTCCACCGACACCCCCCTCGTCGAACTGCGCAAGGTCAGCCTCGCCTATGGCAGCGGCCCCTCGCGCATGCTGGCGCTGGAGGATGCGACGCTCGACATCGCCAAGGGCGAATTCATCGCCGTGGTCGGCCCGTCCGGCTGCGGCAAGTCCACGCTGATGAAGCTGGTCACCGGGCTGCTGCCGCCGAGCGGCGGCGAGGTCCGCGTCCACGGCCAGCCGGTCAAGGGCCCGATCCGCGGCGTCGGCATGGCCTTCCAGGCGCCAACGCTGATGCCCTGGCGCACGACACGCGACAACATCCTCTTGCCGCTCGAAGTGGTCGAGCCGCACAAGCGCCGCTTCCGCAGGAACAAGGCGGAGTACATCGAGCGGGTCGAGAAACTGCTCGCCTCGGTCGGCCTCGGTGGCTTCGGCGACAAGTTCCCCTGGCAGCTTTCGGGCGGCATGCAGCAGCGCTCGAGCCTGTGCCGGGCGCTGGTGCACGAGCCCGAGATCCTGATGCTCGACGAGCCCTTCGGCGCGCTCGACGCCTTCACCCGCGAGGAACTCTGGGGCGTGATGCAGGCGCTCTGGCTGGAGAGGCGCTTCACTGCCGTTTTAGTGACGCACGACCTGCGCGAGGCGGTCTATCTCGCCGACACCGTCTATGTGATGAGCCGCCGGCCGGGGCGGATCGTCAAGATCAGCAAGATCGAGCTGCCGCGCCCGCGCACGCTGGAGACGACCTTCACCGCTGAGTTCGTCGATATCGTCCACGACCTGCGCGAGCGCATCCATATGGAGCATGCGTGATGCGGCCCCCGGCAGGATCGAAAAATGACTGATCGTCAGCGCTCTCTGCT
The DNA here is from genome assembly GCA_035998995.1 of Allobosea sp. Classification (GTDB taxonomy): domain Bacteria; phylum Pseudomonadota; class Alphaproteobacteria; order Rhizobiales; family Beijerinckiaceae; genus Allobosea. Next base: position 42,730 of record DASYHC010000128.1, read on the forward strand.
GCTCGTCGCCATGCCGTGGCTCGCCATGGCCGGGCTGCTCATCCTCTGGGAACTCGCCTGCATCGTCTTCGACGTGCCGGAAATCCTGGCGCCGCGGCCGACGCGCATCTTCGAGGTGATGGTCCAGCGCTGGGACATCCTGCTGAGATACTGCCTGGAGACGCTGTGGACGACGGCGATCGGCTTCGTGCTGGCGATCGGCTTCGGCGTGCTGCTCGGCCTTGCCGTCGGCGCCTCGCCCTTCGTCTATTCCGGGCTCTACCCGCTGCTGATCGCCTTCAACGCGGTGCCCAAGGTCGCGATCGTGCCGATCCTGATGATCTGGCTCGGCGTCGGGGCGCTGCCGGCGATCATCACCGCCTTCGTCATCTCCTTCTTCCCGATCGTGGTGAACGTCGCCACGGGCCTCGCCACGATCGAGCCGGAGATGCGCGACGTGATGCGCTCGCTCGGGGCGAGCCAGTGGGAGATCCTGACCAAGGTCGGCGTGCCGCGGGCGATGCCCTATCTCTTCGCCAGCCTGAAGGTGGCGGTGACGCTCGCCTTCATCGGCTCGGTGATTTCCGAGACGGTCGGCGGCAATCGGGGCATCGGCTTCCTGATGCTCTCGGCCGGCGCGCGCAACGATTCCGCCACGACCTTCGCCGGCCTCTTCGCCATCGCGATCATGGGCGTGCTGATGTACGCGGCCTGCGCGCTGGTCGAGCGTCGGATGACGCGCTGGGCGTTCAGGGGCGAGATCGTCGGCTGAGGGGATGTTCCTCCGCTAGTGACAGAGCGGTCTTGCAACAATATACAGTCAATCCAATCAGTGCTTCGCTTCGTGACGGATCGCCTCGATGGATTGGCTCCCGGACCTGACCCAGATCGACAAGCCGCGCTATCTCGCCATCGCCGACCGCATCGCTGCCGACATCGCGGCGGGAGTGCTGGCGTCGGGCGAGAGGCTGCCGCCGCAGCGCCGGCTGGCCGAGGCGCTCGCCGTCGACTTCACCACGGTGGCGCGCGGCTATGTCGAGGCGCAGCGGCGCGGCCTGGTCGAGTCGCGGGTCGGGCAGGGCACCTTCGTCAAGGCGTTGCCGACGAAAGCCGTGGCGCCGGACAGAGGCTCGATACCGCGTGCGTCCGCGCCGGAGCTGGTCGACCTCTCGATGACCCTGCCGCCGGAGCCCGACGATCCCCAGCTGATCGCCCGATTGCGACAGGGCCTGGCGGAGGTCGGCGAACGACTGGTCAGCCTCTTGCGCTATCAGCCGCTCGGTGGCTCGCCCGCCGACAAGGCTGCTGCTGGGCTCTGGCTCGGGCGGCGCGGGCTTGCTCCCGCCCCTGAACAGCTCTTCGTCGTGCCGGGCGCGAATGCGGCCCTGCTGGCGATCCTGAGCGGTCTCGCCAGGCCGGGCGATGCGGTGCTGTGCGAGGCGCTGACCTATCCCGGCATCCGCTCGATCTGCGCGCAGCTCGGCCTGTCCCTGACCGGCCTTGCCATGGACGGCGACGGGCTCGACCCCGACGCCTTTGCCGAGGCTTGCGGCCGCCTGAAGCCGAAGGCGCTCTATCTCAATCCTGTCCTGCAGAACCCGACGACGATCACCATGCCGGAGCGGCGGCGCGAAGAGATCGTGGGCGTCGCCCGCCGCCATGGCGTCGCGATCATCGAGGACGATGCCTATGGCTTCGTGCCGCCCGATGCGCCCGCTCCCTTCGCCGCGCTCGCGCCGGAGCTGACCTGGCACATTGCCGGCCTGTCGAAATGCCTTGGGGCCGGCTTGCGGCTCGCCTATGTCGTGGTGCCGGATCTCCGTTCCGGCTGGCCCTTCGCGGCCGCCCTGCGCGCCAGTAGCATCATGGCCTCGCCGCTGACTGCAGCGCTTGCGACGCACTGGATCGAGGATGGCAGCGCCGACGCGCTGCTCGCCTTCATCAGGTCGGAGACTGCGGCGCGGCAGCGTCTCGCGGCCGAGATCCTGCCTGCCGGTTTGTGCCGCACTGATCCATTGAGTTTCAATCTCTGGCTGGAATTGCCGCCACCCTGGACCCGGGCCGCCTTCGTCGGGCAGATGCAGGCGACCGGAATCGGCATCGTCGCCAGCGATGCCTTCGCTGCCAGGGGACCAGCGCCGGAAGCTGCCCGCATCTGCCTGGGCGGACCAATCGGGCGCAAGGCGCTCGGCGATGCGCTTGCCTTCATGGCGCATGCGCTGGAGCAAGCGCCGGAAGCGAGCGTCCGCGCGCTCTAGCCGAAGCGGGCCTGAGCCAGGCGCATGGCCTGCGACAGTGTTGCGAGTCAGAAAATATTGACTGCAATCAATTATGGCCTTATGTAGCGTTCAATCTCAGGTGAATGCAGTCAATCATGTTGCATCCGCCGATTGGAGGACGACATGGCACATCAGCATTGGCCGGCGCTGTCTCCGCTCAAGACCGGCCTGCGCGGCCGCTGCCCGCGCTGCGGCGAGGGGCAACTCTTCGACGGCTTCCTGACGCTGAAGCCGCGCTGCGAGGCTTGCGGTCTCGACTACTCCTTCGCCGATCCGGCGGATGGCCCGGCCTTTTTCGTGATGATGTTCGTCTGCGTCCCGGCGGTTGCCTTCCCGCTCTGGCTGGAGCTGAGCTACAGCCCGCCAACCTGGGTGCATCTGGTCACGACGCTGCCGCTGGTGCTACTGACCTGCATCCCGCCCTTGCGGCCGCTCAAGGGCTGGCTCGTCGCCTCGCAGTTCTTCTACAAGGCCGAGGAAGGGCGGCTGGCGAAGCCGAGCCAGCCTGCCAAGGATGAGGCTCAGAACGGGCTGACCGGGAAGAACCGGATGAACAGCCTGGCATAGGTGCCATCGTCCCACAGGCCCTGCAGCGCGTAATCGATCGCCCGCTTCAAGGCGAGATCGTCCTTGCGCAGCAGGAAGCCGACACCCTCGCCGAAATAGCGCGCTTCGAGATAAGGGCCGCCGGCGAACGCGAATTCGCTGCCGCCGCGTCCGGCGATGGTCAGCGACAGCGCGACGCCATCTCCAAAGACATATTCGGCGTCGCCGCTGCGCAGCAGGGACAAGGCGGCCTGCAAATCCGGCGTGGTGCGGCGCTGGATGAACGGAGCCAGGCGTTCGAGGAAAGCCTCATGCGCGGTACCTGCGACCACGGCGACACGCGTGCCGCGCAAGCCGACCAGCTCGAGATCGGTGCGGGCATTGCCGCGCGTCGTCAGCAGCCGAGCCGGCGAGCGATGGTAGATCTGGCTCGCGGTGAAGCGTGAGCGCAATTCGCTCGTGACGGGAATGGCGGCGGCGAGGACATCGCCGCGCCCCTCGGCGAGCGAATCAAGCAAGGTGTCGAAGCGGCGCGCCTGGATGGTGCAGCTCAGCACCAGCTTCTCGCAGACTGCGCGGGCGAGCTCGACCGAAAAGCCGGTGACGCCGCCTTCCGGCGTCGCGAAATGCATTGGCGGGAAGTCATCGTCGGTCAGGAAGCGGATCACCCGCGGCGGGCCGAGATCGGGCCGCTCGACCCTGACATTCGGGTCCCAGTAGTTTGGCACGACATAGGCGGAAGGCGTTTGCGCCTGGGCCTTCGCTCCCGCCGAGGGCAGGAGCATCAGCGCAGCGAAAGCGCTCATGGCCAGGGCGTTGGCGAAGCGGGCGAACATCGCCTGTATCTGGCGTCAGGGTGGGGCGAGGATCAAGGGCACAAGCCCGTCATTCTCGGGCGGAGCACAGCGCAGACCCGAGAATCTCATGCCGAGAAGGCGCCGATTGGAGCCTCCTCCGGCCTGGGATGCTCGGGGCAAGCCCGAGCATGACGTATTTGGTCACCCCAGCGTAGCAGCCGTCGCCTTCGCACCCTTCTGGAACAGGCTGTCGAGATGAGCTGCCACAGCCTGCGTGAAGCGCTGCTCGCGCGGCAGGTCGTCGCCGAAGATCGCGCCGATGCCGAACAGAGCGGTGCTCAGTGCCACGGCGTCGCGGCCAAGGGCCTTGGCGCGGATTGCGAACTCCCCCGCAAGCGGATCGCGCACATCGATCGGCTGGCCCCTCTCGTCGGTGCCGGTGACATAGGACATCCAGGCGGCGACCCCGAGCGAAAGATGCTCGATCGGCGCGCCGGCCTTCAGCCGCTCGCGAATGGTGCCGAGCAGGCGCTGCGGCAGCTTCTGCGAGCCGTCCATGGCGATCTGCCAGGTGCGATGCCTGATCGCCGGGTTCTGGAAGCGGGCGAGCAGGTCGTTGGCATAGGTCTTCAGGTCGACGCCCTGCGGAGCCGGGACGGCCGGGATGATCTCGCTCCAGAGCCCCTGCAGGAAGCGGGCGAAGACCGGATCGCCGCTCGCCGCCGCGACCGTCTCGTGCCCGGCAAGATAGCCGAGATAAGCCAGGCTCGAATGCGCGCCGTTGAGCATGCGCAGCTTCATGAACTCGAAGGGCGCGACCTCGGAGACCATCTGCGCGCCGACGACATCCCAGCGCGGCCGGCCGGCAGCGAAGACGTCTTCCACCGCCCATTGCCGGAAGGGCTCGCCGATCACCGGCGCGGCGTCGTCGAGGCCGAGAAGGCCAGCGACTTCGGCGATGTCGGCTTCGGTCGTCGCCGGCACGATCCGGTCGACCATGGTCGAGGGGAAGGCGCTGTTTGCCTCGATCCAGGCGGCGAGGGTGTCGTCGCGCAGCGCGGCGAAATCGCGGACGAGGCCGGCCAGCACATGGCCATTGGAGGGGAGGTTGTCGCAGCAGAGCGCCGTGAACGGGCCAAGGCCTCCGGCCTTGCGGGCGGCGAGGCCAGCGACGATCAGGCCGACGGCCGAGCGCGGCGCAGCGGGATTGGCGAGGTCGTGGATGATGTCGGGGTGGTCGCCCCGGAGCCTGCCGGTCGCCGGATCGTGGCAATAGCCCTTCTCGGTGACGGTGAGCGAGACGATCTTGGTCTCCGGCGCGGCGAGCCTGGCGACCAGCGCCTGCGGGCCTTCGGGCGCGACGAGGACGTCGAGCACCGAGCCGATGACCCGCAGTTCGGGACCGGCCGGGGCGCGCTTCAGGAAGGTGTAGAGGCCGTCCTGCGGCTTCAGCCGGTCGCGCTGGTCGGGCCGCTGCAGGCTGGCGCCGGTGATGCCCCAGGCGCCGAATTCCAGTTCCAGGGCATCGTCGGTGAACTCGCACATGTGGGCGCGGGTGAAGGCGCCGAGGCCGAGATGGACGATGCCGGGCTGGAGCTTGCTGCGGTCATAGCCCGGCCGCCTGACGGCGGCCGGGAGCGAGGCAAGGGTGGCAGAGGACAGACGGGTCAATGGAACAGCCTCGGCAGCCAGAGGGAGATGCCGGGCACATAGGTCACCAGCAGCAGCACGGCAACCGAAGCGCCGTAGAACGGCCAGATCGTGCGCATGGATTCGCCGATCGAGATCCGCCCGATCGCGCAGGCGACGAACTGGACCGAGCCGACCGGCGGGGTGTTGAGGCCGATGCCGGCGTTGAGGATCAGGATCACGCCGAAATGGATTGGGTCGACGCCGAAGGCCTTGACCACAGGCAGGAAGATCGGCGTGCAGATGATGATCATCGGCGCCATGTCCATGAAGGTGCCGAGGACCAAGAGGATGATGTTGACCATCAGCAGGATGACGATCGGGTTGTCCGAGACCGCCTTCATCGCCGCGATCGTCGCCTGCGGCACCTGCAGGAAGGCCATCAGCCAGCCGAAAGCACCGGCGGCGCCGATCACGAGAAGCACCATGGCGGTGGTGCGGACGGCGCCGAGCGTCGCCTCGACGAAGGCGGTCCAGGTGAGCTGGCGATAGACCAGGATGGTGACGAGGATGGCGTAGACCACGGCGACGCAGGACGATTCCGTCGCGGTGAAGACGCCGGAGCGGACACCGCCGAAGATGATGCCGATCAGCAGGATGCCGGGCAGTGCCAGCACGACATAGCGGCCGACGGCGGCAAGGCCGGGGAAGGGCTCGCGCGGATAGCCGCGCTTCACCGCCACCGCCCATGCCGCGAACATCAGCGCGGCACAGAGCAGCAGGCCGGGGATGACGCCGGCGGTGAACAGGTCCGCGATCGAGAGGTTTCCACCTGCCGAGAGCGAATAGATGATCATGTTGTGCGAGGGCGGGATCAGCAGCGCGATGATCGCCGCATTCGCGGTGACGTTGACGGCGTAGTCGGCGTCGTAGCCGCGCTTCTTCATCTGCGGGATCATCAGGCCGCCGACCGCCGACGCATCGGCCACGGCCGAGCCGGAGATGCCGCCGAAGAGCGTGCAGGTGACGACATTGACCTGGCCGAGGCCGCCGCGCAGATGGCCGACCAGGCTCGCCGCCATCTGGATCAGCCGCTCGGCGATGCCGCCGCGGATCATCAGGTCGCCGGCATAGATGAAGAACGGGATCGCCATCATGGCGAAGGCGTTCATGCCGGAATTCATCTGCTGGAAGACGACGACCGGCGGCAGGCCCATATAGACCACGGTCGCGACCGAGGCGATGCCGAGGCAGAAGGCGACGGGCACGCCGATCAGCAGCAGCAGCGAGAAGGTGCCGAAGAGAACCCAGAGTTCCATGGTTCAGACCTCCTGCTCGGAACCGAAATGGCCGAAGCCGAGCGGGGCCTGCTTCTCGCCGGTAACGAAGAGCAGCATCTTCTCGAGCGCGAACAGGGCAATCAGCGCGCCGCCGGCGGCGATCGGCACATAGTCCCAGCCGCGCGAGATGCCGATGATCGGCATGCGGTCGCTCCAGGTGCCGGCGGCGAGCTGGCTGCCGTAGACCAGCATGGCGATCCCGAAGGCGCAGACCAGGCCCTCGCCGATGAGAATGAGCGCGGAGCGCAGCGGCGGTGGCGACATGGCGAGGCCGACCTCGAAGCCGAGATGGTCGCTCTCGCGCACGCCGACGGCGGCGCCCAAGAGGATGAACCAGGACATCAGGAAGAGCGAACCGGCCTCGACCCAAATTGGTGTGTCATTGAGGACGTAGCGGCCGAACACGCCCCAGGCGACCATCACCGTCATCAGGACGAGGCCGGCGCCGGCGGTGAACAGGGCGTAGAGGCTGAGCTTGGCGCCGAGGCGCGTCAGAAGCGCGGTGAAGGCGTGCATGGGATGTCCAGGGATGACGAGGGCGAAGGCCGGCCTTTCGTCATTGCGAGCGAAGCGAAGCAATCCAGGGGAGCGTAGAGCACTGCCGCCCCTGGATTGCTTCGTCGCTATGCTCCTCGCAATGACGCGCAAGAGCTGCGCCGGCCGAGGGGCCGGCGCAGGAAGTCACTTCACCGCCTGGATGGCGGCGACCATTTCCTTGAGCTTCGCGTCGGTGACGAACTTGTCGTAGACCGGCTTCATCGCGTCGATGAAGGGCTGCTTCTCGACCATGTTGACCTGGGCGCCACCGGCCTTGACCTTGGCTTCCGAGGCCTTCTCGCGGGCATCCCAGAGCTCGCGCATCTTGGCGACGGACTCCTTCGCCGCGGCCTTGATCAGCGCCTGATCGGCGGCGTTGAACTTGTCGAAGCTGCGCTTCGACATCACCAGCACCTCCGGCGAGAGCGAATGCTCTGTCACCGAATAGAATTTCGAGACCTCGAAATGGCGGGTCGATTCATAGGAGGGCCAGTTGTTCTCGGCGCCGTCGATGACGCCGGTCTGCAGGGCCGAATAGACCTCGCCGAACGGCATTGGCGTCGCATTGGCGCCGAGCGCCGAGACGAGTGCGACGAACATATCGGACTGCTGCACGCGGATCTTCATGCCCTTCATGTCGGCCGGGCTGTTGATGGCGCGCTTGGAATTATAGAACGAGCGTGAGCCGGAATCGTAGAAGGCGAGGCCGATCAGCTCGTGCTTCTCGAATTCCTTGAGCAGGTCATCGCCGATCTTGCCGTCCATGACCTTCCGCATGTGCTCGACCGAGCGGAAGATGAAGGGCAGAGAGGGAACGTTGGTCGCCGGAATCAGGTTGTTGAACGGCGCCATGTTGATGCGGTTGATGTCGATGACGCCGAAGCGCGTCTGGTCGATCGTATCCTTCTCCTGGCCGAGCTGGGCCGAGTGGAAGACGTTGATCTTGATCCGTCCCTGCGTGCGCTCATCGAGCAGTTTGCTCATGTGGCGCACGGCCTCGACCGTCGGATAGTCGGTCGGGTGGATATCGGTCGAGCGCAGGGTGACGTTCTGCGCCTGAGCCGAGGTCGCGAGCAGCGCGGCGAAGGCGACGCCGGCGAGCGCGGAAAAACTCCGTCGATTGAGCATGGTCTTGTCCTCTCCCCAATAAAATCGCCGGCTTATTCCGGTCGTTCTTGTCCCCTGGCGGGAGCGGCGCCGGCACGGCCGGGCGCAGCGGTCTTTCACAAAAATTCCGTCCGCATCGGTGTGAAGGAATCGATCAATTGCCCGGCCTCGATATTGGCGACGCCATGGACGAGGTTCTCGGGCACGAAGAAGGTGTCACCCGCCGAAAGCCGGCTGGTCCTGCCGTCGATGGTGACATCGAAGACGCCGCTCTCGACATAGGACGCCTGGCGGTGCGGATGCTGATGCGCCTTGCCGATCGCGCCTTGCTCGAACGCGACGCGCACCACCATCAGGTCCGGCCCATAGGCCATGATCTTGCGCTTCACGCCGGGCTCGGTCGGCTCCCAGGCGATCTCGGCATCATGCTGGAAGAAGGAATTGAGACGGTTCGTCATCGTGCCAGCCAGCCTCCGTCGACGGGAAGGATCGCGCCGTGGATGTAAGCCGCGGCATCGCTCGCCAGGAACACCGCCGCGCCGCCGATATCGGATGGCTTGCCCCAGCGCCCGGCCGGGATGCGAGCGAGGATCGCGGCGTTGCGGTCGGCATCGGCGCGCAGGGCCTCGGTGTTGTTGCTCTCGACATAGCCGGGCGCGATCGCGTTGACGTTGATGCCCTTGGCCGCCCATTCGCAGGCGAGCAGCCGCGTCAGGCCGGCAAGTCCGCTCTTGCTCGCCGTATAGGAGGCGACGCGGATGCCGCCCTGGAAGGAGAGCAGCGAGGCAATGTTGACGATCCGCCCGGTGCGGCCGGCGGAGAGTGCCGCCTTGGCGAAGGCCTGGGCCAGGAAGAAATTGGCCTTGAGATTGAGGTTCATGACCTCGTCCCAGTCGCCCTCGCTGAAATCGAGCGCGTCGGCGCGGCGGATGATGCCGGCATTGTTGACGAGGATGTCGAGCGGGCCGGCGAGCGCCTGAGCCTGCTCGATCACCCGCGCCGCGATGCCCTCCTGCTGGAGATCGGCCTGAAGCGCAAAGCAGGTGCCGCCGGCCTCGGCGATCAGCGTCTCCGTCTCGGCCATGCTCGAACGTCCGGCCGCGACGACCCTGGCGCCGGCCTCGGCGAGGGCCAGCGCGATGCCCTGGCCGATGCCGGTATTGGCGCCGGTCACCAGCGCCGTGCGGCCGTCCAGCGAGAAGGGCGAGCGCGCGGCCATCAGCGCAGCGTCTCCACCGGGGCGGCATCCATGTCGGTGAACTCGACATTGTCGCCGGCCATGGCCCAGACGAAGGAATAGTTCGAGGTGCCGCAGCCGCAATGGATCGACCAGTTCGGCGAGATCACCGCCTGCTCGTTGGCGACGAGCAAATGCCGGGTCTGCTGCGGCTCGCCCATGAAGTGGAAGACGCGGTGGGCCGGATCGAGATTGAAGTAGAGATAGGCCTCCATTCGCCGCGTATGGGTATGGCAAGGCATGGAGTTCCAGACCGAGCCCGGCTCCAGCGCCGTCATGCCCATTACCAGCTGGTTGGTGCCGGTCGAGTTCGGCATGATGTATTGCCGGATGGTGCGCTTGTTCGAGGTCTCGGCCGAGCCGAGATGGATGGTGTTGGCGTCTTCCTTGCGGATGAGCTGGTGCTTGGCTTCGCGATGCGCCGGGGCGCTGGTCAGGTAGAACTTGGCCGGATTGGCCGGATCGGCGCTGGTGAAAGAGACCTCCTTAGCGCCAAGGCCGACATAGAGCGCGTCGAGATTAGGCAGGTCGAAACGCTCGCCGTCGACGGTGACCGAGCCGGCGCCGCCGAGATTGATCACGCCGAGCTCGCGCCGCGCCAGGAAGAACGGCGTGCCGGTCGGCGGGAACGGATCGAGCGTCAACGGCTTGGCCGCCGGCATCGCGCCGCCGACGATCATGCGGTCGTAATGGCTGTAGGTCAGCGCGACCTCGCCAGGCACGAAGATGCGCTCGATCAGGAAGTCCTGGCGCAGGGCTTCGGTGTCATAGCTGCGCACATCGCGCGGATGGGCGGCCTGGCGTTCGTCGATGGTCTTGGTAGCGCTGGTCACAGCCGGTAGGCCTCCTTGGCCAGGCGATAGGCGAGATCGTGGGCGACTTCGGCAGCCTCGTCTTCGTCGAGACGGTGCTCGGCGACGAGCTTGGCGAGGTAGTGGCAATCCATCCGGCGAGCGACATCGTGGCGCGCCGGGATCGAGAGATAGGCGCGGGTGTCGTCGTTGAAGCCGACCGTGTTGTAGAAGCCAGCGGTCTCGGTGGTGAGCTCGCGGAAGCGCAGCATCGCCTCGGGCGCATCGAGGAACCACCAGCCCGGTCCGAGCTTCAGCGCCGGGTAATGGCCGGCGAGCGGGGCGAGTTCACGCGAATAGCTGGTCTCGTCGAGGGTGAAGGCGATGACGGTGAGGTTCGGCTCGTTGCCGACCGCGTCGAGCAGCGGCTTCAGCGCCGAGACATAGTCCATGCCGCGCGGAATGTCGGAGCCCATGTCGCGCCCGAACTGCTCGAACAGATGCGGGTTGTGATTGCGATGGGAGCCGGGGTGGATCTGCAGGACGAGCCCGTCATCGAGGCTCATCTTCGCCATCTCGGTCAGCATCTGGCCGCGGAAGAGATCGGCGTCCTCCGCCGAGAACTTGCCCTTCAGGACTTTGGCGAAAAGCTTCTCGCACTCGGCCGGCGTCAGGTTGGCGGTGCGGGCCGTGGCATGGCCATGATCGGAGGAGGTCGCGCCGCGCTCGATGAAATAGCCGCGGCGCTTGCGATGGGCTTCGAGATAGCCGTTCCAGCTCGTGACATCCTCGCCGGTCAGTTCGCTGAACTGGTCGAGATTGTCCTTGAAGCCCTCGAACTCCGGATCGACCACACTGTCGGGTCGATAGGCGGTGACGACCTTGCCGCCCCAACCGGACTCCCGAATCATGTCGTGCCACTTCAGCGGGTCGAGCGCGCCTTCGGTGGTGGCGATCGCCTCGATCTTGAAACGCTCGAACAGCGCGCGCGGACGCATCGCGTCCTGCTCCAGCTGCTCGGCGATGCGATCATAAATGCGGTCGGCGCTCTCGGCCGAGAGGCGCTCGGTGATGCCGAAGATCGAGAAGGCGGCATGCTCGAACCAGAGCCGCGTCGGCGTGCCCCGGAACAGGTGCCAGTTGCTGGCGAAGAGCTGCCAGATCTTGCGCGGGTCGCCCTCGACCTCACCACCATCCTTGCGGGCGATGCCGAGCTGCTCGAGCCTGATGCCCTGCGAATAGAGCATGCGGAAGATGTAATGGTCCGGCTTGACGAACAGCGTCGCCGGATCGGGGAAGGGCTTGTCCTCGGCGAACCAGCGCGGGTCGGTATGGCCATGCGGCGAGATGATCGGCAGGTCACGGACGCCGGCATAGAGGCGGCGCGCAATGCCGCGCGTCACCGGTTCGGCAGGCAAAAGACGATCGTCGTGCAGCAGCATCGCTGGCGTTTCCCCTATCGGGCCGGACCATAGGGCCGGCGCTGGTGATGTCAATATACTAATATACTAGTATGCGCTGCTCAGTCGTGTTACGCCCTGATCGGCCACCGAGCGCGCATCGTGGTCCAATAAGGAGGCGATCATGGCCGGGATAGGACGATGTCGCAGGTGCTGAGCGAGCGCGAGATCGGCGGGTCGCGCCGCGAGCGCAAGCCGCAGCGCCTGGCCGGAGCGTCCGCAGGCCGCGCGACGGCCGCCTCCATCGTGCAGGACGAGCTGCGCCGCGAGATTCTCGACATGGTGCTGCGGCCCGGCGTGCCGCTCTCCGAGAAGGACCTCACCGCCCGTTTCGGCATGAGCCGTACGCCGGTACGCGAGGCGCTGATTCGGCTGAAGGAGGAGGGGCTCGTCGAGATCTTCCCGCAGGCCGGCACTTTCGTGGCCCGTATTCCAACCGGTGCGATCCCCGAGGCGGTGTTCATCCGCCAGGCGCTGGAATGCGCCACGGTCGAGGTGCTGGCGCGGACCGCGAGTGCCGACGACATCGCTCGCCTCGATGCGACGATCGCGGTGCTGCACGAGTCGCATGAGACGAACGATCAGGAGCGCTTCCACCTCGCCGACGAGGAATTTCACGAGGCGCTCGCCGACATCGCCGGCTATCCCGGTGTCTGGAAGCTCGCCCAGGCCGCCAAGAGCCAGATCGACCGTTGCCGGCGAATGACGCTGCCGGTGCCGGGGCGGATGGCGATGGTGATCCGCGAGCACCTCGCCATCGTCGACGAGATCAGGCGGCACGACGCCTCGGCCGCAGTCGTCGCGATGCGCCAGCATTTGGGCACGCTGCTGCCCGACCTCGTGCATCTCAAGGCGAGCTATCCGGATTATTTCGTCTGACCTGGATGCGCGCCAGCGCTCTTGCCTCCCGCTTCGTTCCCGCGCCATCTTGCGCCGCAACGACATGGAGGCGGGACGATGACGACGCGGCGCGATCTTCTGGCGGGAGCGGGCCTGGCCGCGCTCGCAACCCAGCTTCCGCTCGTTGCGCTGGCGCAGGCGAAGGACAGCGTCACCATCGGCATGACGCTGGAGCCGCCGACGCTCGATCCGACCTCGGGAGCGGCGCAGGCGATCCGCGAGGTCGTGCTGCAGAACATCTTCGAGGGGTTGGTGGCGATGGACCGCTCCGGCAAGCTCGTGCCGGCGCTAGCGCAGAGCTGGGCGCTCGCATCCGACAACCTCACCTACACCTTCAAGCTCCGGCCGAATGCGCGCTTCCATGATGGCACGCCATTCGCCTCACGCGACGTGAAGTTCTCCTTCGAACGGGCTGTCGCGCCCGATTCGACCAATGCGCAGCGCTGGATCTTCACGCCGATCGAGAGCATCGAGGCGCCCGATCCGGTCACCGTCATCATCAAGCTGAAGCAGCCGAAGGCGAATTTCGTCTACGGCCTCTCATGGGGCGATGCGATCATCGTCTCGCCGGCGACTGCCGCAAACAACAAGACCAATCCGGTCGGCACTGGCCCATTCAAGTTCGCGCGCTGGAACCGCGGTGATCGCCTCGAACTGGCGCGCAACGACGAGTATTGGGGCGCCAAGCCTTCTCTGGCGAAGGCGACTTTCCGCTTCATCTCCGATCCGCAGGCGCAAGTCGCTGCCTTGCGTGCCGGCGACATCGACGTCTTCACCAATCTCTCCGCGCCGGAGGCGATCCCGCAGCTAAAGGCCGACCCGAAGCTCAAGGTCACGCTCGGCAAGACCGAGGGCGAGACCATCCTCGCCATCAACAACGCCAAGGCGCCGTTCAGCGATGTCCGGGTGCGCCAGGCGATCTCGCATGTGCTCGACCGCAAGACGATCGCGCTCGGCATCTACGGCTTCGATCTCGACTATATCGGCAGCCATTTCTCGCCGCTGCACCCGGCCTATGTCGACCTGACGAGGACCTATCCGGTCGATCTCGCCAAGGCGAAGGCGCTGCTGGCAGCGGCCGGCTTCCCGAAGGGCTTCGAATGCACGCTGCGTTTGCCGCCGCCGGCCTATGCCAGGCGCGGCGGCGAGATCGTTGCGGCGCTGCTGGCCCAGATCGGCATCACCGCCAAGATCGAGCCGCTGGAGTTCCCGCAATGGCTGGAGCGGGTGTTCAAGGCGCGGGATTTCGACCTCACCATCATCTCGCACACCGAGCCGCTCGACATCGCCAACTACGCCCGCGACGACTACTATTTCCAGTACAGGAATCCCGAATTCAAGGCGCTGATCGAAAAGATCGACCGCACCGTCGACGAGACCGAGCGCAACAAGCTCTATGGCGACGCCCAGCGCATGCTGGCGCGCGATGCCGTCAACGGCTTCCTGTTCATCCTGCCGAAGATCACCGTGGCCAGGGCCGATCTGGAGGGTATGTGGACCGACTGGCCGCTGCCGCTGACGCCGCTGGCGGAGGTGCGCTGGCGCTGAGGCCTCCGCGATGATGGGTTACCTCCTGCGCCGGCTGGTGGCGTTCGCCCTGACGCTGCTCGGCGCGGCGATCGTCATCTTCCTCGTGCTGGAGATCCTGCCGGGCGATCCGGCGGCGGTGACGCTCGGGCTTAATGCGGCGCCGGAGGCGCTTGCGGCATTGCGGGCCGAGATGGGCTTGGACCAGCCGGCCTTGCTGCGGTTCTTCTCCTGGATCGGCGGGCTCGTCACCGGCGATCTCGGCCTCAGCTACACCTATCGCGTGCCGGTGGCGCAACTGATCGGCGAGCGCATGGTGGTGACGCTGCCGCTCGCCTCGATGGCGATCCTGCTCGCTTCCGCCATCGGCATCCCGCTCGGGGCGCTCGCCGCCGCCAACCACAATCGCGCCGGCGATGCCGCGGTGATGGTCTTCGCCCAGGCCGGGCTCGCCATCCCGAATTTCTGGTTCGGCCTGCTGCTCGTGCTGGTCTTTGCGGTTGGCGCCGGCTGGCTGCCGGCCGGCGGCTTTCCGGGCTGGCAGGCGGGCTTCTGGCCGGCGCTGCGCTCGCTGCTGCTGCCGGCGGTCGCGCTCGCTCTGCCGCAGGCGGCGATCCTCGCCCGCGTCACCCGCTCGGCCATGCTGGAGACGATGCAGGAGGACTATGTCCGCACCGCCCGCGCCAAGGGCGTCAGCCGGCGGCGCACCATGCTGCGCCATGTGCTGCGCAATGCGCTGATCCCGGTCGTCACCGTGCTGGGCCTGCAATTCTCGGTGCTGCTGGCCGGCGCGATCATCATCGAGAATGTCTTTGCGCTGCCGGGGCTGGGACGCCTGGTCTTCCAGTCGATCGCCCAGCATGACCTGATCGTGGTCAAGGACCTCGTCATGCTGTTCTCCGCGCTGGTCGTCTTCATCAACTTCGCGATCGAACTGCTCTATGGGCTGATCGATCCGCGCCTGCGACAGGCGTCATGAGCGCGGTCGCGCCCCGTTCGCGCCCGCGGCGCTGGTGGGCCTCGCCGTCCTTCCTGGTTGGCCTGCTGCTCGGCGGGCTCGTCGTCGCGATGGCGCTGACATCTTACGTCTGGACACCCTATGAGCCGACCCAGATGGCGATCCTAAAGCGCCTGCGGCCGCCCTCGGCCGAGCACTGGTTCGGCACCGACCAGTTCGGGCGCGACGTGTTCTCGATGATCATGGTCGGCGCGCGCAATTCGCTGGCGGTGGGCCTGGGCGCGGTCGGCATCGGCCTGACCATCGGCAGCGCGCTCGGGCTGATCGCCGCGATACGGCGCGACGGGTGGCTCGACAATCTGATCATGCGCATGGCCGATTTCAGCCACGCCTTCCCGGCCGTGCTCTCGGCGATCATGATCAGCGCGGTCTGGGGTCCCGGCATGATGAACGCGGTGATCGCGATCGCGATCTTCAGCCTGCCTTACTTCGCACGATTGGCGCGCGGGGCGGCGCTGCAATGCTGGGCGCTGGACTATGTGCTGGCGGCGCGCGCGGCCGGGCTGACCGAGATGGCGATCACCCGCCAGCACGTCCTGCCGAACATCGCCGGGGTGCTGGTGGTGCAGGCGACGATCCAGTTCGCGCTCGCCATCCTCGCCGAAGCCGGCCTGTCCTATCTCGGTCTCGGCACGCAGCCTCCTGCGCCGAGCTGGGGGCGGATGCTCAACGAGGCGCAGACGTTCATGGCGGCGCAGCCCTGGCTCGCGATCTTCCCGGGCGCGGCGATCGCGCTTTCGGTGCTGGCCTTCAATTTGCTGGGCGATGGCCTGCGCGACGCGGTCGATCCGCGCATGCGCCGTTCTCGCGATTGATTATGGACATGCTTGCGGAGTTTCACCCATGATCGAGTTCGCCGATCTCAGCGCCGTCGACATGCTCCGGGCCTTCCGTTCGCGCGAACTCTCGCCGGTCGAGGTTACCGAAGCGGTGATCCAGCGCATCGCGCTCTGGGAGCCGTCGCTAAAGGCGCTCTACGCCTACGATCCGGACGGCGCCCGCGCCGCCGCCAGGGAAAGCGAGGGCCGCTGGCGCCGGGGCGAGGCGCTGCCGCTCGACGGCGTGCCCTGCACGATCAAGGAGAACATCGCGACCAGGGGCACAGCTGTGCCGCTGGGCACGGCGGCGATGGAGCTTGCCCCGGCCGTAGCCGACGCGCCACCGGCGCAGCGCCTGCGCGAGGCCGGCTGCGTCATCCTCGGCAAGACGACGATGCCCGACTACGGCATGCTCTCCTCCGGCCTGTCGAGCTTCCACGAGCTGGCGCGCAACCCGTTCGACCTCACTAAGAACCCGGGCGGTTCTTCGGCCGGTGCGGCGGCCGCCGGCGCAGCCGGCTACGGGCCCTTCCATGTCGGCACCGATATCGGCGGGTCGATCCGCCTGCCGGCCGGCTGGTGCGGGCTTGTCGGCCTCAAGCCGAGCTTTGGCCGGGTGCCGATCGACCCGACCTATTACGGCCGCGTCGCCGGGCCGATGACGCGCAGCGTCGCCGACGCGGCGCTGATGATGCGCGAGCTGTCGAAGCCGGACGAGCGCGACCCGATGAGCTTGCCGCCGCAGGAGATCGCCTGGGCCGAGCTCGAGCGCGAGCCGCGCGGGCTCAGGATCGGACTTCAGCTGGAGGCGGGAATCGGCCTGCCGGTCGAGCCGGAGGTGAGGGCAGCGATCGCCAGGGCGGCCGACGCCTTCCGCAAGGCGGGGGCGATCGTCGAATTGGCGCCGCCTTTCCTGACGCAGGACATGCTCGACGGGCTCGACGATTTCTGGCGCCAGCGCGCCTGGGCCGAGATCGGCGCCTTGCCCAGGGAGCGGCAGGACAAGGTGCTGCCCTATATCTACGCCTGGGCCGAGCGTGGCCGTTCGCTGACCGGCGCGCAGGTCCATCGCGGCATGAGCCAGATGCTGGCGATCCGCCATGCGGCGCTGAAGGCAATCGCGCCCTTCGACTATGTGCTCTCGCCGGTCGCGCCGGTGCCGAGCTTTGCCGTCGAGCTGGCTTCGCCGCTCCATGACCCCGAGCGGCCCTTCGAGCACATCGTCTTCACCGTCGCCGCCAATATGTCGGACCAGCCCGCGATCTCGGTCCATGCCGGCATGACTGCGTCCGGCCTGCCGATCGGTCTGCAGATCACCGGCAAGCGCTTCGACGATCTCGGCGTGCTGCAGATGGCGCGGGCCTGGGAACGCCTGCGCGGGCAAGGGCCGGAATGGCCGCGCCGTCCGAGCTGAGGCGTCATTGCGAGCGTAGCGAAGCAATCCAGGAGCGGCAGAGCACCAAGTCCTCCTGGATTGCTTCGTCGCTGTGCTCCTCGCAATGACGGTTCTCGCTACTTCTTCTTCCCTGCGGTGTTCAGCGCAACGGCAGCGCGGATCAGCGCCGCCAGCGCCTTCTCGTCGATCGCATCGCCCTCGTGGATGTCGATGGCGCGCCTAGTATTGCCGTCGAGGCTGGAATTGAACAGGCCGGCGGGGTCGGGGAGCGAAGCGCCCTTGGCGAAGGTCAGCTTGACCGCGCTTTTGTAGGTCTCGCCGGTGCAGATGATGCCGGCATGCTCCCAGACCGGGACGCCGCGCCATTTCCAGGTTTCCTCGACCTCGGGATCGGCCTGCCGGATGATGGCGCGGACCTTGGCGAGCGTCGCACCGCGCCAGTCTGTGAGTTCCGCGATCCGGGCGTCGATCTGCTCGGAGGCCGAGGCTTCGGCTTCCGGCTTCGGCGCCGCTTTCGAGGTCTTGCCAGCCATGGCTCGGCTCCTAGCCTTGCGCCCGTCGCCCTTGGCGCCAGCTGGCGGCATAGGGCAGGGCGAACATGGTGAGGCCGGAGAACATCAGCAGGAAAAGCGGCGGCAGCGGGGAGTAGACGATCCAGGCCGGCGGCTGCCCGAGCGCCATGGCGACGAAATTGGCGATGACGGTCGCGGTGAAGATGAGGGCGAGCCAGCGATGGCCCTGCCGAATGACGTTGTTCAAAGTCATGAGTGCGCCCTTACAAAGATGGCAACCGGCGTGCTCACTCAGCCCGCGCCAGCAGCTCTTCCAGCTTGCCGAGGAACTCCTGCCAACCAGCTTTGGCGCCGCCAAAAGCCTGCTTCTGCTCGGGCCGGAAGCCGGCCTGCTCCATGCGCAGCAGCGTGCCCTTGGGCGTCGGGGTTAGGGTGAAGGTCACCACGCTCTTCAGGTTGAAGGCCGGATCGTCATGGGCGAAGTCCCAGCTGTAGGACAGCATCCGGTTCGGCTCGATGTCGAGGACCTCGCAATCGAGCACGCCGCCCCACTCGCCGCGCAGGTTGAAGCGATGGCCGACGACCGGCGCGAAATCGTTCTTCATAAGCCATTCCGCGATCAAATGCGGTTGCGTCAGGGCGCGCCAGAGCTTCTCCGGCGGGTGGGCGATCTCGCGCTCGACGGTGACGGAGCGGGTCTGCGTGGCGGTGGTCATTGGTCCATCCTTGCGAGCAAATTTTCGAGGTCGTCGAACCGTGCCTCCCAGAAGCCGGCCATCTGGCTGGTCCAGTCGATCAGCGGGCTGAGGGCGCCGAGCTGGGCGGTGTAATGGGTCTGGCGGCCTGCCTGCCGGTCGCGCACCAGTCCGGCCTGCTTCAGCACGCCGAGATGCTTGGAGACGGCCGGCTGTGAGACGCCGGCCTGCGCTGTCAGTGCGCCGACCGTCAGCTCGCCGTCGCGGCACAGGCGCTCGAAGATGGCGCGCCGCGTCGGGTCGGCGAGCGTCCTGAACAGCATGTCGTGGGAGTCTGACATTACAATCGATAACCCGTTGGCTATGGGTTTATTCATAACCAGCGAGATATGAGTTGGTCAAGCGCCTTGGCGGGCAAAGCAGAACGGGGGTGTTACAGGGGCGCTGGACCAGGTCGCGCGGCTCACGCAGGATGCGCCCGAAACTGCGGGGGATCGTTGCAGTCCAAGCGCCCCGCCATCCCGCCTTCGAGGACCTCACCATGGATCTGATGCTGAACGGCAAGCGCGCTCTGATCACGGGCGGCAGCAAGGGGATCGGCCGTGCCATTGCGCGGCAGCTGGCGCTGGAAGGCGTCGACGTCGTCATCGCGGCGCGCAACCAGGCGGAGCTCGATGCCGCCGCTGCCGAGCTGGCGCAGGAGACCGGTCGCAAGATCGTCGGCCTCACCGTCGACACGCAGGACGATGCCTCGGTGAATACAGTCGTTGCCGGCACGGTCGCGGCGCTGGGCGGGCTCGACATCCTCGTGAACGCCGCAGCCAAGCCCGGCGGGCAGGCGACGCCGCCCAAGCTCGCCGAGATCACCGACGCGCTGTTCTTCGACGACGTCAACGTCAAGGTGATGGGCTATCTGCGCATGGCCCGCGAGGCCGCGCCGGTAATGGCGGCGGGTGGCTGGGGCCGGATCATCAACATCAGCGGGCTGGCGGCGCGGCTGACCGGCTCGACCATCGGCTCGATCCGTAATGTCGCGGTGGCGGCGCTGACCAAGAACCTGGCGGACGAGCTTGGTCCAAAGGGGATCAACGTCACCGTTGTGCATCCCGGCACGACGCGCACCGAGAAGACGCCGGGCGTGGTCGCGGCGCGGGCGGCAGCGTCAGGGCTGGCGGCCGAGGAGGTCGAACGCCGCATGGCCGCCAATGTCACGATCGGCCGGCTGGTCGACATGGCCGAGGTCGCCGACATCGTCGCCTTCCTGGCCTCGCCGCGCAGCGTAGCGATCAATGGCGACGCCATCGCCTGCGGCGGTGGCTCGAAGGGCGCGATCCACTATTGACACAGATCGTCATTGCGAGCGCAGCGAAGCAATCCAGGAGCGGCAGAGCGCTACGTCCCTGGATTGCTTCGTCGCTTCGCTCCTCGCAATGACGGGTGGGCTGGATCGCGCTTGATCAGAACAGCGCCGTCGGCGCGACCTCGGCGATCACCATCAGCGCGAGCCCGAGCGCACCTAGGCCGACGCCGGTCCAGGCGAGCAGGGTGACGCCGGTGATGATCGCCGCCGAGGAGACGACGATCGCGATCTGCAGCAGGCCCGAGACGATATCGTATTTGTCGTCGCGGGCGCTGGAGATGTCGCGCCTGGCCTCGGCCGCCTTGGCGCGGGCGATCAGCTCCTTGCGGCCCTCATTGGTCTCGGGCTCGGACTCATAGCGGGCGATCGTCGCCTTCCAGCCGTCGATGCGCTTCTGCAGGCGCTCGCGCACGGCCGGATCAGTGGCGCCGGCAAGCTCGATCTCCATCGCCTCAGTGGCGGTGCGCAGCGTCGTGCCGCGGATCGTCTTGGCCTGGAAGAAGGCCCAGAGATTGGAGGCCTCGATGTTCCTGGAAAGCGCATCCTGCTCGGCGTTCTTACCGAGGATCTCGGAGAAGGCGAGCAGGAGCGCGAGTACGCCGATCAAAAGGGCGATGCGCTTGTTGGTCTTGCTGGTCGGCTGATTGTCTTCGGTGACGTCTGGTGCGGCTGAAGCCATCGGTGATTCCCTCGGGAAGGCCGGGCCTGATGGCCGGTTCGCGCGACGGAATCAAGACGATTTTACCGAAGGTAAGGGCGCTATCCCCGAGCCCGTGGGTGGGCGGAATCATAGGCTGCGAGCAGGCGGGTGGAATCGATGCGGGTATAGATCTGCGTCGTCGAGAGCGAGGCGTGGCCGAGCAGCTCCTGGATGGCGCGCAGGTCGCCACCGCGGCCGAGCAGATGGGTGGCGAAGGAATGGCGCAGCGCATGCGGCGTCGCGCTGCCCGGTAGGCCGAGCGAGCCGCGCAGGCCCTCGACCGCGAGCTGGATGATGCGCGGCGAGAGCGGCCCGCCCTTGACGCCGACGAAAAGCGGCCCCTCGGGCGCGAGCCGCCAGGGGCATTGCGCGAGGTAGTCGGCGATCGCGCCGACCACGATCGGCAGCACCGGCACCATTCGGGTCTTGCCGCCCTTGCCGAGCACGGTCAGCGCATCGGCGGTGCTCACCGGCGCCTGCGAGCGCTTGAGACCGAGCGCCTCGGAAATGCGCAGGCCGCTGCCGTAGAGCAGGGACAGCACGGCGGCGTCGCGGGCGAGAACCCAATCGGGCCGTTCCTCGCCGGCGCGGCTGTCGGCCTTGGTCACTGCCGCGGCGGCTTTTGCATCGAGTGGGCGTGGCAGGCCCTTGCCGAGCCGTGGCCCGCGCGTCGCGGCGAAGGCCGCGGCGGTCAATCGGCCACTGCGCTCGCCGAAGCGTGCCAGCGACCGCAGTGCCGCGAGCTGGCGCATCAGGGTGCGGTTGCCGACGCCGTCGCGGCGGCGATAGCCGAGGAAGGCGCGCAGGTCAGCCGGCTTCAGGGCCGCGACCGCCTTCAGCGTCGGCGGCGCATCGAGATGGTGGGTCAGGAAGGTCGCGAACTGGTCGATGTCGCGGCCATAGGCCTCGAGCGTCTTCGGCGAGAGCCGGCGCTCATGGCCGAGATGGGCAAGCCAGTCGCGCCGGAGGGTGTCGAAATCGCTCATCATGCGATCTTGCCGTGCGAGGCTTAACAACCGTTGTCCGGTGCGATCACTGCCTGCTATGAACCCGTCAGACATTGTTCAGGGCTGACCAAATTGCACGCTCCCGATCCGCACGGCCTGATCTTTCCGTTCCCCGAACCGCCGGCACCCGGCCAGCTGATCGAGGTCGCGCCGGGTATCTTCTGGGCGAGGATCGCGCTGCCGTTCCGGCTCGACCACGTCAATATCTACCTGATCGAGGATGGCGACGGCTTCGCGGTGATCGACACCGGCATCGGCGACGAGGCGACCAAGCAGGCCTGGCTCGCTTTGATGGCCAGGCCATTGGCTGGCAAGCGGCTGACCCGGCTCTTCGTTACGCATTTCCATCCCGACCATATCGGTCTCGCCGGCTGGCTCTGCGAGCGCTTCGGCACGCCGCTCCTGACCAGCCAGACCGGCTATCTTGGCTGCCTCAACATCTCGCTCAGCCCGGGGGCGTCGGAGGCGCCGGTCTACAAGCAGTTCTATTTGCGCCACGGCCTTTCGGCCGAGGTGACGCAGGTCGTCTCGACGCTCGGCCATGGCTATCTCCGGCAGGTCACGCCGCTGCCGCCGACCTTCACCCGCGTCGTTGCCGGCGACGTTCTCAGGATCGGCGGGCGTGAGTTCTTCGTGCTCGCCGGCGATGGTCATGCGCCGGAGCAGTTGATGTTCCATTGCCCGGAGGCGAACGTCTTCCTGGCGGCCGACCAGATACTCGCCAAGATCACGCCGAACATCAGCGTCTGGGCGGTCGATGCGGAGGGCGATCCGTTGGGCTTGTACCTGCGCTCGCTGAATGCACTGCCGCGGGCGATCCCGCCGGGGACGCTGGTGCTACCGGGGCATCAATTGCCGTTCTACGGCCTGGCCGAGCGCTGCGCCGCGCTCGCCGCCCACCACGCCGAGCGCTGCCGGCTGATCGCAGGTGCGGTCGCCAAGGGGGCGCATTCGGTCGCAGAGCTGGTGCCGGTGATGTTCACGCGGCCGCTCGATCCGCACCAGCTCTCCTTCGCCTTCAGCGAGGTCTTCGCCCATGTGAACGCGATGCTGCGTCTGGGCGAACTGCGCTGGGCCGAGCCGCAGGCGGAGACCATGCGGGTGGTGGCCGCTGGCTGATGCGAGCATTTGAAAATTAAGGATGATCCGAGAAGTCTGGTGTTGCGGATTCGCCAGTCGACGCGGAATTAGGATTCCCGTTGCATCAATGCACGCCATGAGCGCGCGGGTAGCCGGGAACAATCCCGGCTGTCCCGTGTCATGTATTCGGCGGACGACGAAGACGGGGACGATGGCTCTACCGGCGATGCTTCGGGCGATGCGCCCCCATCATTGGGCGAAGAATGGGCTCGTCTTCGTGCCGATCCTGCTCAACCACGATGTCTTTGCCTCGAATGTTCTGTTCTACGGCCTCGTCGCTTTCATCTCCTTCTCGCTGATGGCGTCGGCGATCTACCTGCTCAACGACATCAAGGACGTCGAGGCCGACCGGCGCCACCCGACCAAGTGCAAGCGTCCGCTCGCGGCCGGTGAGATCACCAAGAGCCAGGCCTATGCGATGGTGCCCGGCCTCTTGATTGCTTCCGGCGCGCTGACGGCGCTGCTGCCCCGGCCGGACCTCTATCTGATGGCATGGGGCGCCTATCTCGTCCTGGCGCTGGCCTATCTGTTCGTGTTGAAGCGCAAGCTGCTGGTCGACGTGCTTGCCCTGGCGACCTTGCACACGCTGCGCATCATCGCCGGGAATGCCGCTGCGGCGATCCCGTTCTCGTCATGGCTGCTCGCTTTCTCGATGTTCCTGTTCCTGAGCCTTGCCCTGATGAAGCGCTATGCCGAATTGCGCATCACCCATGACCAGTCAGGGCTGAAGAGGGCCGGCCGCGGCTACCAGGCCGAGGATATCGAGGCGCTGTCGCAGCTCGGCATGGCCTCGGGCTGCACCTGTGCACTGATCATGGCGCTCTATGTCGACAGCGCCGCCGTCAAGCAGCTCTACCGACATCCCGAGGTGATCTGGCTGGTCTGCCCGATCATCCTCTACCAGATGGCGCGCATGTGGTTCCTGGCCCGGCGCGGCAACATGCCTGACGATCCGCTGATGTTCATGATCCGGGATTGGCGCAGTCAGTTGATGGGCGCGGTCGTCGTGCTGATCATGGTCGGAGCCAAGGTGCTGCCGTGAGCCAGCGCGCCGTGTTGCGCTCCTGGGGTGGGCTGGCAGCGAGGGAGTCGACCCTGATCCAGCCAGCGGACTGGCTCGCCGGGCGTCAGCACAACCTTCCGGTTTTGGCCTATGGCAATGGCCGCTCCTATGGCGACTCCTGCCTGAACGATGGCGGCGGGCTGATCATGGGGCGCGGCCTCGGCCGCATCCTCTCC
>DASYHC010000010.1:0-6896 GCA_035998995.1 Allobosea sp.
TCCCCGCACGCCACCGATCCGGAGCCGGCGCGGCTGCGCAACACAGACCAGCTCCGCCGCGCCGTCTCCTCGCTGTAGAGCATACTCAAGGGGTCAACATTGGACGCCGATCGGGGGGCAACTTTGCGGGCCGTTTGACACTACGACCGCCTGCTGACCGGGCGCAAGGCGGCATGATGATGGAGCGTCACCAGATCCTCGACCTGATGGGCGAGCTCAAGCTGACAGGCATGAGGCACGCCTATGACGAACTGGTCGCCAACGCGATCAAGCGCCAGTTGCCGGTCCAACACGTCATCAGTGACCTTCTCAAGGCCGAGATTGCCGAGAAGAACGCCCGCTCGATCAAGTACCAGATGACGGCCTCCAGGCTGCCGCTGGCCAAGGAGATCGACACATTCGAGTTCGCCGGGACGCCGATCAACGAGGGCCTGGTGCGCGATCTCGCCACAGGCGCGTTCCTCGCCAACCAACGCAATGTCGTGCTGGTCGGCGGAACCGGTTCAGGCAAATCGCATCTCAGCATCGCCATCGCCCGCAACTGCGTCCGCAACAGCTCGCGCGTGCGCTTCTACAACACCACGGACCTGGTAAACCGGCTCGAGATGGAAAGCCACCAAGGCCGGGCCGGCAAGCTCGCCGAGCACCTGTCGCGGCTCGACCTTCTGGTTCTCGACGAACTCGGCTACCTGCCCTTCGCGCGAACTGGCGGCCAGCTCCTGTTCCATCTGATCAGCCGGCTCTACGAGCACACCTCCGTCATCGTCACTACCAACCTCGCCTTCGGCGAATGGCCAACCGTCTTCGGTGATGCCAAAATGACAACGGCGCTACTCGACCGGCTCACACATCACTGCGACATCATCGAGACCGGCAACGAGAGCTGGCGCTTCAAAAACCGCGCCTGACGAGCCCGTTCGACCATCTCAGTCTGGACCCAGGCTCGGCGCGGCTGCGCAACCCCGACCGGCTCCGCCGCGCCGATCCCTGATCGCCGCGCCCTACAAAACCATGGTCCCCGTTTGCGCGCCGATCCCGGTCCCCGATTCCACGCCGATTGACAGCCAGAGGAAGAGAACTCAGAACGCCGTTTCGTTCGCGCCTTTCGTCCCGAGCATGCTGCGTGCTTCATCCGCGGTCGCAATTTGCAAGGAGAGTTCATCCAGAATCCGCCGGATCTTCCGAACCTGAGCGGCATTAGAGTCGGCGAGTTCTCCCTTGCCGAGGAAAAGGTTGTCCTCCAGCCCCACGCGAACATTGCCGCCCAAAATGGCTCCCAAGGTCACGAACGGAAACTGGTGGCGTCCGGCTGCCAGTACCGAAAGATAATAATCCTCGCCAAAGAGGCGATCCGCTGTCGCTTTCATATGCAGCAGGTTTTCCGGCTCAGCTCCGATTCCGCCCAGAATGCCGAAAATCGCCTGAACGAAGAAGGGCGGCTTCACCAAGCCGATATCTGCAAAATGCGCCAGATTATAGAGATGACCGACGTCGTAGCATTCAAACTCGAAGCGCGTCCCCTTGGCGCCGAGCTCAGTCATGCCATGCTCGATCTGCGTAAATGTATTGGAAAGTATGAAATCCTTCGTCATCTCAAGATATGGCCGCTCCCATTCATTTTTGAAGGATGAAATTCGGCTCGCGGCGGCCGATATATTGAAGTTTAGCGAGCCCATGTTCATCGAAGCGATTTCAGGGCTGGCCCATTTCGCTGCGGCAAGACGTTCGTCGAGCGTCATGCCCAAGCCTCCGCCCGTCGTGATGTTCACGATGGCATCGCAGCCTTGCTTGATGGCCGGTAGGAACTGCTTGAATATCTCGACGTCCTGCGTCGGCTTGCCCAATAGTGGATCGCGCGCATGCAGATGAAGAATGGCTGCTCCGGCCTCGGCTGCAGCGATGGCGCTATCGGCGATTTGCTCGGGCCGGACCGGCAGATGCGGTGACATGCTGGGAGTGTGGATCGAGCCCGTGACGGCGCAGCTGATAATGACCTTGTCGGCTCTTTTCACAGACCCATCTTTCCCTGGTTGTCCATTTTCAGCTGGCGGCTTTCAGTTGGTCGCGTCGGGCAGGGCCGGCATCGCCTCGCCCGCATCGACCTCCCGAGGTCGCGGCGGGACCGAGACCGCACCGCGGCCTGGCTCTGCGGTCTCGGATGTGCCGGACAGGCGTCGTTCGACGCGCCATTTCTCGATCCACATGCCGAATGTCCCGGCAATGCCGCGTGGAAAGGCCAGGATGCACACCACAAAGATCGCGCCCTGCAAGACGATGACAAGCGCCCCGGAAGTCGCCAGATAATGCTGCATGGCTGCCAGAACGATGGCGCCCGCAATCGGCCCCAGCAATGTGCCGACGCCGCCGATCAGCACCATCAGCAGGATCTCTCCGGAAAAATGGAACGACATGTCCGCAAGCGACGCGTACTGGAATGCGAGCGCATTCAGCGCTCCGGCAAGACCAGAAAGACAGGCTGATATTACGAAGGCAACGGTCTTGAACTGGTCGGCATTGTACCCTAGCGAGATTGCCCTCGGTTCGTTTTCGCGGATCGCCTGCAAGATCTCTCCAAACGGAGATCGAATGGTCCTCTGGATCACAAAGAATCCGCCCAGGAACAGGGCCAGGACGAGAAAATACATCGCCAGCGGATGCGACAAGTCGATCAGGCCGAAAAGCTTGTTCCGGGGAATTCCGTGCAGCCCCTCGTCTCCGCCGGTCCAGGGCGCCTGTACCGCATAGAAATAGGCGAGCTGCGCCAGCGCCAATGTTATCATCGCAAAGTAAAGGCCCTGGCGACGGATGGCGATCAACGCGAAGACATAGCCGAGTGCGCCCGCGCAGAAAATACCCGCCAGGATGGAAAGCTCGGGTGTCAGCCCCAGAGACTTGGCCGTTTCGGCAGCGACATAGGCCGCGACACCAAAGAACGCCGCATGGCCGAAGGCGAGCAGGCCGACATAACCAAACAGCAGATTATAGGCTGCAGCGAGAAGGCTCAGAATGAGAACTTTCATCGCGAAGAGCGGGTAGACGAAAAAGGGGGCAAGCGCGCCCGCGCATGCGAGCAACGGCAGGTAATGTCGTTCCATACCGCGAAAGAAAGTGACATCGGTTCCGCCATTCTGCCCCGAACTGTGAACAGCGGGAGCCGCTTTGCCGAACAACCCATCCGGCCGCATGAGCAGCACGATGGCCATGATGATGAAGATCACCGTACTCGATGCCTCCGGGTAGAAGGCCTTGGTCAGGCCTTCGATAACACCGAGGCCAATCCCGCTGATGATCGCGCCGATGATCGAGCCCATGCCGCCGATCACGACGACAGCGAAGACGATGATGTTCAGGTTCTGCCCCATTTGCGGGCTGACCTGATAAATCGGCGCCGCCATCAAACCGGCAAGGGCGGCCAGGGCCACGCCTGCTCCATAGGTCAGCGTCATCATGAGCGGTACGTTGATGCCGAACGCCTCGACCAGCGTCGGATTCTCCGTCGCGGCGCGCAAATAGGACCCGAGTTTCGTCCGCTCGATCGCCACCCAGACTGCGAGGCAAACCGCGATCGAAGCGCAGACCACCCAGACACGATAATAGGGCAGGAAGGTGAAGCCCAAATTGAACCCACCGCGCATTTCAGCAGGGATGTTGTAGGCTTGGCCGCTTGAGCCGAACTGCATCTGGAACGCCCCTTCGATGACCATCGCCAAGCCGACGGTGAGGAGGAGCCCATAGGCATGATCGAGGTGATAGACGCGGCGGATGAAGATTCGTTCGATGAGGATACCGACGGCTCCGACGAGCAGCGGAACAAGGATCAAGGCCGGCCAGTAACCGATGGCGGGAAGGCCGAGAGCGGGGAATAGCTCGGGGAGATTCAACAACGCCCAACCGCAAAAGGCGCCGAGCATGAACTGGGCGCCATGTACGAAGTTCACAATGCGCAGCATGCCGAAGATGACGGCAACACCCAGACTCATCATGGCGTAGAAGGAACCGTTGATGAGGCCTATCAGGAGCTGCCCGACAAGGACGGCCGGGGCGATGCCAAGGACTTCAGGCATTGGTGTGACCTACAAATCTGGAAGTGGCGGGCGAGTTTGAGCGATGGTCCGCGGTCAATCGTCCTGGATCTCGATCACGGCCGACGGACACGCAGCCATGGCACGGTTGACGGCGTCGAGCAGGTGTTGAGGCAGCGTATCCTGGAGCAGCGTGACCAAGCCGCTATCTTCCTGGCCAAAGACATCGGGGCATTCCAGCACACAGGCCCCGCTTGCGATGCAGTGATCCGTATCGACGACAATTCTCATCGGTCCCTCCTCCTCTCGATCTGGCGTCTTCAGGTTTGCGGAGAGAGCTGAGCGAGCAGCTCGCGCCGAAATTCTGTCACGGCCTTTCCGGCATTCCAGCCGACGACGCCGCTCAGGCGGCCATCGGCTCGATAACTGACGACGAAAGACGAGCCGTCGATATCGCCGTGTTCGACTCGCGCTTCCGCATCTTCGAGAACGCGCCCTGCGACCTGCAATCTGATGTCGAACTGATCCGACCAAAAGAACGGCACCGGCAGATAGGGCTTTGCCTGGCCCATGATGTTGCGCGCGACGGTATCGCCTTGTTCTGCCGCATTCGTCCGGTGTTCGATACGCATGTCGACGCCAAAGCCACGATGGCGCCATCGCGCGACGTCGCCGGCCGCCCAGATTCCCTCTGCAGCCATGCAGAAATCGTCACAGCCGACGCCATCATCGATGGTCAGGCCGCTGCCGGAGAGCCATTCGACATTGGGTTGGCATCCGATCGCCACCAAGGCGACTTCGGTCGCAAGGACGGAGCCGTCGCTCAGCGACACCGCTTTAAGTCGTGGCGCGCCGTCCTCACCTGCTCTGGTCGATATGGCAGCGAGCGACAGTCCAAACCGAAACTCGACGCCCTCCGCCCTGTGGCGCGCATAGAGGCGCGACGCCACTGCAGCGCCCAATCTCAGCCGCAGCGGTTCAAAGACGGGATCGATCACAATCGCTCCGATGCCGAGCCGCCGGGCCGTTGCCGCCACCTCCATGCCGATGAATCCGGCACCGAAAATGATGATATCGCCCTGGCGGCTCATCTTCTCGCGCAGCGCAAGCGCATCACCGATCGTGCGGAGGACGTGGAAACCCTTCACATCGGTGCCAGGCAGCGTTCGCGGCCGGACGCCCGTCGCGATCACGGCATGATCGAACGCGATCGTCTCGCCATGTTCGACTTTGATCGTGCGCTGTCCAACATCCAGCGCCGAAGCCCTGCCGAGCAGGAGTTTGGCCCCGATTTTGTCCTGCCGTTCCGTTGAAAAGAGGGCCGTACGATCCGCGTGCCAGTCGCCGGACAGCACCTGCTTGGACAGCGGCGGGCGTTCATAGGAGGGCTCGTCGCCAATGAGGACGATCTCGCCCTGGTACTGATGGCGCCGAAGAGCTTCGGCAGTCAGCCAGCCGGCCGCCGAGGCTCCAGCTATGATGGTTCGCTGAGCTGTCATCGTTCAAGATGGATCCGGTTTCGAGGAAAATTGCTGAACATCAGGCTCATGATGGCTCGTGATCCAGTGGCTCGTCCTCGACGGCGATGGCGCGCGCCGGGCAGAGATCTGCCGCCTGCCGAGCCTTGTGCCGCAACTCCGGGGCGGGGCTATCGTGAAGGAGGACAACGACACCATCCTCGTCGCCCTGGTCGAAGAACTCCGGTGCGAATGCCGCGCATTGCCCGGAACTGACGCATTTTTCGCGGTCGACCTTGATTTTCATGCGCCGTTCTCCTCAGGCCCAGCTGACGGGCAAGGATCGGAGACCGTAGACCGTATCGTGCTCCTTGAACTGGATCTCCGCGAAGGGCACCGCGAGCTTCAATGTGGGCATGCGCCGACACAGTGTCGCGAAGACGAGCTGCAGCTCGACCCGGCTCAGAAGTTGCCCGAGGCACTGATGCGGGCCATAGCCGAAGGCGAGATTGGCCCGCGCATTGGGGCGCCGCAGGTCGAGCCTGCCGGCATCGTGCATGACGCTGTCGTCACGGTCGGCGACGTTGTTGGCGATGATGACGCCTTCACCAGCCCGGATGATCTGGCCGCCGATCTCGATATCGGCCGTCGCCACGCGCCGTCTCCCGAGATGCGGCGTGGACGTGTAGCGCAGGAGCTCGTCGACCGCGTTCTCGATCAGGGACGGATCGCCACGCAGATCCGCGAGCTGATCGGGGTTCTGGAACAAGGCCAGCATCGACACCGCGATGGTGTTGGCGGTGGTCTCATGACCGGCGATCAGGATGAACCGTGCGAGTTCGACCACGTCCTTGCGAGACAGGGTGCCGGGGCGCAACTGCTCTACGACGAGCCTGCTCAGGAGGTCGTTCTGCGGATCCTTGTCCTTTGCCGTCAGGAGAGCATCGGTATAGTCGTAGAGTTCTTGCCCCGCGACGGCCGCAACCTCGGGTGATGCCTCCGACGAAAAGCAGGTGTAGGCACGCCCGGCGAAGAAATCGCGGTCCGCGTAGGGAACGCCCAGCAGCTCGCAGATCACCATGGTCGGAACCGGGAAGGCGAGATCGGTCACAAGGTCGCTCGGCGGCCCTTTTGCCAGCATTTCGTCGATCAGCTCGTCGACACGGGTCTGGATTCGAGGGCGCAGATCCTCCACGCGCTTGACGGTGAAGTCCCGCACGATCATGCGCTTGTGCATGCCGTGTTCCGGCGGGTCCATGGTGCGCAGGTTGCGATCCTGGCCAATGACGGCCTTGAAGGCCGCATTCTTCTCGGGATAGCCGGGTTTGCTCGGATCAGAGCTGAGGCGCGGGTCGCTGAATGCCGCCCGTACATCATGATAGCGGGTAATCAGCCAGGCTTCGCTGCCGTCCCAATT
>DASYHC010000048.1:0-17120 GCA_035998995.1 Allobosea sp.
CGGCGCCAACAAGCGTCCGCTGAAGTCGCTCGCCGACATGCTGAAGGGCAAGCAGGGCCGCTTCCGGCAGAACCTGCTCGGCAAGCGCGTCGACTATTCGGGCCGCTCGGTCATCGTCGTCGGCCCGGAGATGAAGCTGCACCAGTGCGGGCTGCCGAAGAAGATGGCGCTCGAGCTGTTCAAGCCGTTCATCTATGCGCGCCTCGACGCCAAGGGCTACTCGACCACGGTCAAGCAGGCCAAGAAGCTGGTCGAAAAGGAGAAGCCCGAGGTCTGGGATATCCTGGACGAGGTCATCCGCGAGCATCCGGTGCT
This sequence comes from Allobosea sp., assembly GCA_035998995.1. Lineage (GTDB taxonomy): Bacteria > Pseudomonadota > Alphaproteobacteria > Rhizobiales > Beijerinckiaceae > Allobosea. The sequence goes on from DASYHC010000048.1 coordinate 316, forward strand.
GCTGAACCGCGCCCCGACGCTGCACCGCCTCGGCATCCAGGCCTTCGAGCCGGTGCTGATCGAAGGCAAGGCGATCCAGCTGCACCCGCTGGTCTGCGCCGCGTTCAACGCCGACTTCGACGGCGACCAGATGGCCGTGCACGTCCCGCTGTCGCTCGAAGCGCAGCTGGAAGCGCGCGTCCTGATGATGTCGACCAACAACATCCTGCACCCGGCGAACGGCATGCCGATCATCGTGCCGTCGCAGGACATCGTGCTCGGGCTCTACTACCTCTCGATCATCTCGGATGGCGAGCCGGGCCAGGGCAAGATCTTCGGCGACTTCGGCGAGCTCGAATACGCGCTGCACGAGAAGGTCGTCACGCTGCATTCGAAGATCAAGTATCGCTGGACCGGCGTCGGCCGTGACGGCCAGCCCTACACGAAGATCTACGACACCACGCCGGGCCGCGTCATTCTCTCGACCGCGCTGCCCGAGCACCCGGCCATGACCTTCGACGTCGTCAACAAGCTGATGACCAAGAAGGAGATCTCCAACATGATCGACGCCGTCTATCGCGGCTGCGGTCAGAAGGAATCGGTGATCTTCTGCGATCGCGTCATGGGGCTGGGCTTCAAGCACGCGTTCAAGGCCGGCATCTCGTTCGGCAAGGACGACATGGTGATCCCCGAAAACAAGTGGGAGATCGTCGATGCGACCCGTACCCTGGCGAAGGACTACGAGCAGCAGTATCAGGACGGCCTGATCACCCAGGGCGAGAAGTACAACAAGGTCGTCGACGCCTGGGCGAAGTGCTCCGACAAGCTCGCCCAGGAAATGATGGCCCGCATCTCGACCGTGAAGAAGGACGACGCCGGTCGCGACAAGCCGATCAACTCGATCTACATGATGAGCCACTCGGGCGCCCGTGGTTCGCCGGCGCAGATGCGCCAGCTCGCCGCCATGCGCGGCCTGATGGCGAAGCCGTCGGGCGAGATCATTGAATCGCCCATCATCTCGAACTTCAAGGAAGGCCTCGACGTTCTCGAGTACTTCAACTCGACCCACGGTGCCCGTAAGGGCCTGGCCGACACGGCGCTCAAGACGGCGAACTCGGGTTACCTGACCCGCCGTCTCGTCGACGTGGCGCAGGACGCGATCATCTCCGAGGTCGATTGCGGTTCGGACAACGGCATCAAGATGCGCGCCATCGTCGATGCCGGCCAGGTCGTGGCCTCGCTCGGCATGCGTATCCTGGGCCGTTCGGCGGCCGAGGACGTCACCGATCTCGACGGCAACGTCCTGGTCGCCAAGGGCGCGGTGATCGAGGAAAGCCACATCGCCAAGATCAACACCGCCGGCGTCCAGGAGGTGAAGATCCGTTCGGTCTTGACCTGCGAGACCAAGAACGGCGTCTGCGCGACCTGCTATGGGCGCGATTTGGCCCGCGGCACGCCCGTCAACATGGGCGAGGCCGTCGGCGTCATCGCGGCGCAGTCGATCGGCGAGCCGGGCACGCAGCTCACCATGCGTACCTTCCACATCGGCGGCGCGGCGACGATCGCCGACCAGTCCTTCGTCGAGTCGAACTTCGAGGGCACGGTCAAGATCCGCAACCGCAATGCGGCGCGGAACTCGGACGGCGACCTGATCGCGATGGCGCGCAACCTCGCCATCGTCATCACCGGCCCGGACGGCGCCGAGCGCGCGGTTCACCGCGTCCAGTTCGGTTCGAAGCTGCGCGTCGACGACGGCGACAAGGTCAAGCGCGGCCAGCGCCTGATCGAGTGGGATCCCTATTCCCGCCCGATCCTGGCGGAAGTCGACGGCAAGGTCGGCTATGAGGACCTGGTCGACGGCATGTCGATGACGGAAACGACCGACGAGGCGACCGGCATCAGCAAGCGCCTCGTGATCGACTGGCGTGGCTCGGCCCGTACCTCGGACCTGCGTCCGGCGATGACCCTGCACGGCTCGGACGGCAAGATCGCAAAGCTCGCCCGTGGCGGCGAGGCGCGCTACATCCTGCCCGTCGACGGCATCATCTCGGTGGAGCCGGGCGCGTCGGTGAAGGCCGGCGACGTGCTGGCGCGTGTCTCGACCGACTCGGCCAAGACCCGCGACATCACCGGCGGTCTGCCGCGCGTCGCCGAGCTGTTCGAGGCGCGTCGTCCGAAGGATGCCGCGATCATCGCCGAGAAGGCCGGCGTCATCGGCTTTGGACGCGACTACAAGAACAAGCGTCGCGTCACGCTGACCCCGCATGACGGCACCGATGCGGTCGAGTACCTGATCCCGAAGGGCAAGCACATCCACCTGCAGGATGGCGACGTCGTCGAGATCGGGGATTACATCCTCGACGGCAACCCGGCGCCGCACGACATCCTGGCGATCAAGGGCGTCGAGGAGCTTGCCGCTTACCTGGTCAACGAAATCCAGGAGGTCTATCGCCTCCAGGGCGTGACCATCAACGACAAGCACATCGAGGTCATCGTCCGGCAGATGCTGCAGAAGGTCGAGATCACCGAGTCCGGCGATAGCGACATTCTCACCGGCGACCAGATCGATCGGATCGAGCTGGAAGAGGTGAATGCCAAGCTGCGCGAGGAGGGCAAGAAGCCGGCTTCCGGCGTTCCGGTCCTGCTCGGCATCACCAAGGCCTCGCTGCAGACCCGCTCGTTCATCTCGGCCGCCTCCTTCCAGGAGACGACCCGCGTCCTCACCGAGGCTGCGGTCAACGGCAAGATGGACATGCTGGAAGGCCTCAAGGAGAACGTCATCGTCGGCTCGCTGATCCCGGCCGGCACTGGCGCGCAGGTTGCCCGCATCAAGCAGGTGGCGACGCGTCGCGACGATCTCATCGTCGGCCAGAAGGCGGATGCGGCGGCCAAGGCTGCGGCTGCCGCCGCGGCGGTGCTGCCTGCCGCCGAATAATACGGCGAGACTTACTTGATTTGTGGAACGGCCGCCTTCGGGCGGCCGTTCTCGTTTCTGCTCTCTTGACCTTTTCTAATACAATTGGCCTAAGCTTACCTAGCGATACCTGTCGGGGGGCAGAGATGCGCCGGCATGTCACTTGTCGATTGGTTGGAAACGGCCGACGAGTGACATGCCGACAAATCATGCGGGGAGCTTGGCCGGCAGAGGAATTCTTCGTTCTGCGGACCGGGCTCGGGTGCGACCGGGGCTATGGACGAACGATTTCTAGACAGTCTTTACGAAGCGGCGGTGGTGCCGGAACTATGGCCGCAGGTCCTGCGGCGCTTCCAGGAGATCGCGCGCGGCGCTGGCGCTGTCCTGGTCGCGGTGACGCCGAGCTCCAGTCGCTGGATTTCATCCTCGCCTGAATTCGACGAACTCGTCGCCACACATTTCAACCGCTTCCCCGGCAATGAGCGGACCCGCCGCCTGCTGGAGCGGCGCCATGCCGGTTTCCTGCGCGATATCGACATCTTCTCGGATGCCGAGATGGCGAGCGAGCCGGTCTATCGCGATTTCCTGCTACCGGAGGGCTTCGGCATCGGCGTCGCGACCTCGATCTCGTCGCCGACTGGCGAAGCTTTCATCCTGCACGCCGAGCGTGAACGGGATCTGGGCCATGTCGAGGACACGCTGATCGCGCGCTTCGACCGGATGCGGCCGCATCTGGCGCGGGCCATGCTGCTATCGGCCCGGCTCGAATTCGAGCGGGCGCAGGGCGCCGCCCGGGCGCTGGAGGCGATCGGCCTGCCGGCCGCCATCCTCGACCGCGAGGGAAGGGCGCTCGCGCTCAATCCCCGCTTCGAGGCGCTGATCCCCTCCGTCGCGGTCGACCGCCCATCGCGACTGGGGCTGGTCGATATGGCGGCCGACGGGCTGCTCGCGACGGCCTTGCAGGCGCGGGGCCAGATCGATAGCGCGACCGTGCGCTCGATCCCGGTGGCGCGGCGCGACGACCAACCGCCGCTGATCCTGCACCTGACGCCGATCCGCGGCGCTGCCCATGACATCTTCTCGCGGGCCGCGAGCATCCTGGTCGTGACGCCGGTGGTGGTGAAGGACGTGCCGACGGCCGATGTCGTGCAGGGTCTGTTCGACCTGACGCCGGCCGAGGCCAGGCTCGCCGCGCTGATCGCCGCCGGGCATCGCCCGCGCGAGGCGGCGGCGGCGCTCGGCGTGATGGAGGAGACGGCGCGCTCGACGCTGAAGCGCGTCATGGCCAAGACCGGCCTGCACCGCCAGGCCGACCTGATCGGGTTGCTGCGCGGCGCCGGGGTGTCGGGGCAGGACTAAGGCCGGTGAAATCGGCCGCGCAGACGCGCTCACCTGAGCGATTGTCTCACTGGCGACAGCAAGGGCTTTGCCGGTGCTCCCGGATTTGCCATGTCGATTTCAAGCCTTTTCGCAAAGCGATGCCGCTCCTGCAGTGCGAGCGCTCTGGCCGAGGACGCGGTCCTTCCATCCCGGAAAGCTGCGGCGGGACGCGTCACGGCGAAACAGAGGCATGGCGGCGGCAGTAAAATTATGGCAACTCCGTGGCGCTATAGGTCTCACAACAGAGCGTGAAGCGCGGTACGTTGGGGCAGGGCGGGTAGAATGTTGGAAGTTGCGATTGTCGGGGGTGGCCCTGGCGGGCTGATGACGGCCTGGCAAGTCCGTAAGAAGATGCAGGGCCTGTGCCGGGTGACGCTGTTCGAGGCGTCCGAGCGGCTCGGCGGCAAGATCGTTTCGCGCCGCTTCGACAGCGCGCCGGCGCTCTATGAGGCGGGCGTCGCCGAAATCTACGGTTATTCCCAGCTCGGCCACGATCCGCTGCGCGAGATGATCGAGGGCTTCGGCTTCCAGACCATCCCGATGGATTCCGAAGCGCTCGTCATAGACGGCAAGCTCGTCGACGGCGTCGAGGGCATGCGCCGGCGCTATGGCGATGCCACCGCCGACGCCATCCTGGCGTTCCGGACGCGCTGTGCCGAGCTGATGTCGCAGCAAGCCTATTACGAGGGCGCCGGCAAGCACGACAACAATCACCCCTGGATGTTCATGACCGCCGACGAGGTGCTCGAGCAGGAGGTGGCCGATCCGGTGGCGCGGCGCTTCTTCCGGGCGATGGCGCGCTCCGATATCGCCTCGGAAGGGCATCTCAGCAACGGCCTCAACGCGCTGAAGAACTATCTGATGGATGTCGACGGCTATATCGACGTCTATTCGATCCAGAACGGCAATGAGCAGCTGGTCGAGGGCCTGAGCGCCAGTCTCGACGCCGAAGTCTTCCTGAACCACCGCGTTCTCAGTGTCGGCAAGGCGGCGGGCGGCCGCTACAAGCTCGACATGATGAACGGCAAGGGGCCGGAGACGCGCGAGTTCGACTTCGTGCTGATGTGCCTGCCGCACAACTGGCTCGGCACTATCGATTTCGGCGAGGGCAGGCTGCGCCAGAGCATGAGCCGCCATCTCGCCCATTTCGACCGGCCGGCGCATTACCTGCGTGTCGCGGCCCTGTTCGAGAAGCCGTTCTGGGAGGGCCAGGTCGAAGGCGCCTGGTTCATGTCGGAGAGCTTCGGTGGCTGCTGCGTCTATATCGAAGGCGCCCGGCACGATGTCGGCCGCCATGGCGTGCTCAACTGGCTGATCGCCGGCATCGACGCGCTGTCCTATGCCAATCTCGACGACGAGGCGCTGACCAAGGCTGCGCTGAAGTCGCTGCCGGCGTCGATGGGCGATCCCTTCCCGTACCTGATCGAGGCGAAAGTGCATCGCTGGATGGCCTCGGTGAATGCGGTTCCGGGCGGTATGCCGGTGCGCGACGTGGTGACGAACCACATGCCTGAGCCGAAGGAGCATGAGGGCCTGATCGTCGTCGGCGACTATCTGTTCGATTCGACTCTGAACGGCGTGCTCGATTCCGCTGACATCGCCAGCGACCTGATGTTGAGCAAGGTGATGCGCCAGCGCTATGCCACCGGACTCGCCAGGAGCGCCGGGCAGGCGGGCGGCATCGTCGTGCCCGAGCCGTCGCTACGCATCGATCGCGGCTATTTCGATGCCTATCGGGGGGCTGGACCTTATGGCGAGGTCTGGCGCCGCTTCAGCGATCCCGCCTATATCCGCGACCTGATCGACATGGTCTGGCAGCCGAAGCCCGGGTTCAAGCTGCTGGTCGCCGGCTCCGCCTCGGGCGAGCTCGTCGGAGCGCTGCGCGAGCTCGGCATCGATGCCTGGGGCATCGAGAACAACCGCTACATCCATGGCCGGACGCCGGCGCATCTGACCAAATACAACCTGTTCGGGACGGTCGCGGACCTGCCCTTCGAAGACGGCTCCTTCGACATCGTCTATGAGAGCTGCCTTGCCCATCTCGGCAAGCGCGGCGTCGGCGATGCGCTGAGCGAGCTGCACCGCGTGGCGAAGCGCGGCGTCTATTTCGGCTCGGTGACGGCCGACCTCACCTCCGAGGTCTGCGACATGTACGACCTGCTGCGCGGGGTGAAGAAGCTCGCGACCTGGTGGGAATGGTCGGAGCTGTTCTTCGACGAGGATTTCGACATGGCGATCCAGAGCCAGGACCTGCTCGACGCGGTCTGGGAGCGCACTCTCGCTGCCGACAAGGGACCGGGTCGCTGGTACGAGGACGCGGAAAGCCTGCGCTACTGCTTCTTCAACCGCATCGTGCCTGAGAACGCCTGAGCTAGTCCGGCAATCCGATCCGACAGGGAGGCGGCGGAGCTCTTTCAGCTCTGCCGGTGAGCAGTGAGCGACGACGAGGTCAAGCCGGGCACCGGCGAGAACAGTGCTGCGCCCGATCCGGCGGTAAAAGCCGCGAGCACCGCCAGCGCGGCCAAGCGGCCGGCTCCGCGTCCTCCCGAGGAGCCGAAGCGGCGCGCGCTGCAGGCTGGATCGGCGAAGCCGGATGATGACGAGGACGAAGACGAGGAAGATGATGAGGAGGATGACGATCAGGACGATGACGGTCCTGTCGTCTACACCGCCGGCGAAGCTGCGGGAGCGCTGAAGGGCGTCCTCTCCTTCACCTGGCCGCATCTCGGCCCGCACCGGGTCGGCATCGCGCTGGTCGGGCTCGGCCTCCTGGTCGAGATGGCCTTCAACGTGCTGATGCCGCTCTCGCTCAAATATCTTCTCGACGAAGTCTTCGAGGACAAGGATCGCAGCGAGCTGATCTTCATCCTCAGCGTGCTGGGGATCGCCGGGATCATCACCTCGGTGGTGGCGATCTGGTACGAATGGATCGACGCCAAGGTCACGGCGGCGATCACCACCGATGTACGCCGCTCGCTGTTCGAGCATATCCAGAAGCTGCCGCTGAGCTTCTATGAGCGGCATCGCCGCGGCGAGATTCTGTCGCGCTTCTCGAATGACATGACCACCTATGAAGAGTCGGTCATCCATTTCGCCAATTGGGGCGCGCTGCCGCTGCTCGAGCTGCTGGCCGGCATCGCCCTGCTGATCTATCTCAACACCGAGCTCGGCCTGCTGGCGCTGCTGATCATCCCGATCGCGCTGATCGGGCCGCGGCTGCTCACGCCGAAGGCGGTCGCCGCCAGCTATGAGGTCAAGCGCGCTCAGGCCGGCGAGCTCGGCGTCGTCCAGGAGAATATCGGCGCCCAGCCGGTGGTGAAGGCCTTTGGTCTCGTCGGCATCTCGCAGCGCTGGTTCGGCCAGCGCAATCGCGTGCTGCGGGCGGCGCAGGCGCGCTCGACCTTCCTCAACACCATGGTCGAGCGCTCGATCACCATCGTGGTGCTGTGGCTGCACCTGATCGTGCTGGCGATCGGCGCCTATCTCACCTTCAACGACGTGATCACGGTCGGTACCTTCGTCGCCTTCGAGGCGGTGTTCTGGGAGATCACCTACAACCTCAACCACCTGACGCAGTACATTCCGGTGGTGATCGACGCCTCCGGCGCCGTCCGGCACATGCGCGACATCCTCGACGAGCCGATCCGGGTCTCCGATCGGCCGGACGCGGTCGAGTGCCCGCGGATCGCGCGCGAGATCGGCTTCGAAGGCGTGCGCTTTTCCTATGGCGGGGAGGGCGCCCAGATCGACGGGCTCGACCTCGCCATTCCCGCCGGCACCCGCGTCGCCATCGTCGGGCCGAGCGGAGCGGGCAAGAGCACGCTGCTCAGCCTGCTGCTGCGCTTCCACGACCCGCAACAGGGGCGGGTGACGATCGACGGGGTCGATATCGCCAGCGTCACCCGCGATTCGCTGCGGGCCCAGATGGCGGTGGTGTTCCAGGACAATGTCCTGTTCCACACCTCGCTCCGCGAGAACATCCGGCTCGGCTCCTTAGAGGCGTCAGATGCCGATGTGGAGGCGGCGGCAAAGAAGGCCGAGATCCATAAGTTCATCATGAGCCTGCCCGCTGGCTACGATACCATCGTCGGCGAGCGCGGCGAGACGCTGTCCGGCGGGCAGCGCCAGCGCATCGCCATCGCCCGCGCCTTGCTGCGCGACCCGGCGATCCTGCTGCTCGACGAGGCGACTTCGGCGCTCGACCAGACGACCGAGGCCGCGATCAACCGCACGCTCAAGAAGATCGGCCGCGGCCGCAGCCTGCTGTTCGTGACGCATCGGCTGACCTCGGTCGCCGACATGGACGAGATCATCGTCATGGAGGCCGGCAAGGTCGTGCAGCGCGGCGACCATGCCAGCCTGATGCGCAAGCGCTCCGGCCTCTACCGCAAGCTCTGGAACGACCAGATGCGGGCGAGCGTGGAAGACGAGGACGATTGAGCCGGCTATTGCCGGCTCCAACCGGAACGCCTCGCCAGCGGCTTCCTGACCGGCCGCCACTCGCGCGCGCCGTTCCTGATCCCGGCAGTGCGGATCAGGCCGTGTATTGCTTGCTCGGCACGTTCGGCATCTGCAGCGCCCATTGCGCGATCTGGTCCTTGCGCAGGAAGACGACGCCCGGCTTCTTCCTGGCATAGGCGAGGAATTCGCCGAGCACCTTGACGCGCGCGGGGGTGCCGCCGATGCGATCATGCGTTGAGATCGACATCATCCGGCGCTTGACCGCCGCTTCCGCATAGAGCTGGTCGAACTCGTCCTTGAGCTCCTGGCCGAAGGCGGCTGCGGTCAGCGGGCCCTCGGCACCGAAGCGGGCGATGTCGTTGTTGCGCAGCGTATAAGGCACGATCGCGAAGGGCTTGCCGTTGACCTGCGTCGTCATCGGCTCGTCGGACGAGACGTCGTCGATGTGATAGGTGAAGCCGAGTTCCTGCAGGATGCCGAGCGTGCGCGGGGTGCCACGCATCCAGAAGGCGTTGTAGCCGGTCGGGCGTGTGCCGGTCGCCTTCTGGATCGCAGCGATATTGGCCTGGTAGGAGGCGCGCTCCTGCTCCGGCGTCATCGTCCAGTGCGGCGTCCAGGTCTGACCATGGGCGGCGGCCTCGTGACCCCGCTCGACGATCGCCTTGGCGAGGGCCGGGTAGATCTCGACGGCGCGGCCGACCATGTGCGAGGTCACCTTGACGCCGTGCCTGTCCCAGAGATCGAGCAGGCGCGGAACGCCTTCGCGGGCGCCGTATTCGAACCAGGTCCGGGCCGGCAGGTCCGGCACGTCCTCGGCGAGGGGCGGGAAGGGCGAACCATTGTTGCGCTCGCTCTGTGCGCCGGATTCGAACTGCATCGAGATCGAGATGACGAGGCGCGCACCTTCGGGCCAGAAGGCGCCGCGAGCTGTCGCACGAGAACGCTGCGCCTGCGCCGGAGTCGCGCTGGCGATCGTGCCGGCTGCGGCGACGACACCGGCCGCGCCCAGAAGCATGTCTCGGCGGGAGGTCGTTGCGGCCCGGCGGGCGCTGTCGTTCCTGTCGTGCATCGCGGTCTCCATGGTTGACGGGGAGGGATGGGCGAGATCGGAGTTCAGCTTGTCGCTGCGCGCTCGGCGAACAGGTCGCGCCGCAGGTAGTGGCTCTTCGGGGTGAAGGCGCAGAAGACGCAGCATTGCGTCCAGCAACCGAGATCGGCGGTCGTGACGGCTTGCTCGAGGTGAGCGAGGATGATCTCGGCCATCGCGCGCTGGGTTTCGTCCGCGCGCGGATTGGTCATGTGCAGCGTCGCGACGATCTGCTGCGCCGCTTCGTCATCGCCCAGCAAAGCGTAGTCGCAGAGCTGCACGCGGCTCTTCAGATCGTCGATGGCGGCAAAGCCGCGTTCGGCGAGCGCGCGATGGATCGGCGGCAGAATGCGCGCCCAGTCCATCCGCCCGGCGAGACCGGGCGAAACGGCGATGCTGATGTGAGGCATGGTGCTGCTACTCGGCCTTCAATCCGAGGCTGCGGACCAGCGGCTGCCAACGCGCCGTCTCGCTCTCGATCAATTGGCGGAAGGCTGCCGGGCTCGGATCGACGGTGTCGGAGCCAAGCTCGGCGAGCTTCTTCCTGACATCGTCGCGGGTGATGACGCGCGCCATGGCGACGGCGAGCTTCTGGCGGATTGGCTCGGGGGTCGCTGCCGGAGCAAGGAAGCCGTACCAGCCGGAGACCACGACGTCGTAGCCCGCCTCCTTCAAGGTCGGCACGTCCTTGAACAGGGCAGGGCGTTCGGCCGCCGTGGTGGCCAAAGCTTTCAATGTGCCGCCCTGGACCTGCGAGGCCACATTGACCAGTGCATCAAACATGAAGGGGACATGGCCGGCGACGACGTCGTTGATCGCCGGGGCCGAGCCGCGATAGGCGACATGGACGAGCTTGGTTCCAGTCGCCTTGGCGAAGAGTTCGCCGGCGAGATGCATCGGCGTGCCCGAGCCCGCCGAGGCGTAGCTGGTGCCGTCGGCTTCCTTCTTCAGGGCCTGCAGCAGATCGGGCAGCGAATTGAGCTTGAGCTTGGGGCTGACCACCAGAGCGAGCGGCACCGAGGCGGCGAAAGCCAGCGGGGCGAAGTCCTTGAGCGGATCGAAGCCGAGCTTGGGATAGAGCGCGCCATTGATGGCGAGCGGTCCCATGGCGCCGAGCAGAAGTGTATGGCCATCGGGCGCAGCATTGGCGACGGCGGCGGAGCCGATATTGCCGCCCGCCCCGGCGCGGTTCTCGACGACGACGCTGCCGGGCAGCTCCTGCGCCAGCCCCTGGGCGATGATCCGCGAGATCGTGTCGGTGGTAGCGCCCGCCGCATAAGGGCAGACGATGGTGATCGGCCGTGACGGGAAGCCGTCCTGGGCCTGGCTGCCGCGCGGGAGCACCAGGGTTCCGAACAGACCGGCTCCACCGGCGATCAGCATGCGGCGGTCAATCCTGGCGGCCATGGCGTTCCCTTGCGTTCGTTGCTGATCAACGCTGGCCTAGGCAATCCATAAGATCAAATTCGTTGTTTCTTTTGAAATCGATCCATAAGATCGATGATTGTGGCCGCAACGCTCCGACAGCTCGAGATATTCCTCGCCGTGGCTCGGACCGGCCACGTCACGCGTGCGGCCAACCAGCTGCATCTGTCGCAACCGGCGGTGACTCACCAGATTCGCCAGCTCGAGCAGGCATTGGGCACTTCTCTGATCCGCCGGGACGGGCGCGGCATTGCCCTGACCCAGGATGGTGAGAGCCTCGTCACGGAAGCGGCGCCGCTGCTGCGCAGTTTCGAGAGCGCGATCGGGCGCGTCAGCCGGCGTGCGCCGGAGGAGTTGCGCGGCATCGTCAGGGTCGCGACGCTGCAATCCTACAACGCCTCGCTGGTGCTCGGCGCGGCGGTGCTCCTGGCCGGGCGCCATCCCGGAATCAGGCTGGTCTCGCGCGAGATGGCGGCCGATGCGATCGAGGCCTGCGTGCTCGCCGGTAAGGCCGATCTCGGCCTGACCTTCCAGCCGCGCCGGCTCGCCACCCTGCATACGCAGGTGCTGGTGCGCGAGCGTCTCGTGGCGGTCATCGCCGAGAGGGTCAACGAGAGCCAAGGCGATCTGGTGAGCCTGGCGGAGCTCTGTGCGACTCCCATTGCCGTGATGCCGCGCGAGTTCGCGTTGCGAGCCCTGATCGATGACCTCGCCATGACGGAGGGAATTGCGCTGCGGATCGCCTTCGAATCGAGCAACCTCTCGACTCTGATCCACTATGCGCGCGAAGTCGGAGGCGCGGCGATCGTGCCGCAGTTCGCGGCACGCGACTGCGAAGGTATGGTGATGCGCCGGCTGCCCGAGGCCGCAACCAGGCAGACGGCGCTGATCACCCCGTCGGGGCAGCGTTCGCCGGTGTTGCAGGCGGTCGTCGAGGCGATCACCGAGGCCGTCGGGCGCGAGCTCGCCGATGCGGACCGGATCTTGATCGGACCTGCAAATCCGGGGTTGACGCGAATCCTTACCTGAGTCATAAGCGCGCCACTGTCGATGGCTGTCGGACACGTTTGTCGCTTGCCTTTGTTGCAAGCGAGGTTCGCGACCGAAACTCCATCGGAATTCCAGCGTCTGACGACGACATGGCAGGACGCATGAATGCGGGCTCGTTCCGTGTTCCTCTGCATGGCGAACGCGCCTGAGGCCCCGTAAAAGGGCGCCGATGGCGCGGCTTCGTTTGGTCATGGCCTCGTGAGATGCCGGAATGAACACCGGAATTCATCAAGCGCTCAAGGGAGCGAGAGGCCTTAAATGCCGACAATCAGCCAGCTGATCCGCAAGCCCCGCTCGCCGGTCAAGGCGCGCAACACCGCTCCGGCGCTCGAGAACTGCCCGCAGAAGCGCGGCGTCTGCACGCGCGTCTACACGACGACCCCGAAGAAGCCGAACTCGGCGCTCCGCAAGGTCGCCAAGGTGCGCCTGACCAACGGCTTCGAAGTGATCGGCTACATTCCGGGTGAGGGTCACAACCTCCAGGAGCACTCGGTCGTCATGATCCGTGGCGGCCGCGTCAAGGACCTTCCCGGCGTGCGCTACCACATCCTGCGCGGCGTGCTCGACACGCAGGGCGTCAAGAACCGCAAGCAGCGCCGTTCGAAATACGGCGCCAAGCGTCCGAAGTAATCAGTGTCGGACCGGCCGGGCAGGGGCCCAGCCGGTTCGCTGTTTTAGAAGATTTGACCGGAGACTAGACGATGTCCCGCCGCCATAGTGCAGAGAAGCGCGAGATCATTCCCGACGCCAAGTTTGGCGACGTGGTCGTGACCAAGTTCATGAACTCGGTCATGTACGAGGGCAAGAAGTCGACCGCCGAAGGCATCGTCTACGGCGCCTTCGATATCATCGAGGGCAAGATGAAGAGCGATCCGCTCGCCGTCTTCAAGACCGCGCTCGAGAACGTCGCCCCGGCGATCGAGGTCCGCTCCCGCCGCGTCGGCGGCGCGACCTATCAGGTCCCCGTCGAGGTTCGCACCGAGCGCCGCCAGGCTCTTGCCATCCGCTGGCTGATCGCCGCCGCCCGCGGCCGCAACGACCGCACCATGGTCGAGCGCCTCTCGGCCGAGCTGATGGATGCTGCCAACAATCGTGGCAACGCCGTCAAGAAGCGCGAAGACACGCACCGGATGGCGGAAGCCAACCGCGCCTTCTCGCACTACCGCTGGTAATTCGTCCGTTACGACCCGGAAAGACAGAGCATTCCTATGCCCCGTTCTCATCCCATCGATCGCTATCGCAACTTCGGCATCATGGCCCACATCGATGCGGGCAAGACGACGACGACCGAGCGCATCCTGTTCTACACCGGCAAGAGCCATAAGATCGGCGAAGTCCATGACGGCGCCGCGACCATGGACTGGATGACGCAGGAGCAGGAGCGTGGCATCACGATCACCTCCGCTGCGACCACCTGCTTCTGGCGCGACAACCGCCTGAACATCATCGACACCCCCGGCCACGTCGACTTCACCATCGAAGTCGAGCGTTCGCTACGCGTGCTCGACGGCGCCGTGTGCGTCCTCGATGGCAACCAGGGCGTCGAGCCGCAGACCGAGACCGTCTGGCGCCAGGCCGACAAGTACGACGTCCCGCGCGTCGTCTTCGTCAACAAGATGGACAAGATCGGCGCCGATTTCTATCGCTGTGTCCAGGACATCATCGACCGCGTCGCCGGCAAGCCCGTCTGCCTGCAGATCCCGATCGGTTCGGAGTCGAACTTCGCCGGCGTGATCGACCTCATCAAGATGAAGGCGATCGTCTGGAACGGCGAGGCGCTCGGCGCGACCTTCGACGAGAAGGAAATCCCGGCCGATCTCGCCGATAAGGCTGCCGAGTATCGCTCGAAGCTGGTCGAAGCCGCCGTCGAGATGGACGATGCGGCGATGGAAGCCTATCTCGAAGGCAACGAGCCTGACGCCGAGACGCTGCGCCGTCTGGTTCGCACGGCCGTGCAGCGCCGCGCGTTCCACCCGGTCCTCTGCGGCTCAGCCTTCAAGAACAAGGGCGTGCAGCCCCTGCTCGACGCCGTCGTCGACTTCCTGCCGTCGCCGGTCGATCGTGGCGCCGTCGAAGGCATCGACTTCAAGACCGAAGAGCCGACCACCCGCGAGCCGACCGACGAAGCTCCGTTCGCCATGCTCGCTTTCAAGATCATGGACGACCCCTTCGTCGGCACGATCACCTTCTGCCGCGTTTATTCCGGCAAGGTCGAGGCGGGGCAGGGCGTCATCAATTCGACTCGCGACAAGAAAGAGCGCGTCGGCCGCATGCTGCTGATGCACGCGAACAACCGCGAGGACATCAAGGAAGCCTATGCCGGCGACATCGTCGCCCTGGCCGGCCTCAAGGACGTCCGCACCGGCGACACGCTGTGCGATCCGGCTCAGGCGGTGATCCTGGAGCGCATGGAGTTCCCCGAGCCGGTCATCACGATCGCGATCGAGCCGAAGTCCAAGGCCGACCAGGAGAAGCTGGGTCTCGCTCTGTCGAAGCTCGCGAACGAGGATCCGTCCTTCCGCGTCTCGACCGACCAGGAGAGCGGCCAGACCATCCTGAAGGGCATGGGCGAGCTCCACCTCGACATCAAGGTCGACATCCTGAAGCGCACCTACAAGGTCGACGCCAACATCGGCGCGCCCCAGGTTGCGTATCGCGAGACGCTGACCAAGAAGGCCGAGGTCGACTACACCCATAAGAAGCAGACCGGTGGTACCGGCCAGTTCGCCCGCGTCAAGCTGGTGATCGAGCCGAACGAGACCGGCAAGGGCTTCGAGTTCGAGTCGAAGATCGTCGGCGGCGCGGTGCCGAAGGAGTACATCCCCGGCGTCGAGAAGGGCCTCAACTCGGTCATCGGTTCCGGCGTGCTCGCCGGCTTCCCGGTGGTCGACGTCAAGGTCTCGCTGATCGACGGCGCCTTCCACGAGGTCGACTCGTCGGCTCTGGCCTTCGAAATCGCCTCGCGCGCCGCTCTGCGTGAAGGTCTGCAGAAGGGCGGCTCGGTGCTGCTCGAGCCGATCATGAAGGTCGAGGTGGTGACCCCGGAAGACTATACCGGCTCGGTCATCGGCGACCTGAACTCCCGGCGTGGCCAGATCCAGGGCCAGGACATGCGCGGCAACGCGGTCGTCATCAATGCGATGGTGCCGCTGGCCAACATGTTCGGCTATGTGAACCAGCTGCGCTCGTTCAGCCAGGGCCGCGCCAACTACACGATGCAGTTCGACCACTATGAGCAGGTGCCGTCCGCGGTGGCTGCTGAAGTCCAGGCCAAATACGCCTGATCGAACAAAGCATTAGACGGAACACTTGAAGAATTCTGACGGAGGCTGAGATGGCCAAAGAGAAGTTTGCTCGCACGAAGCCGCACTGCAACATTGGAACGATTGGTCACGTTGACCATGGCAAGACGTCTTTGACGGCTGCGATCACGAAGGTTCTGGCGGAGTCGGGTGGCGCGTCGTTCACGGCGTATGACCAGATCGACAAGGCGCCTGAGGAGAAGGCCCGCGGCATCACGATCTCGACGGCTCACGTCGAGTACGAGACGCCGGCTCGCCACTATGCGCACGTCGACTGCCCCGGGCACGCCGACTATGTGAAGAACATGATCACCGGCGCGGCGCAGATGGACGGCGCGATCCTGGTTGTGTCGGCTGCCGACGGCCCGATGCCGCAGACCCGCGAGCACATCCTGCTGGCGCGCCAGGTCGGCGTTCCCGCGCTGGTGGTGTTCATGAACAAGGTCGATCTCGTCGACGACGCCGAGCTGCTCGAGCTGGTCGAGATGGAGATCCGCGAGCTTCTGTCGAAGTACGACTTCCCGGGCGACGACATCCCGATCACCAAGGGCTCGGCCAAGGCGGCGCTGGACGGCGTCACCCCGGAGATCGGCCATGACGCGGTGATCGCGCTGATGAAGACGGTCGACGACTACATCCCGCAGCCCGAGCGCCCGATCGACCAGCCCTTCCTGATGCCGGTCGAGGACGTGTTCTCGATCTCGGGCCGTGGCACGGTGGTGACCGGCCGCGTCGAGCGCGGCATCGTCAAGGTCGGCGAGGAAATCGAGATCGTCGGCCTGAAGGACACGGTGAAGACGACCGTGACCGGCGTCGAGATGTTCCGCAAGCTGCTGGACCAGGGCCAGGCCGGCGACAACATCGGCGCGCTGCTGCGCGGCACCAAGCGCGAGGACGTCGAGCGCGGCCAGGTGCTGTGCAAGCCGGGCTCGGTGAAGCCGCACACCAAGTTCAAGGCCGAGGCCTACATCCTGACCAAGGAAGAGGGCGGCCGCCACACCCCGTTCTTCACCAACTACCGCCCGCAGTTCTACTTCCGCACGACGGACGTGACCGGCGTGGTGCACCTGCCTGAGGGCACCGAGATGGTGATGCCTGGCGACAACATCGCCATGGAAGTGCACCTGATCGTGCCGATCGCGATGGAAGAGAAGCTGCGCTTCGCCATCCGCGAAGGCGGACGCACCGTCGGCGCCGGCGTCGTCGC
>DASYHC010000051.1:0-13808 GCA_035998995.1 Allobosea sp.
CCTATTTCGACCCGGCCTTCATCCTGGTGAAGTTCCTGCTGGCGCCGGCGTTCTTCCTGTCCTCGCCGATCCTGCTGTTCTACTTCACCTCGCTCTTCGTCTCGGTGTCCTGCCTGATCATCGCCGGCGTCCCGGCCGCAGTTTTCGAGCGCGTGACCGGCCGACGAAATAGTGATGCGCTCTCGCTTGGCATCTGGCTGGCCGGCGTGATTATTCTGGCGCTGCCGGCGGTGACGGGCCTCTGAACGGAACCCGCGCGGCTCTCCGGGATTGGAAGCCGCATGTCGAGACCTGGCGATCCGGACAAGGCCGACCCGCTGCGCCGCCTGCGGACACTGGCGGAGATATCGACGGCGCGCGCCTGCGGGTTTGCCGGTCTCGCGACCTTCTGCCTGATGATCGGACTCTCGGGCAGCCCAGCGGCCGCGCTGAAGGCTGGCGGCTATTGCGCGCTCCTCGTCGTTGCGGTGCTGCTGATGCTGGCGCAACAGGCGCCGCTGCGACCTTACAAGCGCACCGAGATCTGGCTGATGCTCGACAAGGCCGAGCGGCCGCCCGAGGCCTATGCCCAGATCGTGTTCGCTCAGGTTCGCCGCGAGACCTTCCTGCGCTTCGCCGGCTATCACGCATTGGCGGCCGCCGTGCTTCTCGGGACGGCGATGCTCGGCGTGGTCAAATAGCGGGCAGTAACGCTTCAAGCGTCTCGATCCGGTCAGCCTCGCCCGGCGGCTTGTCCCAGCGGATGCGGTTGATGCGGGGAAAGCGCATGGCGATGCCGGATTTGTGCCGTGTCGAACGCTGCAGACCCTCGAAAGCCACTTCGAAGACGAGCCCGCTCGAGAGCGTATGCGTCACCTCGCGCACCGGGCCGAAGCGGTTCAGCGTGTTCTTGCGGACATAGCGATCGATCTCGATCAGCTCTTCATCGGTGAAGCCGAAATAGGCCTTGCCGACAGGCACGAGCTCGTCCGCACCTTCTTCTCCCGCCCGCCAGACGCCAAAAGTGTAGTCGGAATAGAAGGAGGAGCGCTTGCCATGGCCGCGCTGGGCATACATCAGCACGCAGTCGACCAGCCGGGCATCGCGCTTCCATTTGTACCAGTAGCCCTTCGGCCGGCCGGGCAGATAGGGCGATTCGAGGCGCTTCAGCATGCAGCCCTCGACCGCCTCGGCATCGGCGCCGGCTCCAGCGGCAGCCGGATCGGCGCGCGCCTCGGTCAGTTCTTCCCAGCTCGAAAAAGCGATGCGCGGCGAGAGATCGAAGCGGTCGCTGTCGAGCCTGCCGAGGAAGGCCTCCAACCTGGCGCGCCGCTCGGTATAGGGATGGGCGCGCAGATCATCGTCTGCCTCTGCCAGCAGGTCGTAAGCGCGGATATGGGCGGGAAATTCGGTCAGCATCCTGGCCGTGACCTGCTTGCGGTTGAGCCGCTGCTGCAGCGTGTTGAAGCTCTGGACGACGCCATCGCGCATCACCAGCAATTCGCCGTCGATCGCGCCGTCCTGCGTCAACGCCTCGGTGAGATCGGGGAAGGCCCCGCCGATCTCCTCGCCAGTGCGGGAATAGAGCCGGACGACGCGGCTGCCATCGGCGCGCGTGCCCGCGACGGCCTGGACGCGGATGCCGTCCCATTTCCATTCGGCCGCGAATTCGTCCGCCGCGAGCTTGTCGAAATCGCCGTCCTCGATCGCATGCGAGAGCATCACCGGGCGGAACGGCGCCGGATCGGTCGCCTCGGGCCGCGGCGCATTGCCTTCGAGCCAGGCGAAGAGCGCGGTGTAAGGCGGCTCCAGCCCATGCCAGACCTGCTCGACCTCGTCGGCCGGAATGCCACCGAGGCTCGCGGCCGCGGTCTTGGCGAGGCGGGCAGAGACGCCGATGCGCAAGGCGCCGGTGATCAGCTTGAGGAGGGCCCAGCGCCCGGTCTCGTCGAGGGCATCGAGCCAGGAGGCGATGAGGCGCGGCATCTCGGTCTTGCCGGACTTCTGCAGGCCAGCGACGACATCGGGCAGATGTGGCACGTCGTTGGCGCCATGCCGGGCCGGCCACATCAGTGCGACCGTCTCGGAGAGATCGCCTACATAGTCGTAGGAGAGCGCGAACAGGACAGGGTCGGTCCGCTCGGCGATCAAGGCGCGGATCAGGCCGGGCTTGGCATTCTGGAAGACCAGCCCGCCGGTCATCGCCGCCAGCGCATAGCCGCGATCGGGATCGGGCGTGGTGCGCAGATAGTCGGCGATCAGCGCGAGCTTGCCGTTGCGGCGCGGCTCATAGGCGAGGCGGTCGAGCAGCCAGGCGAAGCGGTTCATGCAGAAGCCTCCGCCGGTTTCGCCTCGGGTTCGGCTTCGCCCTCGTCGCCATAGCCGACGAGATGCAGCGGCATGCCCTTGAGGCCGACCGTGCCGCACCAATGCGCCAGCGCCTCGGCCTCGCCATGGGTGATCCAGATCTCGTTCGCCTGGACCTCGCGGATCGTCGCCTGGAGATCGTCCCAATCGGCATGGTCGGAGATGATCAGCGGCAGCTCGACGCCCTTCTGGCGGGCCCGCGCCCGGACCCGCATCCAGCCCGAGGCGAAGGCCGTGACCGGATCGGGAAAGCGGCGCGACCAGAGGTCCTGGATCGCACTCGGCGGGCAGATGACGATCTCGCCGGCAAATGCCTTGCGTCCCTCGGTCTTGCGCTCGCCAGGCTCGACCTTGCGGATATCGCCGAGCGGGATGCCCTGCGCCTGGTAGAACTCGGTGATCTTCTCGACCGCGCCATGGATGAAGATCGGCCGCTCATAGCCGGCCTCGCGGATCAGCGCCATCAGCCGCTGCGCCTTGCCCAGCGAATAGGCGCCGACGATATGGGTGCGATCGGGAAAGAGCCGGACGGAATCGATGAGCTTGGCCGTCTCGGCATGGGCCGGCGGGTGGCGGAACACCGGCAGGCCGAAGGTCGCTTCGGTGATGAAGACGTCGCAGAGAACCGGCTCGAAGGGCGCGCAGGTCGGATCGCGCTCGCGCTTGTAGTCGCCGGAGACGACGATGCGCATGCCCTTGTGCTCGACCACGATCTGGGCCGAGCCGAGGACATGGCCGGCCGGGACGAAGCGAAAATCGACCGCGCCGATGCGGACGGTTTCACCGGGCGGCGCTACCTGCTGCGAGCCGGCGAAAGCTTCGCCATAGCGCAACGCCATGATCGCCAGTGTCTCCCGGGTTGCCAGCACGGCGCCATGGCCGGCGCGGGCATGGTCGGAATGGCCGTGGGTGATCAGCGCCCGTGCCACCGGGCGAACCGGATCGATGTAGATGTCGGCCGGCGGGCAATAGAGCCCGGCCGGGGTCGGCGTCAGGAGATCGGAAGGCTTCATCGTCTGGCCAGTGTCATGCACCTTCGCTAAACCCGCAGCATGATCGAAAAGGGCAGCAGCGTGTACTCCGCCAGTTCCGGGGATGAGCGCCTCGACCGTCGTTACGCCTGGGCCGAGGCGGCGCTGAAGGATGGCGATCCGCAGGCGGCGATCGACATCCTCGATCAAACGCTCGCCGAGAACTACGGTTTCACCGCCGCCTGGCATCTTTACGGGCTAGCCCAGGAGACGCTCGGGCACAATGAGGAGGCCGCGACCGCCTGGCGGCAATGCCTCGACCTCGATCCGAACGACCATGTCGGCGCCAAGCTCGACCTTGCCCGGATCGGCGCGATGCCGGCCGAGCAGGCGACCTCGGAGAATTTTTCAGGCGCGTTGTTCGACGGCTATGCCGAGCGCTTCGACAGCCATCTCGTCGGCACGCTGCAATATCAGGCGCCGGCGCTGCTGCGGGACGCACTGGCGCGGCATTGCGAACAGACCGGCCGCCCCTTCAAGTTCGGGACGGTCCTCGATCTCGGCTGCGGCACGGGATTAATGGGCGAGGTGATCCGGGCCGAGACCGAGTTCCTCGTCGGTTGCGATCTCTCACCGCGCATGATCGCCAAAGCGCTGGCCAAGATGCAGGAGGGCGGCCGGCCGCTCTACGACAAGCTTGCCACTGCGGGCCTGACCGCCTTCCTGGCGAGCCGGCCCGACGCCTCGGCCGATCTCGTCATCGCGGCCGATGTCTTCGTCTATCTCGGCGATCTCGCTCCCTGCTTCCATCAGAGCGCGCGTGTGCTCAAGGCCGGCGGCCTCTTCGCCTTCACCGTGCAGAGCCATGAGGGCGAGGGCATCGCCGTCGGCCAGGATCGGCGTTTCGCCCATGCCGAAAGCTGGATCAGGGAGAAGCTCGACGAGGCGAAGCTGAACCCGGCTCTGGTCGAACCGCGGAGCACGCGGATCGATCGTGGCCAGCCGGTGCCGGGCTTGATTGTGGTAGCGGAGTGCCGCTGACGGCACGAGGCCAGCGATAGCTAGGCCGCTTCCAAACGCGTGTCGCCGGCATCGACGCCCTCGACAGCGCGCAAGGCCGGGATCGCGAAATCGGTGAAGGCGCGCACGACCGGCCGCATGAAGCGCACCGAAGGAAAGGTCCAGAAGGCCTCCGTCGGCTTGACCTCATAGTCCGGCAATATCCTGACGAGCCGCCCTGCCGCGAGCTCTTCCGAGACGAGCAGAAGCTGGACAGGGCCGGCAGCCCGGCCGGACAACAAGGTCGCGGCGATCGCGTCGGCGTGGTTCGTCCGCATGATCGGCCGCACCGATACGTCGACCGTCTCGCTTCCGCGTCGCAGCGTAAGCAGATCGCGCCGTAACAGCTCCGTCGCGGTGGTCACGACATCGACCTCGGACAGCTGCGCCAGCGTGTCGATCGGCCCTGACCGGGCGAGGAATTGCGGGGCGGCGACGAGGATGCGGCGCACCTGGCCGAGCCGCCTGACGATGAGCTCCTGGCCGTCCGGACGGCCATAGCACAGCGCGAGGTCGAATCCCTCATAAACCAGGTCGACCGCCCGGTTCTCCAGCACCAGATCGATCGTGACGCCGGGATAGCGTTCCTGGAACGCCAATGCGATCGGATGAAGGTGCCGCACGCCGATGCAGGACGGCGCGTGCACGCGCAGCAGCCCCTCGATCGCGCCCATCTCATGGCGAACGCCTTCCAGCGCCGCGTCGATGGTGGCGAGCGCACTCCGGCTGGCCTCATAGAGCGCCTTGCCTTGCACGGTGGGCCGGACCATGCGGGTCGAGCGCTCCAGCAGGCGCGCGCCGACATGCCGCTCGAGATTGCGCAGATGCTTGGTGACGGCAGGCTGCGACACGGCAAGATCACGCGCTGCGGCGGTGACCGAACCGCGCTCGACGGTGCGCACGAATGCTCTGAGGGCGGCGGCGATATCCATACATAGCCATAAGTTATGATACTTATCACCTCATAACGGATCGACGCGATCGGCGCAAATTGGTCTATCGCTGCACCAATCCTGTCACGCGAGCCGATAGCCTAAAATGCCCATCGACCGACGCCGCCTGCTGCTCGGCAGCCCATTCCTTCTGTCCGGCTGCGTGACGAGGCCCGCACCCGAGCTCTCCAGCCGGGGGCAGGCCACTCGCCTCGATGTTTTCGAGGCCGACTACGCTTCGATCTACGCCGCCGTCGATGGCGAGCCCTTTCCCGTGCCGGCAATCGATCTCAGCGAGATCGAACCCGAGTTCCTGCGGCGGGAGGTCGGCTACCGCACGGCCGAGCGGCCCGGGACCGTCGTCGTCGATCCCGGCGAGCGCTACGCCTATCTGATCGGAGAAGGCGGCCGCGCCATCCGCTACGGTATCGGCGTCGGCAAGGAGGAAGGCTTCAATTTCCGCGGCGCCGCGACGATCGCACGCAAGGCGCAATGGCCGCGCTGGACGCCGACGCCGGACATGATCCGCCGTGAGCCGCAGCGTTATGGCCGCTATGCCGGAGGGCTTGCCGGCGGCGCCGGCAACCCGCTCGGCCCGCGCGCGCTCTACCTCTATCGCGACGGGCGCGACACGCTCTACCGGCTGCACGGCACCGTCGAGCCCTCGACGATCGGGGCGATGGTTTCCTCCGGCTGCATCAGGCTGCTCAATCAGGACATCATGGATCTCTATCGACGCGTTCCCGTCGGCAGCAGGGTTGTCGTGCTGGGATCAGCCACTGGCACCGCTGCCTGAAAGAGGCGAAGTCGCCGTTCCCTTTTCGTTCGACAAGGCCTATCTCTGTCGCTCGATGGATGCGCCCTCGCCTCTCCCACCTGCCTTCTCCGCCTGGTTCGCCAGCCGCGGCTGGAGCGTCCGGGCGCATCAGCTCGCTCTGCTGGAGGAGGCCCGCGCCGGGTGCTCGACCCTTCTGGTCGCGCCGACCGGCGCCGGCAAGACGCTCGCCGGCTTCCTGCCTTCGCTGGTCGAACTGACCCAGCGCGGCGGCGAACGCGACGGCCTGCACACGCTCTATGTCTCGCCGCTGAAGGCGCTCGCGGTCGACATCGCCCGCAATCTCGAAACGCCGATACGGGAAATGGGGCTTGCCGTGAAGGTCGAAACCCGCACCGGCGATACCTCGCCGGCCAAGCGCGCCCGCCAGATCGAGCGCCCGCCCGACATCCTGCTCACCACGCCGGAACAGCTCGCTCTCCTGGTCTCGCACCGCGACGCCAAGCCGTTCTTCGCGAACCTGCGCCGCGTCGTGCTCGACGAGTTGCACGCCCTCGTCACCTCCAAGCGCGGCGACCTGCTCTCGCTCGATCTCGCCCGCCTGCGCGCATTGGCTCCTGAAATGAGCGCGGTCGGCCTGTCGGCAACGGTGCGCGAGCCGGCCGATCTGCAGGCTTATCTCGGCGGCGCGGGCACGCCATCCGGCCTCGTCACCGTCAAGGGCGGCGCGCAGGCGCAGATCGGGATCATGCACACCAAGCGGCGGCTGCCGTTGGCCGGGCATATCACCGCCCATGCGGTCGACGACATCTACGCCGCGATCCAACAGCACAAGCTGACGCTCGTCTTCGTCAATACCCGCATGCAGGCCGAGTTCATGTTCCAGGCATTGTGGAGCGTCAACGAGGAGACGCTGCCGATCGCGCTGCATCACGGCTCGCTCGATGTCGGGCAGCGCCGCAAGGTCGAGGCGGCGATGGCGGCCGGCAAGCTGAAAGCCGTGGTCTGCACCGCGACGCTTGATCTCGGGATCGACTGGGGCGATGTCGACCTCGTCATCAATGTCGGCGCGCCCAAGGGCGCGAGCCGCCTGATGCAGCGCATCGGCCGCTCCAACCACCGCATGGACGAGCCTTCGCAAGCGCTGCTGGTGCCGTCGAACCGCTTCGAATTGCTGGAATGCCGCGCGGCGCTCGATGCGGTGGCGGAAGCCGCGCAGGATACGCCGGCGCCGCGGATCGGCGCGCTCGACGTGCTCGCCCAGCATGTGCTCGGGGTCGCCTGCTCCGACGGATTCGAGCCCGATGCGCTCTATCGGGAGGTCCTGACCGCCTCGCCCTATGCCGACCTCGCCCGCGCCGATTTCGACGCCGTCGTCGATTTCGTCGCGACCGGCGGCTATGCGCTGAAGAGCTATGAGCGCTTCGCCAAGCTCCGCCGAAGCAAGGACGGCATCTATCGCGCCAGCAATGCCCGCGTGATCCAGCAATACCGGATGAATGTCGGCACCATCGTCGAATCGACGATGCTCAAGGTCCGGCTCGGCCGCTCGCGCCCGGCCCGTCCAGGCGGTCAGCAGATGCTCAGCCGCGGCGGCCGCATGCTCGGCGAGCTGGAGGAATATTTCGCCGAGACGATGACGCCGGGCGACACCTTCATCTTCGCCGGCGAGGTGCTGCGCTTCGAGGGCATCGTCGAGAACGAGGTGGTCTGCTCACGCACCGCCGCCGGCACCGACCCGAAGATCCCGTCCTATAATGGCGGCAAGTTCCCGCTCTCGACCTTCCTCGCCGCGCGAGTCCGCGCCATCCTGGCGACGCCGAAGGAATGGGCGAAGCTGCCGGACGAGGTCTCGTCCTGGCTGCATGCGCAGCGTCTGAAATCGCGCCTGCCCAAGCCGGGCGAGCTCCTGGTCGAAACCTTTCCGCGAGCGGGGCGCTTCTTCCTCGTCGCCTATCCGTTCGAGGGCCGCCTCGCCCACCAGACGCTCGGCATGCTGCTGACGCGAAGACTGGAGCGGGCGCGCCTGAAGCCGCTCGGCTTCGTCTGCAATGATTACGGCATCGCGGTCTGGACGCTCGGCGACATGGGCGCCGCAATCGCCCGCGGCGCCCTCTCGCTCGACGAGCTCTTCGCGCAGGACATGCTTGGCGACGATCTCGAGGAGTGGCTGGCCGAATCGGCGCTGATGAAGCGCACCTTCCGTTCCTGCGCCGTGATCGGCGGCCTGATCGAGCGCCGCTTTCCCGGCCAGGAGAAGAGCGGACGGCAAGTGACGATCTCGACCGACCTCGTCTACGACGTGCTGCGCCGGCACCAGCCCGACCATGTGCTCCTACGCGCCGCGCGCGCCGATGCCGCGACCGGCTTGCTCGACATCGGCCGCCTGGGTCAGATGCTGACACGGATCAGCGGGCGAATCGTGCATCAGCCGCTCGATCACGTCTCGCCGCTCTCGGTCTCGGTCATGCTGGAGATCGGGCGCGAGGCGGTCAGTGGCGAAGCGGCCGACGAGATCCTGGCCGAAGCGGAAGCGCAGATGCTCGAAGAGGCGATGGCGTGAACCTGGCGACGAAGGAAACGGGAGAGGTGGCAACCGAGGCGTTCATGCTCGGCCGGCTCGCCCTCGTGCCCGACCTCTCCGGCGCGCTCTACCTGCCGGACGAGCGCACGCTCGTCGTCGCCGACCTGCATCTGGAGAAGGGCTCGGCCTTTGCAGCGCGCGGCGTGCTGCTGCCGCCCTATGATTCCGCCGCGACGCTGCGGCTGCTCGGCGCCGCGATCCTGCGCTACCAGCCGGCGCGCGTGATTGCGCTCGGCGACAGCTTCCATGACCGCGGCGCCGAGGCACGGATCGACGAAAGCTGCCTTGCCACCTTGCGCGCCGATCAGGCCGGCCGCGACTGGCTCTGGGTCAGCGGCAACCACGACCCTGCGATCTCGGCCGCAATGGGCGGCACTGTCCTCGACGAGATCGACCTTCGCGGTGTCAGGCTGCGGCACGAGCCGAGCCCTGCCGGGGCGCTGCCGGAGATCGCCGGCCATCTGCATCCCGCCGCCAAGGTCCGTATGCGCGGCCGGGCGCTGCGCCGGCGCTGCTTTGCGCTCTCGCCGACTCGCTGTGTCATGCCGGCGATGGGCGCCTATGCCGGCGGCCTCAATGTCCGCGACCCCGCCTTCCGCCCGCTCTTCGGCCTCGGCTTTTCCGCCCATCTTCTCGGCGACGGCCGGCTGTTCCGCATCGACCAGCGCCTGCTGCTGCCCGATTGAGCGCGCGGTTGCAGGGACGTAGAGCACTGCCTTGGTCATGGAGAGGTCGAGCGCCCCTTCATTTTCATGTGCAGGGATATGTGCGTAACAGGTTGCGTCGGGGCGGGGCTTGTGGCATCAGGACGCCGCTTCGGAACGGCGCGGCGTCTTTAAGGGTCCTCGATCGACCCGAAACGCCAGCATATCCCGGTCCTGCTGCGGTAGCTCAGTGGTAGAGCACTCCATTGGTAATGGAGAGGTCGAGAGTTCAATCCTCTCTCGCAGCACCAGCCCATCGATTGGGCCGCATGTTCTCACCCAGTTCGATATGCCGATGCTCAGGCATGGGCGACGCCCTGTTCATCATCCGGTGAGCATCATCCGCCATCTGTCGGGCCCATTGCTCCAGGGGGCGGAAGCGCTCCGACGATCTAAGCCTAGCGAATCCATAAAGACCCTAACCCGCCCTCGATTGCAGGGATCAGCAATGGCCACGGACGCCAAGCTCACGTAAGCGGGGCGGATGACGAGTTCCGTTCGGCTCTCCGACACGACGAGTGCGAGACCGCAATCTGCGGATGGCACAGGGTTGTCTATCGCCACGCACGCTGGAATAGAGCGAGTGGACGGGGACGACAGCATGGTGACAGCACAAGAGACGCAGAAGCGAAGCGCGCGGGCTTGTGCTGGTGTGGTGCTGTACAAGCCCGACCCGGAGTTGCTCGCGCGTCAGGCGAAGGGCCTGCCGGGACAAACCCTGTTCGTCTTCGCCAACGGGCCGGTCGATGACGATGTCCTGGCCGCCCTGGCGCCGGCCGAGTTGCGCCTCATCCTCAGCGAACAGAATGTCGGCCTGGGGCGGGGTCTCAATGCCGTCATGGACGCTGCCGCCGGTGACGGCTTCAGCCATATCATGCTCCTCGATCAGGACAGCGAGCCGCCGCCGGGCCTGCTCGACCGCCTGACAGAGCGCTGTGAGGCGCTCCAGAAGCAGGGCGAGCAAGTCGCCGTCCTCGCTCCACGCCTCACGCCGCCAGGAGAGGGTTTCTACAAGCCGATCCGCTATGAATGGCGCGGACCCGCACGCGCCGACGGCTTGACCGCTATCGATTTCGCGCCGACCTCCGGCTCACTGGTGAGCCTCGCCGCCTATTCGGCCATCGGTCCCTTCCGGGACGATTTTTTCATCGCGGGCATCGATGTCGAATGGGGCTTCAGGGCCTGGGATCGCGGCCGGGCATCCTATCTGGCAACCGATCTGGCGATGCCGCATCGGTGGGGCGAGCCGGCGAACGAAGAGAAATCGAACCAACCCCAGATTCTGCGCCATTCCCCGCTCCGGAACTACTACTATGCGCGCAATGTCATCGCGACAGCCGGACTGGCGCATGTGCCGTGGCGCTGGAGGCTGAGATCATGCGCCGCTCTTGCGGCCCAGATCGCGCTTCTGGCCCTGAAAGGTGCGCCAGGGTCGCTCAAGCCCATTCGCACGGGGCTCGCAGACGGCTTCACAGGCAGGCTTGGCCCTGCTCCGGCAAGCATCGTTTGAAGGGATTGACGGTGCAATGTGGCGCCCGTGTCTCGCTGGCACGGTTCGCGACCGGTCACGGCGCTGCCTGCTTCGTTGCAATGCTTGGCAATTGCCCAATGGTAATGCCGCAGCCAAACATCACGGCATTACACTAGATTGGCCGCAGGCCAGATATCATCGACAGAGACGGCTCATCCTTGACAGACCAGAGGAGGGCTGTTTCTTCCTTGCGGCCCTATAACGGCATCACACGACTCTGCGGAGCGAAGCGGCGTGTCATTGAAGTTCCTGGTTACCGGCGGGGCCGGTTTCATCGGTTCGGCGGTCGTGCGCAAGCTGATCACCGAGACGCAACATGAGGTCTGCGTCGTCGACAAGCTGACCTATGCCGGCAACCTCGCCTCGCTCGCCCCCGTCTCTGGCAGCAACCGCTATCGCTTCGAGCAGGCCGATATCGGCGATGGCGAACGGATGAAGGAGATCTTCGCCGATTTCCAGCCCGACATCGTGATGCATCTGGCCGCCGAGAGCCATGTCGACCGCTCGATCGACGGGCCGGCCGCCTTCATCGAGACCAATGTCGTCGGCACGTTCGCGCTTCTGCAGGAGGCGCTGCGCCATTTCAGGGCCCTGCCTGAGGAGCGCAAGGCCTCCTTCCGCTTCCACCACATCTCGACCGACGAGGTCTTCGGCTCGCTCGGCGCGGACGGCTTGTTCCACGAGGATACGGCCTATCAGCCGAACTCGCCCTACTCCGCCTCGAAGGCGGCGTCCGACCATCTCGTCCGCGCCTGGCACCACACCTATGGCCTGCCGGTGGTGATGACCAACTGCTCGAACAATTACGGGCCCTATCACTTCCCGGAGAAGCTGATCCCGCTGATGATCATCAACGCGCTCGAGGGCAAGCCGCTGCCGGTCTATGGCAACGGTCTCAATGTGCGCGACTGGCTCTATGTCGACGACCATGCCGACGCCTTGCTGACAGTCGCCACCGCCGGCAGGCTCGGGGAGAGCTACAATATCGGCGGCCATAACGAGAAGGCCAATATCGAGGTGGTGCAGGCGATCTGCGCCATCCTCGACGAGCTCAAGCCCGATCCGAAGGGGCCGCGCGAGCGTCTGATCAATTATGTCACCGACCGGCCGGGCCATGACGCGCGCTATGCGATCGATGCCGGCAAGATCGGCCGCGAACTGGGCTGGACACCGAAGGAGACCTTCGAGACAGGCCTGCGCCGAACCGTCGCGTGGTATATCCACAATCCGACATGGTGGGGTGATATCCGCTCCGGCGTCTATCGCGGCGAGCGCCTCGGCGCGGCCTGAGCTGGAGACGGAAGCGATGCTGAGCGTCGAGGATACGGCGATCCCCGCCGTCAAGATCATCACGCCGAAGAAGTTCGGCGACCATCGCGGCTTCTTCTCGGAGACCTGGAGCCGCAAGGCCTTCGCCGAAGCGGGGATCGACCTCGATTTCGTGCAGGACAATCAGTCGCTGTCGGCGCAGGTGGGCACGCTGCGCGGCCTGCATTTCCAGTCGGCGCCCTTCGCGCAGGACAAGCTGGTGCGCGTGACGCGAGGGTGCATCCTCGACGTCGCCGTGGATATCCGCGCCTCCTCCCCGACATTCGGCCAGCATGTCGCCGTCGAGCTGTCGGCGCAGAACTGGAGGCAGCTCCTGGTGCCGGTCGGCTTCGCCGATGGCTTCGTCACGCTCGAGCCCGATACCGAAGTTCTCTACAAGGTGACGGCCCCCTATGGCCCGGCCAACGACCATGGGCTTGCCTTCGACGACCCGGCGCTCGGGATCAAGTGGGGCTTGTCGGCCGACGAGCTGACCCTGTCCGACAAGGATCGCAAGCATCCGCGCCTCGCCGATCTGCCGCAGTATTTCGCATGAGGGTCGTCGTCACCGGCTGGGCCGGCCAGGTCGTCCAGGCGATGCTGGAGCGGGTGCCGGCGGGCGTCGAGATCGTTGCGCTCCGCCGCCCCGAGTTTGATCTTGCCGTTCCGCGGACGGTCGCGCCGGCGCTGCGCTCGGCCAGACCCGACGTCATCGTCAATGCAGCCGCCTATACCGCGGTCGACCAGGCCGAGAGCGAGCCCGACCTCGCCATGCGCGTCAACGGCGAGGCGGCCGGCGAAGCGGCGCGTGCGGCTGCCGCTCTCGGCATCCCCGTGATCCAGATCTCGACCGATTACGTCTTCGACGGCAGCCTCGACCGGCCCTACCGCGAGGATGATCCGACCGGGCCGATCAGCGCCTATGGCGCCAGCAAGCTCGCCGGCGAGCGGGCCGTGGCTGCCGCCACGGACAATCATGCCATCCTGCGCACCGCCTGGGTCTACAGCCCTTTCGGCAAGAACTTCGTCAAGACCATGCTGCGCCTCGCCGAGACGCGCGACGAGGTCGGCGTCGTCGCCGACCAGCGCGGCTGCCCGACCTCTGCACTCGACATTGCCGACGCGATCTTCGCTGTCGCGCGGAACCTCGTGGCTCGCCCGCAGGACGAAAGCCTGCGAGGTGTCTTCCACATGACCGCTACTGGCGAGGCGGTCTGGGCCGATGTCGCCGAGGCGATCTTCGCAGAACGCCTGCGCCATGGCGGCAGGCCGGTCGCGGTGACGCGGATTGCAACGGCCGATTATCCGACGCCGGCGCGGCGGCCGGCCAATTCACGGCTCGATTGCGGCAAGCTCGCTGCCCGACATAATGTCGAGCTGCCGATGTGGCGCTCGTCTCTGTCGGCCTGTGTCGAGCGGCTTATCAAGGACCAGGGATAGACGATGAAGGGTATCATCCTCGCGGGCGGCTCCGGCACGCGGCTGCATCCGATGACGCTGGCGATGTCGAAGCAGCTTCTGCCCGTCTACGACAAGCCGATGATCTACTACCCACTCTCCACGCTGATGCTCGCCGGCATCCGCGAGGTGCTGATCAT
>DASYHC010000082.1:0-10567 GCA_035998995.1 Allobosea sp.
GACCTCCTCTCCATAGGGGTCAGTTCCTCATGGCCTCAGGGGGGCAGTTTGTCGTGTCGCCTGACAATCGCGAACCCGGTCTACGGCGGTGCCTATGCCTATGGTAAGACGAGTGCCGCAGCAGCCTATGCCGCCGACGGCATCAGGGTGAAGACCCGCCGCAGGACACGGGATGAGTTGCTCGCCCTGAAGCCCGGTGCCCATGACGGCTATGTGAGCTGGGAGAGGTTCGAAGCGATCCGCGCGATGGTGGCAGGCAATGTTCCGACCGGCAGGCATCACGGCGCGCCCAAGCATGGCGAGGCGCTGCTCGCCGGCCTGATCCGTTGCCGGCGCTGCGGCCGTAAGCTGACGCTTCGCTACACCGGGGCCAGGCATGGCATCCCGCGCTACAGCTGCTCGCGCGCCTGGATGGACCATGGCGGCCCGTCCTGCATCGCCTTCGGCGGCCTGCGCGTCGACGATGCGATCGAGGAGGTGCTGCTCGGCGTGGTCGGCCTGGCGCCGTCGCCGCGGCGCAGGAAGCCGCGTTACGTGCAGCTGGGCAGCGGGATCAGGTTCGCGAGGCCCATGGCCGTGACCTGGAAGCGGCGCGCTATGCTGCCGACCGTGCCTTCCGGCAATACGATGCCGCGGACCCGGACAACCGCGCCACGGTTGCAGTCGCCAACAAGAACGCGCGGATCATCTGGGCCGTGCTTCGAACCGGCGAGCCGTACCGCGCCGCTTTCTGAGGCCCGCCTAAGACGATTGCGAAGCGATGGAGAAATGAACTGCACCGGTCGGACCGGCGCGCAACGAGCCTGACTTTTATCGAGGCCTGCGTGGCCTACCAGCTGTAGAGGCCTGCGCGTGCGGATTCCCCATTTGGGCGCCCGAACCCGGGTGACGCCGGATAGATGTTTGCAATCGACCAGGCAGATCAGTTCGAAAGCGACTTGCAACGGGAGAGCCGTCCATAGAGATAGAAAGTCGCCCTGGGAATGCCAAGCTTGTCCAGCGTGCGCCGAGCCGGCAGGTGCGATCCCTCGACCAGGCGGATGATCTCGGCCTTCTCGGATGCCGGATATCTCATGCGCCGTCCTCCCCATCCGCGAGCATGCTTTTTTTCAGCAGGCGGTTTTCCAAGGTGAGATCGGCCACGGCTTCTTTCAGCGCCTGCGCCTCGCGACGCAGTTCCTTCACCTCGTCCGGCGTTGCGGCGCGGGCCGTGTCACCGGCGAGACGGCGCTTACCGGCATCAAGGAACTCCTTCGACCAGCCGTAATACATCGACGAGGCGATCCCCTCGCGCCGACACAGCTCGGCGATGCTCTCCTCGCCGCGCACGCCTTCCAGAACAATGCGGATTTTTTCTTCAGCCGAGAACTACCGGCGCGTCGCGCGCCGGATGTCCTTCACGATCTGCTCTGCCGGCGCTTTCTCCGGCAATGATTTCTGTCTCATCTGCGCTCCTGAATGGCTGCGAGGATCCAGAACCGAAGGACCGCGTCAGCGAAATCCTCCCTTCCCGAAAACCCCTAAATGGTCTCAAGGGCGCTGACGGCGGACACAGACATTCCTCTTGCGCCTTACCTTAAGGACCCATAAAGAGCCGTCGGGCCGAAGGGGCATCTTTCTCAGGCTTCCGTCATGGCAAGAATGCAAGACCCGGTCTGGACCTTGGGAACGCCGCCGGCAACCCGTGAACTCAGTATGCTGGTCGAGGTGACCGATGGCGATCGTTTTGGTCTAGCGCAGTACCGGCGCCCCCTTCCCAGCGCCGAGATACCGGGCGCCTGGCTGAACGAAGACGGCTTAAACCTGGGCTGGGAACCAACCCACTGGCGTATCGTCGCAGGCCGCCACACCTACGATCTGGAGGGTAGCGGATCAGTTTGAGCCCCATGCCAAACTGAAGCTAGCGCCCCACTTCGTCGAACGCTTAGGATCGCGCCTTGCGCACGCAATCGCGGCTGCATTCACGCCACATCTCCCGAATCTGATTGCAGCGGCGATGAACTGTGCGACGGCAACCTGTCAAGCCACCACCGGCCCCGTCACACTATCATCCCCGCCCTTGATGGCAGCTTTCCGCAATCCTCGCACATCGTTCCCGCTCTGCAGCGATCGTAGCTTCGCCGGCAAGAACGAGAATCGGATCGCCGCAGATTGGGCAAGCGTGCTTCACTCCTCGCCTCCCGCCGCTGCGAGCATGGCCGGAGGCTCTGGGAGAGGGCGCCAGTGGGTCGGATGAAGCTTTGGCCATCCATCGTCGCTCGACTCCCCAATGCCGCTGAAGTACCCGCCGCCCTCGTTAAGGACGCCGAAGCCCCGAAGATACCAGCCGCTGCGATCTGCCCAGTGTGTCCAGTGTCCTGCGACAGCCGCGTCGGGCTCCACGTAATCGTCTATGGCATCAAACCAAGACAGCAGGATAGCCGTTCCATCCTTCGGCGCTGTCTCGATCGGCTGCCAGCCATCTCCGAGGGCGGAGACGTAGGCCGTGATGGCAGAGCGAACGGCGACCTCCACTACAGCTCGGCGCGCTTCGCGCGGGTTGGAAAAGCTATCGAACCATTCCAGCAGCACCACGTCTTCGCCGCACTGAATGGCTGTTTCCAGCGCCTTTTCATCAATCGTCACGGTTCTGCTCCTTGATGGCTCGGAATGTGACTGGGAGCGGGCCCGCGTGGACCACGCGTAGCGCGATTGCTGTCGCATATCAGCCGACAACGCCTTGCCGTCGACATGCATCTACCATTGCATGCCCGGCAGCTTCTTTAACATCACGGCGTCGCGGGAGGTGATGTAGCAGCGCGTGCCCGCGAATAAGATCGAGCACGAACCTGTCCGGATTGAGTATTTCAGCGATAGCGCCATCCAGCACCCAATCCGCCCCCCTCCCTTGCTCCACGCGCTCTATCCGCTCGCCCAGCTTATCCATCGGTGCTGTCCTTCAAGGCGGCGGCCGGCGAAGGTCAAGTGTAAAGGCCCTCGGCAGCGTAATGTCAGCGCTTTCAGGTAAACGGGTGGGCAATAGCCGCCCAAATTGGTCAGTTTGACAGATTTTTCCTTGAATCTGGGAAGAAAAGAGCGGTGGATGTTGATTATCCGCGCCGATATCGTCTTGCATCTTTCATCCGACAGGATTCGCATGTAGCGCGCAAGGACGACCAGCTTCGCGCCATTTTCACGGATGATCTCCATCTGCCGCACCTCCGCGACCGCCTTGTTCTCCTTTGTATTTATCGGGCGCCAAAAGAAGCGCTTATCAGCGCCCACAGGATCGCGGCGACGATGCCGGCCCAGAGCCAGATCGAAAAAGGCATTCTGCTTCATGCTCCGATATTTGGTGGAGATGCCAACACCGAAAGTCGACTAATCGTCACAAGTCTTCCCTCCAAAAAGAAAGGGCGGCCCGAAAGCCGCCCGAGTAACTGCCGCTGCCATCGGGGTTGGGGACCGACATGCCAACGAGCGCGGCCAGTCTGCCCGAGATTCGCAAGGGCGTCGATTGTAAAGAACTGAAGATAGCGCGCTTCGATTGGTGCCTCACAGCCTCGATCGCGGCGCACAACACGGGAGGCTTGGCACAGGATGCGCGAGCTGCCTTCGTTGAATGGACCTGAGAATGCGGTCAGCGTCTTCAGCACCAGTTCGCTTAAATCAGTCGATCAGGATCGCGCCTTGCGTACGCAATCGCGAGTGTATTCACGCCGCATCTCGCGGATCTGATCGCGATCGAGCCGTGCCGTACGACCTGGCCTGACCGACAGCCGAGCTTCTTCAGCGCACTTCTGGCGGACGGCATCGGAGCCGCGCCCACCGCGTTCCTGGCTCAGCACGGGCGTCGTCATTGCCACCAGTGCCGCAGCGGCGAGTAAATGATGGAAGCGCATTTGAAAGACCCTTCGCCAGCGCTTGAGAGGATTACGCGGATATCAACGCTGTCATGACCTTCTGAGAATGTCGAGTCGACTGGCGCGGCCTGGCATTCCGCTCTCCGGCGGTCAGCCCTTGCGGTGCTTGGCATCCCATATCTCGACCGCCAGTGTCAGATCGATCAGCTCGCGCTCCTCGGATGTGCCTTCGCGGCATCCGGTGAGTTCTTCAATGCGCTCCTGGATACGGCGTCGCTGATCTTCGCTGACGATTGTGATTTTCGGCATGGCCTTGTCCTCCCGGCGGTCAACCAGCATAGCGATGTGGCAGTTCCGCTTAGCTTGACTTTCGCGCGGCATCTGTTCTCCATTCTGGGAACGAAATCCATGTCAACCCGACCCGTCGAACAGTATCCAGAGGATATCTTGCTTGATGCGGAGGTTCTCGGTCTGCTGGACGATCCGCGCGAGGAGCACGGTTGCCATTCTGTTGCATTGATGGCGCTTACGCGGAGCTATGTGCGCCTGCTCGCTGATGCCGATCGCTCGGCTTCTCAAGGTCTTGCGCGGCGTCTTCTCGGCAGGGGCACGGCCGGAGCGCGATCCGGATTGATGACGGGGAGCCTTCCGAACGACAGGATCAAGCTGCGTGCGACTTTCCATGGGTCGTGATGCGCGTTCGCTGCCACTACTGCCGGCGCGGCGTTGTCCGGTTGACCTCGCTGGCGTGGCGTTACGGCGCCCATGCGACGATCGCCCAGCTCGTCGCGCTGTTCGCGAGACGTCGCCATGGCATCACGACAACCCTGAACGCAAGCCCCAGAAATACGGTAAGAATTGCGGCGCCTATTGCCCCGATATCGGGACGAACCTCGACCCCGGACTGACCGCCGCCGATGATGGGCCTCTCCTTGATCGACGGCGCGAAGGCGGACATGCTGCCGGCTGAGCTACGGTGCCGGAACGTCAGCGGCGTATCGGGGAGGGATGACTATGACGGACGCCGCGTGCATCGCCCGTGATGTTGGGCTCGATCCGAAGAACCTGCGGGCTGCGCTGCGTGGCTACTTGGATGGAGCGCGTCCAAGAATGGCGACGCAGCCAGCCCAAAATCCCCAGCAGGTCGGAAGCGATCCGAATTTTGGTTGACCAGGCGCTCGATGGTGAGGCGCGTCGTGGCAAGTGAGCGCGAAAACTTCGCCTATCTCTATGTGCTGGGTATCCCTGGTGGCCCGTACAAGATTGGATATAGCTACAGTCCCGAAGACCGCGTGCGCGCGATGATCCGCGCGGGGCACAAGGGCGCATTTCTCTGCGGCCAGTGGCCTATGGAAACGCGAGTCGTACAAGCTGCCGAGCGCTACGTGCATTGGCTCCTCCGGGATAGGCGCCTCAAAAACGAGTGGTTCAATGTCACCCGGGGAGAAGCGGAAGATGCCGTTCGAAAGGCGTTGGAGCCTGAAGCGTTGAACGCTCTCGACGTGATCCCTTCGGGGACGCTACCGGATAAAGGGAGCGGATACGGAGAGGGAGACTATGTCCGGACGAAGTTCGCGGTCGGGACTCGCGAGCGCATCAGGGCGGCACTTCGACCCGGCGAGTACCCCGCTGACCTACACCGCGCTGCCGTCGAAGCCGAACTCCGCCGCCGCGAGCGCGACAAGTCCAAGACCTGACCAATCACCGGGCCTACTTGGGCTGGAGCGCGGCGCGGACTATCTCCGCACATGTAATACCAACGGCCGCTGAGGCTGACTCACGGGGTCTTTTCGGCGACGCCGTTCACTGATTCCATGGGCGCGAGGAGGATTCGCGCCATGCCTGCTGCGGTGAAACTTCGGACGGACGACTCGGCCTTTGACCTGCGACGGCTCGCAGCCGGCTCCCGGCATGCCAACCAGAGTCGCCGGCTTCTTTCGTTGGCGGCGGTTCTCGACGGCATGGATCGGGAGCAGGCGGCGCGGATGGGCGGCATGGATCGTCAAACCCTGCGCGACTGGGTCCATCGGTTCAACGCGCACGGGGCGGAGGGCCTGAAGGACATAGGCGCCGTCCGCGAACATGTGCTTCACCCAGGGCCAGCGCTTGCGGATGCTGTCCAGGATCGCCTGGGCGCCGGCAGAGTCGGAGATGTCGGCCGGCGTCAGGTTGACCATCAGAAGCCGCCCGTCGGTATCGACCGCGATGTGGCGCTTGCGGCCCACAACCTTCTTGCCCGCGTCATAGCCGCGCTGGGCTCCGGCGGCCGGAGCCTTGACCGACTGGCTGTCGATGACCCCGGCGGACGGGCTCGCCTCGCGTCCGGCCCGCTCCCGGTCGCACATCAGGGCCAGGTCGTGGATGGTCTGGAACAGGAACCGCCGCATCAGCCGGCGGAACCACCAGTAGACCGTCTGCCAGGGACCGAAGTGGACCGGAAGCATCTCCCATCCGCAGCCCGAGCGGACCAGGTAGCGGAGCGCGTTGATGATCTCGCGCAGATCCACCTCCCGCGGCCGGCCGCGGCGGCCAGCTCCGGGCATCAAGGGCGCGATCCGATCCCACTCCTCGTCCGTCAGATCAGACGGATAGCGCTTCGTCTTCCTGGCAATATCGGCCATCCGGCCGCGGCTCCGCTCGGTCCACATCCCAAGCGTGAATCATGTCTCGACCCTTCACGGAAGCCCTAATCCCATTTTTCAAAAGGGCTCTTAGCACTCTGATGCTGCGGTAGCGGGTCGTTCCACCCCATCAACGGCGGTCGGATTACAGGCCGGAATGATGCCCTTCATCGCTGATCCCGATCCTTCAGAAGACGCCCGACGCAGGCCGCAAGCGAGCCCCGCCACTCCGGCAGCCTGACGCCATGGACGCGCGCGAGCTTGCCGCAGTCGAGCCTCGAATTCGCCGGCCGCCTGGCCGGGGTCGGATAGTCGACTGTTGCGATGCGCCTGACGGCGACCGGCCCGCCGCCCAGCCGCTCGCGCTCGGCGAAGATCGCTTCGGCGACATCGGCCCAGACGGCCTCGCCCGCGGCGCTCATATGGAAGATGCCACGCAGCGCGGCATCCTGCGGCCGCGCGGCGAGGTTGCGCGCGACCGCGAAGACCGCGTCGGCAATGTCGAGCGCGCTGGTCGGACAGCCCGCCTGATCCGCGACGACGCCGACCTCCTCGCGCGTCTCGGCGAGCCGCAGCATGGTCCTGACGAAGTTCTTGCCGAAGGGGCTGTAGATCCAGGCGGTCCGCAGGATGGCGTGGTTCGTCGTGGCGGCCGCGACGGCCTGCTCGCCGGCGAGCTTGCTGGCGCCATAGGCGGAGATCGGGCCGGTCGGATCGTCCTCGCGATAGGGCCGGCCGAGCCCCCCGTCGAAAACATAGTCGGTCGAGATCTGGATCGCGGGGATGCCGAGGACGGCAGCCGCGCGGGCAGCCTCGCCGGCCGCCTGGCCGTTGATGCGCATGGCGAGATCGGCTTCGCTCTCGGCCTGATCGACGGCGGTATAGGCTGCCGCATTG
The DNA here is from genome assembly GCA_035998995.1 of Allobosea sp. Taxonomy (GTDB): domain Bacteria; phylum Pseudomonadota; class Alphaproteobacteria; order Rhizobiales; family Beijerinckiaceae; genus Allobosea. The sequence goes on from DASYHC010000082.1 coordinate 7,361, forward strand.
ACGATGACGTCAGGCCTGGCCGCGCGCAGCGCCGGCGCGACCGTCTTCGGCAGGGCGAGGTCGAGCTCGGGGCGGCGCAATGCGACGACTTCGACCCCCGCCGGCACCCGCTCGAGCATGGCGCGGACGACCTGGCCGGTCCATCCGGTGACGACGACCCTCATGCGAAATACCGCGGCAGCGCACTCAGGCGCGGATGCTTCCGGTCCTTCCCGGAGAGCGTGAGCGCGTCGAAGGGCAGGCCCCAGTCGATGCCGAGCGCCGGATCGTCGAAGGCGAGGCCGTGATCGTGATCGGGCGCATAGGGTGCCGTGACCTTGTAGAGCACCTCGGTGTCCGGCTCGAGCGTGACGAAGCCATGCGCGAAACCGGCCGGCACCAGAAGCTGCCTCCAGTTTTCGGCCGAAAGCTCGACGACGACATGCTCTCCGAAACTCGGCGAGGATGCCCGGATATCGACCGCAACGTCGAGAATACGCCCGTGTGTCACCCTGACGAGCTTGTCCTGCGCGAAGGGCGGCGACTGGAAATGCAGGCCGCGCAGCGTCCCGATCTGCGCCGAGAGCGAATGGTTGTCCTGCACGAAGACGAGGTCGATCCCGGCCTCCGCGAAGGCGGCGCGGTTATAGGTTTCCGAGAAGAAGCCGCGATGGTCGCCATGCTTCTTCGGCGTGACCACCTTGACGGCCGGGATGGCGGTGGCTTCGACGCTCAGCATGTCGGGACGTCTTTCCGGTTCAAGCCGCACCGAGCCGTTCGCCGCGATAGACGCCGGAACGGATGTCGCTCCACCATGGCTCGTTGGCCAGATACCATTCGACGGTCAGGCGCAGGCCGGTCTCGAAGCTCTGCCTGGGTTTCCAGCCGAGTTCGCGCCCGATCTTGCCGGCATCGATCGCATAGCGCGCATCATGGCCGGGGCGATCGGTCACATAGGTGATCAGCCGCTCGCGGGCGCCTCGGACATCGGGCCTGATCTCGTCGAGGATCGCGCAGATGCGCCTGACGACGTCGATATTGGCGATCTCGTTGTGCCCGCCGATGGCGTAGACCTCTCCCGGCCTGCCCTGTTGCGCCACCGCGAGCAGCGCCTCGGCATGATCGTCGACATAGAGCCAGTCGCGCACATTGCGGCCGTCGCCATAGACCGGCAGCGTCTTGCCCTCGAGCGCGTTGAGGATCATCAGCTGGATCAGCTTCTCCGGGAAGTGATAGGGCCCGTAATTGTTGGAGCAGTTGCTGATCACGGCCGGCAGCCCATAGGTATGGTGCCAGGCGCGCACGAGATGGTCCGACGCCGCCTTCGAGGCCGAATAGGGCGAGTTGGGCCGATAGGCGGTCTCCTCGTCGAACAGGCCCTCGGCTCCGAGCGAGCCGAAGACCTCGTCGGTCGAGATATGGTGGAAGCGGAAACGCGCCTTGCGCTCCTCGGACAGCCCGCGGAAATGGCGCAGCGCCTCCTGCAGCAAGGTGAAGGTACCGACGATGTTGGTGTCGATGAAGGCGGCCGGGCCGTCGATCGAGCGGTCGACATGGCTCTCAGCGGCAAGATGCATGACGATGTCGGGATCGAAATCGGCGAATATCGCCCGCATCCGCGCCCCGTCGCCGATATCGGCCTTTTCGAAGCGGAAGCGCTTGCTGCCGGAAACCGGGGCGAGCGAAGCGAGGTTCCCCGCATAGGTCAGCTTGTCGACGACGCAGACGGCATGATCGGTCGTGCCGATCAGCCGGCGGACAACAGCCGAACCGATAAAACCCGCCCCGCCGGTGACCAGAAACTTCATTGACACGCCTTACCGCTCCTGAAAGTCCTATCGATGGGAATGGCTATAAGGCAGCGCGGAAGAAACAGCCATGCCAGACTCTGTCAAGCGCGGCCCTCTGATGGACTTAAGGCCGGTTCGCCGGGATGCCTGCCCGACGACGAACTTTAACTGATGTCAACCGGCGCTGGGCCGAGCCGCCCGTGCCAGCCATCGAGCAGACCGTTGCAAGCCGGCTTCAACGAGCCCTTCGCTCCCATTAGGGCCAATATAGCGAACTGCGCGGCGAGGGCGCCGCAAGACTTGATGCGCCAGAGCCACGGCACATGCGATAGCCAAGCGGTCGCGATGACGTTACGGGCGTAATAGTAGTTGCGCAGGTTGGAGTGGCGCAGGATTTGCGGCTTGCCAAGCTCTTCGGCGCTTACGGCTTCGCCCCAGCGATGCGGCATCGCGAGATCGGGCGTGAGATAGGACCCCCAACCGCGATTCCAGGCGCGGAACCCCCACTCGACATCGATGCCAGCAATGAAAAAATCATCTCGGAATGGCCCTACTGCCGTGTAAGCTGCGAGATTGACGAGTGACCCAGAGGTTGGCGCGAAGTCGAGAGCGGTGAGGCCATCGGTCCGCGCGTCGGCACGCCTTGCGTAACGGACGGGCTTGTAGAAGCCCTCGGCAGGTGGCACGAGCAGGGGCGCCAGTACGGCTGCCTTATCGGCCTGCTCCAAGGCGATGCTGCGCGCCATCAAGCAGTCGAGTAGGTCTGCTGGCGGCTCGCTGTCCTGATCGAGCAGCATGATGTGGCTGAAGCCGTCTCGGAGAGCGGCCTCCGTTACCACGTTGAGGCCCCGTCCCAACCCGACATTCCCGTCGCTTTCGATCAATCGCAGATCTGTCGGCGCTAACGCGACGAGGGCTTTCGCCTCGACGGGACCATTAGCGAAGGCGAACAGCGTCCGTCCCCGCAGGGCCTCGGCTTGCCGGGCCAGCAGCGCAGGATCGGACTTGTACAACACCACGCCGGCGCAGGCCTTTCGTCTCATCGCGTTCACGGCACTCATACGGCTGCCTTTTCTGCGTCATCTCCGTGATGGAGAATCTTTCCACGCTGTCGCCGTAGGAGGCGTACTGACTCGGCCCGCTTCACTCAAGCTTGCGCGAGGAACCGGAAGCGCGCGTCGCAGCCCCCGTTTCAGCATCTCGTTGATTACAACCGTAAGATGAGGGCTGCTCCTACTCGAGCGGGGGCAAGGAGCGCCTGGGTCGGATCTCGAAGATGGGCAACCCAACATTGCGGACCCTGCTGATCCTGGGAGCGACAACGGTGCTACGCCATGTCCGCAATGGCGCGCCAACCTCAATGTGGACGACGGCGCTTCTGGCGCGCCGACCGCCGAAAGTCGCCGCGGTCGCGCTCGCCAATAAAATGGCTCGGATC
>DASYHC010000011.1:0-30676 GCA_035998995.1 Allobosea sp.
CGAGGCGGGCGACGAGGGCGGTGGCGCTGGACATGGCTCTGGATAGGTCAATGCCGGTGAGTCATGAACATGAACAAACCAGGAACTTTCCTAATACCGTCAACTCTGCACGCTGTCCACAGCGCATGAAAAAGGGCGCCGTGTTGCCACGGCGCCCATTGACTCGCGTAAGCCGCTGAAAGCGCTCAGCGGTCGTCGTCGCCGGCCTCGGCCAGCGCGGCGCCGACCTCGAGGCCGAGATCGTCGAGGTCGAACTCCTCGCGGGCCGTGACGTTCTCGCCGGCGGCCTGGCGCTGGGCTTCCTCGGCGGAGCGGGCGACGTTGACGGTCACGGTGACCGAGACTTCCGGGTGCAGCACGACCGGGACGGTGTGCAGGCCGAGCGTCTTGATCGGGGTGTTGAGCGTGACCTGGTTGCGGTCGACAGTGAAGCCGGCGGCGCTCAGCGCCTCGGCGATGTCACGGGTCGAGACCGAACCGTAGAGCACGCCCGACTCGCCCGACTGGCGCAGGATCACGACCGACTGCCCGTTCAGGCTCTCGGCGACCGAATCGGCCTCGCGCTTGAGCTCGAGGTTGCGGGTCTCGAGCTGGGCGCGCTGGGTCTCGAAGCGCTTCTTGTTGTCTTCGGTGGCGCGCAGGGCCTTGCCGCGGGCGAGCAGGAAATTGCGGGCATAGCCGTCGCGGACGCGGACGGTCTCGCCCATCTGGCCGAGCTTGGCGACGCGTTCGAGCAGGATCACTTCCATGGGTCTTCTCCTTTGATGTCGTGAATAGGCGTTGGTTCAGGCAGCAGGCGACGCCGGCGGCTTGCGCCGGCGAAGGTCGATGAGCGCGTCGGCGATGCCGAGCAGCGCGAGGAACGGGAAGACGGTGATCAGCATGATCAGCAGCGCGAGATAGAGCGCGAACAGGGTCGGCGACCGCCAGGCCTTGCCACGGCTGAGATCGTGGACGGCGGCGAGCCCGGAGAGGCCGAAGGCGGCGATCAGGGCTCCGGAGAGGGCCGCGCCGGCAAGGCCGACGAAGCCGCCGACAAGGCTCAGCAGGATGCCGCCGACGAGCCCAGCCACCGCCCGCGCCGGCAGGCGCGTCGAAGGGATGAAGGGCCAGGGCCGCGGCAGCCGGCCGGAGAGCTGCACAGCCTTCGCCGCCAGCCAGAGATTGGCGACGATCATCGGCACGAAGGAAGCGCCGGCGGCGATCGGCACGAGGATCGTGAGCCGGGCCGCGAGCTCGCCGGCATCGACACCGGCCGGCAGCCTCACCATCGGACCGATGCCCTGGCCGCCCGTGAGCACGAGCTGCAGGCCATGCGTCATGACGCGGTGATAGGTCTCGAAATCGGTCGAGATGGCGAGAGCGCCGCCGACCGTCACCAGCGTCGCGACGGTGGCGATCCAGACCAGCAGGCGTCCGAGCGGATACCATTCGCTGTTGCCCTGGCCGTCGTCGCGGGCGAGCAGAGCCAGATAGGCGATCCACCAGGCCGGCAGCGCGGCGCCGATCGCGAAGGCGAGCCCGAGCGAGAGCTTGAGCACGACGGTGACGGCAAGCGTGCCGGCGGTGACCGCCGCCAACCCGGCGCGGTGGTTCCAGCCGAGCGCTGCGATGAAGACCGGGAGCGGGGCGACATAGGACAACAGCAGCGCCAGCGGCGATCCGGTAATCACCACTGTGAACAGAAGGGCTGAGACCAGCCCGGCGCCGATGCCAACGATGGGAAGCATATCCGTCCTGCTGTCCCGCTGCTCGAAAAGGGCAGGGTGAGAGGCATTTGCCTCAACATACCAGACGGGTTTTCACCGCCTGGCGACTAAAGTTCACGTGAGATCGAAAGCCCGGCGGCGCAGGGCGCCGCCGGGAAAATTCTCACCCGCTCAGCGGATGACGTAGGGCAGCAGGCCGAGGAAGCGGGCGCGCTTGATCGCCTGGGCGAGCTCACGCTGCTTCTTGGCCGAGACGGCCGTGATGCGCGACGGCACGATCTTGCCGCGCTCGGAGATGTAGCGCGAGAGCAGGCGCACATCCTTGTAGTCGATCTTCGGCGCGCCCTCGCCCGAGAACGGGCAGGACTTGCGGCGGCGGAAGAAGGGGCGGCGGGCGCCAGCAGATGCAGTCGACATGCTCAGGCCTCCCCAGCCGCAGCGGTGGTCTCGGTCGCTTCGTCTTCACGACGCGGGCGCTCGCGACGCGGGCCACGGTCGAAACGGTCGCCGCCCGGGCCACGGTCGAAGCGATCGCTACGCTCGTCGCGGTCGCGCTTCTGCAGCATGACCGACTGACCTTCCTCGAGTTCCTCGACGCGGATGGTCATGAAGCGCAGCACGTCTTCGTTGATGCGCATCTGGCGCTCCATCTCGGCGATGGCCGCCGCGGGAGCGTTGATGTTCAGCAGCGAATAATGCGCCTTGCGGTTCTTCTTGATGCGATAGCCCAGCGACTTCACGCCCCAGTACTCGACCTTGGGGACAGAACCGCCATTCGCCTCGACGATGCCCTTGAACTGCTCGACAAGGGCCTCGACCTGCTGCGCGCTGACATCTTGCCGCGCGAGCAGAACGTGCTCGTACAATGCCATGATTGGCCTTTCTTCGTTCACCGGTTTCGTTCGACGCGGAGCCCTCCGAGCCCTGGATAAAGGCCCGACAGGATTTCTTCGAAGGCGGAGACACGGGACGGCGGCTCTCCAGAGAGAAACCTACAAAACGCTTCCTGGGTGGGAATCGCTTCGCCGTCCGTTCAGCCCCCGGCCGAACAAACCGAGGCGGTCGTTACAGCGGGACGCCCTATCATGCAAGCGGAAAACACCGGAGAATGCCGGCGTCACTCGACTTTAGTCGCGTAAACGCCTTGACTTGGCCCACCGCACGGTGCGACTGCGGCCGACTTGTTAACCAAGCGTGATCTTCAGGACCATTGCGACATGGCGACGGCTTTCATCTTTCCAGGACAGGGTTCGCAGGCCGTCGGCATGGGCAAGGCGCTCGCCGAAGCCTTTCCGGCGGCGCGCGCCGTCTTCGACGAAGTCGATGCCGCGCTCTCGCAGAAGCTCTCGACCCTGATGTGGGAAGGCCCGGGCGAGGAACTGACCCTCACCGCCAATGCCCAGCCGGCGCTGATGGCGGTGAGCCTGGCCGCGATCCGCGTGCTTGAAACCGAAGCCGGGCTGTCGCTCAAGAACGATGCCGCCTTCGTCGCGGGCCATTCGCTCGGCGAGTATTCGGCGCTGGCCGCGGCCGGCACCTTTTCGATCAGCGATGCGGCGCGTTTGCTGCGCATCCGCGGCGACGCCATGCAGAAGGCGGTGCCGGCCGGCGAGGGTGCGATGGCGGCGCTGCTCGGCGTCGAGCTCGATCAGGCCCGCGCGATCGCGGCCGATGCCGCCCAGAGCCAGGTCTGCCAGGTGGCCAACGACAATGGCGGTGGCCAGGTCGTGCTCTCGGGCGCCAAGGCGGCGGTCGAGCGGGCGATCGCTCTTGCCGGCGAGCGCGGCGTGCGCCGTGCCATGCTGTTGCCGGTCTCCGCGCCCTTCCATTGCGCCCTGATGCAGCCGGCGGCCGACGCCATGCAGGCGGCGCTCGCCGAGGTCGCGATGCAGGCGCCGGTCGTGCCGGTGATGGCCAATGTCGGCGCCGCGCCGCTCAGCGATCCCGCGGCGATCCGCGCTTCGCTGGTGGCGCAGGTCACCGGCACCGTGCGCTGGCGCGAATGCGTCGAGGCGATGGCGGCGGCGGGCGTGACCCAGTTCTACGAGATCGGCTCGGGCAAGGTGCTCGCCGGCCTGGTCAAGCGCATTGCGGCGGGAACAACCGCGGCGTCGATCGGTTCGCCCGACGACATCGCGGCTTACAAGGCCCAGAAGGGCTGACCGGCGACAAAGCCGGGGACAAGGGAGGCATCATGCTCGATTTGACGGGTAAGAAGGCGCTGGTCACCGGCGCTACCGGCGGTCTCGGCGGCGCGATCGCGCGCCGGCTCCATGCCCAGGGCGCGACCGTTGCCCTGTCCGGCACCCGCGTCGAGGCGCTTGAGGCGCTGGCGAAGGAACTCGGCGAGCGGGCCGAGGTCACGCCCTGCGACCTGTCGAATCGCGAGTCGGTCGAAGCACTGGTGCCGGCGGCCGAGGCCAAGCTCGGCGGGCTCGACATCCTCGTCAACAATGCCGGCGTCACCCGCGACAACCTTTTCATGCGCCTCAAGGACGAGGACTGGGACCTCGTCCTCGCCGTCAACCTCACCGCCGCCTTCCGCCTCTCGCGGGCGGCGGTGAAGACCATGATGCGTCGCCGCTATGGCCGTATCGTCTCGATCGGCTCCGTCGTCGGCACGAGCGGCAATCCGGGGCAGGGCAACTACGCCGCCTCCAAGGCCGGGCTGATCGGCATGTCGAAGTCGCTGGCCTCCGAGGTCGCGAGCCGCAACATCACCGTCAACGTCGTCGCGCCCGGCTTCATCGAGTCGCCGATGACCGATGTGCTGAACGACAAGCAGCGCGAGGGCATTCTCGCCGACGTGCCGATGGGGCGTCTCGGACAGGGAGCCGACGTTGCCGCTGCCGTGGCCTATCTCGCCAGCGAGGAAGCCGGTTACGTGACCGGGCAGACCCTGCACGTCAATGGCGGAATGGCAATGATCTGAGCTGGTTAGCTGGGTCTTTCAATGCACTTAAAGGTTTGAGCTGCGCTCTCGCCAGCCCATTACGAGTGTGTTAATGACCCTGCCGGCCAAGCGCCGATCGGTGTCTGGAGCCGGATCCGATCAGGCTGAATCAGCCTGATCGGTGAATCCGTCTCCACGCTCTTGTTGGAGAACGCGTGATCCGATCAGATTGCGTTGCAATCTGATCGGCGCGTGCTCTTGGGACTTGACGCCGGCCCGGTTGTTGCGTTTGTGCAGCCATGAACACCCGGCGTGGTCCGCCGCCAGGCGAAGGATCCGGGCCGGGAAATCAGTTTTCACCCACGCGTCGCATTCAGCGGTGTGTTTTCGAGGTTTGAGGGAAAGACCCATGAGCGATGTCGCCGAGCGCGTGAAGAAGATCGTGATCGAGCACCTCGGCGTTGAGCCGGAGAAGGTTGTCGAGGGCGCCAATTTCATCGAAGACCTCGGCGCGGACAGCCTCGACACCGTCGAGCTGGTCATGGCTTTCGAGGAAGAGTTCGGCGTCGAGATTCCGGACGACGCGGCCGAGACGATCGTGACCGTCGGCGACGCGGTCAAGTTCCTGTCGAAGTCGGCCTGACAAGGCCTTGGCCCCGGCGCGCTGGTGCGCGCCGGAGCTGAATTGAGGAAGACCGATGCGACGTGTCGTCGTCACCGGACTGGGCATGGTGACCCCGCTGGGATGCGGGGTCGAGCCGAGCTGGTCGCGCATTCTGGCTGGCGAAAGCGGCGCCGGCCCGATCACCACTTTCGACGTCTCCGACCTTCCGGCGCAGATCGCCTGCAGCATTCCGCGCGGCGATGGCTCGAACGGCACCTTCAATCCCGATGATTGGATGGAGCCGAAGGAGCAGCGCAAGGTCGACGATTTCATCATCTTCGCCATGGCCGCGGCGACGCAGGCGCTGCGCGATTCTGGCTGGAAGCCCGAGAGCTACGAGGACCAGATCGCGACGGGTGTCGCCATCGGTTCCGGCATCGGCGGGCTGGGCGGCATCTACGAGGCCTCGCTGCTGCTCAAGGAGCGCGGCCCGCGCCGGCTCTCGCCCTTCTTCATTCCCGGCCGCCTCAGCAATCTCGCTGCCGGCTATGTCTCGATCGAGCATGGGCTGAAGGGCCCGAACCACGCCGTCGTCACGGCCTGCTCGACCGGCGCCCACGCCATCGGCGATGCGGCCCGCATGGTCGCACTCGGCGATGCCGAGGTCATGCTCGCCGGCGGCGCCGAATCGGCGATCAACCGCATCGGCATTGCCGGCTTCTGCGCCTGCCGCGCGCTCTCGACCGGTTTCAATGAGACGCCTGAAAAGGCCTCGCGCCCATATGACAAGGATCGTGACGGCTTCGTCATGGGCGAGGGCGCAGGCGTCGTCGTGCTCGAGGAACTCGAACACGCCAGGGCCCGCGGCGCGCGCATCTATGCCGAAATCGTCGGCTACGGCATGTCGGGCGACGCTTATCACATCACCTCGCCCTCCGAGGACGGCGACGGCGCCTATCGCTGCATGCAGGCGGCGCTGAAGCGCGCCGGCCTGCGCGCCTCGGATGTCGACTACATCAACGCGCACGGCACCTCGACACAGGTCGGCGACGAGATCGAACTGCGCGCCGTCGAGCGCCTGCTCGCGAATGCGCCGAACCGGCCGGCCATGTCATCGACCAAGTCGGCGACGGGGCATCTGCTCGGCGCCGCCGGTGCGATCGAGGCGATCTTCTCCGTGCTGGCGATTCGCGACCAGGTCGTGCCGCCGACGATCAATCTCGACAATCCGTCCGTCGAGACCGAGCTCGATCTCGTGCCGCACAAGGCCAAGAAGCGGAAGGTCGATATCGCCCTGTCGAATTCGTTCGGCTTCGGCGGCACCAATGCCTCGCTGGTGATGCGCCGCCTCGTCGACTGAGGACAAGCGCGCTTTCGCCACAATTTTCGCTAGCCTGTCGTCGCCGTCGTGCAAGAATGCCACGGCCCGGCCGACAGGCTGGTGTCGACGCCGGTTCGCCGGTCGTGAGGTCAGGGAATCAGGCGAAAGCATCATGAGTCAGCCGCCTCGCGTCGCGCCGCGGAGTCCCAACGAGGCGCTGAAGCCTGTCGCCCCGCCGGCCCCGCCGCCGAAGGCGCGCAAGCGCCGGCGCTCGCCCTTCATCGCGCTGCTCAGCGGACTGTTCACCACGGCTCTCGTGCTGGCCGGCGCCCTCGGCGGCGGCATCGCCTATCTCGACAGCCGCAGCAAGGCGCCGGGTCCTCTTGCAGCCGATCGCGTGCTGATCATCCCGAAGGAGAACGGGGTGACCGAGATCGCCGACCTGCTGCAGCGCGAGGGCCTGATCGAGCATCCCTGGGCCTTCAAGGTTGCGGCCTACACTACGGGCAAGGCCGCCAGCCTCAAGGCCGGCGAATACCTGTTCAAGGCGCGCGCCAGCCAAAGGGACATTCTCGACGTCATCGCCGAGGGCAAGGCGGTCGAGCATTCGATCACCATTCCCGAGGGGTTGACGAGCGAGCAGATCATCGCCCGCCTGCAGCAGAACGACATGCTCGTCGGCGACGTCATCCAGGTGCCGCGCGAAGGCCAGATCCTGCCCGACACCTACAAGTTCCAGCGTGGCTCGACGCGCCAGGCCATCGTCAACCGGATGACGCGCGACCAGACTCGTGTCCTCAACGAGGTCTGGGCCAAGCGCCCCGCCGACCTGCCGATCAAGACGTCGGCGGAGCTGGTCATCCTCGCCTCGATCGTCGAGAAGGAGACGGGGCGGGCGGATGAGCGGCCGCGCGTCGCCGGCGTCTTCATCAACCGGCTGAACCGCAAGATGAAGCTGCAATCCGATCCGACGATCGTCTACGGGCTCGTCGGCGGCAAGGGCACGCTCGGACGCGGCATCACGCGCCCCGAGATCACCCAGCCGACGCCCTACAACACCTATGTGATCGACGGCCTGCCGCCGGGCCCGATCGCCAATCCGGGCCGCGCGGCGCTGGAAGCGGTCGTCAACCATTCGCGGACCAAGGATCTCTATTTCGTCGCAGACGGCAGTGGCGGCCACGCGTTTGCCGAGACCCTCGAACAGCACAACCGCAACGTCGCGCGCTGGCGTCAGGTCGAATCGGCAAGGCGCGATTCCGGCCGCCCCGCCGCCGATGGCGGTGTCGACCGGGCCGAGCCGCCACCGGGGCCGGATCAGCGCACCGAGGCGCCGGGCACCGGTCGTTCGGACAACCAGGCGGCTGAGCCTGAGACCTTCCCCGTGCCGGGCAACCGCCGCGCCGCCGCTGGGCAGGCCGACGCGGGGAGCGGCCCGGCAGGTACGAGGGCGCGTGCTTTCGACGCCTCGGAAGGCACGGCGCGCGATCCGCTGCTGAACAAGAGCTTCGATCTCAACAGCCCCAAGCAGGTGCCGCAGCTGCGGCCCTGATCGATCTTTCCACATCTCGCGCTTGTGGAGCAGGCTGGCCCTGAATAGGGTCCGCCCGCAACGCGAGAAGGAAGACGGCGGCTGATGGCGATCGAAAGCATGACGGGGTTCGCGCGCGCGGCCGGCACGTTCGGGGCGCACGCCTTCGCCTGGGAGGTCCGCAGTGTCAACGGCCGCGGCCTCGATGTCCGCGTCCGCGTCCCCACAGGCTTCGACAGCTTCTCGGAGGCCGCGCGCAAGCAGTTCTCGGCCGCCTTCACCCGCGGCACCCTCCATGTCAGCCTCGCCATCACCAGCGAAGCGTCCGCTCCGCGCCCTCGCATCAACCAGGAAGCGCTCGCCGCCCTGATCGAGGCCGCGAGCCAGGTGAAGCTGCCGGCCGGCATTGCTCCGGCGACGCTTGATGGCCTGCTGGCGATCCGCGGTGTTGTCGAGGTCTCCGAGGAGAACGGTGACGCCTTGTCCGATCTGGAGAAGCCCGTGCTCGCGGCCCTCACGGAGACGATCACCGCTTTGAAACAGGCGCGGCTCGCCGAGGGGCGGGCGCTCGAGGCGATCATCAACGGCCATCTCGACACCATCGCCCGCCTCACCGTCGAAGCTGAAAGCCATCCCGGCCGCAGCGTCGAGGCGATCCGCGCCCGGCTTGCCGGTCAGGTCGCTGCGCTGCTGGAAGCCAGCACCGCGCTGGAGCCGCAGCGCCTGCACCAGGAAGCGGCGCTGCTCTCGGTGAAGGCCGATATCCGCGAGGAGATCGACCGGCTGCATGCCCATGTCGCCGCCCTGCGCGAATTGCTCGCAGAGGGAGGGCCTATCGGCCGCAAGCTCGATTTCCTGGCGCAGGAGTTCGGCCGAGAGGCCTCGACGCTTTGCGCCAAGGCGGGCGACCCCGGCCTGTCGCGCATCGGATTGGAGCTGCGCACGACGGTCGACCAGCTGCGCGAGCAGGTCCAGAACGTGGAGTGATGGGGATGGCTGATCTCATCCGTCCGGCCCGTCGCGGCCTGATGCTGGTCCTGTCCTCGCCGTCCGGCGCCGGCAAGTCGACGCTGACGCGGACGCTGTCGCAGAAGGAGACGAATCTCGACCTCTCGATCTCGGTGACGACACGCGGACGACGTCCTTCCGAGATCGACGGCGTGCATTATCGCTTCATTGAGCGCGAGGCCTTCGACCAGCTGCGCGATCGCGACGATCTCCTGGAATCGGCCGAGGTCCACGGCAATGGCTACGGCACGCCGCGCAAGCCGGTCGAGGACGCACTCAAGGCCGGACGCGATGTCCTGTTCGACATCGACTATCAGGGCACCCAGCAGATCCTGGAGAAGGCGCGTGAGGACGTCGTCGCGATCTTCATCCTGCCGCCGTCCATGGCCGAATTGCGCTCGCGGCTTGTCCGGCGCGCCGAGGATGCGCCGGAGGTGATCGCGCGCCGCCTCGCCAACGCCCGCGACGAGATCGCGCGCTGGAATGTCTACGACTACGTCATCATCAACGACGATCTCGGCGCCGCCTATGAGTCTGTCCGCTCGATCCTGGCGGCAGAGAGGCTGAAGCGCAGCCGCGCCACCGGCATGCCCGCTTTCGTCGAGGGCCTGCTGAGCGAGCAGGTCAGCTGATCAGCCGCGTGGAGCAAACGCGTTGGCGAGCGCGACGAAGCCGCTGACCGGGACCTCCTCGGCTCGCATCGTCTGCGACAGGCCAGAAGCCTCGATCATAGCCGCTGGGTCGGGGAGCACCGCTTTCAGGCTCTGGCGCAGCATCTTCCGGCGCTGGCCGAAGGCCGCGAGCGTCACCCGTTCGAGCAAGCGTCGGTCACAGGGCTCCGGCTCAAGGCGCGGCACCAGCTGGACGATCGATGAGGTGATCTTCGGCTGCGGCACGAAGGCGGTCTTGGGCACGTCGAACAGGATCTTCGTCTCGCAGCGCCAGTTGGCGAGCACGGCGAGTCGGCCGTAGGCGGCACGCTGTTCCGGTCTCGCCACGATCCGCTCGGCGACCTCCCGCTGGAACATCAGCGTCAGCGACGACCACCAGGGCGGCCAGGGCTCGGCGCTGAGCCAGCCCACCAGCAGCGGCGTGCCGATATTATAGGGCAGGTTGGCTACGATCCGGGCCGGTTCGCCGCTGAGCAGGCTCGACAGGTCGACGGCCAGCGCGTCGCCATCGACCACGTCGAGCCGTCCCGGATAATGCGCGGCGATTTCGGCCAGCGCCGGTATGCAGCGCCGGTCGCGCTCGATGGCGATCACACGCCCGGCGCCGTTCGCCAGCAAGGCGCGGGTGAGCCCGCCGGGGCCGGGGCCGATCTCGACCACCGTCTGGTCTTCGAGCGGCCCGGCGGCGCGGGCGATCCGTCCGGTCAGGTTGAGATCGAACAGGAAATTCTGGCCGAGCGCCTTCTGCGCCATCAGGCCGTGACGCTCGACCACCTCGCGCAGCGGGGGCAACCCGTCCTGGGCGGTTTCACTGCTCACACCGGCTCTCCGCGTTCGGCCGCAGCCATGCGCGCCGCAAGCCGCAAAGCCGCACACAGGCTCGCGGGCCGGGCGATACCTTTGCCGGCGATGTCGAAGGCGGTGCCGTGATCCGGGGAGGTCCGGATGAAGGGCAGGCCGAGCGTGACATTGACGCCCTCGTCGAAGGCGATCGTCTTGATCGGGATCAACGCCTGGTCATGATACATGCCGAGCGCCACGTCGTAGCCGGCGCGCGCCCGCGCATGAAACAACGTGTCGGCCGGATAGGGACCGCTCGCCTCGATGCCGAACGCCCGCAACTGCTCGATCGCCGGCGCGACGACCGCCGCATCCTCCTTGCCGAGCGCGCCGTCTTCGCCGGCATGCGGATTGAGGCCGCACAGTGCCAGTCGCGGCCTCGCCACGCCGAATCTGCGCTGCAGGTCCGCAGCCGCGATCCGGCCGGTCTCCACGATCAGCTCCGTGGTCAGTTGCCCAGGCACCGCCTCCAGCGGGATATGGATGGTCACCGGAACGACGGCGAGCTCTTCCGACCAGATCATCATGACCGGCCGCGGCGTCGCCTCGCGCCCGCGCCCCGCCAGCTCGGCCAGGAACTCGGTATGGCCCGGATGCTGGAAGCCGGCGGCGTAGAGCACGCTCTTGGCGATCGGGTTGGTGACGAGCGCCGCAGCCCGTCCTGCCTCGAGCGCTTCGACGCCCCGCTCGATCGCCTCGATGACGCCGGCCGCGTTGGCAGGGTCGGGAATGCCAAGTTGGGCAGATGAGCGGTTACCGAGCTCGATCACTGGCAACGCGGTGGCAAAGCAGGATTCGGCTTCGTCCCAGCCGACGCTGCGCAGTGGAATCGGCAGTCCGAGCCGTTGCGCCAGCGCGGATAGGTGGGCGCTGTCACCGAGATAGGCGAAAGGCGGGATGGCCCGCTCCTCGCGCTGTTGCCAGGCGGCGAGCGCGAGTTCGGGCCCGATCCCGGCCGGATCGCCTTGCGTCAGGGCGAGCAGGCGCGGCTTCAAGCGCGCCTCCTCTCGCTTGCCTTGGCCAGCCTCGGCAACGTCGTCAGTTGCTGGCGGCGACGCCGTCGCCGGAGCTGCTCGAGCCGAGATTCTGCGAATAGCTGATCTCGCCGAGCGTGCGCAGCTCCAGACGGAACATCACGGTCCGGGTGTCGTTGGTCCGCGAGCCGCTGACGGCGCGGTCGGCATAGGATTGCGAGTAGGACACGTCGAAGATCGTGCACTCGTCCTGATAGCGCAAACCGATCGATGTCCCTGCGGTCTGGAACGGGCCGGTGTTCGGATAAATCGGGGCCGCACTGCCCGCCGGATTCGCTGCATAGACTGCCAGCGCGTCGCGATAGCGCTCGCGATCGTATTTGTACTTGTCGAGGTCGAACAGCACGCTGCCCCGCACGCTCCAGTACTGGGCAAAGGAGAAGGACTGGCTGATGCTCAGACCTTCCCGGCGACGCGGGATGCCCAGGTCGGGCTGCGGCTCATAGCGGCTGTAACCGACTGAGGTCGAAAGGAACTTATAGTTGAAGACGGCGGAGCCATCGATGCGCTGCGCCTCGAAGGTCGACTCGTTGAAGCGGCCGCCAGCCTGCAGCAGGAGCCCTTTGAACGGCTGGTACTGCGCCTTGGCGACATAGTCCGAGCGGCGGGTATCCAATCCCGAATTCAGACCGGTGTTGACCAGATCGCCGCTGGCGTACGAATTGCGGCCGCCGAGATGATAGGACTGGCCGACCAGCAGGTTGGCATAGCTGTCCTGGCCGAACGTTCCGCTGTAGCGCAGGCCGACATTGGCGCGGCTGCCGCCCTCGACCCGATCATAACCCGAGAACTTGTTCCACTCGAACAGGTTGGTGTCGTCGAAGACCAGGCTCTGCGCGTCCTCGTTGGCGACGCGCAGGCTGTTGGTCTCGTTCGGCCGTGCAACGACCTGCGCCACCGGCTCGACGATATGCGTTCCCCAGGACGTCGAGGCGACGAAGGGGAAGCGATACATCAGGCCGACGGCCGGCATCGCGCGACCGAACACCTCGTCCGAGGCGTCTGCGATCGTGCTGACATGGGCGTTGAAGTATTTGGTCGTGTTCGGATTGATCGAGAATATGTCAGCCCGAAGCGAGGCATAGGGAGTCCAGATCTGGCCGATTGGGTCGACGATGTTGCGCCGCCAGTCGACCTCCGCGGTCGCCCGCGCGATCGAACCGGCCATGCCCGTCACCAGGCACTGCCCCTTCTGATAGACCGCGCAGCCATCGTACAGCGAATAGCTCGGCGTCGTGATCAGATAGGTCTTTTGCGCCGGCAATTCCCTGAAGGATGCAGCCTCGCGGGTCAGATGCGTGATGTTGACGTTGAACGACAACTCGCCGCCGATCATCGACGGCTTGTGGATCCGCTTGTTGTAGTCGACGACCGGCGCGACGATCGGCTGCTGCTTCTGCCAGTCGTTGTAGGTCAGGGGCTGGAAATAGTAGCCGCGCATGTCGAACCAGGCGCTCGGACTCTGGCCGTTCAGCGCGACGGTCGAGGTCGATTCCTGCAGATAGCTCGTCGCGGTCAGGCTCTCGCTGCGGATCCGGTAGTTCTTGAAGAAGAACCGGTCGGTCGCGGCGGCCACGTCCCAACTGAAGTTCCAGCGCGGATTGATGAAAACCTTGCCGGATGTCTCGACCGAGCCGCGGAAGGTGTCGTCGCCCGCCCCGAGCGGGCTCTTCAGGAACGCCTCTTTGTCCTGCTGGAAGATGCCGGCGGCGCGGATGTTGTACGAGCCGTTGACGAAGCGGTGCCGCCACTCGGCCTGGCCGAGCAGGCCCTGGCGCGTGAGATAGGTCGGCGTCAGCGTCAGATCGTAGTTCGGCGCGAGATTGATGAAATAGGGCAAGCCGACGCCATAGCCGAGCGCCGAGGTGTTGATGAACTTCGGCGCCAGGAAGCCGGTCTTGCGTTTGACGGTCGCGTCCGGCCCCGACATGAACGGGATATAGGCGATCGGGACGCCGGCGAACTCCAGCCGGGCATCCTCGTAATAGATCATCTGCTCGGATTTCTTGTGAATGATCCGGGCGGCGCGCACCTGCCAGAAAGGCGGGCGCTCGGGTTGGTCGACGCAAGGCTCGCAGGCCGTGTAGATGCCCTTGTCGAAGACGAAAACCTCGCCGTCCGTACGCTCGGCGCGTGGCGCCGAGAAGCGGGTCTTGTCGGTGTTCACGACGCGCAGCGAATCGATGAAGCCGTCGCGGAAGTCGTCGGTCAGGTTGAAGCGGTCGCCGGTGATCACCGTGCCGTTGGATTCGGTGATGCGGGCGTTGCCGGTGGCAACGACGCGCTTGCTCTGGCGGTCGTAGACGACACGGTCGGCCTCGATCGTGCGGCCCTGATAGAGAATCTGGACATCGCCGACCGCGGAGACGGTGTTGTTGTCCTTGTCGTAGACGAGCTCGCGCGCATCGACGACCATGCGCTCCTGCGGCTTGGCCGCCGGAGCTTGGGCATAGGCAAAGCTCGTCCAGCCGAGGACCGGGGCGAGCGTGGTCGCCAACGCGGTCGCAGCTGCAAGGCGCGTGATGCGTCTTACGCCGGAAGCCATGAACTCAATCCAAAATTAACCATAGCCACCGTATTCTCAGCCATCTTCCTGATGGAGGAGGGCAAGCGCGCCGAGTAGCGTGCCCACGATCGCGGGCAGCCAAGCGGCCACCGAGGCATTGACGATCCCCGATGAGCCCAGTTCCTCAGATAACTGTGTCGCAACATAGAGCATGAACCCGGCCGCGACGCCACCTACCACCAATCTCGTGACACCACCAAACCGGAAAAATCTTAAGGAAACGGATGCCGCCACCAGGATCATCGCGATCAGCAGCAGCGGCCGTGCCTTGAGGGCTTCGTAGCGCAGTTGATAGCGCGTCGTGTCGAGTCCCGCCTTCTGGGTCCGATCGAGCACGGTGGGCATCGACCAGAACCCGACCGAGTCGGGCGGAGTGAAACTTTGTCGCACCTGGTCGGGCTCCAGCGTCGTCGCGACGAGGTATGTCGAGTAGCTCTGTGGCTCTTCCGTGGCCGAGGTGACGCGCGCCTCGGACAATTCCCAATAGCCGCGATACAGCACTGCCTGCTTCGCCTCGATGCGCTCGCTGAAGCCACCATCCGGCGAGAAGGTGAAGAAGGCCACTTGGGCAAGCCCCACCCCGTCCGGCAACGCCGACGCTGCCCGGATGATCGCCTGACCGTCGACGCTGCGTTGGCGAAGCCAGACCTCCTTGCCGACGACCTGTCCGGTTCTGATGAAGAGGGAGGCTTCGAGAGCAGCGGCACGTTGCTTCAGTTCGGCAGCGATCGGATTGTAGATCCCGATCGAGACCAATCCGATCATCCCGGCGACCAGGGCCGCGGGCTGCAGGAACTGCCAGGCCGAGATGCCGACCGAGCGGGCGACGACCAGCTCGAGCTTCCGGCTGAGATTGAGCAGGGCGAACATGCCGCCGAACAGCACCGCGAACGGGAAGATCTGCTCGGCGACCGAAGGGGCCCGGTAGAGCGCGAGCTGGATGATGCTCGGCGTCGTCGCGGTCGGCGAATCGCCTGCGCGCCGCATCAGCTCGACGAAGTCGAGCGTCGCGATCAGGAAGAAGAAGGTGCCGAACACGCTGAGGATCGCGCGCAGGAAGCGCTGCGTCAGATAGCGGCCGAAGGTCGTGAATAGTAGCATCAGGCACGCCGGAAGCGGGCTGTGAGGGCAACGAAAGGCGCGATCAGCGACTCCGTAAGCCTGTCGATGAAGACACGGGTACGTGAGCCGAAGCCGATCGCGAGGGCCGCGAGCAGGATCGTTACCAGCGGCAGGACATAGAGCAGCGCGGCTGCAAGGGGCGAGCGCACGCTGGCGGTCCAGGCGGCATAGGCGCCGATCCTGATCGCGCCGACGAGGAGGATGGCGATCTGGATCGCGGCGGCGCGGCCCTGGCGGGTGGTGCGCGCTTCGCCGAGGATGGCGAAAGCGACCAGCATGAAGGCGATCGGATAGAGCGGCGCCGAGAGCCGATTGTGCAGCTCGGCCCGGAAACGCCCTTCCTGGAGCTTATAGTAGGTTTCGTTCGGGTCCTGTCTGAGCAGCGCCCAGGTCGTCCGCTCGCGCGGCTTGTAGATCACCTTGGCGCCATCCTCGCCGCCGGCCCCATCGGCATCGCCCGTCAGGGCGGAGAGATTGAGTGCATAGCGCTCGAACGAGATGATCGAGCTGGAGTTCTGGTTGCGGCTCTCGCGCTGGATCGTGCCCTTCTCCAGCATCAGGAAGCTGTTGCCGTCGGCTTCGGCGGATTGGCCGCGTTCGGCGATGTAGACGGCCGGCTGGTTGGGGTCGCGCCGGTCCTGCATGAAGATGCCGAGCAGGGCCTGCCCCTGCTTTTCGCGATAATGGAAGGTGACGCCCGAATCGAGCGAGACGAACTGGCCTTCCTTGACCACGTTGGCGACGAAGTCGGCACGGATCAAGGTGATCAGGTCGCGCAGCGAGCGGAAGCCGGCGGGCATCACCGAGAGCGATATCCAGCCGACCAAAGCGGAGGTGATCAGCGTCAGCGCGATGAAGGGGCGGGTCAGCCGGCGCGGCGCGATGCCGGCCGCGTTCATCACGATCAGCTCGGAATCGCTGTTGAGCTTGTTGAGCGTGTAGAGCGTCGCCATGAACAGCGCGACCGGAGCGATGCCCGCGATCAGCGCCGGCAGCGAGAGCAGGGTGACGGTGAAGAAGATCAGGACCGTCTGGCCCTTGCCGGTGATCAGGTCGACCTCGCGCAGCGCCTGCGTCACCCAGATCACGCTGGTGAGGCCGACGAGCAGAATCACCGCAGCGCCGGCGGTGAGCTTCAGGATATAGCGGTCGAGAAGTCCGAAACGCACGCGGTGATGGTCCTGGGGCCTGCGGTCCTTGAAGAAGGCGCTCCCCTTGGACGGCTCGCCTCGAACTCCCTATGGTATAGCTTCGATCATGGCGCAAACGGGAATCGTTTGTGGCCTTTGCTGGCCCTCGGCGGCCGGCTTCCCGCAAGTCTCTTTCCCGCAACTCGTGAGCCTTCGATGTCGCAGCGCCTGAAGCTTGAGGTCAAAGCCCTGAACGCCATTGCCGGGGAGGATCTGGTGATCCTCGTCTCGGACAGACTGGCGCCGCCCAAGGCCGCGGAAGAGTGGATCGGGTCGGGCGCTCATGCCCTGATCGCACGGGCCGCCGCCGCCGACCGATTCAAGGGCAAGGCGCTTTCCGGACTGACGCTGCTCGCGCCGGAGGACGCCGGCTATGAACGCCTGATCCTGGTCGGGACCGGGCCGGAATCCGAGCGCGGCAAGCTCGATTTCGCCGCTTTGGGCGGTGCCATCGCCGGCAGGCTCGGCCACGGGCGCAGTGCCGACATCGTCGCGGCTTTGCCCGAAGGCGGGTTGTCCGCCGATGAGATCGCCGAGATCGGGCTTGGCCTGCGGCTGAGGAGCTATGCGTTCGACCGCTACAAGACCAAGAGCCGCGACAAGGACCAGGCGGAGCCGAAGACCGTGACGTTGCGCGTGGCCGACCCGGCCGCGGTCAGGAAGGCGCTGAAGGCGCGCGAAGCCATCGCCGGCGGCGTCGAGTTCGCTCGCGATCTCGTGAACGAGCCGCCGAATGTACTTTTCCCCGAAGAGTTCGCCGAACGCGCCGGCAAGCTCGACAAGCTCGGTGTCGAGGTCGAGATTCTCGACGAGAAGGAACTGAGGAAGATCGGCATGCGGGCGTTGCTCGGCGTCGGCCAGGGCTCGCACCGCGAAAGCCGCGTCGTGGTGATGCGCTGGAATGGCGGCGCCAAGGGCGAGAAGCCGGTCGCCTTCGTCGGCAAGGGCGTCACCTTCGACACCGGCGGCATCTCGATCAAGCCGGCCGGCGGCATGGAGGACATGAAGGGCGACATGGCCGGCGCTGCCTGCGTCTCCGGACTGATGCAGGCGCTCGCCGCCCGCAAGGCCAAGGTCAACGCCGTCGGCGTGATCGGCCTGGTCGAGAACATGCCGGACGGCAAGGCCCAGCGGCCGGGCGACATCGTCACCTCGCTCTCCGGCCAGACCATCGAGATCATCAACACCGATGCGGAAGGCCGGCTCGTCCTCGCCGATGTGCTCTGGTACACTCAGGAGCGCTTCAAGCCGGTCTTCATGGTCAATCTGGCGACGCTGACCGGTGCGATCCTGGTCGCACTCGCGCAGGAGAATGCCGGGCTCTTCTCCAACAGCGACGAGTTGTCGGAACGGCTCACGGCCGCCGGCAAGGCCACCGGCGAGACGGTCTGGCGCATGCCGCTGTCGCCCGCCTATGACAAGATGATCGATTCCAAATTCGCCGACATGAAGAATTCGGCCGGCCGCCATGGCGGTTCGATCACGGCGGCGCAGTTCCTGCAGCGCCATGTCAACGACACGCCCTGGGCGCATCTCGACATCGCCGGCACCGGCATGGGTTCGCCGAACAGCGAGACCAACCGCTCCTGGGGCTCGGGCTGGGGCGTGCGCCTGCTCGATCGGCTGGTGGCGAATCATTACGAAAGCTGATTCGGATTATCAGCCGAATCTCGCAAAGATTTGATCGAAATGGGTTATGGCCGAAGTCCTGTTCTACCATCTCCAGGCGCGACCGCTCGAACTGGTGATTCCGCCCCTGCTCGAGCGGTCGCTCGCCCGCGGCTGGAAGGCGGTGGTCCAACTGTCGAGCCGCGAGCGTCTCGCTACGCTCGACGACCGGCTCTGGACCTATGTGGATGAATCCTTCCTGCCGCATGCGACGGCGGCCGAGCCGGATGCCGCGGCGAACCCGATCGTGCTCACCACGGCCTCCGACAACCCGAATGGCGCGCAAGTCCGCTTTTGCGTCGATGGAGTCCGTATTCCCGACGCATTGGACGCTTACGAGCGCGTCATCCTGATGTTCGATGGCGACGATCCCGATGCGCTCGCCTCGGCCCGTGAAGACTGGAAAAAACTGCGAACGCTCGGCGTTGCCGCCACCTATTGGCAGCAGGACGAGACCGGCCGCTGGGAGAAGAAAGCGTGAAAGTTCCTGTTGCCCTTGCCTTGGCGGCCGTGCTTGCCGGCTGCTCCGTCGACATGGGCGGATTCTCCTTCGTGTCCAATGAGCGCGGCACCCGTACCAGCAGCGCCTCGGCCCGTGTCTCGACGCAGGAGGCGATGCTGACGCCGGAGGGCGAGTGCAGCGCCGATGTCTCGCTCGACCCGTCGACGCGGCCGCTGCCGAAGGAGATCGCGGTCGGCATCACAGAATGCGAGCTCGTCCGGCTCAAGGCCAAGCGGCCGACCGATGTCCTGATCGGCGACAATGGCCGGGGCCAGCGCGAGGTGCAGGTGCTCTATTCCGAGCCGGGCAATCGCGAGATCTACATGTTCACCGACAATCGTCTGAGCCGGATCGTCAAGCCGAGCCAGCCCGAGCAACAGAGCTGACGCCAAACCCGGCCAGCCGAGGAATCCGGCCCTGACGCGACCAATGCAACCGTTCGATCGATTGGCTCGTTTGTGAGTTGATCGGAACGGCGACAGGCGGGAGTGACGGGATGCAGGTTCAACGGCAGAAGCAGGCGGTGTTCGGTGGCCTGGGGTTTTTGGGTGCTGCGCTCATGGCCGCGTCGCCCGCAGCGGCGCAGGTAATCGATTTCCGTTCCTCCGACGGCGAGATGAACCGCGCGATTGCGCAGGCGCGCAAGACGCTGCCGGATTTCCTCGCGCTCTATCGCGCCGGCACGGGCGAGCGTCATGCCGTCAAGGTCGCGATTCCCTATGACCGCGGGCGCGAACATATCTGGATGAACCTGACGGCTGTCGAAGGCGACGTCTTCGTCGGCAGGATCGCGAACGATCCCGTCCATCTCGACAAGCTGAACCGGGGTGACAGCTACCGCGCCGGCAGCGCGATGGTCAGCGACTGGAACTACATGTCGGGCGGCCAGATGCACGGCAGCTACACCACCCGCGTCGCGATCAAGAAGCTCACCCCGACGCAGGTGAGGGAGCTCGGCCTCAAGCTCGCACCGCTGCCCTGAGAGCGCCTCAGGCGCTCTCCAGCTCCTCGCTCAGCATCAGCCACTCCTCCTCGGCCGCCGCCAGCGCCTCGGTCAGTTCGCCGCGTTGGCGCGAGAGCTGCAGCGCCTTCTCCGGCTCGCGCGCGAAGGCGCCGTTGGCGAGTGCGCCGTCGACCTTCTCGATCAGCCCGGTCAGCTTCGCGATGCGCGCCTCGGCCATGTTGAGCTTCTGCCTGAGCGGCCCCTGTGCCTGGCGCTTGGCGGCTGCGCCCTTGCGCTCGTCGGCCTTGCTTGCGCCATCGGCTTCCGCCTTGCCGCGCTGCGCCGGCTTGTCACGACCGAGGACGAAGTCGCGATAGTCGTCCATGTCGCCGTCGAAGCTTTTCACCGTGCCGTCCCCGACCAGCCAGAGCCTGTCGGCGCAGGCCTCGATCAGGAAGCGGTCGTGGCTGACCAGGATGACGGCGCCGGGATAGTCGTTGATCGCGTTGACCAGCGCGGTGCGGCTGTCGATGTCGAGATGGTTGGTCGGCTCGTCGAGGATGAGCAGATGCGGGCCGCCGAAAGTGGCGATGCCGAGCATCAACCGGGCCTTCTCGCCACCGGAGAGGTTCTTCACCGGCGTGTCGGCCTTGTTGGCTGGGAAGCCGACTTGCGCTGTGCGGGCCCGCACCCGCGCCTCCGGCGCGTCCGGCATCAGTTCGCGGATATGGCCGACCGGCGTGTCTTCCATCCGCAGTTCGTCGAGCTGGTGCTGGGCGAAATAGGCGGTCTCCAGCTTGGACGAACGCCGCATCTCGCCTGAGAGCGGCGCAAGGCGCCCGCCGATCAGCTTGCAGAAGGTCGACTTGCCGTTGCCGTTGGAGCCGAGCAGGGCGATGCGGTCGTCCGGCGCCAGGCTCAGGTTGAGCCGCTGCAGCACCTTGCGCTCGCCATAGCCGGCGCTGGCGCTCTCCAGCACGATCATCGGCGGCGAGAGCGGCCGTTCTGGCGCGGGAAAGTTGAACGGCTGCACGTCGCGATCCTGGATGACCGCGATCTCCTGCATCTTCTCCAGCCGCTTGACGCGCGACTGGGCCTGACTGGCCTTCGACGCCTTGGCCTTGAAGCGGTCGACGAAGGATTGCAGGTGCTTGCGCTCGGCCTCCTGCTTCTCGCGCGCCTTGGCGAGATGGGCCTGTTTCTCGGCCCGGAGCTTCTCGAAGGCGCTGTAGCCGCCGCGGTAAATGGTGAGCTTGCCCTGGTCGAGATGCAGGATGTGGTCGACGCAGGTGTCGAGCAGTTCGCGGTCGTGGCTGACCACCAGCACCGTGTGCGGATAGCGCTCGAGATAGTCGTAGAGCCAGAGCGTGCCTTCGAGGTCGAGATAATTGGTCGGCTCGTCGAGCAACAGGAGGTCGGGCTCGGAGAACAGCACGGCGGCGAGGGCGACGCGCATGCGCCAGCCGCCGGAGAAGTCGGAGCAGGGGCGCTGCTGCGCTGCCTCGTCGAAGCCGAGCCCGTAGAGCACGGTGGCGGCCCGCGCCGGCGCGGAATGCGCGCCGATATCGGCAAGACGGGTCTCGATCTCGGCGATCCGCATCGGATCGGTCGCGCTCTGCGCTTCCTTCATCAGCGCCGCGCGCTCGCTGTCGGCGGCCAGCACGACCTCGATCAATGTTTCAGGCCCACCCGGCGCCTCCTGCGCCACCCCTCCGATGCGCATGCCCTTGGGCAGGGCGACATTGCCGCCCTCGGGCGAGAGATCGCCGGTGATGATGCGGAACAGCGTGGTCTTGCCGGTACCGTTGCGCCCGACGAGGCCGACGCGCGAACCGGTCGGCAGGAAGGCGCTGGCCTTGTCGAGCAGGAGGCGCTCGCCGAGGCGATAGGTGATGTCGTTGAGGGTCAGCATGGCGAGCGGGGTTTAGCCTGCTTTCGGCCCGGCTGGAAACGGTGCAGCGGCAGGAATTCGCTTGGACGGCAAGCGAGCGCATGGCTGCCCAAGCGGCAGGCCATGATTTCTCCATGTTTCCGCCACGGCATGGCCCGGCGGCCGCGAGAGGCATGGACTGGGGTAACGCACTGATTCGTATCGAGGATCCATGCAGCTCGACTCTCTGGTCCGGCGACCGCGCCGGGTATCGCTCGCAGCCGTCGCCGTGGCGCTGCTGACCGTCGTCCTCGGCGGCGCCGCCGCGCTCGCCGCCTTCGCGCCGCTGCCCGGCGCGATGTGAGATCCGGCTCTAGCCGCTTCAAGCAACGTTAACCGCGCTCGTGTTGACTGTTTCGACCCAGTCGACGTCGGGCGGAGACCTGATTCGTGTTCAGTCTCAGGATCAGGCTTCCGGTCGCCATGCTGGCACTGGCCCTGCTGGCCGCTTTGGCTGTCGGCTCGTCAGCCTATTTCGCCGTATCGAGCTGGGCGCAAGAATCTGTACGCGGGCGTATGCACGCTTTGGCCGAGAGCCATGTCCGCGCCATCGAGCGGCGCTGGTCGCAGCTTCGCGCCGAACTTGCCGTCCAGGCCCGCAGTGCCTTCACCGTCTCGGCGCTCGACGAGATCGGCAAGTGGATGGAGCTCGGCCAGCACGACTACAAGAGCATCCTCGGCCACTATCAGGGAGATGGCTCGCTGTCCTTGGCCGAGCGCATCGCCCGCACCGGCCGCGAGCACAAGCATGGCTATTCCTGGCGACATGTGCCGATCCACGAGACCTATGCTGCGGCGCTGAAGCAGTTCAATTACGCCGACATCTACCTCGTCTCGCGCAAGGGCAGGGTGGTCTACAGCGTCACCAAGGGGCCGGAGTTCGGCCGCTTGCTGAGCGACGAGGACCTGGCCGGCACCAGCCTGGCGAAATCCGTGGCGATGGCGCGGGGCAGGGCGGCCGGCGAGCAGGTGGTGCTCGACTTCGCCCCTTACGATCCGGTCGGCGGCGATCCGCGCGCTTTCCTGGCGGCGCCGTTCTACGATGCCGAGGCAGGCGGAGGCGAGCAGGTCGGGACGATCGTCATCGCTGTCGATACGCGCCTGATCGACGATGTGCTCGCCTTCAACCCGGTAGGCTCCAGCGCCGAGCGGATTTTCGTGATCGGCTCCGACGGGTTCATGCGCTCGAATCCGGCGGCCCGGCGCAACGGGGCTTCGCCGCGCGAGACGCTCGACCGCAATCGCTTGGGCGCGCAGCCGCAGAGGGCGCTCATCCGCATGACCAGCCAGGACGGCCAGCCGCTCGTCGGGAGCGGCGAGGAGGTGGTGATTGGCGATTGGCGCTGGCTGCTCTGGCTGACCGCGCCGGAGGCTAGCGCCTTCGCCGTGGTCGGCACGATTCGCAGCGCCGTGGTCTCCGCCGGCCTGCTGG
The DNA here is from genome assembly GCA_035998995.1 of Allobosea sp. GTDB lineage: Bacteria > Pseudomonadota > Alphaproteobacteria > Rhizobiales > Beijerinckiaceae > Allobosea. The sequence continues at coordinate 22,965 of DASYHC010000011.1, forward strand.
TGCTGCTGCCGCTGTTCGGCATCGCGATCCTGCTCGGCTGGTCGGTGGCGCGCCCGATCGCGCGGCTCTCGGACAGGCTTGCGGGCGTCGCCGCGGGGCGGACCGAGGAGGAGATTCCCGGAGCCCGACGGCGCGACGAGATCGGCGGCATCGCCAAGTCGATCGAGCTGATCCGCGAAACCCTGCGCGGCGAGGCAAGGCGGCGGGAAGTCGAACAGGACACGCGCCGGGCAGATGCCGAGCAGCATCAGCGCGCCTTGCTGAATGAACTGGCGGGCGAGCTCAAGGATTCGGTGCGGACCGTGTCTGCCTCGGTCTCGGTGTCTGCGGAAACCCTGGGCACGACGGCGCATCAGCTCGCGGAAGGCGCGCAGGAGACCCAGGCCGGCGCCGCCGATACCGACAACGCGACCGGCAAGGCGATCCGCAGCGTCAAGTCGATCGAGCGCGCAGCGCAGGACCTGCTCGGCGCCGTCGATGCCCTCGCGATCGAAGTGCGCACGTCGGATGCGACGGCCGGCCAGGCGCGCGCGCATGCGGATTCGGTGAGCCGGATCGTCGATGGCCTCTCCAATGGCGCGGCGCGCGTCTCGGAGGTGGTCGGGCTGATCTCGGCGATCGCCGGCCAGACCAACCTGCTCGCGCTCAACGCCACCATCGAAGCGGCTCGTGCCGGCGAGGCCGGCAAGGGCTTTGCCGTCGTGGCGGCCGAGGTGAAGTCGCTGGCAACCCAAACCGCCAATGCGACGCAGGACATCGCCCGCCAGATCGATGCGATGAACCAGGCGACTGCCGCGACCGTCGAGGGCATCGCGGGTATCCGCATGCTTGTGCAGGAACTCGACGAGGCGACGCGCCGCACGAGTCAGACCATGCAGCGCCAGCACGAGGCGGCCCACGCCATCGCCGCCGATGTGCTTGCCGCGACGCAGGAGATCGTCCTGATCGGCCAGGCAACCAGCCAGGTTGCGCTCGCCTCACGCAACACCGCCGGCGCTTCCGATGCCGTGCTGAAGGCGGCGGGCGAATTGACCGAGCTCGCCCAGGCGCTGAATGCACGGGTCGACCACGTCATCGGCGAGTTGCGCGTCGCCTGAACGCTTGTGATGCAGGCCCGTGTTGGCTAACGCTCAGGACATGAGCCACACCGCTTTCTATGCCGGGTCGTTCGACCCTGTCACCAACGGCCATGTCGACATGATCGAGGCCGCCTGCCGGCTGTGCGACAGGCTGATCCTCGCCATCGGCGTTCATCCCGGCAAGACGCCGATCTTCTCCGCCGAGGAGCGGGCCGAGCTGCTGCGCGCCATCGCAGGGCCGGTGGCGGCGCAGTTCAAGACCGAACTCGAAGTCACGACCTTCGCCGATTTGACCATCGACGCCGCCAAGCGCTCGGGCGCCACCATTCTTGTGCGTGGCCTGCGGGACGGCACCGATCTCGATCTCGAAATGCAGCTCGCCGGCATGAATCACACCATGGCGCCCGGCCTGCAGACCGTGCTGCTGCCCTCGACGCCGCAGGCCCGGCACATCACCGCGACTTTGGTGCGCCAGATCGCCTCGATGGGTGGCGACGTCTCCGCCTTTGTTCCGCCCATTGTCAGCGACAGGCTGAAAGCCAAGTTCGCCAAGCGCTGACGCCTGCGCAAACGCCATCGATGTGCATTTGCCTGACGGCGATCTGCATTAGCGTTTGCAATTTGCAAACGCCGATGGTGTCTCTGGACTAATCTGAATCGGTGCGCGGTCCTGGCGCATCGTCCTTCAACGAGTGTTCCATGCGCCTGTCCCGCTATTTCCTGCCGATCCTGCGCGATACGCCCAAGGAGGCGGAGATCGTCTCGCACCGGTTGATGTTGCGCGCCGGCATGATCCGCCAGCAATCCGCCGGCATCTATTCCTGGCTGCCGCTCGGCCTGCGGGTGCTCAACAAGATCAGCGCGGTCGTCCGCGAGGAGCAGAATCGCTCGGGCGCCATCGAGATCCTGATGCCGACCATCCAGTCGGCCGATCTCTGGCGCGAGAGCGGACGCTACGACGCCTACGGCAAGGAGATGCTGCGCATCAAGGACCGGCACGACCGCGAGATGCTGTACGGGCCGACCAATGAGGAGATGGTCACCGACATCTTCCGCTCCTACGTCAAGTCCTACAAGGACCTGCCGCTCAATCTCTACCACATCCAGTGGAAGTTCCGGGACGAGGTCCGCCCGCGCTTCGGCGTGATGCGCGGCCGCGAGTTCCTGATGAAGGACGCCTATTCCTTCGATCTCGACCAGGCCGGCGCGCGTCATGCCTATAACCGCATGTTCACCGCCTATCTGCGCACCTTCGCCCGTCTCGGCCTGAAGGCGATCCCGATGCGCGCCGACACCGGCCCTATCGGCGGCGACCTCAGCCACGAGTTCATCGTGCTCGCCTCGACCGGCGAGAGCGAGGTCTTCTGCCACAAGGACTATCTCGACTTCGCGACGCCGGCGGCCGACACCGATTTCGACAGCGTCGAAGGCCTGCAGGGCATCGTCGACAAGTGGACGAGCCTCTACGCCGCGACCGAGGAGATGCACGAGAAGGACGCCTTCGCGGCGATCCCCGCCGAAAGCCAGGTTTCGGCTCGCGGCATCGAGGTCGGCCACATCTTCTATTTCGGCACCAAGTATTCCGAGCCGATGGGCGCGACCGTCACCGGCCCCGACGGGCAACTGGTGCCGGTCCATATGGGTTCCTACGGCATCGGCCCGAGCCGCCTCGTCGCCGCGCTGATCGAGGCCGGCCATGACGAGGGGGGCATCGTCTGGCCCGACGAGATCGCGCCCTTCGACATCGCCGTGCTCAACCTCAAGACCGGCGATGCCGCGACAGACGGTGCCTGCGAGCAGCTCTACAAGGGGCTCGCCGCCAAGGGCTACGACATGGCCTATGACGACCGCGACGAGCGCCCGGGCGGCAAGTTCGCCACCGCCGACCTGATCGGCATCCCCTGGCAGATCATCGTCGGTCCGAAGGGACTGGCCGAGGGCAAGGTCGAGCTCAAGCGCCGCGCCGGCGGCGAGCGCGAGCTGGTCTCGCTCGAGGCGGCGCTGGCGCGCTTTCCCGGAAAGAACGCGTGAGCGCCGTCGCTGAGGCTCGGGAGAGCGTGCCGACAGGCACGAAAGCCTTTGCGGGCTTCGAATGGCTGCTCGCCGGCCGCTATCTGCGCACGCGCCGGCGCGAGGGCTTCGTCTCGGTCATCGCCGGCTTCTCCTTCCTCGGCATCCTGCTCGGCGTTGCGACGCTGATCATCGTGATGTCGGTGATGAACGGCTTCCGCAAGGAGCTGTTGGAGAAGATCGTCGGCGTCAACGGCCACATCTTCGCCACCCCGATCGATCGCCCGCTCGACGACTACGAGCAGGTTGCGGCGAGGCTGCGCCAGGTGCAGGGCATCAAGCTGGCCATTCCGCTGGTCGAGGGGCAGGCGCTGGCCTCCTCGCAGGTCGGCAATGGCGGCGTGCTGGTGCGCGGCATCTCGGAAAACGACATCAAGTCGATCCCCTTCATTGCCAACAACGTTCGCCAGGGCACGCTCGACGGTTTCGCCACTGCCAATGGCGTCGCGATCGGCCGCCGGCTTGCAGGCTCGCTCGGCCTCCAGGTTGGCGACACCATCACCATCGTCACCCCACGCGGCGCCTCGACGCCCTTTGGCACGGCACCGCGGATCAAGGCCTATCCGGTCACGGCGATCTTCGAGATCGGCATGTCGGAGTTCGACGCCTCCTTCGTCTTCATGCCGCTCGGCGAGGCCCAGGCCTATTTCAACCGCGACGGCGACGTGAACGTCATCGAGATCTTCATCAACGATCCCGACCAGACGCAGGCGGTGCGCGACCGGATCGAGCAGGACGCGCCGCGGCCGCTCGTGCTCTCTGACTGGCGCCAGCGCAACCGCACCTTCTTCAATGCGCTCGAGGTCGAGCGCAATGTGATGTTCATCATCCTGACCCTGATCGTGCTGGTCGCGACGCTGAACATCGTCTCCGGCCTGATCATGCTGGTGAAGGACAAGACCGAGGACATCGCGATCATGCGCACCATGGGCGCCTCGCGCGGCACCGTGATGCGGGTGTTCCTGATTACGGGCGCAGCGATCGGCGTGTTCGGCACGATCGCCGGCTTCGTGCTCGGCGTCGTCTTCGCCAAGAACATCCAGACCATCAACAAGGGGCTGAGCAGCCTTCTCGGCGTCAACCCCTGGGATCCGACCGTGCGCTTTCTCAGTGACATCCCCTCGGTGATCGACTGGCGCGAAGTCGCCGCCGTGGTGGTGATGACGCTCGTCCTGTCGCTGCTGGCGACGCTCTATCCGGCCTGGAAGGCAGCGCGGCTCGACCCCGTCAAAGCCTTGCGGATGGGTTGAGGGCGTAACCGATGGCAACCGAGACGCCGGCGCTCTTCCTCTCCCAGATCGAGCGCTACTATCCTCAGTCCGACGGCCCGCTCGAGGTGCTGCGCAAGGCCGATTTCGCGATCTGGCCGGGCGAGCTCGTCGCGCTGGTCGCGCCGAGCGGCACCGGCAAGTCGACCCTGCTTCATGTCGCCGGCCTGCTCGAAAGCCCTGATGGCGGCGAGGTCTTCATCGGCGGCGTGCCGACCTCGCGGCTCGACGACAAGGGCCTGACCCGGCTGCGGCGCACCGAGATCGGCTTCGTCTACCAGTTCCACCATCTCCTGCCGGAGTTCACCGCGCTGGAGAATGTCGTGCTGCCGCAGCGGATTCGCGGCCTCGGCAGGGCCGAGGCGGAATCGCGCGCGACTGAGCTTTTGAGCTTTCTCGGTCTTGCTGAGCGGCTGGATCACCTGCCGGGGGAACTCTCGGGCGGCGAACAGCAACGCGTCGCCATCGGCCGCGCCGTCGCCAACGCGCCGCGTGTCCTGCTGGCCGATGAGCCGACTGGCAATCTCGACCCGCACACCGCGTTGCACGTCTTCAATACGCTGGTGGCGCTGGCGCGGGCCTCGGGGCTCGCGGCGCTGATCGCGACACATAATCTCGACCTCGCCGCCCGCATGGACCGGCAGGTCACGATCCGCGATGGGATGATCGTGCCGCTGGCCTGAGCCTTTGGCTCAGCGCCCGCCGCGGTCGTAGCACTCGGCGAAATAGAGCATGAAGGCGTCGACCAGCCCGTCCTCGTAAGGAGCGGTCTTGGCTTCCCAGCGCGCGACATAGGCGTCCCAGAGCTTGCCCTTGCGCGAGGAGAGCAGGCCGTCGAGCCCGCGCCCCGCTTCGAGGCCTTCGGCGACCGCCTGCGGATCGAGATCCTCGACCAGCATGCGCAGCGCGTGCTGCATCGCCGAATAGGTCTTGATCTGGTGGACCTTGAGGTCCCGGAAGCTCTCCTCGAACGCCTTCTGGGCGTTGAGGTAGCCGCTGGTCGGCCGTCCGAAGATCAGCTTCAGCGCGTCCTCGATCGTCGGCGAGAACTTCAGCGGGTTGTTGTCCTGCGCCTGGATCATCGTCTGGTTGGAGCTGCGCGCGATGCGCTTGCTCTCGGCCCGCGCCGCGAGCAGCGCCTTCAGCTCGATCGCGATCAGGCGCATCAGCGCGCCGGTCTGCTCGGCGAAGGCGCCGGGATCCTGCCAGGACAGTTCCTCGACCGGCAGGCCCGCGCCGCGGGCGAAGCGGGCAATGAACTCGCCGGGTGAGATCGACGGGCCACTGGCCGGAAAGCCCATTGGCGGCGGAGGTGGCGGTGCCGCAGCCGCAGGGCGCGGCGGCGGCTCGTAGGGCGCGTCGAAGCTCGTGCGTGAGGGCGGCTCGGCCGGTGCTTCGTCCCAGGGATTGCCGGCGGACGCCGCCGATGGCGGGCGGCGCGGTGTCGGGATCGGCGCGATCGGCTCGGGCTCCGGCACAGGCGGTGCCTGATAGGGCGCCCAGGCCATGTCGTCCTGACGCGGCGGGGCTGCCGGTGGCGGCGGGGCCGCGGGATAGGCCTGCGCCGGATCCGAGGGCGTCGGGATATCGGCGGCCCAGTCGATGAAGGGCGCGTGCACCGGCTGGTATTTCTGCGGCGGGATCAAATCGCGGCGGGCGATCGGCGGCGCTTCGTCGCCGTTCGAATCCCACAGCGATTCGCCGGGTGGCGGCGGCATGGGCGCGCGCTCGACCGGGCCGGCCGCTCCGCGCTCCGCCTCGTCGATCGCGACCGCGATGATGTACTGGCCGATCTCGAGCCGGTCGCCATGCTGCAGCCGGTAGGGCGACTGCACCCGGTAGGCTCCGCCGTTGACGAACGTGCCGTTGGTCGAGATGTCGCGCAGCCAATAGGCGTTGTCGTTGAAGCGGATCTCGCAATGCCGGCCGGAAATGGCCCGGCTGGGATCGGGCAGGCACCAGTCGAGATGCTGGTCGCGGCCGATGTCCAGACCGCGCCCGCCGCTCAGCGTCACGCTGAGCGGGCCGCCATCGGGCAGCGAGGCCTGATTCTCGATCGTCAGCGTCAGCGCCATGTCGGGCCGCCCGCTTTGCCGGCGTCGAGCACCGGCCGCCGCATCGGCGCCGGGGCCATGCTACGCTCTCGTCCTGCCGCTATCGTCATCGATCAGACGAATGCACGCTTCGACGCAATTTCGCAATGCGGCATCGCGTTCGCGCTCGGGAACGCGGCCGAGCGCCACCTGCACGGCCGCCGCCAGGATCTTGGCGGTGAGGTCGGGTGGGCAGGGCACTGGGTGGCTGGTCACCATGCTGCCGCCCGAATAGCCTGCCGCCCGGGCGATCCAGGTGCCCGGCTCTTCGCTGTCGCCAGCCTCGGCGGCGGCGAGGGCGGCCCAGCGCAGGGCGTCGCTGGGATCGCGCACCCAGGCTTCGGCCGCCTGCAGGCCCGGATCGGGCGCGGCGCTCGGCGGACGCATCCGCTGCACGGTCTGTATCGCCCACCAGACCGCCTCGCGGCGCGGCAGGATGAAGGCGCAGAGGCCGATCGCCTCCTTCGGTTGGGGCCCCTTGGCGAGTCGTGCCAGGAAGCTGAGGGTCGGTTCAGTCGTCGGGGGCGTCGCGACGAACTCTCCGACAGCTGGAAAAGTGTCGAAAACCTCGCGGGCCGTGCTGAAGCGGAGCCGGGTCATGTCGTGCTCGGTCGATCCTGCTCAGTTGATCTTGACGATGCCGCCGGTGATGGTGGTCGTGGCGCTGCCCTTGACCTCGGTCGTGACGCCGTCGACCGTGATCTTGGTCGATTTGATGGTGATGCTCATCGGCGTCATCGTGATCTCGCTGCCGCCGCAGACGAATTTGATCTCCATCGCGGCCTCAACATAAAGCTTGCCCTGCTTGACGTGCAGCTTGTCGCTGCCACTCAGGATCTGCGTCGTGCGGGCAAAATCGGTCGGGCCGCCCTCGAATTTCTTGCCGACGTCGCGGGTCTCGATGTTGAAGACCTCGGTTTTGTGATCCCGCTCGGCCTGCATGGAGAAGACCTCCTTGCCGGCGAGGTCCTCGAACTTGATCTCGTTGAACTTGCCCGACTTGCCGCCACCATCGGTCGATTCCGACTTCAGGCCCGACTGGGTCTTGTTGGCCGGCAGGTCATAGGGTGGCATGTGCTGGTCGTTGACCACCGCGCCGGTGATGATCGGCCGGTCCGGATCGCCGCCGATATAGGAGACGACGACCTCCTGGCCGATGCGTGGGATGACCTGGCCGCCCCAGTTCTTGCCGGACCAGGGCT
>DASYHC010000015.1:0-44287 GCA_035998995.1 Allobosea sp.
TCTATTGCTGGCACGGCTCGGAGGTCGACCTCGGCATCCTCGAGGCGATGTATGTGCATCAGGCCGCGGCGGCGAAGAGCTGTGTCTGGCCGAGCGACATCTTCGGCCGGATGATCCGCAGCCACGATCTGCTCACGAGGCCGCTCGCCTTCGAGCCGCCGCATGTGCGCATCCCCGATGAGGGGCCGGGCCTCGGCATCACCCTCGACGAAGCCGCCATCGCCCGCTTCCGCGTCGGCGGCCGCACGATTTCCTGAAGAGCGAGCTCAGATCCATGCGTTGGGAAACCCTGACGACCAACGAGGTCGCCGCGCTCGATCGCGACATCCCGGTCGTGCTGAACGTCGCCGCGATCGAGCAGCACGGCCCGCATCTGCCGCTGGAGACCGACGCCGTCATCGGCGACCATTTCCTGCAGGCGCTGGAGCAGAAGCTCGGCGAGCAGGTGCTGATCTTGCCGCAGGTGAAGGTCTGCTGTTCCGAGCACCACATGGATTTCGCCGGCACGCTCAGCGTCCGCCACGAGACCTTCCTGGCCTATGTCGGCGACATCCTGGAGAGCGTGGTCCGCCACGGCTTCCGCAACATCGTGCTGTTCAACAGCCATGGCGGCAACCAGGCGATCGGCCAGGTGCTGCTGGAGAGCTTCGGCAGCAGGCATCGCGACTGCCGCGTCGCCTTCCTGACCTGGTGGCGACTGGCTTCGAAGGAGCTCACCGGTATCCGCGAAAGCGCCTTCGCCGGCATCAACCATGCCTGCGAGTTCGAGACCTCGCTCATGCTGCTCGGCGCGCCCGCGAGCGTCCGCACCGCGCTGGTCTCCGGCATGAGCTATGTCGAGACCCATGACTGGGCCAATGCCGACATGATCCTGCCGGCCCGCGGCGCCCTCTTCCGCTCGATGCATGAGATGTCCGGCGGCACCGGCGTCGTCGGTGATCCGTCCTTGGCTACGCGCGAGAAGGGTGAGGCCATCACTGCCGCCGTGGTCGAGCAGCTGGCCCATGTGGTGGAGACGATCAGCCGGCGCTGACGAGCGGGCGCCATTTTTCCGAAGACCAACAGCCAAAAACAACAGGGAGGAAGGACAGATGTTGCAGAAATTGACCCGGATCGGCGCAGCGGCACTCGCTGTCGCGGTGGGCGCCGGAGCACCCGCTCTCGCCCAGCAGAAGGGCGGCGCGATCAACGTCGCCACGATCGGCGAGCCCAACACGCTCGACCCGATGGTCGCAGCCGGCGACCTCTTGGGCATGATCACCCAGCACTTCTACGAAACGCTCTACACCTTCGACAAGAACTGGGCGCTGACGCCGCTGCTGGCCGAGACGCTTCCGCAGATCAGCGATGGCGGCAAGGTCTACACCATCCCGCTGCGCCAGGGCGTCACCTTCCACAACGGCAAGGCGATGACCGCGCAGGACGTGGTCGCCTCGCTGAAGCGCTGGACCGAATTGGCCTCGCGCGGCAAGCTCGTCGCCGGCAACATCGCCGCGATCGAGGCCCCCGACGACAAGTCGGTCAAGATCACGCTGAAGGCTCCGTTCGCGCCGCTGACCGCGCTGCTCGCCTTCAACAACTCGGCCGCGGTGATCATGCCGGCCGACAAGATGGAGAACCCGATCAAGGATGTGATCGGCACCGGGCCCTACCAGCTCAAGGAGCGCAAGCCCGACCAGTACATCCAGCTGACCCGCTTCGACGGCTACAAGCAGCGCCAGGGCGAACCCGACGGCTTCGGCGGGGCGCGCAAGCAATATCTCGACGAGATCCGCTTCGTGCCGGTGCCGGACGCCAACACCCGCGTCGAGGGTGCGCTGGCCGGCCAGTTCGACTTCGCCGACCTGATCCCGGTCGAAGCCTATGACCGGCTGAAGGGCCAGGCCAAGACCGAGCCGGTGCTGATGCAGGGCTTCGGCTGGCCGATGTTCATCATGAACAACAAGCAGGGCATGATGACGTCGAAGGACATGCGCAAGGCTGTCCAGACGGCGCTCAATGCCGAGGACATGCTGGCCGCGGCCTTCGGCAAGCCCGAATTCTACAAGCTCGACGGCGCGATGTATCCGGAAGGCTATGCCTGGCGCAGCGATGCCGGCATCAAGGCCTACAACCAGGGCGACGCCGACAAGGCCAAGGCCCTGGCCAAGACCGCAAAGTATGACGGCGCGCCGATCCGGATCCTGACCAGCCGGCAATACGAGTTCCACTACAAGATGGCGCAGGTCGCGGCCGAGTACCTCAAGGCGGCCGGCCTCAAGGTCGACCTGCAGGTCGTCGATTGGGCGACCCTGGTGCAGCGCCGCGCCGAGCCGGCTTTGTGGGACATCTTCATCACCCACAGCCCGTTCCTGGCCGAGCCGGCCCTGATCGCGCCGCTGCCGGACAGCTATCCCGGCTGGTGGGCGAGCGAAGCCAAGAACAAGCTGCTCTCGGCCCTCAACGCCGAGTCGGACGAGAAGAAGCGCGTCGCCATCTTCGCCGACCTGCAGAAGCTGATCTTCGACGAGGCGCCCTTCTACAAGGTCGGCGACTTCGCCGCCCTCAGCGCCAAGGCGCCGCGCCTTGCCGGCTATACGGCGTCGCCCTGGCCGTATTTCTGGAACGCCTCGCTCAAGCCGTAAGGCCCATCCGGACTCTCCTGGCCTCATCCTGAGGAGGCCGCGTCAGCGGCCGTCTCGAAGGATGCTCCAGGAGGCTCCCGAACCATCTGGAGCATCCTTCGAGACGCCATTCCTGACGGAATGGCTCCTCAGGATGAGGGCTCGAAAGGGCCTTTAGCGATCGAGGCAGCCGCTCGGTCGCCAGACAACAATGATGCAGCACAAAGAGGGAGGGTCGGCACGCGATGACGCGATATGTGATGCAGCGCATCCTCGGCATGCTGGCGGTGATGTTCACCGTCGTGACGATCGTCTTCGTCATCGTCCGCGTCGCGCCCGGCGATCCGGCCGCCGTCATGCTGGGCCCTGACGCGACCGCAGCCGACATCGCCGGCCTGCGCAGCCGGCTCGGGCTCGACCAGTCCTTACCGACGCAATACGTGCTGTTCCTCGGCCAGTTGCTGCGCGGCGATCTCGGCCAGTCGATCTTCCTCAACATGCCGGTTTTGAGCGCGCTCGCCGAGCGGGCCGAGCCAACCTTCTTCCTGACCCTGTTTTCGATCCTGATCGCCAGCGCGATCGCCCTGCCGGTCGGCATCCTCTCGGCCTATAAGCGCGGCACGCTGTTCGACCAGCTCGCCACCACCTTCGCCATGTTCGCCGCGAGCATTCCGAGCTTCTGGCTCGGGCTGATCCTGATCCAGGTCTTCGCCGTGCGTTATGGCTGGATGCCCGCCTCCGGCTATGGCGGTCCCGACGCCTCCTTCCTCGAGCGGTTGCGCCACCTCGTCCTGCCGGCGCTGGCCCTCGGCATCGTCTCCTCGGCGCTGATCACCCGCTTCACCCGCGCCTCGATGCTCGACGTGCTCAATGACGACTATGTCCGCACCGCCCGCTCCAAGGGCATGGGCGAATGGGGCGTCGTGATGAAGCACGCCTTCAAGAACGCGCTGATCCCGGTGCTGACCGTGGTCGGCCTGACCGCGGCGCTGCTGATCTCGGGCGCAGTGGTGACCGAGACGGTGTTCAGCCTGCCCGGCATCGGCAACCTCGTTGTCTCGGCCGTTCTGCGCCGCGACTATCCGGTCATCCAGGGCGCGCTCCTGGTGATCGCCGCCCTCTACGTGCTGATCAACTTCCTGATCGACATGCTCTATCTCGCGATCGATCCAAGGGTGCGCTACTGATGGCCGCCTCCTCCGCTCCCGCCGCCCGCCCGCGGCTCGCCAGCCTGATCGTGCAGCGCAAGACGCTGCTGATCGGCCTCATCGTCCTCACAATCATCGCGCTGCTGGCGATCCTCGCGCCGCTGATCGCGCCCTATTCGCCGAGCCGGCTCTCGGTGGTGAACCGCCTGAAGCCGCCGAGCGAGCGCTGGTTCTTTGGCACCGACGAGTTCGGCCGCGACATCTTCAGCCGCACCATATATGCCGGCCAGCTCTCGCTGCTGGTCGGCGCGGCGGCGACGGTGCTCGCTGCGGTGCTCGGCATCACGCTCGGCCTCGTCGCCGGCTTCTTCCGCAAGCTCGACGGCGTGATCGCCCGCATCATCGACGCAATGATGGCCTTTCCCGACATCCTGCTGGCGATCTCGCTGGTCGCGGCGCTCGGCCCCTCGCTCGCGACCGTCATCGTCGCGCTCGGCATCGTCTATGCGCCGCGCCTTGCCCGCATCGTGCGCGCCTCGACGCTGATCATCCGCGAACTGCCCTATGTCGAGGCGGCACGGGCGCTCGGCGTGCCGACCTGGAAGATCATGACGCGCCATGTCCTGCGCAACCTGGTCTCGCCGATCCTGGTCCAGGCCACCTTCATCTTCGCCTATGCGATGCTGGCCGAGGCGAGCCTGTCCTTCCTCGGCGTCGGCGTCAGCCCGGAGATCCCGACCTGGGGCACGATGATCGCTGGCGGGCGCCAATACATCGGCCAGGCCGACTGGATGATGCTGTTTCCGGGCGCCGCGATCGTCCTGACCGTGCTGTCGCTGCAGCTCGTCGGCGACGGCCTGCGCGATCTGCTCGATCCGCGCCTGCGAAAGGATCTATGACGATGGCGACCATGAACCAAGCCGCCGTCGCCGCGTCGCGCGTCGAGGACGACATCCTGCTCAAGGTCGAGGACCTGCAGACCCACTTCCTGATCGGCTCCAGCGCGATCAAGTCGGTCGACGGCGTCAGCTTCTCGCTCCGCCGTGGCCAGACGCTCGCCGTCGTCGGCGAATCCGGCTCCGGCAAGTCGGTGACCAGCCTCACCATCATGCGGCTGCTCGCCGATCCCGGCCGCATCGTCGGCGGGAGCATCCTCTATCGCCTGCGCAGCGGCGAGACCGTCGACCTCGCGCAGGTGCCGGAGAAGCGGATGCGCGCCATCCGCGGCAGCGAGATCGCGATGATCTTCCAGGAGCCGATGACGAGCCTCAACCCGCTCTTCACCGTCGGCGACCAGATCATGGAGATGATTCTGCTGCACGAGAATATGTCGCGCAGCCAGGCGCGGGCGCGGGCCAAGCAGATGCTCGAGCTGGTCGAGATACCCGCGGCCGAGCGACGCTTGGCGCAATATCCGCACGAGATGTCCGGCGGCATGCGCCAGCGCGTGATGATCGCGCTCGCCTTGTCCTGCAATCCCTCACTGCTGATCGCCGACGAGCCGACGACCGCGCTCGACGTCACCATCCAGGCGCAGATCCTCGACCTGCTGCGCCGGCTCCAGGCCGAGATCGGCATGAGCATCCTGTTCATCACCCATAATCTCGGTGTCGTCGCCGAAATCGCCCATGAGGTCGCGGTGATGTATGCCGGCCGCGTCGTCGAGCAGGGGCCGGTCGGCGGCCTGTTCGCGCACCAGCGTCATCCCTACACGCGCGGCCTGCTCGCCTGCATCCCCGATGCCCGGCGCGACCGCATTCCCGGCCAGGGCAGAGCTTTGCTCAACGCCATCCCCGGCAATGTCCCGAGCCCGCTCGCTCTGCCGCCCGGCTGCTCCTATGCACCGCGCTGCCCGCTGGTCGAGGAGCGCTGCACCCGCGATGCGCCGCCGCTGATCGATGTCTCCGCCGCCCATCTCACCCGCTGCTGGAGGCATGACGCGCTATGACCGCTGCAAGCAATGTCCCCGCGGAAGCGCCGCTGCTCTCCGTCCGCAATCTCCAGAAGGTTTTCTCGACCCGCGGCGGCGACGTCCGCGCCGTCTCGGACGTCTCCTTCGAGGTCCGCCGCGGCAGCATCGTCGGCATCGTCGGCGAATCCGGCTCGGGCAAGACCACCGTCGGGCGCTGCATATTGCGCCTGGTCGAGCCCTCCGGCGGCGAAGCGGTGTTCGACGGTACCGACCTGTTCGGCCTGCCGGAAAAGGCACTGCGCGGCTATCGCCGCCGCCTGCAGATCATCTTCCAGGACCCGTATTCCAGCCTCAACCCGCGCATGCGCGTCGGCGAGATCATCGGCGAAGCCATCGACACGCATGGTCTCGCCAAGGGCAAGGCCCGCGAGGCGCGGATCGCCGAACTGCTCGGCCGGGTCGGGCTCAACCCCGACCATGCCAGGCGCTATCCGCATGAATTCTCCGGCGGCCAGCGCCAGCGCATCGGCATCGCCCGGGCTCTCGCGGTCGAGCCGGAGCTGATCATCGCCGACGAGCCGGTCTCGGCGCTCGACGTCTCAGTCCAGGCGCAGGTGCTCAACCTGATCCAGGAGCTGCAGCGCGAGCTCGGCCTGACCATGGTCTTCATCAGCCATGACCTCTCGGTGGTCGAATATCTCTGCGACGACATCGTCGTGCTCTATCTCGGCCGGATCATGGAGAAGGGTCCGGCGCAGGAGGTCTACGCCAATCCTCGCCACCCCTACACCAAGGTGCTGCTCTCGGCCGCGCCGGTGCCCGATCCGACCGTCAAGCGCGAGCGCGTGATCCTCAAGGGCGACATTCCGAGCCCGCTGAACCCGCCCTCGGGCTGCGTCTTCCGCACGCGCTGCCCGCATGTGATCGACGCCTGCGCCAGCGCGATTCCTGACATCGAGGAGGTCGGCTTCGGCCACAGCGTCGCCTGCATCCGCCAGAAGGACCTCGCCGCGGCGGGGTGAGCCGGGCCGCGCCAGTGCGAAAGCCTAGCCTCCCTTCGTCTCAGATCAGGCGAGCTCGCTCGTCCCGATCTCATTGAGCAAGGCGAGCTGGCCGGCCGGATCGCTGGCGCGCCCACCTGCAGCCTTTCCGAGAAGGTCGGTGAGCTGATCCAGCGCCCGGGCCGCGATCTCGGCGGAGAGCGGCTGGCGGTCATAGGCCTCGACAAAGCGGCCGGCGAGATCGGCGAGCAGGCGCAGCAGCGCGGCCTGATCCGGCGCGTCGGCGCGCAGGGCGAGCGCCCGATCCTGGAATTCGACATAGGTGCGCAGGCTGCCCTTCTGCTGCTGCAGCCAATTCAGAAGCTCGTTCATCATCTCTCCGAAGGGATTGCGATCATGACCGCGACGGGTCGGCGTGAGGTCTCGCTCAGGGGCGCGACGGGGTCGGCGGCTTGGCGCGCGACGGCGCGGTCATCGCCTCGATGCGCAGCAATTCGTCGAGCTCGGCGAGCGTGAGCAGGCCTTCCTCGAGCACGATCTCGGCGACCTTGCGCTTCTCGGCGAGCGCGCGCTTGGCGACGCGCGAGGAGGCCTCGTAGCCGATCGCGGGGCCGAGCGCCGTGACCAGCCCGATCGAATCCTCGACCAAAGCCCGGCAGCGCTCGCGATCCGCCTCGATGCCGTTGACGCAGCGGGTCGTCAGCGTCGTCACCGCGGCGGTGAGATGGCGCAGCGAAGAGAGCAGGCAATAGCCGATCGTCGGCTCGAAGGCGTTGAGCTGGAGCTGGCCGCCCTCGGCGCACATGGTCACGGTCAGGTCGTGGCCGATGACGAGATAGGCGACCTGGTTGACCACCTCGGGAATGACCGGGTTGACCTTGCCCGGCATGATCGATGAGCCGGCCTGGACGGCCGGCAGGCGGATCTCGCTGAAGCCGGCGCGCGGCCCACTCGACAGCAAGCGCAGGTCGTTGCAGATCTTCGAGAGCTTGACGGCGACGCGCTTCAGCACGCCCGAGAACAGCACGAAGGCGCCCATGTCCGAGGTCGCCTCGATCAGGTTCGTCGCCGGCACCAGCGGCAGGCGCGTCGAGCGCGCCAGTTCCTCGATGGCAAGCGCCGCATAGCGCGCATCGGCGGTGATGCCGGTGCCGATCGCAGTCGCGCCGAGATTGATCTCGCGGAACAGGGCGGCCGCCTCGCGCAGGCGCGAGACATCCTCCTTGATCGTCGCGAAGAAGGCGTCGAACTCCTGGCCGAGCGTCATCGGCACGGCGTCCTGGAGCTGGGTGCGGCCGATCTTGAGCACGTCGGCGAACTCGACCGCCTTGGCCTTGAAGGCGAAGGCGAGCTCGTCCAACGCCGCGATCATCGGCTCGGTCGCGAAGATCACGGCGAGGCGCAGCGCCGTCGGATAGGCGTCATTGGTCGACTGCGCCATGTTGACGTCGTCATTGGGATGCAGCGCGCTATAGTCGCCCTTCGGCCGCCCCATCAGCTCCAAGGCGACATTGGCCACGACCTCGTTGGCGTTCATGTTGGTCGAGGTCCCGGCCCCGCCCTGCACGGCGTCGACGACAAACTGGTCGTGGAACCGGTTGTCCCTGGCGATGAGATCGCAGGCGCGGTCGATCACCTCAGCCTTCGCCGCCGGCAGGTTGCCGAGGCGCCGGTTGGCGCGGGCCGCAGCCTGCTTCACAAGCGCGAGCGAGCGCACCAGCTCGGGGAAATGGCCGACCGGGACACCGGTGATCGGAAAATTCTCGACCGCCCGCAAGGTATGGATGCCCCAATAGGCATCGGCAGGCACATCGGCCTCGCCGAGCAGATCGTGCTCGCGCCGGGTCGAGACCTCGGCCAGCGCGAGGGTCTGCGTCGTGGCGAGCTGCACGCTGTCCGGGCGGGGGGTGTCATCGGCCATGTCGGCGTCCTCGTTCATCTCGCGCGATCATCCGACCCTTCCGGCTTCAGGTCCTGGGAGCAAGGCTGGCGCGACCGCCATGGCGGGTCGACCAGGCCACGGGATCGGCCAGGAAACGCTCGATCTCGGCGCGATCCTCCGGGACGAGCCCGTTATCGGCCCCGGCACGAAGGACATCGCCCCAGTTCGCCAGGGCATGCAGCCTCAGGCCGGCCTCCTTAAGCCGGGCATCGGCGCCGGGGAAGGCATCATGGTAGAAGATCGTCAGCACATGCTCGACCACAGCCCCCGCCGCCCGCAGGCCGCGGGCGAAGTTGAGCTTGCTGCCGCCATCGGTGGTGAGGTCGTCCATCAGCAGGACGCGCAGGCCCTCGACCGGCCCGCCCTCGACCTGGGCGTTGCGGCCGATGCCGAGCGGGCGCTTGCGGACATAGCGCAGCTTCAGCGCCAGCCGGTCGGCGAGCCAGGCGGCGAAGGGGATGCCGGCCGTCTCGGCGCCAGCGATCGCATCGAGACTGCCCGGCGGAAAGGCCGCGCCGGTATAGCGGGCAGCAAGATCGCTGACCGCCTGGCGCAAGGCGGGATCGCCGAGCAGCAGGCGGACATCGACGTAGACGGGGCTCGCCCAGCCGGCGGCCAGGATGAAGGGCTGCTGGCGGCTGACATGGATGGCGCCGGCTCTGAACAGCAGCTCAGCAACCTCGCGGCCGGTCTCGTTCGCGCTCATCGCACGGCCTCCCTGATGGCGTCCCGCATCACTGCGATCCCCGCGAGGAGATCGTCGATCGCCATCGCCTCCTGCGGATTATGCGATCCGTTCTGGTTGCGCACGAAGATCATCGCGCTGGGGATGCCGGCATTGGCGAAAACAGCTGCATCATGGCCGGCCCCGCTCGGGATGTCCTCATCGGGCAGACCGAGATTGCGGGCCGCGGCCTTGAGCCTGATGATCCAGTCCGCATCCATCACCGCGGGGGCGGATTCGAGCCGGCGGTCGACGCAGAATTCAACCCCCCTCTCCTCACCGACCAGCCCGCATTCGGAGAGGAAGAGGTCGTAGAAGGCCTCCAGCGTCTCGCGGTTCTGGCTGCGCACCTCGAAGGAGAAGCGCACTGTGCCGGGGATGCGCGCGATGGCGTGCTCCTGCGGATCGGTGCCGAGCACACCGGCCGTCACGACGACGTCGCGGCCGCGCTCCAGCAGCGTGCGCCAGTGTCGGTCGAGATGGGTGATCAATTCGGCGGTGGCGAAGACCGCATCGCGCCGCAGCCAGCGCGGCACCGCGCCGGAATGACCGGCCTCGCCGAGGCATTCGACCTCGCGATGGCGAATATTGCCGCGGATGCCGGTGACGATGCCGACGGGCAGGTCTCGCGCGACGAGCACCGGCCCCTGCTCGATATGCAGCTCGATCCAGGCCGCGACTGTAGCCGGATCGAGCAAAGGCTCGGCCTTCTCGACACGGGCCATGTCGACCCCCACGGAGGCCATGCACTCCGCCAGGGTCCGCCCGCTGGCATGATCGCGCACGGAAAGGTCGGCCGCCGAGAGTTTCCCGAACAGAGCGCTGGAGCCCATATAGGCCCGGCCGAAGCGGGAGCTTTCCTCGCCGCGCAAACCATAAACCTTGATCGTCCGGCGCGGGACGAAGCCCTCCTCCTTGAAGCGAGAAAGGACAGCGAGCCCGGCGATGACGCCGGCCGTACCGTCGAAATTGCCGCCCTGCGGCACGGAATCGAGATGCGAGCCGCAGGCGAGGAAGGGCAGCTCCGGCTCACTTCCCGCCAGCGTTACGACGAGATTGGCGCCGGCGTCGCGCTCCGTCGTGAAGCCGAGTTCGCGCGCCTTTGCCTCGACGATGTCGAGCGCCAGCGATTCGCGCTCGCTATAGGCCTCGCGGGTGATCCCGACGCCGTCGCCCGTCGCCTCGCGCAAGGCGTCGAACAGCGCCACGGCGAGGGCACGGTCGCCCTCGTCCCCGCTGAAGATATTGCGCATCTCGGCCGCCTGCGTGCTCACGAGACCGGGTCCAGCCAGGCGAGATCGGGCTCGTCGGCCTCCTCGATCACGACGCCATGGATCAGATCGGCGACGCGCGGGATTTCGCGGCGCAGGCAGAAGGCCTCGAGCCCGTCGATGATCGTCGTCATCGCCGCAGGCTGCAGGAAGGTCGCCGTGCCGACCTGCACGGCGCTGGCGCCGGCGAGCATGTATTCGATCGCATCATCGGCGGTGGAGATGCCGCCACAGCCGATCACCGGGATATTCACAGCCTTGGCGCATTGGAAGACCTGGCGCAGCACGATCGGCTTGATCGCCGGTCCCGAGAGCCCGCCCATGATGTTGCCGAGGCAGGGCTTGAAGGTCTTCAGGTCGATCGCCATCGACAGGATGGTGTTGGCGACCACGACCGCGTCGGCGCCCGCGGCCTCCGCGGCGCGTGCCACCTCCGGCACATCGCCGGTATTGGGTGTGAGCTTGACCCAGAGCGGCAGCGCCGTCGCCTTGCGCAATTCGCGTGTCACCTTTTCGGTCGACTCGGCCCGCATCGCGAAGGCCTTGCCGTCCTCCTCGATGTTCGGACAGGAGATGTTGGCTTCGATCGCGGAGATGCCGGGGATCGAGAGCTCCGCGGCGAGGCTGGCGAAGCCTTCCGCCGTCGGCGCCGAGATCGAGACGACCAGCGGCGTGTCATAGGCCGCGTAATGCGGCATGGTGTGCTCGATGAAATAGGGCACGCCCTTGGATGGGATGCCGATGGCGTTGATCAACCCGCCCGGCCGCTCGACCACCCGCGGTAGCGGATTGCCGGCGCGCAATTCGCGCGTGATCGTCTTGGTGACGAAGGCGCCGAGCCGGTTGAAGTCCATCACCTTCTCCAGCCCCTCGGCGAAGGTTCCGGAGGCCGGCATGACCGGATTGCGCAAAGTGAGCCCGCCGATCCTGACGGAGAGGTCGATCGTTCCGGCCGCGCTCATGGCAGCGCCTCCATCAGGTCGAAGACCGGGCCATCCCAGCAGACGCGCCGGTTGACGATCTCGCCATTGACGTTGAAGTCGCGGACGCAGCAGTAGCAAAGCCCGATTCCGCAGGCCATTTGCTGCTCCATCGCGACCTGGCCGGGCAGCCTGAACTCGCGCGCCAGGCGCTGCTGCACCCGCATCAATCGGCTCGAACCGCAGGTGAAGAAGGCGTCGCAGCGGCCCTCGGCGATCTGCCGGCGCAGGATTCGCTCGACATTGGCCGGGCCGCTGGTCGCTTCAGCATCCGTGACGGCGATGACGTCGGCGCCCTGGCGCTGGAAGAGTTCGACCGAGACGAGCAGCTCCGGACGCCTGGCGCTGAAGACCGCAGTCACCTGCGTGCCATTGGCTTTCGCCGCCTTGGCAAGCGGGGCGAGCGTCGCCAGCCCTGCGCCGCGCCCGACGGCGACGATGTGGCGCCACTCAGGGTCGAGCGTGAAGCCGACGCCGAGCGGCCCCATGATGTCGAGCCGGTCGCCCGGCTTCAGCATGTCGAGACCGCGCGTGCCGGCGCCGGTCACCTTGTACAGGAACTCGACCTGGCTCTTGCTGGGATCGGCGCCATAGAGGCTCATCGGCCGGCGCAGGAAGGGCTGTTCGCCCGCCGGCTGCGGGCAGAGCAGCTGGAAGAACTGCCCCGGCTGGGCGGCCGCGGCTTCCTCGCTGCAGTTGACCACGAGGTGCCGGTACTCGGCGTTCACAGCCTCGTTGCGGACGACCTCGGCGAGCTCGGCGACGATGCTTGCCTTCCACGACGCGGAAGAACAGCTGCCGCCGAGGGCCGCGCCGGAACGCGCGGCCTGGAGTTGTTCGTGCTGGATCGACATGGCGATGCGCTCACGCCAGCTCGGCGCCACGCCGCTCCGGAATCAGGAAGCACATGGCGAGGATGTCGAGCAGGTAGAGCGCCGCCAGCAGGGCGATCGCCATCTCGAAGCTGTAGGCCGCCGCGATCGTGCCGACGACAAGCGGACCGAAGCCGCCGACGCCGCGCCCGATATTGAACAGGACGTTCTGCGCCGTCGCCCGCGCCGCTGTCGGGAACAGCTCGCTGATCAGCGCGCCATAGCCGCCGAGCATGCCGTTGACGAAGAAGCCCATCACCGCACCGGCGACCAGGAGCTGGAACGGATCGGTCAGCCGCGAATAGACGATGACCATCACGGCGGCGCCGAGCATGTAGCCGAAGAAGGCCGGGCGGCGCCCGATCCGGTCGGCGATATGGCCGAAGGCGTAGATGCCGACAGCCATGCCGGCGATGGTGACCGAGGTCCACACCGCGGACTGCGTCAGGGCGAAGCCGAAGCGGGTCGCCAGGTAGTTCGGCAACCAGATCATCACGCCGTAATAGCCGAAGTTCTGGACCGAGCAGAGCACGACCATGCCGAGGCTCAGCTTGGTGGTGTCCCAATCCTTGACCAGCAGGCGCAGCGCCGATTCCTTCGGGCGGTCCTTGCTGCGGGCAACGAAGACTTCCGGCTCATGCAGCGAATGGCGGATGAAGTAGGCAGCGACCGCCGGCAGGATGCCGATGGCGAACATGCCGCGCCAGCCGATCGTCGGCAGCAGGAGCGGAGTGGCGATCGCAGCCGCGAGCACGCCGACCTGCCAGCCGAGGCCGACATAGGAGGAGGCGCGCGCCCGCTTCGAGGCCGGCCAGGCTTCGGCGACCAGAGCCATGCCGATGCCGAATTCGCCGCCGAGGCCGAGGCCGGCAATGGTGCGGTAAATCAGGAGGTCCCAATAGCCCTGTGCCAGCGCGCACATGCCGGTGAAGACGGCGAAGAGCACGATCGTCCAGGTCAGGACGCGGACGCGGCCGATGCGGTCCGACAGCATGCCGAAGCCGATGCCGCCGAGCACGGCGCCGACCAGCGTCGCGGTGACGAGCGAAGCGGCCTGGCCCTGGGTGAGTTGCAGGTCCGCGGAAATCGTCCGCAGCATGAAGCCGAGGATCAGGAGGTCGAAGCCGTCCATGGCATAGCCGATGGCGGCGCCCCACAGGGCCTTGCGGGCCTTGCTGTCGACCTCGGTCGGAGCGGATAGGGCGATGGAGCCGCCGACGGCGGCCTGGTTGTCACTCACGGCGAAGTCCCCCGTTTCTGCTTTTCTTTGCGGTGCGTACCAAAAACGCCAAAGCACCAGCGCGCGCTTCCGCGCGCGGCTGCCGGCCGGTTTTGATCTCACAGGAGTTTGGGCGCTCGCCCGCATTCTCAGGGCGCTTGCCGCGCCGCTTGGCAGCCGAGCATCAGGCCCAACCGCGAGAAATCCGCCAGGACATCGGAAGACCGACGCCATCGCGTGATCACTCTATCTCACGCTAAAATCTCAATTGCAAGAACAATCTCAATTTTGCGACAAACCTTAAGCCAGCGTCAGACAAGCTCCGAGGAGGGCTCCGTCATCGGCGGCTGCGCGATCCCGGACCGGTCGAGAGCCGCGCGCAGGACCGCCCCGGCCTCGCTGCCCTTGAGGGCGCGGTGCCAGAGTCCGTCGGCGATCTCCTCATAGAGGCGCACAGGCTCCTCATCAGCGGTCAGCATGGCGATGCCGGAGCGGACGTTCGGCAGTTCGCCGCCCAGCCGGAACGGGCTCAGCCCCAGGAGGGTCTTCTCGGCGGTGCGGAAGAGCTGGAAAGTGATGTTCGGCAGCGTCTCTTCGATCAGGCCGATCTGCACGCCCATCGGCTCGCTTTCGATCAGCCCGATCAGGTGCTCGACCTCGGTGCGCGCCGCTTGGCGACGCCGGACCAGTTCGGCCGCCGGCAGGTTGAAGCTGCCGACGACGCCGAGCTTCAGCCAGCGCTCGATCTCGAGGACATTGACGAAGTTGACGACGCTCAATCGGCGGCGCTTGCGTGCTGTCTTGCGCTCGTTGAGGATCGCGATGATCGCATCGATCTCCGCCACCGCCTGCTCGCGCGCGATATGAGGCGGAAGCGCCTCGACCAGGGTTTGCCGCAGGTAGCCGGAATAATCATCCGAAGTCAGCAGATAGGACAGCGGCGGGAAATGCGCGACGACCTGGTCGGCCTGCTCCTCGATCTGCCGCATGCGCTCGAAATAGCTGACCGGGCTGGCGTAATACTCCACCCCTGCCCCGAGCAGCGATGCGACCGTTGTCTCCAGCAGCGTCGCCAGCCGTTCCAGCGTCTCGATCTTGACGACGCCCCCGCCCTCGATCCGGTAGACCGCGGCCCGCGAAATCCCGAGCCGCTCGGCCACATCCTCCGCCTGGAGCCCAAGCCCCAGGCGATAGGCCTTCAGTCGCTCGCCGATTTCATTGAACCGGATTGCCATCCAGCCGACCTCATCCGCCGCATCATCTGAATCTCAGATTTTAGACGTAGTCGATCGGAGGGTCGATGCGAAGCGTGATCAGCTGTTTTCAACTTCCGCCTCCGCCGCGAAAGGCGAGGAGCGCGGGGACGTCCTCTCTACAATGGCAAGGTCGCATCTGTGCTTTTTTGAGCCCTCATCCTGAGGAGTGCCCGCAGGGCGCGTCTCGAAGGATGCTCCAGGAGGCTCTGGAACCAGCTGGAGCATCCTTCGAGACGCCGCTACGCGGCTCCTCAGGATCAGGGCTGAGGGAAAATAGGCTTCCCCTGTGACAAGGGGGAAGGGAGGAACTCGCGCGATCAACCCGGCTTGATACCGGCTTCCTCGACCACGCGGTTGGCGCGCTGGATCTCGGCCTCGATAAACTTGGCGAAGCTCGCGGCGTCCTCCGTCACGGCTTCGGCGCCGAGCGCGGTGAGCTTCTCGACGATCTCACGATCCTTCGAGGCCGCCTGCACCGTCGCATTGACCCGCTGCACCGTCTCGGCCGGCAGGCCCTTCGGCCCCCAGAGACCGTACCAGAGCGTGAAGTTGAGATCGGCCAGCCCCTGCTCGCCGGCGGTCGGCACGTTCGGCAGGAGCGCACTGCGCTGCGCGCCCATGATCGCGAAGGCGCGGACCTTGCCGTCGGTGATGAAGGACAGGGCCGAACCGAGCGGAGCGACCATCAGCGGCACCTGGCCGGCGACGACGTCGGTGATCGCCGGAGCCGTGCCGCGATAATTGACCAGCTCGGCGCTCGTGCCGGTCCGGAGCTTGAAGCTCTCGGTGGCGAGGTGGCCCATGCTGCCCAGCCCGGAATTGGCGAAGGTGTACTCGGTCGGCTTCGCCTTCATCTGCGCGATCAGCGCCGGCAGAGTCTCGGGCGTCTTGGTCGAGCCGATCAGCACCATCGGCGACATCGCGAAGCGCGAGATCGGTGTGAAATCCGCCAGCGGGTCATAGGACACGCTGCGCATCACATGCCTGGCCATGATGTGGATGTCGGCATTGGTCAGATAGGTCGTGCCGTCCGGCGTGGCCCGGGCGACCTCGGCGGCGCCGAGCGTATTGCTGGCGCCGGCCTTGTTCTCGACCACCCAGGATTCGTCGAGCGCCGGTGCGATGCGCTGGGCATAGAGCCGCCCGATCACGTCGATCGCCCCGCCCGCCGCGGCGGGCACGATCAGCCTGACGATTTTGCGTTGGGCCATAACGGCGCGAGACGCGAGCGCAGCGCCAGCGAGTCCGATGAAGGCGGCACGTCGTGTGATGATCACCTGATTTCCTCCGGATGCGGCCGCGTTGAGTGCGGTTCTCATTCGCTACGAAAGGGCCGTTTGCAGTCCGGATCTCGCCGCGAAGCAGCCTCCATGAGGCGCGCTCCGCTCACGTCGCAAGATAAGACCGCATACTTATTATCAGTATGCACCGTATCTTGGACCTGTCAAACACCGGCCTCTCGAACTCCTCCGATCGGAATTTGGAAGCCAGCTTCGGCCGCGATCTCGATATCGGGTAAGTCGCGTCCTCAGGCGGTGTCGGAGGAGCGAATTGCGTCCAGCCGCAGCGGCACGCGCGAGGCGTCGTTGTTGAGCTCGACGAGCTGCCCCAGCATGCGCATGAAGATCTCGCGATCCTCCGGCGCCAGCGGGGCGAGGATGCGTTCCTGGGCCCGCAGCGCCAGTGGCCCGGCTTCCTGCAGGACCCGCTCACCCTTGGGCGACAGATGCAGCACCTTGATGCGCTTGTCGTCCTTGCTGCCTGAGCGCTGGATCAACTCCTTCGCCTCCATGCGCTCCAGCACATTGCCGAGCGTCGAGCGGTCGAAGGCGACAAGCGCCGAGAGGCGGGTCGCATCGATGCCGGGATTGTCGCGTACCGTCACCAGCGCCGCGAACTGGACGGGGGTGAGGTCGACCGGCGCGCATTCCTCGAGAAAGAGCGAGACGGCGATCTGCTGCGCGCGCCGGATGAGGTGGCCGGGCATATGATAGATATCGTCCATCGACATCGTCGCTTCGCTTTGGTCGGCGGCGGATGGATTCCGCCGCTCGAAAATTCATGCCGCCGGCTCTTCGTCAGGCGAATCCTGCTCGGCCCGATCGCTGCGTCTTCGCTATAGATCGTATGCTTTCAGTCCGTAAGCGGTCAAAGCACCCCGCTTCATCCCTGCCCTGACCGAGCACTCAGACGCCCTTTCGCTTGGTCGCGGTTGACAGCCGAAAAACTGAGCGTATCCTGTTAATCAGTATACGGACGATCCATCAGAGATCGCCGGATGGGAGGCTGGCTCCAGTGGTTTCCAATTGCTGGGACCCCGAGCGCCGCCTGCATGCCCGCAAGCGGCTCGCGTGCTCATCCGCTTCTCTGATCCACTGTCCGGTTCGGCGGCCCGGCCGCTCGATCGGCGAGGCCTGCCTACACTGTTGACCAAGGCGACTTTGGAGAGAGCGAGCAATGTGCACCTCGGATCATGGCAATCAACCCATCGCCGTCGACGTGGCCGATACGGCCTCCGCCTCGGTCGCGCCCTCCCCCGAGATCGTGGAAGAACTCGTCGCCGCCAATCACATCCTGTTCGACCAGGGCGTCGTCGATGCCTTCGGCCATATCAGCGTGCGCCATGACAAGCGGCCCGATCGCTTCCTGCTCGCCCGCAACATGGCGCCGAGCCGGGTCGCAGCCGAGGACATCGTCGAGTTCACGCTCGATGGCGAGGCGGTGAACGCCAATGGCCGCAAGGTCTATCTCGAGCGCTTCATCCACGCCGAGATTTTCCGCAAGCGTCCCGACGTGATGGCCGTGATCCACAGCCACTCGCATTCGATCGTGCCGCTCAGCGTCGTCAAGGGCACGCGGCTCAAGGCAATGTTCCACATGGCCGGCTTCGTCGGCCAGGGCGCGCCGGTCTTCGAGATCCGCGAGGCCGGTGGCGACGCCACCGACCTCTTGATCAGCAACAACCATCTCGGCCGGGCGCTGGCCGAGCATTTCGACGGGCACGACATCGTGCTGATGCGCGGCCACGGCTCGACCGTCGTCGGCTATTCGATCAAGCAGGCGGTCTACCGCGCCGTCTATGCCGAGCTCAATGCGCGCTACCAGCTCCAGGCGATGCAGCTCGGCGAGGTCACCTATCTGACCGAGGGCGAGAGCCGCGCCTGCGTCGCCAATATCGAGGCGCAGGTGCAT
Organism: Allobosea sp.; assembly: GCA_035998995.1. Classification (GTDB taxonomy): domain Bacteria; phylum Pseudomonadota; class Alphaproteobacteria; order Rhizobiales; family Beijerinckiaceae; genus Allobosea. The sequence goes on from DASYHC010000015.1 coordinate 18,121, forward strand.
CGCCCCTGGGAGATGTGGCTCGAACAGGCCCGCGCCCGCCGGCGCTGAGACGCCCGCCCGCAGATCATCCCGATCCATCCTGCCTCGCAGAAGGTGGCTTCCATGCAATTCCATCTCAACGGTTTTCGGACCGGCGATCCCGCTGTCTCTGACGTTGCCGAGAACCTTCCGGCCTCGCCGGGCGGCTCCCTGCCGCAGGAGGTCGATGTCCTGATCGTCGGCTGCGGCCCGGCCGGCCTGACGCTGGCGGCACAGCTCTCGGCCTTTCCCGAGATCACGACGCGGATCGTCGAGCAGAAGCCGGGGCCACTGGAGCTCGGCCAGGCGGATGGCATCGCCTGCCGCACCATCGAGATGTTCGATGCCTTCGGCTTCCCCGAGCGGGTGCTGAAGGAGAGCTATTGGGTCAACGAGACGGTGTTCTGGAAGCCCGACGCAACTCGGCCGGACGCCATCACCCGCAGCGGCCGCATCCTTGATGTCGAGGAAGGCCTTTCCGAGTTCCCGCATGTGATCCTGAATCAGGCACGGATCCACGACTTCTTCCTCGACGTCATGCGCCGCTCGCCGAGCCGGCTGGAGCCGGATTACTCCCGGCGTCTGCTCGACCTGCAGATCGACAACGCGTCGTCGCACCCGGTGACCGTCAAGCTGGAGCGTGTCGATCCCGCGCATGAAGGCGAGATCGAGACCGTCAAGGCCCGCTATGTCGTCGGTTGCGACGGAGCGCGCAGCGCCGTGCGCAAATCGATCGGGCGCAGTTTGCAGGGCGATTCCGCCAACCAAGCCTGGGGCGTGATGGATGTCCTCGCCGTCACCGATTTCCCGGATGTCCGGCTGAAGTCGCTGATCCAGTCGGCCGGCGAAGGCACGATCATCATCATCCCGCGCGAGGGCGGTTATCTGATCCGGATCTATGTCGAGCTCGACAAGCTCAGCGCGAACGAGCGGGTCGCGAGCCGCAATATCGGCGTCGAGCATCTGATCGCCGCGGCGCAGCGCATCCTGCGCCCCTATACCTTCGAGGTGAAGGAGGTCGCCTGGTGGTCGGTCTACGAGATCGGCCAGCGCCTCTGCGACAAGTTCGACGACGTGCCGGCGGATGAGGTCGAGCAGCGTCTTCCGGCCGTCTTCATCGCCGGCGATGCCTGCCATACCCACAGCCCGAAGGCCGGCCAGGGCATGAACGTCTCGATGCAGGACGCCTTCAACCTCGGCTGGAAGCTGGCAGCAGTCCTGCGCGGGCAATGCCCGCCGCAGCTCCTGCACAGCTATTCGGCCGAGCGCCAGGCGATCGCCAAGGAGCTGATCGACTTCGACCGCGAATGGGCGAAGATGCTCAGCGCTCCCCTGAAGAGCTCGGAAAGCGGCGACGGGGTCGATCCCAAGGAGGTCGAAGCCTATTTCGTCAGGCACGGCCGCTATACCGCGGGCACCGCGACCCGCTACGCACCCTCGACCCTGACCGGCGAGCCGACGCATGCCAGGCTCGCGACGGGCCTGCCGATCGGCGCGCGCTTCCATTCGGCGCCGGTGATCCGGCTTGGCGACGCCAAGCCGGTCGAGCTCGGTCATGTCGCGCGGGCCGATGGCCGCTGGCGCCTCTACGCCTTCGCCGACAAGGCCGACCCGTCCTCGGCCGCGTCGCGTCTGCGCGCGCTCTGCGAAGCACTGGCGGATTCGCCCGTGTCGCCCCTGCGCCGCTACGCCAAGCCCGGCGCCGATATCGACGCGGTTATCGACCTGCGTGCGATCCTGCAGCAACCTCATCGTGAGGTCGCCGTCGAAGCCCTGCCGAGCCTGCTCCTGCCCCGCAAAGGCCGCCTCGGGCTGATCGACTACGAGAAGGTGTTCTGCCCCGATTTGCGCGAGGGGCAGGACATCTTCGACCTGCGCGGCATCGACCGCGAACGCGGTTGCCTCGTGATCGTGCGGCCAGATCAGTATGTCGCGAACATCCTGCCGCTCGACGACGACGCCGGCCTCGCCGCCTTCTTCGCAGGCTTCATGACTTCGGGCTGAAGACTTTGCCCGGTCACAGCGACTCGACGATCGTCCAGCCGACATAGCCGAGCAGCGCGAACCAGCCCAGCGTGACGGCAGCGATGGCCGTGCCGAGGATCGCGCCGACCAGCCTGTCGCTCGCCGGGGCTTCCGGAGCGGCTCCGACGGCGATGTCCGACAGCAACGGCACGGCGCGGTAATCCGATGGCGGATGACGCATCGAGCCCTCCATGCCGGCTGGAGAGATCGCTAGCGGACCGCTCCCCTCCCTTCGCGTGTAGAGCGCACCCGCTCGCTGCGAAGACACGGCGAGCGGAGTGTCGCGCTTCGCCGATATCCTGCGCCCGAGCCCGATCATCGGTCGTTCGACCGCCAGATAGACGAGCCAGGACAGCAACAAGGTCAAGGCGGTACAGGCCAGCATGATTGCGATGTCGCCGAGCTCTCCGGTCAGGGGCAGGACGCGATAGACAGCGGCGTTGACCATTCCGTGGAACAGATACATCGAATAGCTGATCAGCCCGATCCACCCGAGCAGGCGGGAACGCGGCCGCTTCAGTCTGACCGCAACGAGGAAGACCACGACGGCGAGCACGTAGGCGGCGAGGACGGGTCTCAGCCCCTCCATGACGAAATTGTCGCCCCGCGCCAGCGAGAACTGCGCGACCGAGAGCAGTGCAGCGAGCTGAGCGATCCCGAGAACCAGCGCCGCCAGACGCGCGCCGCGCCTCCGCTCGATCAACCAAAGCCGTAGCAGCAGGCCGAGGAACAGGAACGACAGATGCATGCCGAGATACTGGACCGGCAGGCTGACGATGCCGTGGGCGCGCAAATGCACCGGCAGGGCCGTCGCGGCGATCAGGGCAAGGCTCAAGGCGAGCAGGATGCCGACCCGCCTCAATGCTCCCGCGAAGAACAGCAGCGCGACGAGGATGTAGAACAGCAGCTCGACGAACAGGGTCCAGTGGATCGGCGAGAGCCAGGGCTGGCCGAAGACCGGCGGCGCCATGGTCAGGTTGGCCAGCACAGCCACCGTCCGCGGCGCCTCTCCGGCAAACCAGGCCGTCGTCGTCAGCGCCGCAAGCGCCAGCCAGAAAGCGGGATAGAGCCGAAACAGCCGCGAGATCGCGAAATGCCGGAGCGGCCGCTCGCCGGCGATGCTGAACGGCACCACGAAGCCACTGATCAGGAAGAACAGCGCCACTCCGAACCGGCCGAGGCTCAGGTTCTGCACGACCGATTGCGCGAGCGTGCTCACCGGGCCGGTCGCGGCCGGAGCCTGCCGGAGCAGATCGCCGAACAAGTGCTCGACCATCACGGCGAGCGCCGCAATCGCCCGCAGGGCGTCGAGATGGGCGTAGCGCTGACGCATGGGGCCAGGGCTCATGGCAACAGCCCCAGCGCGCGGCGGGTCGCCACGTCGAAGCCCGGGCCGGTCTCGTTCTCGGCGAGCGCGAACCCGCCCGCTCCGGCATAGGTCCAGCAGGCCCAGGCAAAACCATGCGCCTCGGCGAGCTCGCGCATGTCGCGCAGCCAGTGTTCGCGCGCAGCCACGCCCTTAGCGGTGGCGAGATAGGGTGTCCGGTGGACCCCGAACTCGCCGAGCATGACCGCATGGGCCGGCAAGCGCTGCGCGCTGCGCCAGGCGCTCACCTGCAGGAAGGTTCGCTCCAGCGCCGATCGATCGAAGCCGGCATAGCGCGCGAGCGTCCGCTTCGCCGCTCGTGCCTGTTCCAGCGCGGCACCGTCGAGACCGAGGCTGCCGATACGTCGCTGGCTCGCGGCGATCATCGCCTGCGCCGATGACGGCGCCGGATAGGGGATCGCATCCAGCGAGAAGGCGGGATTGCCGCGCACCCCCTGATGGGTGAACTGCCAGGGCGAGTAGTCGTGATAGGTGTAGATCAGGCGCGGATCCCCGGCGAAAGGGCGCATGTCGATCGCAGCCAGCGCCGCAGGCGCGTTCATCGAGCCGCCGCCGAGCACCAGCGGCAGCGTCGCCGAGCCGCTGCGCGCGGCTCGATAGGCGGCTTCGAGCATGGGTTGCCAGGCCGCTTGCGGCCGCTCCGGCTCGTTCATCAGTTCGAGCGCGAGCCGGGCCGTACCGCCCTGCACAAGCCGTTCCAGCTGGCCGGCCAGGCGTCGCAACAGGGCGAGCACGGCCCGGAACTTTGGTGCCTCGACGCCCCCAGTCAGCGCAGCCGGCCGATAGGCGGGATTCATCGCGCTCGGATGCAGGTCGACGATCACGCCTAGATCGGCGTCGATGAGATCGCGAACCGTGCCGATGAGGAGTTCGTCGAGCCGGTCGCGAGCCACGCCCGTGAACGCGAGGAAAGGACCGGCATCGACCGCGAGGCGCACGAAGTCGAAGCCCGCCGCACGGATCGCCTGCCGCTGCGCCCGGTCGAAGCGAAAGCGCGGCCCCGAGAAGGGCGCAGCACCATAGGAGCCGTCGGCCTCGACCTCGGCCCAGCCCAGCGCGTGCGAGACGCCGATGCCGCGACGAAAAAGCGGTATCTCGCCGCCGGGTGCAGCAACCGCTGGCCGCGTCGCAAGGGAGGCGAACGTCGCGAGGCCGGCAAGGCCGCCGATGACGGAGCGGCGGGTGGTCATGACGCCGTCTTCCAGTCGCCGGGATAACGCGCCGTGAGGGCGCCATCGAGGATGCTCATGTCATCCCGCCCGGCAAACGGCGTAGCAAGACCGCTCACCGAAGCCTCCCGGAGCGCGGGATCGATCATCCGCGCCGGCGCGAAGCCAACATCGCGCCAACCCTCGGCCGAAAAGCTGCTGATGTATTCGGCGGGACGGTGCCGGTTCGGTTGCCCCGGAAAGCGGAAGAGCCGGTAGATCGACTCGGGATAGCGATAGATGTTGTTCGGGTCGCGCTCGCGGATCCGGCGCGAATGGGTCTGCAGATCGATGATGTGGACGCTTTCGCAGCCGGGACGGGCGACCTGGGTCAGCTGCGCTATCGCCTGCGCGGGGACGTCGTAGTGCTCGAACGCGGCGCAGCTGACGATCAGGTCGAAGCGCCGTCCCTCGGCCAGGCGCGGGATGTTGAAATCGCGCCCGACGGCATAGCCGAAGTCGCGCGAGCCGGGCGTGCGCGCTATGGCCCGGGCACGCTCGCGATCGGCCTCGCTACCTTCGGGGAAGCGATCGAGCACCCTGTCGTAGAAGGCCGGGTCCTCACCGCCGGCGAGATCGAACACATCGATGGCGTGGTAGGAACGCGCCCCGAGCGCGAGAAAGAGCACGCCGTTGCCGCGCGACGCACCGGGGCTGAGTTCCAGCACGTCGCGCCCGCGCAGGTCGAGATGCGGCGGCAGGAATCGGCGCAGCGAGGCGAAGATGTCGAGGAGATAGGCGATCTTGCCCTCCTCGTCCGTCTTCGCCACGCCGTTCGGCGTGGTGTAGCCGTGGAGCCTGCTCTTGCCCCAGGCCAGACCGAGGAAGCCGAGGCCGAGGATCGTCATTTCGAGGTTTCGCAGGACGGGCTTCATCATCGCCCTCCGAATTCGACGCGTGGCCGGAAGCCGGCGCTGCCGTGACGCGCCCTGCCCTGCCTCCAGCCGAGAAGCGCGTTCTCATAGACGTCCATGGTGCGTTCGACGATCGCGCCCCAACCGAAGGAGTCGAGGACCCGGGCGGCGCGCTCGGCGCTCTCGGCGTGGTTGGTTGCGGCGAGCTTCAGCCGCATCGCGCCCGCGAGCGCATCGACCTCGCCCAATGGGAAGTAGCAGCCCGTGCCGAGGTCGAGCGCGAGATTGGCCTCGATATCGCTACAGAGGCATGGCGCGCCGTAGCTGAGGGCTTCGAGCAGCACCATCGGCATGCCTTCATGGCTCGAAGGGAGGACGAAGAGCCCCGCATGCCGGTAGAGCTGGGACAGCGCTTCGCCGCGCTGGAACCCCGCCATCACCACGCCGGGCGTCGCCGCGGCGGCCGCCTCGACCTCGCGCTGATAGCGTCCGGCATGGTCGGCCGTGCCGGCGATGACGAGCTTGAGGCCGGGGTCGTTCAGCTGCGCGAAAGCCTGGATCAGGTCGAGATGCCGCTTCTCCTGGACGATCCTGCCGACGCTCAGCACATAACGGCGCGGCACGACCTCGATCTCGTCGAGATAGGAGGTGTCGAGCCTCGGGAACGGGTTCTCGACGCCGTTCGGGATGAAGGTCGCGCCGACCCTGAACTTGCGGCGGACGCTGTCGACGATCACCTTCGACACGCCGATATTGGCATGGGAGAACAGCATTCCCATCGCTTCGCCGGTGCGGAGGACGGACTTGGCGATACTCCCCCATTTCTGCCGCTCATAATCGAAACCATGATGCGTCACCACGACATGGAGGCCGAGCAGCCGCGCGAACGGCGTCAGCAAAGCCGGCCCGATCGCATGGATATGCACCAGGTCCGGGTTGCGCCCGGCGGCGACGATCAGGCCGAGCGCCGTATGAGCCAGTGCCTCGAAGCTGCGCGAGCGCGGCGCCCAGACCGGCGTGACGGTGACGCCTTTCCAGCGATAGGGCCGTTGCGAGGGAAGGTATGGTGCGCGGCCGAGCACCTCGACACGCCAGCCACGCTCCGCCAGCCGCGCCGCGATCGCGGCGACATGGGTCTCGACCCCGCCCTGGATCTCGGGGACGCCGCGCAAGCCGACGAAGATCACCTTGCGTTCGGGCGGCTGCGCGCCAATGGGCGGAATCAAGGAGTACATCAGCGCAGCGCCTCGTAGAGAGCCATGGTGCGGTCGCGGTATTGGTCAGGCGAGAACTCCCGGCGCATCCAGTCTCGGCCGGCGCCGCCCATTGCGGCGCGAGCGGAACTTGGAAGGCTCGCCAGGGCGGCAAGCGCCTCGGCCAGCCTCGTGGCATTGCCCGGCTCCACGAGGGCGCCGGTCTCGCCATCGGCGACCAGCTCCGGAATGCCGCCGATCCGCGCGCCAATGACCGGACGCCCGAGCGCATAGGCTTCGAGGATGCTGACCGGCGCGTTCTCGTACCATTCCGAGGGAAGGACCAGCGCCCGCGCTTCGCCGATCAGCCGCTGCAGCGCCGGCTTGTCGAGATGGCCGGTGAAGGTGACGTCGGCTCCGAGTTCCCCGGCGAGACGGCGCAGGGCGGGCTCTTCGGGGCCGCTGCCGGCCAGCACCAGCCGCTGATGCGACAGGCCGGCGGCGCGCACCAGCGTCGCCAGCCCCTTCTCGGGCGCCAACCGCCCGGCGTAGGCGAAGTAGTCGCCCTCATGGAGCGTCGGCGAATACTGGCCGGTATCGATGCAGTTCGGGATGTAGGCGATGCGGGCTGCATCCCAGCCCCACTCGACCAGCTTGTCACGATAGAAGCGGCTCGGGGCGACCAGGCGGTCGATCGTGTCGCTATAGAGGCCGAAGCTGCGATGGACCAGCGTCTCCAGCAGGACGAGCCCGCTGACCACAGCCGAGTCCTTCACGCAACGATGGAGCAGCACATTGTGGATGCGCCCGCTTTGGCAGCGCTCGCAGACACGGCCCCGGCTCAGCATCTTATAGGCCGGGCAGGCGATCTTGAGGTCGTGCGCCGTCATCACCAGTGGCACCCCCTCGGCCTTGAGGGCTCCGAAGATCGACGGCGAGATATGATGGTAGACATTGTGGGCGTGCGCGACCCTCGGCCGAGCCCGCCCGATCAGCGCGCGGATGTTCCGGCGCGCCTCCAGCGAGAACACGACCTTGGCGGCCTGCCTCGCCTTGGTGAGCGGGCCGCCCGCCGCGCCATATTCGATCTGCGAGACGAAATAGCCCGACCAGGCGCTCGGCAGATTGGCGGGGTGCTGCATCGCGAACGGCACGACCTCCCAGCCGGCTGCCGCGAACAGGTCGATATGGTCGAGGAAGACGCTCTCTGCGCCGCCGCGTCGGTAGAAGTAGTTGTTGATGGCGAGGAGCCGCCGGGCGCGCGTCATCGCATCTGCTCCCGCAGTCCCATGTGGTCGAGCGCCGCATCGACAGTCAGCACCCGGCAGCCGCGCGCGAGCGCGTAGCCGACGAGCAGCCGGAAGCTCGGGGCCGTGCAGCCATGGGGCGTTGGCAGCGCCGAGATGTCGTGCGTGAAGAAGATCAGCCAGCCCGGCTTGGCGAGCAGCGCGTCGATCCAGCGCGCCAGCCCCAGGACGTGTTGCTGCGGCTGCCGGATCTCGACCGCGCGCAGGAAGCTCGGATCGGTCGGACCGCGATTGATCCCCTCGCCGGCGGCGCGGCAGGTGCGGAAGGCGTCGGCGAGGATCGCTCTCTTCCAGAAGGAGCCGCTGTTGTAGGGATAGGCGAAATTCCGCCGGCCGGGCTTCAGGTTGATCGCGTCGAGATAGCGCGCATTGCGGGCCAGGTCCTCGATCAAAGCCTCTTCGTCGACATGCCGCAGGTCTCGGTGCGCATGGGTGTGGCAGCCGATCTCGTGGCCGCGCGCCGCGAGCTCCATGCAGCCGGCGGGGTCGATCAGGGTGCGGCCCGGCTCTACCCGCCCCGCCAGCCCGCCCGAAATGTAGAAGGTGCCGCGCGCCCCATCCGCCTCCAGGATCGCCGCGCCGGTGTCGAGGGCGGAAGCGGGCACGTCGTCGAAGGTGAAGGAGACGATCGGCTCCCCTGTCGGGACCTGCATGACCTGCCAGGGCACGGCCCGGATCAGCCGGTTCTCCAGGCGGCTGGCGTACTGGTCGATCAGCGCCGGCAGGCGGGCGAGCCGCTCCGGCTGGAGCGGAAACGTGGCCGCGTTACCCATGGGCCGGCTCCATGCGGCGGCGATGCTGGGCCGGCTCGCGGATCTCGTGCGCATTGGCCTGGAGGTGGAGGCCGAAGATCGCGACGACCAGCATGAACCAGATCAGGCTGCCCGACTGGAAGAACAGGCTCTCGACGCAGGCGACCAGGATCCCATAGAGCCAGATCCGCACGAAGAAGCGCGTCAGGGCGGGGTCGTTCGGCGTCGCCTCGGCCCGGGCGAGGTCGCGCAGCGGCAGCCAGACCAGCAGGATCAGGGTCAGGGCGAGGCCGGGCAGGCCCGTGGTGATCGCCATGTCGAGATAGGCGTTGTGGCCGTTGAAGGCGGCGAAGGCCCAGCTTGTCGCGGCGCCGCCCTTATGGACCATCGCGTCGGTCTGCCAGAACAGCTGGAAGCCGTGGCCGGTCAGCGGATTGTCCATGGCCGCGCTTGCGCCGATCTCCCAGATGTCGGTGCGGTTGGTGAAGGTCGGGTCGATGCCGAGCTGTCCGACCAACTCGCGCATCGCTGGCGATACCGCGCAGCCGATCGTCAGGATGTTGACCGCAGCGATGCCCAGCACGACCAGCGGAATCCGGACGGCGCGCCAGCGCTCGAAGATCCAGGCGATGGCGAGGATGCCAGGCAGGGCCATGGCGGCGGATTTTCCGCCGGTGCGGGTCAGGAACGCGACCGCCAGCAGCAGCATCACCGTTCCGACGAGCCGGCGGCCGGTACTGAACAGATAGAGCCCGGCGAAGCTGATGATCACCATGGCCGCGGCCGCGACATTCTTGTGGGCGAAATGGCCGCGCCAGAGCCCGGCATTCATCGGCTCGCGGACTTCATTGGCCTGGTGGATCGCCGACTGCGGCATCAGCGCGACGCCGACATAGGCGAGCCCGAGCGCGCCGAGGCAGCAGAACGCGAGCATGCCGGCGAATTGGCGCTCCGAGCGCGGCAGCAGCAGGACAATGCTGCCGTTCACGATGGTGAGTGTCGCCAGCAAGACGCGCTTGAGCGCGAGGTCGGGCTCAGCCGAGAGCGCCGAGACGAGGCCGAACCAGATGAGCAGCATGATCAGAATGCCGCGCGGCCGCGCCACCAGATGACGCGCCGGCGACGCGAGGACAGCCAGCCACAGCGCAGCCGTCAAACCGAGATAGATGATCTGGTTGATCGCGTTCGACTTGCCCGTGGCGGCGTCGCTCGTGCCGGCTGCTGACAGATCGATGAACGGTGTCAGCGTAACCAGGTAGAACAGCAGCGTCGCCGAGAAGAGCAGCGCTCCCAGGGTGCCGGCGGTCGAATTCCCGCGCCTCTCGATTGTCTGTGTCATGGCGCTGCACTCCCGCCGGACCGAAATTCACCGAGATAGCCGCGCGCCAGCAGCGCGCCCGCCGCAAGCAGCAGGCCGAGCATCATTCCGGCCGCCGCCGCGACGATCGGACGGGGCGGCCAGGTCGCGCGCGACGGGGCCGCCGCGGCCGTGATCACGCGGACATCGGTCGCGTCGATCTGCTGGCGCTGGGCGGCCTCGCCCGCCCTTGTCAGGAAGGTCTGGTAGAGCGCGGTCTTGGCACTCGCCTCGCGCTCGAGCTCGCGCAGCTTCACCTGGGCCTGGTCGTCGACGGAGACGCTCCCGCGCAGCAGGCGCGTCTCTCCGGTCAGCGCATCGAGCGATTTCCTGGCCTGGTCGACCTCGATCCGGGCCGTGCGCCGAAGCCGCTCGGTCTCGGATTTGATCGCCTTGGCCAGGGCGTCGGCCTCGGTCAAAACACTCGTCAACGAGGGATGGCGCGGCCCCAGCGTCTTGGAGAGCACCGCGACCTGCCGACGCAGGGCCGCCTCGTCGGCGAGCAGTCCGGCCAGGGTCTGCGACTGGACGCCCCCACCTTGGACGCCATGCTGCAGGAGCGCGCGCGAGACCTCGTTGTAGCGCGCCTCCGCCTCGGCGAGACGCGCCTTGGCGTCGGTCAGCTTGCCGGTCATCCGTTCCAGCGCCTCGGCGCTGAGCGGCTGCCTGGAGGAATTCTGCTGCAGGCCATGGTCGCGGCGGAAGGCTTCGACCCGGTCCTCCGCCTCGCTCGCCGCAGCCTTGATCTCGCCGAGCCGGGCGGTCAGCCCTTGCGCCGCGCGTCCGACCCGCTCCGCATCGGCCCGCACGACTTCCTCGCGGAAGGTCTCGCCGACGGCATTGGCGAGCCGGGCCGCCAAGGCCGCCTCGCTCGCCCAGACCGACAGCGACACGACATAGGAGCGCTCCTGCCGGGTGACCTTGATGCGCCTGGCCAGCACGGCGGCTAGATCGGACCCATCGGCGGAAGGCTTCCCTTGCTCGAAAATGCCGAGGAGGCCGAGCAGCGGTGGCTTGCCCGCGAACTCGGGATCGGTCCTCAGAGCAAGATCCTCGACGACCCGGCGCAGGACATTGCCCGAGGAGATCATCCGCATCTTGCTCTCGACATCCAGGATCTGGCTGTCGCTCTGGATGTTCGACGCATAGAGATCGTTCGGAGCGACCAGCAGATTGGACGGCGCGATCGTCAGTTCCGTCGTCGCCGTGTAGCGCGGCGTCAGAAGAAATGTGGCGCCGACGGCCGCGACCGCGCCGACGAGCGCAGCTACCGGCATCCAGGGCCAGCTGCGCAGCAGCCAGCCCAGGACCTGGGCGGCGCTGATGGCGCGGACGGGTGGAGCCACCAGTTCGACGTTTGGTCGATAGGAAGCCTCCTCCGCGCGCCGCATCCGGCTGCTGTCGGTTGTGAGGTACATACGCGGCCCGCCTCAGTGAGAGGACGCATCGGCTGCGGGCATCGCGCAGCCCTGGCGGAACCGCGCTGGCCGAGATTGGGGAGTCGAGAAGGCAGGCTGCCGTCGCTCGGCCTTGCGGGAGTGCGTGACGATGCAGGCTCGTCTTGGAGACCTCGCGTTTCCGCGCATGCTGGTGCCCGGAACCGGGCCGGCGACCGCAATGTTGGTCATAGCTCTCCCCGTGCTCGCGATTTTTCGTGATTGCACTTATAGGTTGAGATAATCTCGTTTCGTTAAAGAAACACAACCTTAGGTATAGATTTCAATTAAACGTTTACCTTAACGCGCCGGCGCGCTTGGGCAGCTCGCGACACCCGCGGGGTCAACGGCAATTCAGCGCGTCCAGGTCTTTTCATGGAACTTGCCTTGAAGCCCCAATTCGCCCGACCAGCCCTCGTCGGCTATTTGCTGTCGAGCGGCTCCCTGGCCTCGGCCGCCCTGTCGCAGCTCGTGACCTTCGCCGTCCTGGCGCGCGCGCTCGGGCCGGCCGAGTTCGGCTTGTTCGTGCAGATTTCAGCTGTGACCGCAGTAGCAGTGCAGCTCTGCGGCCTCGGCGCCTCCGACTGCCTGCTACGCAGGGTCGCGCGCGAGCCCGAGAGCTATGCGAGCCTGCTCGGCCATAATCTTCTCCTGATCGGCCTGAGCGGAGCCGCTCTCGTCGTCGGTGGCGTCGCAGCGATGTCGTCATGGGCCCGCCTCGGCTCCGGCCCCTCTATCGACTTGACGACCCTGGCCCTGCTGTTTTTCGGCAATGTCGTCCTCGTGCGGCTGATCCTCCTCGTCGAGACGGCCTTCCTGGGCCTCGGCCAGGCCCATGCCGCCAATCGCGCGGTCGTCGGCTTCGCCGTCGTACGCCTGGCTACTGCAGCGCTCGCCTGCCTCGCGTTCAAGGTCGCGAGCCTGTCGGAATGGGCGCTGTGGCAGTGCGGCGGCAATCTGCTCTACGCCCTGCTCGGGGCGATCTGGCTCTCGCCCCTCGGCCGGCCCCGGCTCGCGATCCTGCGTGAGGAGCTGCGGGCAGGCCTGCTGTTCTCATCGCAATTCGTCGCGCGGGCCATACGCTCGAATGTCGACCTGCTGGCGATCGGCCTGTTCACCCCGATCGAGACGGTCGGCAGCTATGGCGTCGCGAGACGGATCATGGACGCCAGCTATCTCGCGATCGATGCCCTCAACCGGCTGCTCTATCCGCGCCTGGCGCGCGAGAGCCGAGACGGCCTGCATCTCGCTTTGCCGACGGCCAGGCGCGCTTTGCTCGCGGCGCTCGCCCTCGGTGTGGCGACCTCGCTCATCCTGTTCATGCTGGCGCCATGGCTCCCGACCCTGTTCGGCCGCGTTTATCACGACCTCCCCTTCTTCGTGCGCTGCCTCTGCGGCACTGTCATCCTCGTCGGCGCCTGGGCGGCCGCGGTCGACCTGCTGGGCGCCTCGGGGCGGCAGGATGCGAGGGCCTGGATCCTGAACAGCGCCAATCTGCTCGGCAGCGCCGTCATCGCGCTGGCGAGCTGGCTGGCGGCGCCGATCGGGACGGTCATCGCGCTTTATGCGATCGACGGCGCCATCGTCGTGGCCGTATGGCTGGTGCTGCTCCGGCTCGCGCAGCGCAGCCGCCTGCATGCGGCCGCACCCGACGGAGTGTACCGCGCGCCGTCATGATCCGTCACTGACGATCCGGCTCTCGATCCAGGCTTCCGGGGCTGTCCGCCTCTGGAAGAAGCCGAGCGGCAAGGCGGCGGCGTGGAACAGCCAGGCGACGACGGCATAGAGGCCGAGCGACAGGCCGCGCTGGCGCAGGCTCATCAGGCCGACGATACCGGCAATCAGGACGGCATCGATCGCGAGCCCCAAAGCCGGGCTTGGCAGCGCGAAGGGCAGCATGATCATCACGCTCAGCCAGAGATAGACCAGCGCCCAAAGCTTCAGCTCGGGCAATTCCTCGACAAGGCGCCGCCATTGCGGCTTGCCGAGCGCCGCGCGCAGCAATTCGCCGATCCCGCGCAGATAGCCTGATTTCCAGCGCCGCAGGAGCAAGGTGTAGGCATCGAGCGCATGGCCGAAATGGCGCACGAAGCGGCGGTCGAGACGGTACAGGCTCCAGCCGTGCGCCCGCAGGCGCAGGCCGAGGTCGAATTCCTCGTAGCCGTGCAGGTTGCGGTCCGACAGGTAGCCGGCCTGCTCGATCGCCTCCCGGCGATAGAGGCCGCCGCCATTCATGCGGTCGATCGCACCCGTTCGGTTCTCCGGCGAGACCCGGCGCCCGCGCCGGATGTATTCGAGGCTGGTGTCGTTCATCTCCTCGACATGGCCGGTCACGCCGGCGGCCCTGGGATTGGCCTGGAGATAGGCGAGCGCTTCGGGCAGGAAGCCGGGATCGAGCAGCATGTCGCCGTCCATCAGGCAGATGAACGGCTCGCGGCTGTACTGGAAGCCGAGCTGGGGACCGATGCCGCAGCTCGGGCGGATGCTCGGCTCGAGCTGGACGACGCGCACGGGATAGGTCGCAGCGATGGCGAGCGTGCGGTCACGCGAGCCGCCATCGGCGACGATGACCTCGCCGCCGATCCCCTCCAGCGCCGCCAGCACGCTTTCGATCGCGGCGCCGATCCTCGCCTCCTCGTTCAGCGTCTTGAGGATGACCGAGACCGCCATCGCGCCCAGCTCAGTGGAAGTCGGTGAGGAGGCGGCTCCAGTCCTCGCCGGCGAGGCCGCCGACATAGACATCACCGCGCCCCACGGCATCGTTGATTTCGGGCACCCGCGTCAGCACGAGCGCGAAGGCCCGGTGCCGGAAGACGAGCCAGCGCTGCAGGGCGAGCCCGGCCATCAAGGCAGGCTGTGCCCGGCCCCGCGCCTCGACATGGCCGGTCTCGTCGAGATGGCGGAACATCGCGCCGAGGGCGGCGGGCTCGCGGCCGGGCAACGACAGGACGTTGAGAACATGAGCGGTTCGCCCGGGGGCCGCATAATAGACGAAGCAGCCGATGATCGCTCCGCTGCGGTCGACGACGGCGCGGATCGTGAACACGCCGAGCCCCGTATTCTGCGCCGCCAGTGACACCAGCCAGGAGAGCTCCTCTTCGTCCCAGAGCGGCCGCACCGCGTAATGGGCGACGAGCCGCGGCGCCTGCACGAGGAAATCCGCAACCGACATCTCCGCGACCGTCGCAGCGCCAGGTTCCGCAGCCGGCTCCGGTCGCACGCGTCGCAGCAGGCTATCGAACGGGCGCGCGAGGATGGAAAGGCTATTCCCCTTGCCACCAAGGAGGCGCTTGGCGATGCGCCCAGCCAAGGCCCCGACCGGGCGGAAGCTGCGCGTCCATTCGAGATTCTGCACCGGAACCGGCTTGCCCCCGATGGCAAGAAGATGGCTGCGGCTGGTCGGCGAGGCGCTGTCGCAGAAGGCGAAATCGGCCTGCTTCGGCCGTAGAGCAAGGATCAGTTGCGCCACTCCCGCTGCTTCCTTGTCGGCATCGGTCATGAAGACACCGAGCAACCGCCCGGGCAGGACGCTCCCGTAGGCGACGAAGCGCATCGGCACGGCCAGAAGCGCGCTACGGATGCGCCCATCCTGCTGCTCATAGACCTGCGTGCCCATCGTCGCGTCATGAGACGGGGACGCCAGGGTCAGGCTCGCCAGATAGCCCTGCAGGTCCGCGCCCGCTGGCTTGTCGGCTCCCCTGAAGATTTTGAGGAACAACCGCGCGACCGCAGGCGCATCGGAAGGCCGCATCGGCCTGACCGCGCCCTTGCCCGCGACGCGCGCTTCGATGGCGGCCTGCGGCGCGAGCTGCGACATCTAGGTCGCGCTCGTCGGCCCAGGGCCGCGGAACGGGTCCGATACGAAAATGGGGTAACCGGGCATCATAGCCTGCCTCATCGTGGTGCCGGCGCGTCTGCGCCGGCAGTAACAGGTGCCGTGCGTCCAATCGAGAGAGTCGACTGCATTATACAACTTATACGTTCAAATCGTAAGGGATGAGTGAAAACGGGGACAGATCGCAGGGACCGACCGCCGCCCGCCAGACGCACGAAAGCCGGACCCGATCGGATCCGGCTTTCGCTTTTGGACGGTGTGGCATTGCCGATCGGCTGGCGGCGCCAGCCGGCAGTGAACAGCCTTCAGAGGATCAGGAACAGATCCGTGTTGGCGAGGTTCGGATTGTTGGTGAACGTCGCGATCAAGACGTCCCCGCCGACACCGCTGCCATTGCTGTCGAACCAGAGCTGGTCGGTCGACTGGTCGAAGATGAAGCGCTGCCCCGCCGTGGTTGCAGTGTGCCCAGAGGCCACGGACAAGAACTGCGCCGCCGTCACCATGGTCCCGGCAGCCGAGCCGACCAGACCGGCCCCGGTGAAGCCGGAGGCAGAGATTTCGACGCGATCCTGACCTTTGGCGAAGTCGTTGATGAAATCGCCCCCCTCGACTGAAAAGGTGAAGCGGAAGACGTCGTTGCCGGCACCACCAATCAATATGTCGGTTCCCAGCCCGCCGACCAACAAATCGTTTCCGCCACGGCCATCGAGCGTGTTGTTGCCGCTCGTCCCCGTCAGCTGATCAATGGCGTCGGTACCGATCACGTTCTCGACGTTGAAGATCAGGTCCAGACTGCCGAAGCCGTCCTTGCCGATCCCCGTCGCCAGATTGACGGTGACGCCCTGGGTGCCGCCATTCGCCGCGTCCCGGCTGTAGTCGACGGTATCGATGCCGCCACGGCCGTCGAAGACATCAGCTCCTCCAAGGCCACGGAAACGGTTATTGCCGTTGTCTCCATTCATGATGTCGACGAGTTGCGTGCCGCGGATGCCCTCGATGTTCCGTACGATATCGATGTCGCCGAAGCCATCCTTGATCGTGCCCGCCTGGAGATCGGCGACGATGCCGCTGGAGCCGCCATTGGCGGCATCCTTGTCGTAGCGCACCTCGTCGAAGCCGCTTCCGCCGTCGATCCGGTCGGCGCCCGCCAAGCCGTAGAACATCTCCCAGTCGTTATTGGCCACATTGCCGCCGGTCAGCCGGTCGACGAAGGCGGTGCCCAACACCTCCTCGATGTCGATCAGCAGATCGGTATCGCCGAAGGAATCGGTCGCGACGCCGGTGAGCAGGTTGACGATCACTCCCTGCGATCCACCCTCGAGGTCATATCGAACTGCGTCGAAATCTTCGGTATCGCTCGGTCCGAACGACGTGCCGTCGAACACGTCGAAGCCCGCGCCGCCGATCATGACGTCGTATTCGGCCCCAGCGCGGAGGATGTCGTTGCCGGCTCCACCATAGAGCCAATCCTCGCCGGCGCCGCCCTCCAGCGTGTCGTTTCCGCCGTCGCCGAAGAGGCGGTCGACGCCGCGCAAGCCGATCAGAATATCGTCGCCGTTGCGGCCCCGGAGCTCGTTGACCTCGTTGATCAGATCGCTGCCGACCAGATAGTCGTTGTTGTCGCTGCCGACGATGCCTTCGATCTCGACCAGTTGGTCGAAGGCACCGAAGCCGTCGCGAGCAAAGCCCGCCCCGACCAAGACCCCTCCGAAGCTCCCTCCTGCAATAACGTTGGTGCCGGACAGGTTGGCGACGACGCCTAGCGTGCCGAGATTCGCTGAATCCGAACGGTAATCGGCGTAGTCGAAGCCGGCTCCGCCCTTGATATAGTCGGCGCCGTTCATGCCGCGGAAGTACTCATCCCCCGCTCCGCCATAGAAGTAGTCTTTCAGATGCGAGCCGCGCGCCCCCTCGATGCCGCTGAGCGTATCGATACCGCCGAACAGGTCGCGGGCGCGCCCGGCAGCGATGGTGACGCCTGCAACCGGCGTGACCGAGACCGCGGACAGATTGACGATCGCGCCATATGTCGGGTTGGTGAAGACTTGCGGCCGGTAGTCCCAATCCAGGTCGTAGCGAACTTGGTCGAAGCCGCCCGCGCCACCCTCGATCACGTCGTCGCCGGCAAGGCCGAAAAAGCCTTCATAGTCGATGTTCGCGGTGCTGCTGCCGATGATGACGTCGTTGCCATTCGTGCCGATGACCTCCTCGATGTCGAGCAGGGTATCGGTGTCACCGAAGATGTCGCGCGCCGTGCCCGCAGCGAGCGTGACGCTCGCGCCTTTGAACGTGACTGCTCTCGCCACGTTGGACAGGTTGACCGCGACCGGCAGGATCGCGCCAGTGAGGCCGGCGAATGGCTGCTCGTCGCCGTATTTCACGCGGTCATAGTCGTCGACATCGCCGACCAGATTGCCGGAGCCGTCGATCGGGCGGCCGTCGATGATGTCGTTCCCCTGGCCACCGACGAACCTGTCCTCGTCGAGACCGCCGAGGAGATAGTCGTTGCCGGCCTCGCCATGAATCTCGTTGGCGAGCGCATTGCCGATCAACAGGTCGTTGACCTGCGAGCCGCGCAGATCCTCGACATTGCGGAACTCGTCGGTCGCACCGGAGTAATCGCGGGCGGACTGACCGGCAATCGACGTGCCCGCATAGCCGCCGGTCACACCTGCAGCCATCTGCGCCGTCAGCGGACCCGTCAACGAGAACGCCCCGGCATTCAGATTGGCCACCGCGCCGAACGTGAGGGTGCCGCCGCCCGCTCGGAAATCGATCATGTCGGTGCCATCGGCGCCGTCGAAGAAGTCTGCGCCGGCCCCCAGCCGGGCCCGGTTGTTGGCACTGCTGCCGATGACGATGTCGCTCTGCTCGGTGCCACGAACGCGCTCGATATTGAGCACGACATCAGTGTCTCCCCAGCCATCATAGGCTCGTAAGGCGACGATATCGGTATAGGACGTCGTGATCGTCGTCCCCATCCCCGTCAGGTAACCCTGCAGATCGGCAATATTGGTGTTGCCGAGGTTCACCACCACGCCAAGCGTTCCATTGTCGTCGGCGGTGTTGTCGAGATTGCGGTTACCCGTCGCGTCCTGGTCGTAGCGGATGGTGTCATTGCCACCGCCGCCGTTGATGATATCGCTGCCCTTGAGGCCGATGAAATCCTCGCCTTGGGCAGAGCCGGTGAAGTTGTCATCGAGCTGCGTGCCACGTACGCCTTCGATATCGATCACTATATCGGTGTTGCCGTATGTATCGGTTATGGTGCCCGCCACCAGATCAGCCGTAATGCCCTGGACGGGTGCCGCGACATGGTTGCGACCGCTTTCGTTCGCTTCGCGACGATAGTCGACCACGTCGAATTCATCGTCGTAGAATCCGGGACGGAAGTCGCCGTTGCCATTGAAGGTGTCCGCGCCGTCGCCGCCGACGAAATTGTCGTCGCCAGCCTTACCGACCAACAAGTCATTGCCGGCCAGGCCGACAAAGTCATTGTCAGCATCATTGCCATAGATGATGTCGCCGGCACTCGTCACATTGGTGCCGACCACCCGTTCGATGCCGACGAGCGTGTCGGTCTGGCCGTAGGTATCGACCGCCTTGCCGGCAGCGACCGTACCGCCGGCTCCAGGGCCGCTGGGGATGGTGATCGCCGCTGAGGAAAGATTGACGATCACGCGCTGGCCGGCAGGCTCTCCGGGCTCGCGCTCATCGGCATAACGAACTGTGTCGATACCGTCGCCGCCATTCAATGTGTCGGCGCCATTGCCGCCATAGAGCGTGTCGTCGCCGGCCATTCCCGAGAGCGTGTCGTTGCCGCCGCGGCCCCTCAGCATATTGTTTCCGGCGGAACCCGTGATGCTGTCGGCGAAGTTGGAGCCAAAGACGTCCTCGAAATTCGATATGATATCGCCGGTCGCGTCACCGCCGGATGCCGTATTCGTCGTGAGATTGACGACGACGCCAGCAGTCGAATTGACATAGGCGGCCGTATCTACACCGCTGCCGCCGTCCAGCACGTCGGCACCGGCCTTTCCTTCCATGAAGTCGGCGCCCGCACCACCGATCAGATTGTTGGCAGCCGCATTGCCAACCAAGATGTCGTTGAAAGCCGAGCCAATGACGTTTTCGATCGCCAGGAGCGTGTCACCCTGAGCGTCGCCGCCACTGAAACTGTTGAAGCTAAGGTCGACATAGACGCCGGCAACCGAAGAGGCATAGCGCGCCGTGTCGACACCCGCGCCACCATTCAATGTGTCGGCGCCGGCGCCACCCTCCAGCACGTCGTTGCCGACTCCGCCGTCCAGGACGTTCGCATCGACGCTGCCAACCAACTCGTCATTGAAGTTCGAGCCGATGACATTCTCGAAATTCACGATCGTATCGCCGGTCGCGTGGCCGCCCGTTGCGGTGTTCGCAGCGAGGTTGACCTGCACGGCCACGTTTGAGGCGGCGTAACGCAAGGTGTCGACATCGGCTCCGCCGTCGAGATTGTCGGCTCCCGCGCCGCCCTCGATGATGTCGTTGCCCTGATGACCGCGGATCAGGTTGTCGCCGGCATTGCCGAGCAATGTATCGGCCTGGCTCGAACCTTCGAGATTTTCGAAGCCTGACAAGATGTCGCCGCTCGCGTCACCTGTGCTGACCTGCGCCGTGGCCAGAGCGAGATTCACCGTGACGCCGACGGTGCTGCCCATATAGCTGACACCGTCGCCGAAAGACGCGTTCGCACCGCCGGTCAAACGGTCAGCGCCTGCCCCACCAATGATGAAATCGTCGCCGGCGCCGCCGTCGATGACGTTGGCGACGCTGGAGCCGGACAGGACGTCGTCGAAAGCCGAGCCGGTAAGGTTCTCGACATTGGTCAGGACATCGCCGGCGGCTCCGAACCCTCCCGTGCCGCCAGTCAGATTGGCCCAGACGTCGGTCGTGGCATTGGCATAGCTGACGGTGTCGGTGCCGGCCCCGCCATCGATCGCATTGGCGGCATCACTCACGATGAAGGTGTCGTTCTGGTCCGACCCCACGACGTTCTCGAAGCCGCTGATCGTGTCGCCGGTGGCGTGGCCACCGGTCGCCGTCTGCGCGGCGAGATCGATCGTGACTGCGGCGTTCGAACCGGCATAGCTCAGCGTATCGCTGCCCGCCCCGCCGATCAGCACGTCGGCGCCGGCGGCGCCGCGGATGATGTCGTCGCCGTCACTGCCGTCGATGGTGTTGGCACCGGCGTCACCCGAAAGGCTATCGCCGTGAGCCGAGCCGATCAGGTTTTCAAAGCCGCTGATCTGGTCGCCGGAGGCGTCTCCATCGGTCGCGGTCGACGCGTCGAGGTCGACGGTGACCGCCCCGCTCGAACCGGCATAGCTCAGCGTGTCGTTCCCGGCCTCGCCGCGCAACGTGTCGGCCCCGGCTCCGCCGTTGATGACATCGTGGCCGTCCCCGCCGGCAAGAGTATTGTCGCCGCCATCGCCCGTCAGGACGTCACCGAAGGCAGAGCCGGTGACGTTCTCGATATCTGTCAGGACATCGCCGTTCGCAAAGCCCGTCGACACCTGCGGGCCAGCCTGGGACAGGTCCACGCTCACGCCGGCCGTGGAATCGGCATAGGAGACGGTATCGCCGATCCCGCCATTGCCCAGCCTGTCGTCGCCGCCGTTTATCTGGTCCGCGCCGGCACCACCGGCCAAGTTATCGTCGAAATCCGAGCCTGTGATGACGAAGTTAGTCGCCGGATCGAGGAGATAGGCGGCCGTCAGGCCATTCGCGGGATCCTCGGGATTGAAGGACCTGGACTCGCTGATATGCAGCGTTCCGGCAGGCACTCCTCCGGAGAACAGAGCAAGATCGGTGAACGTCAGATCGCGTACGTCCTCGTACCAGGCCGCGAGCAGATTCTGGGCATTGAGGACCGCCTGATAGAAATCCAGCGGCGTCTGGTAATCTGCATCATGAATGGCATTGATCGCCGCCATGACGCCAGTGAAATCCGGCACGTTGCCAGGCGAGTTCAGCTGGAAGCCGTACCCCAAACCACCGACCAGGAAGATATCGTCGCTGGTCGGTGGAGCCGCCCATCCCAGCGCGGTGCCGGCATTGAGGCCGTTAAAGGTAAAGGACAGCGTCGCCGGTCCGCCATCGATCGTCGCCGTCACCGTCTGAGGATTCGTGTCGAGCTGGCTCACCGGCCGCACACCGTTGCCGTCAACGGTGAAAATCTCGCCGCCCCGCCCCGGGGTGAAGACCTGGCCAGACGTGGCGCCCGAAAGATCAATGGTGATCGTGGACATCGATGGAAGCTCCCATGGGCCGCCCGCGGCGGCAGATGTTCTGATTTTGACTGCTTGAAACTGAAAATTGCGCAGCACCGCCGCGCATGACGTTCTCTATTCTTTAGTTTGATTTGCTTTTTGGCGACTCAGCACAAACCTCGGCGACCGCAACCTGCCGGGCCGCATGGCCGCGTACTTCGGCCGAGATTCCCGCTCTGGTCACTGGAATTCAGGAGGCTGTGGGCCAGTCGAGCCCGATTGGTCGCATTCCTATCGCTCATCGAGCTCGCCGATCACCTGAACCGCGGCGGGATTATTCCCGATTCTGACCAAGGGTAAACTCCCCAAATGGGGGTATCGAATAAAGAAACTTTTTCCCATTCTTCCGCAAGGAGAATAGCATTTACCTTACGTCACTTTTGTTGCAAGACGTTTTTCCCAGCCGCGGCGCTCGACGATCCAGCCCTGCCCGACCTGGCAGGCCGATCCTTCCGCCGGGGACATCTGACCGCGGCGCCGGCAAAAGCAGCGCCTCATGCGGCGCGGTTCATATAGATCCTATCAATGCCATCGATGGAAAGAACGTATTGGATCGATAGATCGAGGCCGCCTAGCGTCAGCTCATCCGCTGACACGCAAAGAGCGAGACCGCGCCATGGTTGCCACCCGCCGCCCCGCCGCTTCCGAAACCGGTGATCCGCTCCTCCTGACACCCGGGCCGCTGACCACCAGCAAGGCGATCAAGGAGGCCATGGTCCACGATTGGGGCTCGCGCGACGCGACCTTCGTCGGCATCAACAAGGCGGTCATGGACGAGCTGCCGAAGGTCATCCACGGCGGATCGGACTTCACTACCGTTCCCATGCAGGGCTCCGGCACCTTCGCCGTCGAGGCGATGCTGACGACCTTCGTCCCCCGCGACGGCACGGTGCTAGTGCTGATCAACGGCGCCTATGGCCAGCGCGCCAAACGGATCCTGGAGATCGCCGGTCGCAGCGTTGTCGTCCACGAAACGCCCGAGGACATGCCGCCGGACCTGACCGAGGTCGACGGGCTGCTCGGCGCGAACGCCGCCATCAGCCATGTCTTCGCCGTCCACTGCGAGACGACGAGCGGCATCCGCAACCCGATCGAGGCGATCGCCACACTGGTGAAGCGGCACGGCCGGCGTCTGCTGATCGACTCGATGAGCGCTTTCGGTGCCCTGCCGCTCGACAGCCGCGACGTCCATTTCGATGCGGTCGCGGCCTCCTCGAACAAGTGCATCCAGGGCGTGCCCGGCCTCGGCTTCGTCATCGCCCGCAAGAGCGCGCTCGCCGAGACGAAGGGCAACGCCACCACCCTCGTCCTCGATCTGCATGATCAGCACGCCGCCTTCGAGCGCACCGGCCAGTACCGCTTCACCCCGCCGATCCACGTCATCGTCGCCTTCCACGCGGCGCTTCAGGAGTTCTGGGCGGAGGGCGGCGTCGCCGGGCGCGGCGACCGCTATGCCGAGAACGCGCGCATCCTGATCGAGGGCATGCAGGAACTCGGCTTCCGCACGCTGCTCCCGGCGGCCCGGCAGGCGCCGATCATCATCACTTTCCACATGCCGGAGGATAAGCGCTTCGTCTTCCAGCGCTTCTACGACGCGCTGAAGGATGCCGGCTACGTCATCTACCCCGGCAAGCTCACCGTCGCCGACAGCTTCCGCATCGGCTGCATCGGCGCGCTGGGTGCGCAGGACATGCGCAACTTCGTCGCCACCGTCTCGTCGGTGCTCGACGAGATGGGCGTCGGCCTCAAGTCCGCGGCGTGAGGGTGACAGCGATGAACGCGCATTCTTCGGTTAGCTCTGACGTTGTGGTGAACGGCCGTGGCTATGCCCGGCCGCAGCGTCCGGTGGTGGTGATCTGCATGGACGGTTCGGAGCCGGCCTATGTCGAGGCGGCGAGCGCCAAAGGCCTGACGCCGAACCTCGACCGGATCATGAAGACGGGCGCGAGCACGCACGCCTATTCGGTGATCCCGAGCTTCACCAACCCGAACAACCTCTCGATCATCACCGGGCGCCCGCCTTCCTGGCACGGCATCGCCGGCAACTTCTTCTATGACCGCGAGGCCAGGGAAGAGGTGATGATGAACGATGCCCGCTTCCTGCGCGCCCCGACCATCCTCGCCGCCTTCCAGCAGGCCGGCCTCAAGGTCGCGATGGTCACCGCCAAGGACAAGCTCAGGACCCTGCTCGGCAAGGGCCTCGACTTCTCGGCGGGCACCGCGATCGCCTTCTCTTCCGAGAAGGCCGACAAGGCCAACCGGAGCGAGAACGGCATCGACGACGTCCTCGGCTTCGTCGGCCTGCCGGTGCCGTCTGTCTATTCGGCCGACCTCTCGGAGTTCGTCTTCGCCGCCGGCGTCAAGCTGCTGGAGGGCTTCAAGCCGGACCTGATGTATCTCTCGACCACCGACTATGTGCAGCACAAGGCGGCGCCGGGGTCTGAGATGGCGGACAGCTTCTACGCCATGTTCGATACTTACGTCGGCAGGCTCGACGCGCTCGGCTGCACGCTGGTGATCACCGCCGACCACGGCATGAACGACAAGCATCTGGCCAACGGCGAGCCGGATGTCGTCTATCTGCAGAGCCTGATGGACGAGTGGTATGGCAAGGGCACGATGCGGGTGATCCTGCCGATCACCGACCCCTATGTCGTCCACCATGGCGCGCTCGGCTCCTTCGCCACGGTCTACCTGCCCGATGGCGCCAGCCAGGAGGAGGTCGCCGCCCGCATCTCCGGTCTCGACGGCATCGCGCTGGCGGTCACCGCCGCCGAGGCCTGCGAGCGCTTCGAGCTGCCGGCCGACCGGATCGGCGACGTCGTCGTGATCTCGACCCGGCAGAAGGTGATCGGCACCTCGCCCGACCGGCACGACCTCTCCGGCCTGACCGAGCCCTTGCGCTCGCATGGCGGCATCACCGAGCAGCGCGTGCCGATGATCGCCAACCGGCCGATCGCGGTGCCGCAAGGCCGGACCCTGCGCAATTTCGACGTCTTCGACGTCGCCCTCAACCTGGTGAACTGAGATGAACGCGACCGTGAAGCCGCCGGTGCGGCGCGAGGCGATGCGCATCGCCGGCAAGCTCGTCTCGACCGACGACATGGTCGAGGTCAGAAACCCCTATGACGACAGCGTGGTCGGGCTGATCCCGGCGGCAAGGCCCGAGCATGTCCGCGAGGCCTTCAGGCAGGCGAAGGCGTTCAAGCCGACGCTCTCCCGCTATGAGCGCCAGCGCATCCTGCAGAAGACCGCCGAGCTGCTGTTCGCCCGCAAGGAAGAGTTCGCCCGGCTGATCACCGCCGAGGCCGGCCTGTGCTGGAAGGACTCGCTCTACGAGGCCAGCCGCGCCTATGACGTCTGGTCCTTCGCGGCCCAGCTCACCATCAAGGACGATGGCGAGATGTTCTCCTGCGACATCTCGCCGAACGGCAAGGCCCGCAAGATCTTCACGACGCGCCAGCCGCTGCTCGGGGTGATCTCGGCGATCACGCCGTTCAACCACCCGCTCAACATGGTCAGCCACAAGCTGGCACCGGCGATCGCGACCAATAACCGCCTCGTGCTGAAGCCGACCGAGCTGACGCCGCTGACGGCGCTGGCCCTGGCCGACGTGCTCTACGAAGCCGGCCTGCCGCCGGAGATGCTTTCGGTCGTCACCGGCAATCCCTCGACCATGGGCGATGCGATGATCACCGATCCCGATGCGGATCTGGTGACCTTCACCGGCTCGGTCCGGGTCGGCAAGCACATCGCCGCGACCGCCGGCTACAAGCGCATTGTGCTCGAGCTCGGCGGCAACGACCCGCTGATCGTCATGGAGGATGCCGATCTCGACAAGGCGGCCGAGCTCGCGGTTGCCGGCGCAACCAAGAACTCCGGCCAGCGCTGCACCGCGGTGAAGCGCATCCTGGTGGTCGAGAGCGTCGCCGACGCGTTCTCGAAGCTGGTGGTCGAGAAGGCCAGGACGCTCAGATGCGGCGACCCGATGGACCCGGCGACCGATGTCGGCACGGTCATCAACGCCCGCTCGGCTGCGCTCTTCCAGGCCCGCGTCGACGATGCCGTGACCAAGGGCGCTGAAGTGCTCCACGGCAAGCGGGCGGAAGGGGCGCTGTTCCACCCGACCGTGGTCGACCGCATCCCCTATACCTGCGAGCTCGTGCACGAGGAGACCTTCGGCCCGGTCATCCCGATCATCCGGGTGCCCGACGACATCGCCGAGGTGATCCGCATCTCGAATTCGACAGCTTACGGCCTGTCCTCCGGCATCTGCACCAACCGCTACGACTACATCCAGCGCTTCGTCGCCGAGCTGGAGGTCGGTACGGTCAACCTCTGGGAGGTTCCCGGCTACCGCATCGAGATGTCCCCCTTCGGCGGCATCAAGGACTCCGGCCTCGGCTACAAGGAGGGCGTCGTCGAAGCCATGAAGTCCTTCACAAACGTCAAGACTTGGTCGATGCCCTGGACGGCGTGAGCAG